>DATFHN010000188.1:0-91587 GCA_035248365.1 Pseudonocardiaceae bacterium | reverse complement strand
GGCTGTTGTGGGTGAGGTAGTCGTTGAGGGTGGCGAAGCCCAGGACGATGTTGTGTTCGTGGCCGGTGCGGTCGGGGGTGTCCAGGGATTGGATGATGCCGCCGTAGTCGAGGATGCGTACGCGCATGCCGTGACCGTTGGTGAGCGTGTACTGGTGGACCGGCGCGCCATCGGTCTGGCCGAAGTACTCCTTGCTGATCGTCGGACCGTGCTGCTGAGCCGGTGTGTCATGGGTACTCTGACCCGCCCAGCCGACGCCACCGGCCAGCCCCACGGCAGCCACTGCCGCCGTCGCGGTCGCGCCCAGCCGGGTCGCGGTTCGGAGTTTTCGCTCTCGTTCTGCCATTGTCTCGCCTCACGGGGTCGAAGTAGTCGAGAAGGTTATGAGGAGACCGGAGATGCCGCACGGCTTGCGGAATGTCGAAACGCAGGCTAGGCATTGGCGTGCGGTACGTCAACCAGTGAACACCATAAGAAACGTGCCGTAGAAACACGTTTTTGTCGCAAGTCGAATTCGATTCTGGAGGAGCCGATGACCGACGATCCCGTCGAACGCGATCGAAGATGGCCCGCGCTGCCTGGCGAGGACACGCTGTCCTCGATCGGGTTCGCCACGGCCCAGCCCGCGCCGCTGAGCTCGCGGTCGCGGTTCCCGGACGGCGGAGCGTTCCGGGTGGAGATCCCCTCGGTCGAGGGGCCGCGTGCGCTGGAAGCCGTGGTCGCCGAGGCGGCGCGGCGCGAGGTCATCGTGCACCGGGTCAGTCAGGGCAGCGGGGTGATGATGCTGGACGACGCCGAGATCGCCGATATGGTCGCGATCGCCGCCGATGCGGGCATCGAGCTGTGTCTTTTCCTTGGTCCACGGGGAACCTGGGACATCGGCGGGGCGCGGTTCACCAGCAGCGGCGGGGCTGGCGCCCGGGCCAGGGGGCGCGACCAACTCGGGCAGGCGATCGCGGACGCGCAACGGGCCGTCGCGCTGGGCGTGCGCTGCCTGCTGGTCGCCGATGAGGGCGTGCTGTGGGCGGTGCACCGGCTGCGTGGGACCGGGCAGCTCCCCGCCGACGTGACGCTGAAGATGTCGGCATTGACCGGGCCGGTGAATCCGGCGTCGTTCCAGGTGGTCCAGCGGCTCGGCGCGGACTCGATCAACGTGCCCTCCGACCTGACCATCGCCCAGATCGCCGAGCTGCGTGCGGCAGGCAGTGCCGCGATCGACTTCTACCTGGAGGCGCCGGATGATCTCGGCGGGTTCGTACGGCACTATGACGCGGCTGAGCTGGTCAGGGTCGGCGCGCCGATCTACCTGAAGTTCGGGCTGCGCAACGCAACGGGCATCTACCCAGCTGGCAGCCACCTCGGCTCGGTCATCGTGGAGAGCGCGCGGGAACGGGTGCGGCGGGCGCACCTGGTGTTGCGACGGTTGGCCGAGCTGGGACTGCTGGAGATGGCCTCACCGAAAGTGAGCCGCACGATGCCGAGCGCACGCCGGTTCGCCGACTTCGATGACTGAGCAAGAAGTGTGAAAGTTTCCGCGTCCGATTTTGTCGATAACTCAGCTGGGTAAGTCGGCTTACCAGGGGGTTCGACAATTGTTTCGACAGTGCCGGTTTACCGGCCGCCGACCTGCTTGACAGGGGTATTGCGGCTGCTGCAACGTGATCGATCGACAATGGAGGGCACCGTGCGAGGACTGATGTGACCGCTCACACCAGTCACGGTACGACCTCGGATCAAGGGAGATCCTGTGCGAAAAGGCACCCGGCTACGTGGCATCGCCACCGCGGCCGGCCTGGCATTGGCACGGACTGTCCCATTTCCCGTGATGTTCCGGGTCGCCCATGACGCGTTCGCGATCTACCTGACCTCCGCATCGTGACCACATCCGAGGGAGCCCGAATGAGCAGGCGCAGCAGGCAGTTGTTCCAGCGAATGCTGATCCCCGCAGCCGTCCTGGTGGTGGCCGGCGCCGGGATGACCGCGACGGCGAGCGCGCAACCGCTGGCCAGGTCGGTCACCGCGGCCGGGATCACCGCATCGGTGACACCGAGCGGCGGTTACCGACTCCAGACCACGCAACCCGCGTCGTGGAGTTTCAGCGGTTCGGTCGGTCACCAGCTGACCAGTACCCAGACCAAGACCGGCAGCGACGCCATCGGTTCGTACCAGGAAGTCGACTTCAGCTACACCGACACCGTCGCTCGTTCGGCGAGCATCAGGGTGTACCAGAACCAACCCACGGTGCTGTTCAGCGCGACCAACACGGCCTCGACCGCCAACGGTTCCTCGGCCCAGTTCCCGTCGCTGTCCACCCCGAACCTGCCCTACCGGGAGTCGTTCCAGGACCAGGAGTGGTCGCCCTACCAGTTCAACGGCACGCCTGCCCACGACAGTCCGCTGCTCACCTTCGACGGCAGCGGCAACGGATTCCTGGTCTCACCCGCCGACAACTTCTCGGTCGCGAACCTGACCCGCTCCGGCACCACGTTGTCCATGGGCATCACGTCCAGCGTCGGCACCCTGCCGGCCGGCTTCACCCACCGCACCCTGCTGACCCTGGGCAGCGGCGTCAACGCCACCTACGACAGCTGGGGCTCGGCGCTGATGGCGCTGGGGGGCAAGAAGCCGATCGCCAACGATGGAAACGCGACGCTGAACAAACTGGGCTACTGGACGGATAACGGTGCGTCCTACTACTACAAGTACAACACCAGCCAGGGCTACACCGGCACGCTGACCTCGGTGGCGAAGGACTTCGCGGCCAAGGGCGTTCCGCTGGGCTACATGCAGCTGGACAGCTGGTGGTATCCGAAGGGTTCCTCGGACAGCTGGCAGGGCAACGGAACCAACCGGGGCGGCGAGTACACCTACCGCGCGGCGCCCGCGTTGTTCCCGAACGGCCTCGCTTCCTTCCAGCGCCAGCTGAACCTGCCGCTGGTCACCCATGCCCGCTGGGTGGACCCGTCGAGTCCCTACCACCAGCAGTACACCATGTCCAACGACGTGATCACCGATCCGTCCTTCTGGAACAGCACCATGAATTACCTGGCCAGTTCCGGTGTGATCACCTACGAGCAGGACTGGCTCTCCGCTGACGCGCAGCCCAAGTACAACCTGAGCGACCCCAACGCGTTCATGGGCAACATGGCGCACTCGGGCGCGTCGAACAACATCACCCTCCAGTACTGCATGGCGCTGCCCTGGAACATCCTGCAGAGTTCGCAGTACCAGAACGCGCAGACCGACCGGGTGAACTCCGACCGGTTCGACCGCACCAAGTGGGATTCATTCCTGTTCGACTCGCGGATGGTCAGCGCGGTCGGCGAACTGCCGTGGACCGACGTGTTCATGAGCGGCGAGACCGACAACCTGCTGTTGTCGACGCTGTCCAACGGCATGGTCGGCGTCGGTGACGCGATCGGTGCCGAGAACGTCGGCAACCTGAAGCAGTCGGTCCGCTCGGATGGCGTCGTGGTCAAGCCGGACGAGGCCATCGTGCCGATCAACAGTGTCTACGTGGCCATGGCCCAGGGCGGCACCCCGCCGATGGTGGCCAGCACCTACAGCGACCACAACGGCGGCCTCCGGGACGGCTACGTGTTCGCCTACGCCCGCAACAACGGATCGCAGCAAATCAGCTTCACCCCGGGCGACGCCGGTGTCAGCGGTGCGGCCTACGTGTACAACTACTTCACCGGTGCGGGCACGGTCGTGCCGGCCGGTGGGCACTTCACCGACACGGTGGGCAGCAACGGCTCGTACTACGTGGTGGCGCCGCTCGGACAGTCCGGGATCGGCTTCCTGGGCGACGCGGGCAAGTTCGTGTCGCTGGGTGGCAAGCGCATCGCGCAGTTGTCCGACAACGGCTCCGTGCACGCCACGGTGTCCTTCGCCAGCGGCGAGAACTCGGTGACCCTGCACGGTTACGCGCCCTCGGCACCGAAGGTGTCGGCGACCGACGGCAGCGCGGGCGCGGTGAGCTACGACTCGTCGAAGCACCAGTTCACGGTGTCGGTCACGGCGGGATCGGACCACTCGGCCGCGATCACCCTGGGCGGGTGAGGCCCGGCTGGTAGGGCACCAGCGGCACGGCACGGGCGCATAGGATTGCGGCCGTGCCGTGCCGCGGCGGAAGGGGTGGGGACATGTCGCTGACCGATGACGCCATCGCCAAGATCAGGGAGTTGGTGCGGTCCGGCCGGTTCCCACCCGGCGCGAGGCTGCCGGCCGAGAACGAACTCGCCGCCGAACTCGGTGTCTCGCGCAGCCCGGTCCGGGAAGCCGTCAAGGCACTGGCCGTGTCCGGGGTGCTGGACGTCCGGCGTGGCGATGGCACCTATGTCACCAGCCTGGCCCCGGGACTGCTGCTGGCCGGCCTGGGCAGCGCGGTGGAGTTGATGCACGGCAACACCGTGCTGGAGCTGTTCGAGGTCCGCAAGATGCTCGAACCCGCGGCCACCGCGCTGGCTGCCGCCCGGGCGTCCGAAGTGGAGCTTGCCGGGATCCGCGCACACCTCGAAGCCATGCGTGGCGCGGCCGGTGACGTCGAGTTGCTCAACCACCACGACGCCGCGTTCCACCGCGCCGTTGCCGCCGCCACCGGCAACGAGGCGCTGACCATGTTGCTGGACAGCATCTCCAGCCGGACCCTGCGCGCCCGGGTGTGGCGCGGTCTGGTGGCCGACGAGTCGAGCGAGGTCACCATCGCCCAGCATGCCGCGATCTACGACGCGCTGGCCGACCGCGACGCGGCCGCCGCACAGGCCAGCGCGTTGCTGCACGTCATCACCTCGGAGCGGTGGCTACGGCACTATCTGCCGAACTCTCGTTAAACATCACATGTTTGAGCCTGTCGGTTCCGTTCGATACCAGTACCAACCCTGTCAAAATCCCAGTGTTGAGCGGTATTGACGCAGAACGCCGGTCCGAGTGTGATGACAGAGATCATACGTTTCCTTCATCTGGTGCCCATTTCCTGCATCGCACTCTGGAGGTGGATCGATGTCGTTCTCCCTCGACCGCCGAGGTTTTCTCATCGGCGCGGCCGGAGCCGCGGCGACCGCGGCGGCCGGCCGGTACCTGGCCGTGCCCGCCGCCATCGCGGCGCCCGGCACCTACATGCCAACCTGGTCCTCGGTCGACCAGCACCCACCGGCACCCGAATGGTTCCAGGACGCCAAGTTCGGGATCTACCACCACTGGGGCGTGTTCAGCGTCCCGGCCTACGACAGCGAGTGGTACCCGCGCAACATGTACATCAGCGGCAGCGCCGCCAACCGGCACCACATCGCCACCTATGGCGATCCCTCGTCGTGGCCGTACAACAACTTCATCGACGGCGCCCGCAACAAGGCAGGCCAGTTCGTGCAGTTCGCGCCCAAGCTGAAGTCGGCGGGCGGCAACTTCGACCCGAACGCGTGGGCCGAACTGTTCGTCGCGGCCGGTGCCAAGTTCGCGGGCCCGGTCTCCGAGCACCACGACGGCTTCTCCATGTGGAACAGCCAGGTCAACGAGTGGAACTCGGTCAACAAGGGGCCGCACCTGAACCTGTTGCGGCTCTTCGCCACCGCCTATCGCGCCCAGGGGCTGAAGTTCCTGGTCGCCATGCACCACGCCTACAACTTCAACGGCTACTACGACCACGTGCCCCACCAGTCGAACCCGTCGCTGCAGAAACTGTTCGGCCAACTGGGTAGTACCGCGGAGAACGCGCTGTGGCTGGCCAAGCTCAAGGAGGTGGTGGACCTGGCCCAGCCCGACATCCTCTGGGAGGACTTCGACCTGAGCAAGGTCGTGGAGGCCGACCGGCTGCAGTTCCTGGCCTACTACTACAACGCGGCCAACAGCTGGGGCAAGGAGGTCGTGGCCACCTACAAGGACGGCTACGACAACAAGGGCGAGGTCTACGACTACGAGCGGGGCGGCCCCGGCGACATCGTCAACCCGTACTGGCTCACCGACGACTGCGTGGCCACCTCGACGTGGTGCTACACGTCCAGCATCAACTACTACTCGGGCAAGGCGATGCTGCACGCCCTGATCGACCGGGTCAGCAAGAACGGCAACATGCTGCTCAACGTCGCGCCGATGTGGGACGGCACGATGCCCGATCAGCAGCGCACCCTGTTGCTCGGCCTCGGCGACTACCTCGGCAAGTTCGGGGAGTCGATCTACGCGACGCGGGCTTGGAGGGCCTACGGCGAGGGGCCGACGAAGATGGGCGGTGGCTCGTTCACCGGACCGGTCGCCGGCACCAACAAGGACATCCGGTTCACCCAGAACAAGGCCAAGAACGTGCTGTACGCCACGGTCCTGGGCTGGCCGTCCGGCACGCTTACCAGCACCACGCTGTCCTCCACCCGCATCAACCTCAGTTCGCTGCGCTCGATCCAGCTGATCGGGCCGCAGGCAGGCGGTTACATCTCCCTGCCGAACCACACCCAGGACTCGGCGGGTCTGCACATCAGCGTTCCCCAGACGGCGCCGTTCAGCGCGAACGCCTACGCGCTGAAGCTGACCTTCGCCGGGGCGATCCCCGCCTTGCGTTCCTGATCGACCTCGGGGCCTGGTCGCTGACCGCGATCGGGCCCCGGCTCCTGTGTCGAGCAACGATGCGGACCACGGAGGTAGACGTGACCGTTCTTGATCTGACCGATCCTCGCCCGACCCTGGCGGATGTCGCACGGGCGGCAGGCGTCTCATCGGCGACCGCGTCCTGGGTCATCAACGGCTTTCCCCGGGTGCGCCCGGAGACGCGGCGCCAGGTGGAGGATGCCATCAACCACCTCGGTTACGTGCGGCAGCGCGCGTCGAGGAACCACGGCAAGCACCGTCCCGGATCGGTCGCGGTCGTGGTGTGCGAGGAGGCCATGCGGCTGTGCTCCGACCCGTTCTTCGGCCGGGTGCTGTGGGGAGTGAGCCAGGTGCTGGCGCCCTCTGGTTTCCAGTCTCTGCTGCTGATGGCGCAGTCGGCCAAGGAAGCGCAGTCGATCGTTCGCTACCTGCGTGGTGGAAACGTCGACGGCGCGCTACTGGTCAGCATGCACGCACGGTATTCGATGGCGCTTGAGCGGGTGACCGTGCCAGTGGCCTGCGCCGGCCGGCCCGCCTGCGCTGACGCCGGGACGTACTCGTTCGTCGACGCGGACAACCGGGGCGGCGCCGAACGCGCGGTTCGCTACCTGCTGGAATCCGGGCGGCGCAGGATCGCCACGATCGCCGGGCCCAAGGACATGTCACCGGGTGTGGATCGGCTCATCGGGTACCAGACCGCGCTGATGGCGGAAGGGCGCTTCGATCCAGGACTGGTTGCGCACGGCGACTTCGGGCAGAGTTCCGGCGAACACATGACGCGGCGACTGCTCGATCGCAGGCCCGACATCGACGCCATCTTCGTGGCCTCGGACCTGATGGCCGCCGGAGCGTTGCGCGCGTTACGCCGATCCGGCCGCAAGGTGCCCGACGATGTCGCGGTCATCGGGTTCGACAACTCGCCGCTCGCGCGTTCGACCGAGCCACCGCTCACCACCGTCAACCAGCCGGTCGAGTCGATCGGCGGGCAGGCGGCCCGAGAGCTGCTGTCGCTGATCGCGGGTAACTCGGCGGAAGGCACGCAGCTGGTGCTGGAGACCGAACTGGTGATCCGCGAGTCCGCCTGAGGGGCGGCATCGTGCCGGGGCGGGTGCGCGTGCCCGCCCCGGCAGGATGCCGATCAGTGCGCCGCGATGACGTAGGTCACCAGGGAGCGACCGGGAATGGTGGCGGTGAACGAGCCGTTGCCGACCGTGGTGGTGTGCTGCGCGGCGACGTGGTTGCTCGAATCGGTCAGGTAGGGCGTGACGGTGGCGCCGTTGGCCGTGCCGGTGCCGGACAGCGAGAACGTCTCCGACGCGGAGCCGGAACCGGTGTTGAGCACGACGACACTCACCGAACCGTTCGTGTTCCGATACGCGGAGACCTCGACCGTGCTGCTGGGACTGCCCGCACCGATCCGGACTGCCCCGGGACGGATGAACCGGCTGTAGTTGGCGAAGGCCCACAACCGGCCCGAGGCCGACGCGGTCCCGTTGCTCAGCGCGACCAGCGAGGTGTTTCCGCCGCCGTTGACCGTGCCCCACCAGAACATGTACGCGCTGAGGTTCGCGTTGACGAGTCCATTGTAGATGTTCTGGGCCCAGGCGAAACCGGAGTTGCGGCTGCCGTCGTCCCAGGCGGTGTCGAAGGTGCCGCTGCTCACGCCGTACCACTCGGTTTCCCACGCGGGCTTGGTCCAGCCGTTCAGGCGCGAGTTCGGCGCCTGGGTGTAGCCGTGGCTGGTGAACACCTTGGTGTAGGAGTTGGCGGTCGAATCCTTCTCGATCGCGGCGGCGTGCTGCTGGGCCAGGTTCCAGCCCTCCGTCGCGCAGCACTCGACCTGCGTCGACAGGCCCGAGCGGGCTACCGTCGGCCCGAGGTAGTCCAGGAAGTTCGCGGTCTGGGCCGGGTTGAGCAGCATGCTGTCGTAGCCGGGCGCGTAGTTCGCTTCGTTCTCCGGCCCGACATAGGACAGCGGCACGCCGGCCGCCGCGTAGTCCTTGGCGTACTGGGTCAGGTAGTTGGCGTAGGCCTGCCGCCAGTCGCCACTGGCGCATGAGGCATTCGGCACGCCACACAGCGTGCCGCCGTTGATCGCCGACTTGTTGGTCTTCATGAATCCTGGCGCGCTCCAGGCGTCTGCGAAGACGTTGCTGACGCCGTAGCGGCTCTTGATCTGCTGGGCGAACCAGAGTTGGCCGTTGTCGGAGTTGATCTGCGCCAGCGACCGGTAGCTGGGCTGCGCGGACGGACTGCCCGGGCTGGAGGGCTCGATGGAGCTGTTGGCGTCCGCGCTGATCTCGTTGCGCAGGATGTCCAGACCCGCGCCGTCGGTGCTGCTGTAGAGCAGGTCCAGCGCGCGTTGTTGTTGCGCGGCAGGCGCGTGCATCACCGCGTCGGCCTGACCGAACGCCTCGGACGCGCCGAAGCCGTCGATGGACTGATACGTTGTCGCGCCGTTGATCGTCACGGTGCCCGCGGCAAAAGCAGGCGTCGCGGGCAGGACGGCGGCGAGCACGGTCGCCGTGGCCAGGCCGGCGCAGGCACCGAGCACGGCACGGGTCCTGCGCCGTTTGGCTGATGTGGACATCACGGTTGTTCCCTCCTGGGCTGACGAACCGGATTACGTTCGGATGCCAAGGAGAATGTTCTAGCCCACGCCGATCGGCAGCGTCCATTGATCGCGCCGCTCCGGGCGAACCAGCCCTGCTGACAACGGTTTCTCCGGTTTCCGCCGATCTGAAACTTTCACCTGCCCCGTTGTCACTCGACCGGCCTTGACCTGCGCGAAACCGCTCGCCGGACGACCAGGGAAAGCACATTCCTTGAGGCGCCAACGAGTTCTTGTCACGCTCTGGGGAAAGTACGGTCACTTCGCAATTCCCGTTGGAGGGTCCGTGAAACTCAGCAAAACCCTGGCGTGGCTGGCAGCCGCGCTGATCGGCGCCGTAGCCTCCGTGGGGGTGCCCGCCCAGGCGGCCACCGCGGGCTCGTTGCCGGGCAGCTTCCGCTGGAGTTCCAGTGCCGCACTGGTCAGCCCGCACTCGAACGCAACCCACAACCTGGTGGCGATCAAGGATCCGTCGGTCGTCTACTACAACGGTCGCTGGAACGTCTTCGCGTCCACAGTGGACAACCACGGCTCCTACAGCATGGTCTACTTCAGCTTCACCGACTGGTCGCAGGCGAACTCGGCGACGCAGTACTACCTCGATCAGACCGCGATCGGACACGGCTACAAGACCGCGCCGCAGGTCTTCTACTTCGCCCCGAAGCACCTGTGGTACCTGGTCTACCAGACCGGGGGAAACGCTTCGTACTCCACCAACCCCGACATCGGCAACCCGAGCGGGTGGACCGCGCCCAAGAACTTCTACTCGTCGATGCCGAGCATCATCAAGCAGAACATTGGTCACGGTTACTGGGTCGACATGTGGGTGATCTGTGACTCGGCCAACTGCTACCTGTTCTCCGCCGACGACAACGGGCACCTGTACCGGTCACAGACCAGCCTGTCGAGCTTCCCGAACGGGTTCACCAACACCGCGATCGCGGCATCCGACTCGAACCCGCAGAACCTCTTCGAAGCCGACAACGTCTATCAGGTCCAGGGCGGCAACGAGTACCTGCTGGTGATGGAGGCCATCGGGGCGGGCGGACACCGCTACTTCCACTCCTACACCTCGCCGACGATCAACGGCGCCTGGACGCCGTTGGCCGCGACCGCGTCCAACCCGTTCGCCAGTTCGGCCAACGTCACCTTCAGCGGGACGGCCTGGACCAAGGACATCAGCAGCGGCGAGATGATCCGGGCGGGCTATGACCAGAACCTGGTCATCAACCCGTGCAAGATCCAGTACCTCTACCAGGGGCACGATCCCTCGGCGACGGGCGGCTACGCCTCGCTGCCCTGGCGGCTGGGCCTGCTCACCCAGACCAACTCGACCTGTTGACGGGAACCGACTCCGTCGTGTTCCGTCGTGCGGCCGGAGCCAGCGCTCCGGCCGCGTTGCCCAGCTCAGCCCGCTGAACTCAGGTCGTCATCGGCATGCCGGGCCGCCTCGTCCACCGCGGGTCCGACGTTGCCGCCGGAGAGGAAAGCGGGCGCCAACTGGTTGGCGATGTCCTGCTGGGCCTGGTCCATGCCCGGGGTGATCGGCCATTCCACCACGTTCCAGTGCGACTCGGTGAGGAACGGCGTCACGTCGAGGCCGTGCTGCTTCCAGTAGTCCGCGTACAGCGGGTCGAGGCTGCTGATGCCCGGCCAGATGTAACCGCCGGAACCCAGCACGCGCTGCGAGGTCGGCGAGGCGAGCCACTGTTCGAGCTGCCACGCGGCGTCCGCGTTCGGGGTGTGGCTGTTGATCGCGTCGATCAGGCCGTTGATGACGGTCCAGTTGCCCTGCGGCCCGGCCGGGAACGGCAGCACGCCGAGGTGGAACTTCACCTCCGACTGGAGCCCGGCGGTCTGCCAGTCGCCGTTCTCGATCATGGCGACCTTGCCCTGGGCGAACGCGGTCTCGTCCTCGGTGTTGTTGGCGGCACCGTCGGTGCCGAGCGCGGCACCGGGCAGCGCGACGTGGTAGCGGTACATCAGGTCGGACAGGAACTGGAAGGTCTGCTTGCCCGCCGGCGTGTCGAACGCGACCGAGCTGGCGCCGGGCTTGTCGATGATCTTGACGCCGTCCTCGGCGAGGTAGGGCTCGAAACCCCACTGCATCTGGTTCGGCGAGTCCACGCCATAGGTGGCCACCGACCCGGAATCGAACGCGGGCGAGGTCGCGTTGTTGCCGTGCGTGTCGACGGTGAGCTGCTTGACGAACTGCAACCAGGTGCCGCCATCGGCAGGGTTCCAGGTCAGGTTGGCCGGAATGGTGATGTGGTGCTGGGCGAAGTAGTCGGCGTTGTAGTAGTAGGCGATGGTGTCCCAGTCCTTCGGCAGCCCGTACAGCTTGCCGTCGAGCTGGTGCAGGCTCAGCAGCTGGGGCAGGTACTGGCTGGTGTCGATGTGCGCCGCGGCGACCTTGGACGTGAGGTCGGTCATCACGCCGTCCTTGGCCCAGGTGGCGATCATCGGCGTGTTCACCCAGTACACGTCCGGGCCGCCGCCGGAGCTGAACTCGGTGGTCAGCTTGGACTCGTAGTCCGCATAGGCGAAGGACTCGATGGTGACGTGGATGTTGGGGTGCTGCTTCTCGAACTGGTTGATCGACTGCTGGTAGCCGGCCTGCTCTGGCGTGCGCCACATCGCGTACGTCAGGTTGATCGTGCCGCTCGTGCCGGTGCCGACCGACGCGCACGCGACCATGCTGAGCGCCAGGACGACACCACCACCTGTTGCGGCGAGCCGGTTTCTTGTTCGCGTGATTCGTGGCACGAGCGCACCTCCTGCGGCTACCGGTTGACCCCGGTGAGTTGGATGGATCGCACGATCTGTTTCTGGAAGACGACGAAGATGATCAGCAGCGGCACCAGGGCGACCAGCGAACCGGCCAGGACCAGGTTCCACTGCTCGCTGAAGGCCGACTGCAACGCGGCGAGCCCGACGGTGAGCGTCTGGTGTGCCTGGGTGTCGGTCACGATCAACGGCCACAAGAAGTTGTTCCAGCCAAAGACGAAGGCGATCAACGTCGCGGTGACGATGATCGGACGGCTCATCGGGATCAGGATGCGCACCAGGATCTGCCACTCCGAGCAGCCGTCGATCCGCGCCGCGGCGAACATCTCGCTGGGCAGCGCGCGGAAGTACTGGCGCATCAGGAAGATCGTGTACGGCGTGCCGAGCACGTAGGGCAGGAAGATGGCCCAGTAGGTGTCGGTGAGCCCGAACTGCCGCATCATCGTGTACAGCGGCACCATGGTGACAACGTTCGGCACCATCAACGTCGCCAGGTACAACGAGAACAGGCCGCCCCGCCCGGGAAACTCCAGCCGCGCGAACGCATAGGCCGCGAGCACGCCGAACATCACCTGCCCGATGGTCAGCACGACGGTGACCCCGATCGTGTTCTCCAGGTAGCGCAGGAACCCGTCGGAGAACAACACCGTGGTGAAGTTGCCGAGGTAGAACGAATGCGGCGGGGTCCAGGGTGAGGTGCCGGCCAGGTCGGCGGAGGGCTTGAGCGCGCCGAACAACGCCAGCACGTACGGCGCGACGAAGACAGCGCCGATCACGATCAGGCAGGCGTAGAACGCCACGTACTTCACGGTTCTGGTCATCACAGCGCCTCGTACGTGGTGCGGTTGCGGAAGAAGCGGAACTGCACGACGGTGACCAGCAGGATGACCCCGAACAACAGCAGCGACATGGCCGACGCCGAACCGACGTCGAAGTTGCGGAAGCCGGTCGAGTAGATCTGGTAGTTGATCACGTTCGTGCTCGAACCCGGACCGCCCTGGGTCATCACGTAGACGGTGTCGAAGATCTGGAACGACCCGATCACGTCGGTCACCAGCACGAACAGCATCGTCGGATTGAGCAGTGGCAGCGTGATGCTGACGAACCGGCGCACCGCCCCCGCACCGTCCATACTGGCCGCCTCGTAGAGAGAGGGCGGAATCGACTGGAGCCCGGCCAGGAAGAACAGCATGTTGTAGCCGGCGTACTGCCAGTTGTTGACCATCGCCACGACCGGCAGCGCGGTGCTCGTGTTGCCCAGCCAGTCCGGCCCGTGCACGCCGACCATCAGCAGCAGGTGGTTGATCAGTCCGAACTGGCCGTTGAAGATCCAGCTCCACACCACCGCCATCGCGACCGGCGTGGACATGTAGGGCAGGACGTAGAGGGCGCGGAAGAAGCCGAGGGCAGGCATCCTGCGGTTGAGCAGCATCGCCAGCGCCAGCGCGAGCACGGTCTGGATCGGGATGTTCCACAGCACGTAGTACGCGGTGACCGCGAGCGCGTGCAGCACGTGGTCGTTGCGCACCATGGTGACGAAGTTGGCAAACCCCACCCAGCGCGGCGGCTGGAGGAAGTTCCACCGGAAGAAGCTCAGCACCAGGACGATGACCACCGGCACGACCAGGAACAGCACGACACCGATGAGGCTGGGGGCGACGAACGGCAGCGCGACCGCCAGCCTGCGCAGCCCGCGACCCCGGCGATCGGGTCCTCGGCGCGGACTGACCGGTTCGCTGATGCGCAGTAATTCGGCCAGGCTCACGGCGTCCTCCTCGCCGGCCCGGTGCTCTCGCGCACCACGAGTTGCGGCGGCGGTCCGGAAAGGACCGTGTCCGGATCGTGCATCCGCTCGCGGAGCAACCGGAAGCAGGTGCGGCCCAGTTCGGCCCAGTCCAGCCGGACCGTGGTCAGCGCGGGAGTGGCGAACTCGGCCAGCGGGATGTCGTCGAACCCGATGATGCTCACGTCGTCCGGCACCGCGCGGCCTGCCTCGTGCATCGCGCGCAGCACACCGAAGGCGAGGTCGTCGTTGCCGCACAGCACGGCGCTGACCTCGGGATCGCGGGCGAGCGCCTGGCCTGCTTCGTAACCTGACCGGGCGTGCCAGATCGCGTACTGCGGTTTGGGCGGCTTGATCCCGGCCGCGACCAGCGCGGAACGCCAGCCGGCCAACCGCTGGGCCTTCTTCGACGCCGACGGGATCGAGACGTGGTGCACGGTGCGGTGGCCCAGTTCGAGCAGGTAGTTGGTGGCGTCCATGGCCGCCTTGCGGTCGTCGATCCACACCCACGGCTGGCCCGCCCCCTGGTTGCCCACCGGGTTCTCCACCGCGGCCACCATCGGTATGTCGGGTGGTACCGCCGCCAGCGCGTCGATGCCCGCCTTGTCGAAGGCGACCACCACCAGCGCGCCGGCCGATTCGGTGGCCCGGTCGACGGCGTTGCGCACGTCGGCGGGGGCGGCCGAGTCCAGCACCCGCACGCCGACGGTGAAATCGGCGGCCCGGGCCGCTTCTTCGATGCCCTGCAAGGTCGCCGCGTAGCCGTAGAGGGTGGTGTCCGCGGTCAGCACGGTGATCGACTGCACCGGTCCGCCGGCAAGGGCCCGGGCGGCCCGGTTGGGCCGGAACCCGAGTTGGTCGATCGCGGACTGGACCAGCTCGCGAGTGGCGTCCTTCACCCGAGGGCTGCCGTTGATCACCCGCGAGACGGTTTGGTAGGAAACCCCAGCCGTAGCAGCCACATCGCGGATGCTCGCCGGCCTTACCGCCGTGGCCGCCTCGTCGGCGAGCGGCGTCCGCTTCCTTGCGTGACCGGTCACATCCATGACAGGATTGTGACCGTTCACACGGAGGTCGTCAAGGAGGATCAGGTGACGGATACGACGCCGTTGGCGCGCATCGACTTCTCCGATTCGGGCCTGGTACTGGCCATCGAGGTCGATCCCAACGCGACGCCGCGGATCGTCGCGCTGGGCGCACCGGGCGCGGCCCGGGAGCCTGCCGCGGGCGGCCTGCCGCTGGTCGACGTGCTGGTCGCGGGGCAGGGGCGCGCCTGGTCCGGCCACCGGTACTGCGAATCCGCGGTCGGCGCGCGCCTGCGCTACCTCGATCACGAGGACCGCACCGACCCGGACGGCCGCTGGCGCGAATTACGCGTGAGCCTGCACGACGAGGTCACCGGTTTGCGCGCCGTCGCCACCTACCGGGTCCTGGTGGGCAGCGGCTCGTTGCGCTCATCGGTCAACCTGACCAACGACGGCTCTCGGCCGATCTTCGTGGAAGCGGTTACCTCGCTGCTGGCCGGCACCCTGCCCGGCCCCGACCAGCTGGACCTGTGGTGGGCCGACCACGACTGGCTCGCCGAGAACCGCTGGCAGCGCCGGGAACTCAGATCCCTGCTGCCCGACCTGAACCGCGGCAGGCACGGCCGCGATCCGCGCGGCTGCTTCAGCACCACCAACACCGGAACCTGGTCCTCGGCGGGCCGGCTGCCGATGGGCGCCGTCACCGACCGGAACTCCGGGCAGACGTGGGCCTGGCAGATCGAACACAACGGTGGCTGGCACTGGCAGGTCGGCGAGTACACCCAACCCGCGGGCGGCCCGGCAGGCACCTACCTCGCCCTGCTCGGCCCGACCGACGCCGAACACCAGGGCCGGATCCGGCTGGCGCCGGGCGAGTCGTCGCGCACCGTTCCGGTCGCCATCGCCATCGGCGGCAACCTGGACGACGCGATCGGGCGCCTGACCGACCACCGCAGGGCCACCCGCCGCCGCCACGACGACCACGAGCGCCTCCCGGTCATCTTCAACGACTACATGAACACCCTCATGGGCGATCCGACGACCGAGCGGCTGCTGCCGCTCATCACGGCGGCGGCGAGCGTCGGCGCCGAGTACTTCTGCATCGACGCGGGCTGGTACGCCGAACGCGACGAGCACTGGTGGGACACGGTCGGCGCGTGGCAGCCATCGGAAAGCCGTTTCCCGCACGGCATCACCGAGGTGCTCGACCACATCCGCAGCGCTGGCATGGTCCCTGGACTGTGGCTGGAACCGGAGGTGATCGGGGTGCGCAGCCCGATGGTCGACCGCCTGCCCGCCGACGCCTTCTTCACCAGGGACGGCCAGCGGGTCACCGAGGAAGGCCGCCACCACCTGGATTTCCGGCATCCGGCGGTGCGCAAGCACCTCGACGAGGTGGTGGACTTCCTGGTCGGCGACCTCGGCGTCGGCTACTTCAAGCTCGACTACAACATCAACGGGGGACCCGGTACCGATGCCGGTGGTCTCAGCGCCGGAGCCGGCCTGCTCGAACACAACCGGGCGCACCTGACCTGGCTGGAGGGCGTGCTCGACCGCCATCCCGGTCTGACCATCGAAAACTGTGCGTCCGGCGGCATGCGCATGGACTACGCGATGCTCTCGCTGCTCCAGCTACAGTCCACAAGCGACCAGCAGGATTTCCTGCGTTACGCCGCCATCGCCGCCGCCGCCCCGGCCGGCGTCACCCCGGAACAGGGCGCGGTCTGGGCCTATCCGCAGCCGGAGTTCACCGACGACGAGATCGGGTTCACGTTGTGCGGCGCGTTGCTCGGCCGCGTGCACCTGTCCGGTCACCTGGACCGCATGACCGAGGCTCAGCGCCGGCTGGTCGCGGACGCGATCGCGGTCTACCGCTCGATCAGGGCCGATCTGGCCCGCGCCCATCCCTGCTGGCCGATCGGCCTGCCCGGCTGGACCGATCCATGGCTGGTCCTCGGCATGCGCGCGCCGAACGTCACCTACCTGACCGTCTGGCACCGCGAGAGCGACCAGGAACACGACCAGCTGGCGATTCCGTTGCCGGAACTCGCCGGCTCGCCCGTGCAGGTCAGCGTTCGCTATCCACAGGAGACGGCCGTTGCCGAATGGCACCAGGACGAAGCCCGGCTCGTCGTCTCGTTGCCGCGTACGCCCTCCGCTTGCCTGATCGAACTGCGCCACTGAAGCTCACGGCACGTAGGGGCATTTCGGTTGGTACTCGGAGATGGTGCTGGGGTCGTAGATGTGGCTGGCTCCGGCGATCTGGATGAAGTAGAGGGCGCTGAGGTACGTGGGTGTGACCACGGTGTGTCCGTGGCCAGGTTCAGGTTGCCGACCGGTGAACCGGCGGCGAGGCCGACGGCGGCCTTCAGCGACGGTCGTTGGATGGCGGCGAGCAGCGCACCCGCGCTGCCGGCCGAGTGGCCGATCACCGAGAGCCGGTTGGGATCGACCCGGTTGCGCATCGGGCTCTGCGTGCTGAGGTAGTTCAGTGCCGCGAGCAGTTCCGTCGCCCGGGCATCGGCGTTGTCGGTGCGGCTGTTGGTAGCCGGGGACGATGGCGACGGCTCCCCGGGTGCCGAGGCTGGTGTCGGTGGGGTAGTAGACCATGCCGCCGTTGAAGCCGTGCCCTGGCGGGACTTTGGCTGAGGTGGTGGTGAGTGGGCCGCGTTGGTAGGGGTTGCCCGCGGCAGCAGCCGCTAGTGTGGTCGTGAGTCCGGTCGCGATGGTGATGGCGGTTCGGATGGTTCGGGGGGCAGGCGCATGAGACCTCCGGTTGTGAGACATCGACGGTGACAAAGCAGGCCGGTGAACCTCAAGCCTCACCGCTGTTTCGGCCGCACGCCGCCGAATCGCTCATGGCCACAGCCATCGTTCCCGGCGCGAGAGCGTCGCGAAACAGGGAAAGTTACACGGCGGAAACCGTTGGCCACCAAACTGAAAGTTTCACCCTTGTAACGGTCGCGCTCATTGTCCAGCCGACCAGGGAAAGAGCAGTGTCCTAATAGTACTCAACTGGTGTTGAAGTTGAGTTTCCCCGTGGGGCTTGCCACGCTCACCGCTGATCGAGCGCAGACGACTTCTCGACGACCACAGCCGTCCGGCCGCCACAAGCCCGACGGCGGGAGGTGAGGCTGGCATGTTTCGAACCGGACGCCGACGGCTGATCGCGGCCGTGGCGGTCGGCCTCGGTGCGGCATTCGCGATTGGTCAGGCACCGGCCAGCGCGGCATCGACGGTGACCATCAACGGCGGCACGACATATCAGCGGATCGACGGGTTCGGCATCTCCGAATCGTTCAACATGGCCAACTCGATCCGCACCGCGAACAGCACGACCCAGAAGAAGGCGCTGGACCTGTTGTTCAGCACCACCAGCGGAGCTGGTTTCACCATCGTCCGCAACGACATCCCCAACGGGAGCGATTCGATCGAACCGAGGAACCCGGGCGGTCCGTCGGCCAAACCGAACTACGTCTGGAACGCCAGTAACGGCGGCACCGAGGACGGCCAGCTCTGGTTGGCGCTGCAAGCCAAGAACAACTACGGCGTGACCAACTTCTACAACAACGCCTGGAACCCGCCGAGTTTCATGACCAACAGCAGCGACCGGGGCGGCCTGTGCGGCGTCCCCGGTGTCTCCTGCGGCAGCGGCGACTGGCGCCAGGCCTACGCCAACTATCTGGTGCAGGACGCCAAGTTCTGGGCATCGGCCGGAATCACCCCGTCCACCCTCGGCTTCGTGAACGAGCCGTCGACCGGCAGCGGCTTCGGCAGCATGTTGTTCACCCCCGCGCAGGCCGCCAACTTCATCTCGGTGCTCGGGCCGACGCTCAAGGCCTCCGGTCTGTCCACGAAGATCACCTGCTGCGACACGCTCGGCTTCAACCAGCTGCCCTCCTACGTGAGCGCGGTGTCCGGCAACTCGGCCGCGAACTCGGCGACCGGGGTGTTCACCAGCCACGGCTACTCCGGTGCGCCCACCAGCCCGATCAGCTCGGGCGGGCGGCCGGTCTGGGAGTCGGAGTGGTCGATCAACGGGAACCAGTGGGACGGCGCGTGGGACGACGGCAACCAGGCCGACGGTTTCGTCTGGGCGCAGAACGCCTACACCGCCCTGGCCAACGCCAATGTCAACGCGTTCTTCTACTTCTGGGGCATCAGCACCACCAGCCACGACAGTTCCCTGATCGGACTGAGCGGCGGCACGCTGAACCCGGCCAAGCGCTACTACGCCCTGGCCAACTACAGCCGGTTCATCCGGCCCGGCGCCACCCGGATCTCGGCCAGCGGCGCGCCCGGCGGCCTCGACGTGGCCGCGTTCAAGAACACCGACGGTTCGGTGATCATCGTCGCGCTCAACACCGGCAGCGGCAGCACATCGACGTCGTTCTCGCTCAACGGCACCGGCATCTCGAACGGCACGGCCACGCCGTACCTGACCAACGGGAGCAACAACATCGCCGCGCAGGGCGGTATCGCCGTCAAGGGCGGGGCCTTCAGCGCGAGCGTGCCGGGCCGGTCCCTCGTCACCTACCGGATCGCGCCCTGACCTGCAGAAAGGTAGTCCTCATGCCAATCAAGGCTCGCGCGCGGTGGTGGGCCGTGCTCGCCACCGCGGCGCTCGCCCTCACCGGTGCCGGGGTCATCGGCGCACCGGGTGCGTTGGCGGCGGCCCCGCAACTGCCGTGCGACAGCTACGCGGCCGGTGGCACGCCGTGCGTCGCCGCGCACAGCACCACCAGGGCGCTCTACGCCGCCTACAGCGGCAACCTCTACCAGGTGCGGCGCGCATCGGACAACACGACCAAGAACATCGGCGTGCTGAGCAGAGGCGGCTATGTCAACGCGGCCGCGCAGGACACGTTCTGCGCGGGTACCTCGTGCGTCATCACCGCGATCTACGACCAGTCCGGCCACGGCAACACCCTGCTCTACCAGGGGCCGGGCGGGGCGGGCGGCAACGACAAACCGGCCGGTGCCACCCAGCAGGCCATCACCATCGGCGGCCACAAGGCGTACGCGCTCTACATCAACCCGGGCAACAGTTACTGGCGCAACGGCTCGGCAACGGGAGTGCCCACCGGCAAGTCACCCGAGGGCGAGTACATGGTGACCAGCGGCACCCATGTCAACCATGGTTGCTGCTTCGACTACGGCAACAGCGAGACGGACCGCCGCGCGGACGGCGCGGGCGCGATGGACGCCATCAACTTCAGCACCAGCTGCTGGTTCGGCGGCTGCACCGGCAGCGGTCCGTGGGTCCAGGCGGATCTGGAATACGGCCTGTTCCCCGGTGGCAGCAGCTCGTGGAACCCGAAGCAGCGCGCGTTCCCCGACAAGTACGTCACCGCGATGCTGAAGAACAACGGTACGACCGAGTTCGCGCTCAAGGGCAGCAACGCCCAGTCGGGGAGCCTCACCACCTTGTGGGACGGCACCCTGCCACGCGGGTACGACCCAATGCGCAAACAGGGTGCGATCGTGCTGGGCAGCGGCGGTGACTGCTGCGCGCACAACACCAACCTGAGCGAGGGCACCTTCTTCGAAGGCGCCGTCGTAGCCGGATATCCCTCGAACACGACCGACGACGCCGTCCAGGCGAGCATCGTCGCCGCCGGTTACAACTGAGGAGCAGACGATGAAACGGAAATCCGGGTTCGGCAGAAGCCGGCGCGGTTCGACCATCGTGGCCGCGCTGGCAGTCGCGGCGGCCTGTGCCGGGATCGCGGCAGGCCCCTCGGCCGCACCCGCCTACGCACTGGGCAACGGGTTGGCGCTGACCCCGCCGATGGGGTGGAACGACTGGAACGCCTACAAGTGCACCGTGACGGAAGCGCTGATCAAGCAGACCACCGACAAGATCGTGTCCGCCGGACTGGCCTCGGACGGCTACGACTTCGTCAACATCGACGACTGCTGGATGGCATCGACCCGCGACGCCAGCGGCAACCTGCAACCCAACTACAGCAAGTTCCCCGACGGCATTTCCGGCACCGCGGCCTACGTGCACTCCAAAGGCCTCAAGATCGGCATCTACGAGGACGCCGGTACCCACACCTGCAAGGGCCTGCCCGGCAGCCTGGGGCACGAGTCGCAGGACGCCAAGCTGTTCGCGTCCTGGGGCATCGACTACCTCAAGTACGACAACTGCTACGCGGGTGGCACGACCCAACAGTACATCGCCCGGTACTCGACGATGCGCGACGCGCTCGCGGCGACCGGTCGCAAGATCGTCTACAGCATCTGCGAGTGGGGCGTGAACTCGCCGTGGAACTGGGCGCCCAACGTGGGCAACCTGTGGCGCACCACGCCCGACATCCAGCCCAACTACACCAGTATGCTCTCGAACTTCCACAAGAACGTGACGCTGAGTTCCTACGCGGGCCCGGGGCACTGGAACGACCCGGACATGCTCCAGGTCGGCAACGGGATGTCGGCCACGGAGGACCGCAGCGAGTTCAGCCTGTGGGCCGAGATGGCCGCGCCCCTGCTGGCCGGCAACAACCTGGTCGGCGCCAGTTCGACCACACTGTCCATTCTGGGTAACAAGGCGGTCATCGCCGTCGACCAGGACTCGCTGGGTAAACAGGGCAAGATGGTCAGCTCGTCGCACGGGCTGGACGTACTGGCCAAGCCGCTGTCCAACGGTGACGTGTCGGTCGTGCTGTTCAACGAGAACAGTGCGACGGCCACCATCAGCACCACGGTCTCGGCGATCGGCAAGAGCGGCGCGGCCAGCTACACGCTGACCGACCTGTGGAGCGGCGCGACCAGGACGACCACCGGCGCCATCAGCGCCTCGGTGCCCGGCCACGGCATCGTGATGTACCGGGTGCACTAGCTCCCGTTCCAGCGATGCCACATCGGCGCCGGGCCGCACCGTCGGCTCGGCGCCGCTGATGATTGTCCTAATGGGAGGATCGACATGCGCGGATTGCGAAAGGGTTTTCTGGCGGCCGCCATGGCCGCCACGGTCATCGCAGGCTCGGCAATGACCGGTGCGTCGGCGGCGACTCCGGTGTCCGTCACCGTCGAGCGGGCCGGCATCGGACAGTCCGCGAGCGGCTTCGCGGGCTTCAGCTACGAGAAGGACCGGATCGGTGCCGGTATGTTCGACGCGCGCGACACCAACCTGGTCAACCTGTTCAGGCTGCTCGGCCCGAGCGTCCTGCGGTTGGGCGGCAACCTCGTCGACCTGGTCAACTGGAATTCCGGTGGGAAGGGCGGCTCGGCCCAGGAGATCGCGCCTGCTGACGTGACCAAGCTGGCCGGGTTCGTGCAGGCGAGCGGCTGGCGGGTCATCTACGGCATCAACCTCAAGACCAACACCCCGGCCAACGCCGCATCGGAGGCCGCGTTCGTGGCGAAAGCCCTCGGCACCAGCCTGGTCGCCTTCGAGATCGGCAACGAGCCGAACTACTACCGCAGCGAGACGGCCTACGAGGCCTCCTACGCCAGCTATGTGAAGGCGATCCGCGCGGTCGTGCCGAACGCCGTATTCGACGGTCCCGGCACGGCCAGCGACACGTCCTGGCTCACACCCTTCGCCACGCACGAACGCAACAACGCCCTGGCGATCCTCTCCATGCACACCTACATCGGCGCCAACACCGGCGGATCGGTCTCGGGCATGCTCGCCTCGACCGCGCCCGGCGGCACGCTGGCCAGGCAGTGGACCGCGCTCGACTCGGCCAGGGCAGCGGGCGGCATCGGGCAGTGGCGGATGACCGAAGCCAACTCCTACTTCCACGGTGGCACGCCCGGCGTCAGCGACGTGCAGGCTGCCGCGTTGTGGGCACTGGATTTCCTGTACGGCGTGGCATCACACGGTGGCGCCGGGGTGAACTTCCACGGCGGTACCTCGACCCAGTTCCCGTTGTACTACTCGCCGATCACCTTCAGCGGCCTCAACCCGACCGCAGTGCAGGCCGTGTACTACGCGGAACTGCTGTGGAGCCTGGCCGGCACCGGGGCGGTACACGCCGCGACCGTGTCCGGCGCCTCGGGTGTTTCCGCCTGGGGCATCGGCAACAACGTGGTGGTGAACAACAAGACCACCGCCACGCTGACCACGACGGTGCGGTTGACCAGTGCGGCGGCGAAGGTCAGCGGCTATGCGCTGAGCGCGCCCGG
The DNA here is from genome assembly GCA_035248365.1 of Pseudonocardiaceae bacterium. Classification (GTDB taxonomy): domain Bacteria; phylum Actinomycetota; class Actinomycetes; order Mycobacteriales; family Pseudonocardiaceae; genus CAJCJE01. The sequence goes on along the minus strand of DATFHN010000188.1, from coordinate 68,672 downwards.
CTTCACCTCGAAGGCGATCACCTTGGGCGGGTCCGGCGTCACGGCGAGCGCGGCCTTCCACCCGGTACCCCAGCAGCTGACCGCCGCCGGTGGCACCGTAACCGTCACGGTGCCACCGGACAGCGCGATTCTGCTGGTCGCGAGCTGACTGGTCGGGCGAGTCCTAGAACTGGGTGAAGAACGTCCAGGTCAGGCCGGGCAGGTAGGTGGTGCGGCCCTTCACCGGCGGCGGGGCCGTCGCGTTGGCACCGTCAGCGGGACTGGCATCGTGACCGCCGTCGAACGCGATCCATTCGACCGGGTGCCCCGCGGAGCAACCCGAGTAGATCGTGGTGATGTGCGACCGGCTGCCCTTCGCGGGCTCCGGCGGGTTCTGCGGCGTGCAGTGGTTGTTCCTGACGAACCGGTCCCGCAGCGCCCGTCCACCGGAAATCGGCAGCACCGGGTCGCTGACGCCGTGCGAGGCGAGGTAGGCGATCGGCATGGTGCCGCCCGCGCAGCCGCTGAGCGTGCCACCGGAGTAGACCGCGACCGCGCGGAAGACGTTGGCCCGCGAGCAGGCCAGCGAGTAGCTCATGGCCGCGCCATAACTGAAACCGACCGAGAAGACCCTGGTCGTGTCGACGCAGAGCGCGCCTTCGAGCTGCTTGACCATGTCGTCGACGAACGTCACGTCCTGGCCGCCGGAGTTGGCCCAGCCGTTGTTGAGGCCTTGCGGCGCAACGAAGATCGTGGAGTTGTTCGACAGCTCCTTCAACCCGTAGTACGCCCACACTCCGGTCAGCACGGTCCGGCCGGTCGCCACGTCGGTGTCCGTGCCACCCAGCCAGTGGAAGGCGAAGACCAACCGGTAGGGGTGGCTGTTGCTGTAGTTGGACGGCACATCCAGGATGTAGCTGCGGCTCTTGCCGCTGCTGGTGATCGTGTGCGTACCGCTGGACAGGGATGGCGCCTTGCCACACCCGGCGGTCGACGCCGCCGGTGTGGTGCCGGCTGCCGACGCGGACGGCGTCGCGACGGCCTGCACGGCGGCCACCGTCAACAGGGCGGCGGCCGCGGCGGCGATCAGACCGGACACGCGGCGCCTGCGCCGCCCGGGTGGTGAGGTGCGTGCGCTTGAATCCATTGACCCTCCTCGGCTTCTGGTCGGAAAGCTTGATCGCAGATGGTGGGCCGCCGATCGACACAGGGTCAAGCGCGGAGCCGGTCGGAGGGTGGGTCCTTCTTCCGCTGGGTCATGTCGATGCGTTGGTACACAACGGAACCGTCAGGATCGATGGAGGAATGCGTGATGGTTTAGGCACAGGTGAAACTTCCAGCGGTCAGCGAGCGAGAACCTGAGCGAGCCAACGGAGTTTGGCGCGATCGTGGAAGCCCTCACCGCCCTCGTGCTTGTTGTACGGGTAGACCGCGATCTGCTTCTCGCCCCGGTAGGCGTGGTACGCGGCGAACACAGTGGAGGGCGGGCAGGTATCGTCCATCAGCGAAACGGAGAACAGTGCGGGCGCGGTGGCTCGTTTGGCCAGTACGGCGCCATCGAAGTGGCCCAGGGTGGCGAACACGCGGTCCACCTGATCGCGGTGCTGGGCCAGGTACTCCACGATCTCGCCGTACGGCTTGGATTCGGTGATCTCGGTTGCCCGCCGGAAATGGCACAGGAACGGGACGTCGACCATGGCGGCCAGCAGATCCGGCACCAGTCCAGCCACCGCGAGTGTGATCCCGCCGCCCTGGCTGGTCCCGGTGACCGCGATCCGGGCCGGGTCGATCTCCGGGTGGCTGCGCGCGGCGGCGACCGCCCGCACCGCGTCGGTGAACACCCGCCGGTAGTAGTAGCCGGCCGGATCCAGGATCCCCCGGGTCACATGTCCGGGGCTCGCCGGGGTGGAGCCGTGCGGGTCAGGCGTGTCACCCACCGACCAGCCCGAGCCCTGCCCTCTGGTGTCCATCACGAGGTACGCGTAACCCGCGCAGGCCCACAGCACCCGCTCGTGCGGCAGGCCGCGACCGCCGCCGTATCCCACGTACTCCACCACGCAGGGCAGCGGGCCACTTCGGTCGGCGGGCAGGTGCAGCCACGCCCGAACCGGATCACCGCCGAAGCCCGCGAAGCTCACGTCATAACTGGCGAGCAGGGACAGTCCGGTGTCGACCGGAGTGAACGTGGCGTCGAGCGGATGACGGCCGGCCTCGGCCAGCGTGCCGGCCCAGAAGGCGGTCAGCCCCGGTGGCTCGGCGATCGCCGGGGCGTAGGCGTGCAACTCGTCGAGCGAGAGATCGAACTGTGGCATGGCTCTGGACGCTACCGGCCGCATCCCCGTGCGGGGAAGTCATTCCACGTCGCGGAGCGGACTCGCACCACACCCACTGTGCCGCGAGTCCGCCTGTCCCCAGCGCCGGTCAGCTGCCGGCGCCGTAACCCGCTGCGGTGATGTTGGCCTGCACCGCGTTCTGCGTGGCGTCCGACGGGTAGCCGGAGGTCATCACACCTTCGTAGAAGGTGCCCGCGGAGCCCTTGCTGTTGTCACCACCGGTGCCCAGGATGATCGCACCCTGCTTGCGCATCGGGTTGTACCCGGAGACGTTGGGCCGCTTGCCGTTGTAGAAGGTGGAAAGCGCACCCGACTGCGCGTTGCCGCCCCGGATCGACCAGACGTTCTGGCCACCCTTGACCATCGCGGTCAGGTACCGGTAGTTCACCGTCGGGTCGCCCGCGTTGTAGTGCTGATTCACGCCGGAGAACAGACCATTCTCCAGGTCCGCCATGATCCACGGACCGTTGCCGGAGCCGTAGCCCCAGACCTTGATCTTGCCGAAGTAGATGGCTTCCATGGTGCCGTTGCCGTCATCGTGGCTGTTGGTCTCGGCGTTGCCGTAGTCGAAGCAGCAGCCGCCGTTGAAGTGCGTGCCGTCGAAGATCGCGTACTCGCCCTCGGACTGGTCACCGGTCGCCACGCCGGTGGTGTGGTTGTCGCGATAGCCGGTGCCCGGCGCCACGTACACGCCGTATGCCTTGTGGCCGTGCAGGGTCGTCGGCGCCGCGACCGCGTTGGCGAGGTTGTCCGGGCCACCGGCCGCGCCGCCGGCCGGCGCCTGGGTGAGGTTGTTGCCCCGGCCGGACTGGTCGTAGATGATCGTGATGAGGCAGCTGGTCCTGGCACAGAACGCGTCCTGCGCCGCGGCGTTGGCCACCCCGCCCGCCCCCACCGTGCCGATGTTGAGGGTCCTGCTGTCCGAGGCACGCCGCACCTGGTAGAGCGAACCGCTGTAGCTGGCGTAGAGCGCCCGGGTGGTGCTGTGCGCGGCAACGCACGGGGTGCCCGCGGCCGCGTAGATGTCGCACGGCCCCTGCGGTGCTGCCTGCGCCGCGGTCGCCGAGGACACCAGCATCGCGCCGGAGAGCAGCGCCGCCGCCGCGCCCGCCGCCAGAACCATCTTCGATCGCTTGCCGCCCAGCAGCGACGTCAACCGTTTCGTTCCAGGCATCGAGGAATTCCTCCTTGTCGGCCGACACGACGCGGCCGCGAATTCGTTACGAATGAACAGGGGTATTGCGCCACGCTGATGCGACAGCTCGGCGACCGGAGTGAACCTGTTGTAGCGCACGGATGACGACGGCGTCCAGGGACGACTGGTTGTCGCGTGGACCAGGCGGTCAACCGAGGGCGCGGAGGTGGAAACTTTCACGTCGACGAGCCCGTTCCGCAACGGATTCCCCGCCGCCGCCCCGCCGACGACCTGCGGAACGTCGTCGGAGTGACGGCGTCCCGACGAACGTCGCTTGACCCGCTTCGTCCCCGCTTGGCAGCGTCATCCGGTGATGCGACTGCTCGGCACACCGGAGGACCCTGCCATGGCAACGAAGACCTTCGCGCGCCCGCGACGGCGTGCTTTCCCGGCGTTGGGCGCGGTGGTCGCCGCGACGCTGGTGTTCGGCGCGCCCGCGGTGTCGGCGGCTCCGGCGAGCACCGCGAGCGTCACCGTGAACGCCTCGAACAGCCTGGGCACGATCCCGGCCAATGGAATCGGACTGAACACCGCCGTCTACGACGGCCACATGAACGACGCCCAGATCGTCGGATCGCTGCGCGCCGGCGGCATCGACGCGCTTCGCTACCCGGGTGGGTCCTATTCGGACATCTACAACTGGCAGACGCAGACCGCGGTCGACGGCGGCTTCGTCGCCGCAGGTACCTCGTTCGCGCAGTTCGCCGGGACCGTGCGCGGTGCGGGCGCGGGATCGATCGTCACCGTCAACTACGGCACCGGGACGACCTCGCTCGCGGCCGCGTGGGTCAAGGCGGCAGCAAGCGAGGCGGCCAACGTGAAGTACTGGGAGATCGGCAACGAGGTGTACGGCAACGGCACCTACAGCAGCAACTGGGAGACCGACGGCCACTGCCGGACTTCGCGAGGCGGCAGCCCGGTGACGATCGGCAAGGAGCCGTCGCGCACCTACAACTGCGGTCCGGCCGAGTACGCCCGCAATGTGCTGTCCTACCGCTCGGCGATCAAGGCCGCATCGTCGGGCAGCAAGGTGTGCGCCGTGCTGACGACGCCCGGGTTCTGGCCCGACAACGTGACCACGTCCGAATACCCGCACACCTGGAACCAGACCGTGCTCTCCACGCTCGGAAACCAGGTCGACTGCGTGATCGTGCACTACTACCCGGCCCAGGGGAATCCGTCCACGGCCAGCATGCTCAACGACCCCGCCGACATCCCCGGCGTCGTCTCGACCGTGCGCTCGGAGATCCAGCAGTACACCGGAATGAACCCGGCGAACGTTCCGATCATCGTCACCGAGACCGACTCGCAGGTCGACCCGGACACCCAGCCCAGCGCGCTGTTCGCGGCCGACATGTACATGTCCTGGCTGGAGAACAGCGTCGTCAACGTCGACTGGTGGGACGAGCACAACGGCCCCGGCTCACCGTCGGTGGTCGGCGGCGCCCGGGACTACGGCGATCTCGGCATGTTCGCGTCCGGCAGCGGCGGCGAACCGGCCGCGAACACCCCGTTCTCCTCCTACTACGGCGTTGCCATGCTGGCCAGGCTCGGCAGCCCCGGCGACACGATGGTGCGCTCGTCGTCGAACAGCGGGCTGCTCAAGGTGCACGCGGTCCGCCACGGCAACAACCTGGACGTGCTCATCGACAACGAGGACCCGTCGAACTCCTACTCGGTGAACCTCAACTACAGCGGCTTCACGCCTTCGGGCGGCGCGACCATCCAGAAACTGGCCGACAACGCGACCTCGATCACCAGCACCACCCAAACCTCGACCTCGTCGGTCACGGTTTCGCCGTACAGCCTCACGGTTGTGCGGATACCGGGTAGCTGACACGATTTGCCCGCGTTTCGCTGACTCTGCTCGATCGGCGTAAGGACCATCGATGCACCGTTTGCTGTCCCGGGTCGCGATCGGCGTCGCCGCCGCGCTCACAGCGACCTCCTTGAGCCACCTCTCGCCCGCGCATGCCGACACACCCGTCGCCGACCCGGCCGCGCTGGTCAATCCGTTCATCGGCAGCGCGGGCACGGTCACCGGCAGCGGCAACACCTTCCCCGGCGCGGACACGCCGTTCGGCATGATCCAGTGGAGCCCGGACACGTCGTCCCGGCCCAAAGGCGGTGGCTACGCCTACGGTGACTCGACGCTGTCCGGCTTCAGCCTGACCCACATCTCCGGCCCCGGCTGCGATGCCGCCGGGGACATCCCCTTCCTGCCCACCACCGGCACACTGCCCGCCGACCCGAACACGGCCACCGCATCCTTCAGCCATACCGGCGAGACCGCCCAGCCCGGCTACTACAAGGTCGGTGTCGGCTCGTCGATCACCGCCGAGCTGACCACCACCACGCGAGCCGGTATCGGCCGCTTCACCTATCCCGCCACCGCTCAGGCCAACATGATCTTCAAGCTCGCCGGCAGCCAGTCTCCGGTATCGGCCACGAGCGTGTCGGTGGTCAGCGCCACCGAGCTGACCGGCTCGGTCACCAGCAACGGTTTCTGCGAAGCCACCAACCCCTTCACGCTGTACTTCGCGGTCACCTTCGACCATCCGTTCACCGCGACCGCAGCCTACGATTCAACCAGCACCGGTCCTGGTGGTGAGGACGTCACGTTCGACACCACCGCCAACCAGACCGTGCTGGCCAAGGTCGGCATCTCCCACGTCTCGGTCGCCGGTGCCCAGGCCAACCTCGCGGCCGAAATCCCGGACTGGAACTTCGACTCGGTCCGCACGGCCGCCCACACGGCCTGGAACAACCTGCTCGGCCGGATCGACGTGGCCGGTGGCACCGCCGATCAGCAGCAGGTGTTCTACACCGCGATGTACCACGCGCTTTTGCACCCCAACGTGTTCAGCGACGCCGACGGGCGCTACCTCGGTTTCGACGGAGCCGTTCACACCGTCGCAAGTGGACACGCGCAGTACGCCAACTACTCGACCTGGGACACCTACCGCAGCCAGGCCCAGTTGGCCGCGCTGGTCGCGCCCGACCAGGCCGGCGACATGGCCCAGTCGATGGTCAACGACTACCAGCAGGGCGGCACGCTGCCGAAATGGGGGATGAACAACGGCGAAACCTACATCATGGTGGGCGATTCCGGTACGGCCGTGCTGGCCGACTACTACGCCTTCGGCGCCCGGAACTTCGACACCGCGACCGCCCTGGCCGCGATGCGACACGACGCGTCCACCGTGAACAACGTCCGCCCCGGCGGCGGCTACCTGGACAGCTTCGGCTACCTCCCGACCAACAGCGTCTACGGCTGCTGCCACTACTACGCGGGCGTTTCCACCCAGCTCGAATACGACACCGACGACTTCGCCCTGTCCGCCTTCGCCGGCGCGCTCGGCGAGCGCGCCGACCAAACCCGATACGTCAACCGGGCCCAGAACTGGGAGAACATCTTCAACCCGTCCAGCGACTACATCCAGCCCCGGCACTCCAACGGGCGGTGGATGGACGGGTTCATCGCATCGCCGATCACCGGCGGTACCAACAGCAACGACTTCGCCGAGGGCGACTCGCTGATCTACACCGGGATGATCCCGTTCAACCTGGCCGGCTTGGCCAGCGCGATGGGCGGCAACGCCAAGCTCGTCGCCTACCTGAACTCGGTGCTCTCCGGGTTCAGCGGTCTTGGCGGACTGGCCGGGCTGACCGCGAACCTGGGCAACGAGCCCAGCGTCGAACTGCCCTGGGAGTACGACTATGCCGGCCAGCCCTACCGGACGCAGTCGCTCATCCGGCAGATCCAGGACCAGCTGTGGACCAACACGCCGGCAGGCATCGCGGGCAACGACGATCTCGGCGAGATGAGCGCCTGGTACGTGTGGTCGGCGCTTGGCATGTACCCGGAAACCCCGGGCACCGCGACCCTGGCACTGGGCAGTCCACTGTTCACCCAGGCGGTGATCACGCTGGGCAACGGCAAGACCATCACCATCACCGCCCCTTCGGCCGCCGACGGTGCACCGTATGTGCAGAGCATGACCCTCAACGGCGCGGCCTGGTCCAACGCGTATCTGCCACCGTCCGTGCTCAGCACCGGCGCCACCATCACCGAAACGCTCGGCAGCTCGGCCAACACCGCCTGGGCCAGTGGTGCCTCGGCCGCGCCACCGTCCTATTCGGGTACTCCGACGCCGTTCCCGGCCGAGCCGACCGGCCCGATCACCTCCGCGCTGGCCGGGTTCTGCGTCGACGACGCGAACGCGGGCACCGGCAACGGCACCGCGATCCAGCTCTACTCCTGCAACGGCACGAACGCGCAGACCTGGACCGTGGCCCCGGACAACACGCTCCAGGTGCTCACCGACTGCATGGACGTGTCCGGCGGGGCGACGACCGCGGGCACCAAGGTCCAGCTGCACACCTGCAACGGCACGGGCGCGCAACAGTGGACCGCCGCGAACGGCGAGGTCACCAACCCGCAGTCCGGCCTGTGCCTGACCGATCCGGGTGCGAGTACGAGCAAGGGCACCCAGCTGGTGATCGATCCCTGCGACGGTGACGCCGGTCAGCGCTGGACCTTGCCCTAGCCACTTGCCAAGACGCCGACAGAAAGCGAATATCATTCACATGACGTCTCTCCGTGGTCGAACAGTCACGCTCGCAGCGGCCGCCGTCGCGGCGTTCGCCCTGTGTTCCGCACCGGACGCATCGGCGTCGGCCCCGGCCGCCCTGTGGTTCGACACCTCGGCCGCGGCCACGATCAGCACCCAGGGCGTCGAGTTCGTGGATGGCTATGGGCGAGAAGTGGTCCTGCGCGGGTTCAACGTCTCCGGCGAGGAGAAACTGGAGGAGAACAACGGACTCCCGTTCGCCAGCGTCGCCGACGCGAGTTCCTCCGCCGTCGCGCTGCGCAGGCTGACCGGCTCGAACGCGGTCCGCTTCCCGCTCAACTGGGCCCACATCCAACCAGCGCCCAACCAGATCGACACCGGATACCTGGCCCAGGTCACCGCCCAAATGGCCGCGTTCCTCGACCAGGGCATCCAGGTGTTCCCGGACTTCCACCAGGACCTCTACTCGCGCTATCTGTTCAACCAGGGCAGCTGGTACACCGGCGACGGCGCTCCGCAATGGGTGATCGCGGCGGGCAACTATCCCAAGGAGAACTGCGGCATCTGCGTGACCTGGGGCCAGAACATCACCCAGAACGCGGCCGTGCAGGATGCCACCGCCGACTTCTGGCACAACCGCGTGCTGACCACCTCGGCGGGCGACATCGGTGTCCAGGATGCCTTCCTGGACCAGGCCCAGCAGACCATGAGCTACCTCAAACAACACCTGACCGGCGCCGAGTTCGCCCGCATCACCGGGATCGACCCGGCCAATGAACCGTACGCGGGCAACTACGACTCCGGGCAGAACAGCCAGAGCTGGGAACAGAACGTGCTCTGGCCCTTCTACCAGAAGTTCCGGTCGCGGATGAACACGGCGGGCTGGGGGAGCAAACCGGCCTTCGTCGAGCCGAATGTGTTCTGGAACGCCAACATCGCATTCGAGAAGCAACCCGGCGGGTTGACCGTCGGCCAGTTCGGGCCCGGTTTCGCCTTCAACACGCACTTCTACGACGAGCAGGCGATTTCCGGCGTCCTGATGCCGGGCAACGCGGGCGACGGCCAGTACCTGTCCGACTTCGGCACCATCCGCCAGCGCGCGACCGGCACCGCCAGCCCGGCGATCGTCAGCGAGTTCGGCATGCCGGCCACCGGCTCGGTGGCAGGCAAGACGCCGAGCGTGCTCAAGGCGATGTACCAGGCCATGGACTCGTCGGTCGCGGGCGCGAACTGGTGGTCCCAGGCGGCGTCGTCCGGGTCGGTGCTGTCCGGAACCCAGTGGCAGTGGGACATCTACAACGGCCGCCACCACGAACTGATGAACGGCAACCCGGACAAGGTGCAGACCACCGCCGACGGCTGGAACGGCGAGGACTTCTCCTCGGTCGACCTCGGCGCGAACGGCATCGCGCAACTGCGCGAGGACGCGAACCTGCTCGACCGCATCTACCCGAGCGCGGTCGCGGGCACCACCCTCGCCTTCAACTACGAGGACCGCGTCGTCGACACGTGGAGCCCGATCCCAAGTTCCATGCCGAATCTGGCTCAACTGGTCGGTTCCGGCCAGTACGGCGTGCTGGTGTGGCGCGGCAACGGCGGCCCCGCGCCGACCGAACTGAGCCTTCCTGCCACCTTTACCGCAAGCAACACGACCGTGCTGTCCGATCTCGGCACGTCGACCGGTCTGCCGGCCTACACCGCCCACGGCCAGACGGCCGACCATCCGATCGCGATCGCCGCACAGCTTGGCGGCTCGGGCGCGCAACGGCTCATCCTCTCACCGCCGTCCAACGACTCGGGCACCCTGCACTACGCCCTGATCGCCAACGGCTCGACGGCCCCCTCGTCCGGCCTGGTCGCGGCGGCGGCCGGTGAACTGGCCAAGTGGGCCGCCGCCACCAACTGGAACACCGCGCGCTAGCGCATTTCGGCTACAAGCCGGGGAAGGCCGGCAAGCTGCAACTGGGCGGGCTACCGCGGCTTGAGAGGACACGCATCACAGTTCCTCCCTTATATGCCCGGAAACTCCCCACGCGGACGCGGAGTAGGTGCCATGGCCCTGCTCCCAGCCGGCCATCACGCGTCGCGACGAATCCCTTGTCGCACCAGGTTCCGTCGAGTCAGAGGAAATAGTCGTACGTTTCACATGGAATTGAGGAAACTTACGGGCATAGGGCCGAATGTGGCGTCCAGAGCCCACAACTCCGGCGCCGGCCGCCCGCCCGCCGAGGGCACCGTGACGACGCCTCCGTGCCCCGGTGATGCGACGGCACTTGACGGATTGGTATGTTCGCGCTAACAATTCACCCAGGACGACATCCCGGAGTTCGCGGCCGAGGATGGCGACGGATCATGGCGGGCTTGGCCAGGCCTGCCATCGATCGCAGCGAATGATCGCACCGATGTTGATGTTAGCGCGAACATTGTGGTGGTCGACCGGCCCGTCGATGGTTCGATCAAGGAGGATCGAGTGGCGACGATCACGGACGTGGCGACAGCGGCCGGGGTTGCCCCCAGCACGGTGTCCTACGTGCTGTCCGGTAAACGATCGATATCGGCCGAAACCAGGCGCCGGGTCGAACAGACCATTCGCGAACTGGACTACCGCCCCTACGCCCCCCGCTCATCGGCGAACCGGCCGCGCAAGCTGATGGCCGTGATGATGCCGGTGCCCGCCGGGGAGAACTTGCCGATGCCGCTGGAGTTCGTGGCCGCCGCGAGCCAGCAGGCCCGAGCCCACGATCACGACGTGCTGCTCCTGACCAACGAACCGGGGCCGGACGGCATCCGCCGGCCCGGGGTGCCTGCTTCACCCGTTGACTCCGTCGTCGTGCTGGATGTCGGGCGGTTCGATCCCCGGTTGCCGATGCTGCGCACGCTCACCCAGTCGGTGGTGCTGATCGGAGTACCGGATCGGTCCAGCGGCCTGACCTGCGTCGACCTCGACTTCACGGCGGCGGGCGCGGTGTGCGTCCGGCATCTCGCCGACCTCGGCCATCGGCACGTCGCGCTGATCGGACCACCGCCGTCGGCCTGGCGGCGCGGCAGCAGCTTCGCAGGCCGGTTCCTGAGCGGGTTCACCAGCGCGGTGGCCGAACGCGACCTGTACGCGGTCGTCCGGCCATGTGAACCGTTCCAGCAAGGCGCGCGGGTTTGCCTCGACAACGCCTTTCGGCGACAGCCCAGGACCACCGCGCTGGTCGTCCTCAACGACGCGGCCCTGCCATCGGTACTCGCCGAATTGAAACGGCGCGGCCAGCGAGTGCCTGCCGACGTCTCGGTGATCGCCGTGTGCCCCGATCACCTCGCCGAGGCCCAGCCGACTCCGCTGACGTCGGTCACCGTCCCCACCGCCCAACTCGGCACCACCGCGGTCGACCTGGCCATGCATCAATTGAAGCGTGCGACGGTGCCGGAAGTCAGGCTGCTCCCCGCGACATTGACCGAACGAGCCAGCACCGCCGCGCCGCGCTAGCTCATGACGCGCTGATCCTGGTTGTGATCGAACCGGTTGCGTGGGCGGGCCAAGCCGTAGTGCTCGCGCAGGGTGCGCCCGGTGTAGTTGGTGCGGAACAGCCCACGGCGGCGCAACTCCGGCACGACGTGATCGACGAAGTCGGCCAGCCCGGACGGCAGCAGCGGCGGCATCACGTTGAAGCCGTCCGCGGCGCCATCGGCGAACCAGTGTTCGAGGTGATCGGCGATCTGTTCCGGTGTGCCGGCCACGACCTGGTGTCCCCGGCCGCCGCCGAGCCGCCCGAGTAGTTGCCGCAGCGTGAGCCGCTCGCGCTCGGCCAGGTCGCGGACCAGTTCGAACCGGCTCTTGGCCCCGTTGATGCTGGTCACCGCGGGCAGCGCGGGCAGCGGCTCGTCGAGGGGGTGCTGGGTCAGGTCGACGTCGATCAGTTCGGATAGCTGGCGCACCGCCCGCACCGGGACGATCAGCCGATCCAGTTCGCCGGACAGCCGCCGGGCTTCCTCGGTCGTGGACCCCAGCACCGGCACGATGCCGGGCAGCACCTTGACCGAGTCACCAGACCGGCCTGCCGCCACCACCCTGGACTTGAGGTCGCGGTAGAACTCCTGGGCGTCCGCGAGGGTCTGCTGGGCGGTGAACACCGCCTCGGCGTAGGTGGCCGCGAATGCCCTGCCGTCCTCGGACGATCCGGCCTGCACCAGCAGCGGATGTCCCTGCGGGCTGCGGGTGGCGTTGAGCGGTCCGCGCACCTGGAAGAACTGTCCCTGGTGGTTGATCTCGTGCACCTTGGCCGGGTCGGCGAAGTCCCCGGAGTCCTTGTCGGCGATCACCGCGTCGTCTTCCCAGCTGTCCCACAGCGCGGTGGCGACATCGACGAACTCGGCGGCGCGCCGGTACCGCTGCGCGTGTTCGGTGTTGTGGGTCCGGTTGAAGTTCTGGGCGGACCGCTCGCCCGCCGTGGTCACGATGTTCCAGCCGGCCCGGCCGCCACTGATGTGGTCGAGCGAGGAGAAGGCGCGGGCCAGGTTGTAGGGCTCGGAGAACCCGGTGGACGCGGTGGCGATCAGTCCGATGTGTTCGGTCACGGTGGCGATGGCGGTGAGCAGCGTGAGCGGTTCGAACCGGCCCGCCGCGGTGTGCGCGACGTCGCCCCAGATCTGCACTCCGTCGGCGAGGAAGACTGAGTCGAACGTGCCGCGTTCGGCGATCCTGGCCAGGTTCTGGTAGTGGGCGACGTCAGCGAGCAGTCGTGGATCGGCGGCCGGGTGGCGCCAGGCCGCCTCGTGGTGGCCGACGCCCATCAGGAAGGCGTTGAGGTGCAATTGGCGTTGCGACATTCGATTCTCCGGGGTGAGGTGAGCGCCGGTCAGGAACCCGTGCGCCAGGAGGTGAAGCGCCGTTCGACGAACACCAGCAACTGGTTGAACACGACGCCGATGACCGAGATGGTGACGATTCCGGCGTACATCTGCGGGATGGCGAAGTTGTACTGCGACGCGTTGATCAGGTAACCGAGCCCGGCCTTCGCCCCGACCAGCTCGGCCGCGATCACGACGACGATCGCGGACGCGCCGGCCAGCCGGATGCCGGTGAAGATGGTCGGCACCGACGCGGGCAGCACGACCCGGGCGAACAGCCGCAGCGGCGACAGATCCAGCGACCGGGCGAGCTTCAGCAGCGTTGGGTCGACGTTGCGCACGGCGGTGATGGTGTTCAGCAGGATCGGCCAGGTGCAGGCGTAGCACACGATGGCGATCTTCGAGGTCTCCCCGATGCCGAGGATCAGCACGAACACCGGCAGCAGCGCCAGCGCCGCGGTGTTGAGGAAGACCTGAAGCAGCGGCGTCAGCACGTCCGAGACCGGCTTGTACCAGCCGATCAACAGGCCCAGCGGCACCGCGACCGCCAGCGCGAGCAGGAACCCGGACAGCGACCGGACCAGGCTCGCCTCGATGTTGGCGGCCAGCGCTCCGTTCGCGGCAAGGTCGACCAAGGCCCGGACGACCTCGTGAAACGGTGGCAGGAAGACCGGGTCCACGATGCCGGCTCGTGGCGCGATCTCCCACAGCGCCAGCAGTGTCAGCACCGCGACGGTCTTGGTGAACGTCTTGGTCAACACCGCCCGCAGCCTGGGGATGACACCAGGCCGCGCCTGCGCGCGACCTCCCTGGGCAGCCGCGATGCCGGTATCGGCCGGACCGGAAATAATCGTGGTGCTCATGTTCCCATCGCTTCCTTCTCCAGCTCGTGCGCGCGGACCACCTCGTCGTGCAGCAGGTCCCAGATCTCGTGCCGGTACTGGGCGAACTCGGGGGTCGACCGGACGTCGTCGACCTCGTCGCGGTGCGGCAGGTCGATGTCGACCACGCTCTTGACCCGGCCGGGCCGCGAGGTCAGCACCGCGACCCGCTGCCCCAGGTAAACGGCCTCGTCGATGCTGTGCGTGATGAACAGGACGGTTTTGCCGGTCCGCCGCCAGATCCGCAGCAGCTCGTCCTGCAGCGACTCCCTGGTCTGCGCGTCCAGTGCGGCGAACGGCTCGTCCATCAACAGCACGTCGGGGTCGTAGGCGAGGCTGCGCGCGATGGCCACCCGCTGTTTCATGCCGCCGGACAGCTCGTGCGGATGCCGATCGGCGAACTCTCCCAGGCCGACGAGATCAAGGAAGTCCCTGGCCCGCCGGTTCCGGTCCGCGCGCGGCGCCCCGGTCGCCTCCAGTCCGAACTCGACATTGCCGAGCGCGGTCCGCCATGGCAGCAAGGCGTACTGCTGGAACACGATGCCGCGATCCCGGCCGGGACCACGCACCGGTTGCCCGTCGAGCAGGATCCGGCCGGAGTCCGGTTCGGACAGTCCGCCGAGCAGGTCGAGCAGGGTGGACTTGCCGCAGCCGCTCGGTCCGACGATCACCACGAACTCACCCGAGGTGATCTCCAGGCTGATGTCGGCCAGCGCGGTCAGCGCGCTCCTGGTGCCCCGGACCGGAAAGGTCTTGCCGACGCCGACGAAACTGATCCTGGTGGTCACGGCGCTCACCCCTGGCCCTTCGCATACGGGTTGTCTTCGTTGGTGTAGAGGTCGGTGGCCTTGACCGAGTTCTTCTCGATGTCGCCGCGCCCGCCCAGCCAGTCGATCCAGAGTTGCAACTCCTGGTTCTTGATCACGCCGCCGGTCCCGGCGACGCCGAAGGACGTCCAGTACTTGAGCGGATCGGTGTCCTCGCCGCGCTTGCGATCGGTGACGATCTTGGTGAACCGCTCGATCACCTCGTCCCTCGGCGTGGTCCTGCTCCACTCGATCGCCTTCGCCACTCCAGCGACGAAGGTGCGCACGGTGCCGGGATTCTTGTCAATGAAGGACTTCCTGATCACGTAGGTGCCCGCGCTGAACGCGCCGAGCAACTGGTAGTCGTCGAACAGCTTGCGGATCCCGCCGCGCGCGAGCGCCTTGTCCCGCAGGATGTCGCCCAGCACGCCCACCTCGATCTGGCCCTGCCGCAGCGACTGCTCGGTGTTCACCGGCGGCACCACGATCGGCTCGACCTTGTCGATGTCCGGTTTGGCCAGCCCGTTGCGTTGCAGGTAGATGTCGAGCATCGCCTCGTCGTGCGCGCCGAGCGTGTTCATGCCGATCTTCTGGCCAAGCAGGTCCCGGGCCGATTGGATCGGGCTGTCGGCCAGCACGTAGAAGCCGTTCCACTCGGTCTTGTCGACCCCGTAGTAGCTGATCACCGACGTGATCGGCGCGTTGGCCGCAGCCAGCTTGACCACGGCGCCGTTGAAGGCGCCGCCGAAGTCGACCTGACCGGTGGCGGCGGACTGGATGTCCTGGGGCCCACTGATCGTGTTGCCGACCCAGTCCAGTTGCACATCCTGCAGGTAGCCCAGGTCGGCGGCGAGTTCGGGCAGGATGACCTGGCCGGCCCAACCCTGGTAGCGCAGGGTTCTCGTGGTGCCCCCGCTGGCGGTGCCGCAGCCGACGGTGGCCGCGGCGAGTCCCAACATGGAAATTCCAAGAAATTGCCGTCGGCTCGTGGTCACGGTATTTCGTCCTTTTTTCTTGCGAGGAGGAAAACTGGCATCAGGCTGACAGGGGCAGATCCGCCAGGCAACGGCGTCTCACGATGTGGCGTAGCAGCGGCGATTACCTCGGTCGCGGACATTGTCGGTACCAAGTGGAATCCAGAAATCTGGGAAGAATTAATTTCAGGACGAAGGCAATCTCGCCTGTGTTGAAATGGACGCCCGCCCTTGAGTTATCGCCAAAACGGGAACAGGAGTTCACAATGACCTTGACCACCTCGGCCGACACGCGCATCACGGTCAGCAAACTGGGCGCCGGCATCGGGGCGCGCATCGACGGCGTCCTCCTCGGCGGCGACCTGTCCGCCGAGACGGTCGCCCAGATCCGGACGGCACTGCTGGCCAACAAGGTGATCTTCTTCCGCGATCAGCACAACCTCGACGACCAGGGGCAGCAGGCGTTCGCCCGGCTGCTCGGCGAACTCACCCAGCCCCACCCCACGGTCCGCAGCACCGGTCTTGGCAACGTCCTGCCGATCGACGCCGAGCACGGAAAAGCCAACAGCTGGCACTCCGACGTGACGTTCGTGGACCGCATTCCGGCGATCAGCTTGCTGCGCGCCGTCACCATTCCGCCCTACGGCGGCAGCACCACCTGGGCGAACACCGCGGCCGCCTACGCGAAGCTGCCGGAGTCGCTCAAGGCGCTCGTGGACCGGCTCTGGGCCGTGCACACCAACACCTACGACTACGCGGGCCACGCGGACGAGTACCGGGTCGGCGGCGTCGACGTGAAGGAACAGTCCTATCGGGACGAATTCCGCTCCGACGTGTACGAGACCGAGCACCCGGTGGTGCGAATCCATCCGGAGACCGGCGAACGGGTCCTGCTCCTCGGCCACTTCGTCAAGCACCTGGTCGGCCTGTCCGCCACCGAGTCCTCGGCGATCTTCGGCCTGCTGCAGGCCAGGATCACCAGGCTGGAGAACACAGTGCGCTGGCAGTGGGCGCCGGGCGACCTGGCGATCTGGGACAACCGCGCCACGCAGCACTACGGCGTCGCGGACTACGACGATCTCGCCCGCCGGCTGCACCGGGTCACCGTCGCAGGCGACGTTCCGGTCAGCATCGACGGCGTGTCCAGCACCGCGCGGGTGGGTGACGCCTCGGCATACTCACCGCTGGCTTGAACGCCTTACCCAATGCGAACGTTTGCACCGTGGCATTCCCGCCGGAATCGGTACGGCCGGTACGCGGGCAATGGCGGCAATCCGTGTTCGTACGACCGGATTCCCGGTCAATTATTGACAGTGAACACCGGGTCACTGTCAAACGTAAAGCTGTCTCATTTGGCTCGATCCGCTGATCAAAGCCGGTGAACTGCCGCAGATTGGGCGCGACCGTTCGCTGTGGACCGGATTCTCACCAAGATTCTTCCAAGGGACCTCCAATAAATTCGGTTACCGGCCGACCCCTTGCAGTGAAGCTGACATGCGACAGAAGCGTCCTGGCGATGGGTGCGAGCGATCAACGGCCTTCCGGCCCACGTTCTGCTCGCGCACGTCGTGGTTGTCTTCGTCTCCTTGGCTTCCTCGCTGCCGATTCTGTCCGCGATCAGCCCGCGCTCGTTCGTGGTTGATCAAGCGGTGGATCATTGACCTGAGGTTGGGCGGGTCGGCTTCGAGAAGCCGCACTGGCTGCCGTGGTTGCGCGGTGACAACGCGGGCGCGGAAGCCAGTGCGGCGGCTCAAGACTCGCCGGCGATGATGGTCCGGACTTCACGCACCGCGTAGTACACAAGAACATAGCCAGCCAGCGGGTCGGCCCACCACCAGCCCAGGGTGGCGTTGACGATCAGTCCAATCAGGACGGCAGTGGCCAGCAGGCCGTCGACGAAGGTGACGCGGCCTTCCGTGCGCAGTACCGGGTTGTCCAGCGCCGCGCCGACGCGGGCTTTGCCGGCAGCCAGGACGAACATGGTGACGGCCGTGATCGCGGTCCAGCCGATGCCGAGCAGGCTGTGGCCGGGGCGGTAGCCGGTGACCAGCGTGATGGTGGCCTGGGCGGTGAGGTAGATCGCCAGCAGTGCGAACGCGACGCCGATCAGCCGCAACGCCCGGTGCCGGCGAGTGGCGCCGGTGTCCGCCAGTTCCCAGACGACCACGACGGACGCGCCGATTTCGATCAACGAGTCCAGGCCGAACCCGGCCAACGCGACCGAGCGGGCGGCGATCGCGGTGATGGCGAGGATGACGATGCCGGCGACGTTCCAGCCGAGGGTGACGTATTCCAGCACGAACCCACGCCGCAGCAGGATCGCTCGATGGTCCGGTGATGCCGTGGTCACGAAGGCAGCCTCGCACGTGCTGCGATGACAGGTCGCCGGCACGAAGGTGAACTGTTGCCGAGCGCACACGGCCACCCGGCTCACCCGCGCCGTTCGAGGTCTCGGCTGTCCCCGGTCAGGCGGTGCGCCAGCAGCAGGCGGCCCTCGTCGTGAAATCCGCGGCGGCGATAGTAGTCCAGCAAGGACGAAGCGTCGTGGCCGTTGGGCGCGACGACGAGTTCGAGCTGCGCGCAGCCGAGCGCCCCGGCCCACTGGACGCTGTCGTCGATCAGGCCCCTCGCGACGCCGCGTCGGCGGGCGGATGGGACGACGTAGAGATCTTCCAGTTCGGCGATCAGGCCGTTTTCCAAGCCGAAGCTGGTCGTGGTGACCGCGAAGCCGAGCAGCGCCGTGCCCTCGGATGCCACGGCGACGCGCGCCGCTGGTGTGCGCAGCAGGGCTTGCAGGTGGGTGCGCAACCGCGTTTCCGGGGTGGTGAACCCGTCCTCGGCGTAGAAGGCCACCGCCAGCGCGAGGACGGCAGCAAGCTCACCTGCCTGCGCGGCCCGAATTTCCATACCGAAATGGTCGGCTGGCTACGTGACCAGTCGCAACACCATTACCGGCGACCAAGGTTCGGAGTCACTGACCGTCCGCCCGGTCGCGGTCGATGGTCTCGGCGACCTCGGGTGGGACGGGCAACGGCGGAGCCCAGCCCAGCCGGACCAACTCGCTGTAGAAGGTGATTCGCGCCTGGTAGAGCTTGTCCTCGTCCTGGCTGGGCGACTCGGCTGCGTCCCGGGCGTCGCGCGCGGCGATGAGATCGCGGGCGGCGTCGATGACCGTGTCCGGCAGTTGCCGGGCGAGTTCGATGCCGCGGGTGCAGTTGCGGGCGACCGCCAGGTCGACCAGCGGATCGGCGCTCTCCAGTCGCTGGACCACCGCGCCCGCGGTCGTCGGTCCGGCCTCGGCGGTCACCTCGATCAGCACCGCCGCCATCCCGCGCAGCTTGACGTTGTGGTGCTGGGACAGCCGCACGAGGTGCTCGAAGGCGGTCTCCGGGTCAACGCTGTAGACACCGGCCAGCAGGCCGACCGCTTGTTCGATGACGGCGCGAGAAGCCATAGCTCGCCGCATACCCTCCAACTGGCTGCGCAACGCGGCCAGCTCAGCCCGTTCGTCGTGCTCGTTCGCTTGTCCGGCAGCCACGAAAGTCCTGTCTTGTCCGTTTGTGCACCATCGTCCAGGCGAGCGTGACGGCGCAAACCCGCGAGTGTCTTGACGGGTCCGCGCCGCCGCATCTGATTACCCACAACCGACCCCGCATAACCATTTACGCAACCAACGGTTGCACGTTCCTGCGGGCCGGGCTAAAGTGCAACCAATGGTTGCTAATGGCAGGGGTGATCATGGAGTACGGCACCATCGCACGCGAGATCCACATCGAGGCCACCCCCGAGGTGGTCTACGAGGTCATCACGCAGCCCGAGCACATCGCCCAGTGGTGGGGCTTCGACGCGACATTCCCGGCCGTACCAGGCGGCGACGGGCGGATGACCAGGCAACGGCGCGGCGGGACCGGCACGCTGGTCGTCCCGATCCACGTTGTCGAGGCCGACCCGCCCCGGCGATTTGTCTTCCGCTGGGCCCACCCGGAGGATCAGCCCGCGACCCCGCAGAACTCGTTCCTGGTGACGTTCGAACTGGCGTCGGCCAAGGGCGGCACGCTGGTGCGCCTGACCGAGGGCGGCTTCCGGGAGATCGGCTGGGAAGCGGCACAACTCGAGGAGCACTACCGCAGCCACAGTGCAGGCTGGGATCAGCACCTCGCGCGCCTGGCGGCCTACGCGGCGGGCCGGGTGCAGTCGTGACCCCGCCGATCGACGACGAGCTGTGGGCCGCCATCGGCGACCCGACCCGGCGTCGCCTGCTGGACCGGTTGCTGGCCGACGGCTCGGGCACGGCGACCAGCCTCAGTGGCCACCTACCCGTGACGCGCCAAGCAGTCGCCAAGCACCTCGGTGTGCTGGAGCGGGCCGAGTTGGTCGTGCCCCGCAAGGACGGCCGCGAAGTGCGTTACGTCGTCAACGAAGCGCAGTTCTCCCGCGCCGTCGAGCAACTGGCCTCGGTCGGTGCGGCGTGGGACGCACGACTGCGACGCATCAAGACGATCGCCGAGTCGATCCAGGCGCGGCGATCGAACAACTCATCGGGATGGAAGGAATCAAAATCATGACCGACTACCAGAAGACAATGCGTGTCCAAGCACCTCCTGGTGTGCTTTTCGACGCCCTCACCTCCCTGTCCGGTCTGGCCGCTTGGTGGACAAATGTCACGGGATACGGCGGCACCGGTGGCGAACTCAGATTCTCCTTCGACCCTCCCGAACCGTTGGTGATCCAGGTCGACGAGGCGAGGCGGCCGCTGTCGGTGCGATGGACGGTCACCTCCTGCGACTTTCTTCCCGACTGGGTCGGCACGCGCCCGACCTTCACGATTACTCCGGCCGACGGCGACGCGTCCGAGCTTCGGTTCCACCACCAGGGTCTGACGCAGGAGCTGGAATGTATCGAGCGGTGCACGCGCGGCTGGGATCATTTCCTCGAAAGCCTGCGCCGGTACGTCCAGGACGGTCGCGGTATGCCACGGGGCAGCAGCGCGGAAAGGGCCCGCCGAACGCGGGCGTGATGAATACCCATTTCTGGCCGTTCCAAACCCATTACGTGGTGACTGGAACGCCGATTCCGAAAGGGGCAAGATGAGAGCGTGAGCGGCTTCGACAACGCCAACCCCGCTGCCCCCGACCCGGTATCCAGCATGGCAAACGGCACGACCGACCGTGCGACGGTCACCGTGACCCATCGGTCCGATGCGATCGTGGTCACGGCGATCGGCGAGATCGACCTGAGTACCGCGCCCCAACTGGAGGACACCGTCCGGCAGTGTCTGACGCAGCGGCCTGCCGTTCTGGTGATCGATCTGGCCGGCGTCCAGTTCTTCTCCTCGGCCGGTCTCGCCGTGCTCGTGCTCGCCCACCGAGAGGACGCGAAGGTCGCGCTGCGCGTCGTGGCCAGCAACCGGATCGTGCTGCGCGCGCTGGAACTGACCGGGCTCGCCGACGACCTCGACATCCATCCCAGCCTTGAGTCCGCACTCTCCGGCTCACGCGCGTGAACAGCGACGAACCCGACTTCCGCTGGGAGGGCCCCGCCGAAACGGACACGGTCAGCGAGGTCCGCAGAGCCATCCAGGGCTGGGGCGCGCGGGCCGCCCTGCCTGCCGATCTGATTGCCGCCGTGACCCTGGCCAGCTACGAAGCCATGGCCAACGCGGTCGAGCACGCCTATCCCGAGGGGCACCCAGGGGTGTTGAGCGTGCAGGTCCGCCGCCAGGCCGATCAGATTGCGGTCATCGTGTCCGACCAGGGTCGATGGAGGCCCGGGGACGGCACGGACGCCCGCGGTCGCGGCCTGCTGCTGATGGAGGGATTGGCGAAGGAACTGCGACTGGGCCGCACCGACAGCGGTACCACGGTCGAGATGCGCTGGCCGCTCACCCTGGACTCGCCTGGCGCGGTACTCGCGGGCGACGCCATGACGACCGGCGTCCCGGCAGGCGCTGTGCCGGACGTCCAGCCGAGAAGCGATGACCCGCGCGACCGGCTACGCGGCATCCAAGCCATCACCGACACCGCCCTGGCCGCCCTCGACGCCGACGCGATGACGCAGGAGATCCTCACCCGGGTCCGTGACCTGCTCGGGGTGGACACGGCGACCGTGCTCGTCTACGACGCGGCGTCCGAACACCTGCTGGCCACCGCGTCCGTCGGCCTGGAGCAAGAAGTCCGGCAGGGTGTCCGGGTGCCGTACGGTCGCGGCTTCGCAGGCACGGTCGCGGCCAGCAGGCACCCACAGATCGTCGAGCACGTCGACCCCACCACGGTGCTCAACCCGCTGCTGTGGGAAGCCGGCCTGCGCATCCTGCTCGGCGTGCCCATCATGGCCGGCCGCGTCACGCTGGGCGTGCTGCACGTCGGCTCACGCGGTCAGCGCCGGTTCACCGACGACGACGTCAGCCTGCTCCAACTCGCCGCCGACCGCCTCGCGCTGGCCATGCAGGCGCAGGTGGCGCATGCGGAACACGTGGCGGCCACCGCATTGCAGCGCAGCCTGATGCCCGGCCGGCTCCCCGCCGTCGCCGGCTTCGACTTCGCCGCCCGCTACGTCCCGAGCGCGACCCTCGGGGTCGGCGGGGACTGGCACGACGTGTTCGCGTTGCCCGGCAACCGGATCGGCATCGTGATCGGTGACGTGTCCGGGCACGGTCTGGCCTCGGCGGTGGTGATGGGCCGGCTGCGCAGCGCACTGCGGGCCTACGCGCTGGACAACGAATCGCCCAGCGTGGTGCTGGACAAGCTGGATCGCAAGGCGCACCACTTCGAAGCGGGCACGATGGCCACCGTCGCCTACGGCGTGATCGACCTGGAGCAGAACCGGTTGCGGTTCTGCCTGGCCGGGCACCTGCCGCCGGTGCTCGCGGTGCCGGGCCAGGCCAGCCAGTTCCTCGTTTCCACCCCGGACCCGCCGATCGGCTTCAACCTGCGCACCCGGCAACGCCGCTGCCACAGCGTCGACCTGCCGCCCGGCGCCCTGGTCTGCTTCTACACCGACGGCCTCGTCGAACGTCCCGGCCAGCCGCTCGACGACGGTATGGACGCGCTGCTGCGCATCGTGGCCGCTGGTGGCGCCGAGTCGATGTGCGCCACGCTCATGGCCCGGTTCGTCGGTGTCGAGTCACTGCCCGACGACGTCGCCGTGCTCATCGCGCACCGGGCAAACACCTGACATCCCTGGTCGCGCCCATGCATGACGGCGCTGCTTCTTGGGCATACCCCCACTCGGAGGTACCCCAATGGCGACGAGGGCACGACCCGATCACGACACCTTCGTGCACCCGGCGCTGTTCTACCGATCCGAACAGGACTACCTGAGCGCCCTGATTCCGTTCATCACCAGCGGCCTGGCCCTCGGCGAGCCGGTCGCGGCGGCCGTGCCGAGCGGCAATCTCACCGTCCTGCGGCAAGCTCTCGGCACCGACGCGGCGCACGTGCGGCTGCTCGACATGACCAAGGCCGGCCGCAACCCGGGCCGGATCATCGCCGGTGTCCTGCGCGCCTTCGCCGATACCCACCCGGACCGGCACGTGCGCATCATCGGCGAACCGATCTGGCCCAGCCGCACGCCCACCGAGTACCCGGCCTGCGTGCAGCACGAAGCGCTCATCAACACCGCCTTCACCGATCGTGACGTCACCATCGTCTGCCCCTATGACGCGGCCCGCCTCACTGCCGAGACCCTCACCGACGCCACCGCCACCCACCCACTGCTGTGGGAGGGGTTAGCCGAGCGGTCCAGCGAGCGCTACGCGCCGAGCGAGACGATCGACCGCTACAACCTCCCGCTCGACCCGCCACCCGACCTGCCCGTCACCGCGGCAGGCCACGCCGCGACGGGCCCGGAACTGTCGCGGGTCCGGCGATTCACGGTCGAACAAGGCCGCCTGCACGGTCTCGCACCCGAGCGGATCCAGGATCTCGAACTGATCGTCACCGAGCTGGTCACCAACAGCCTGCTCCACGCCCAGACCCCCGGCGTCGTGCACATCTGGCCGGACGAGGACCACCTGATCTGTCAGGTCAGCGACACCGGCCGGCTGACCGATCCACTGGCCGGCCGGCGACCACCCACTCGCGGCCAGCGGGGTGGGCTCGGCCTGCTCCTGGTCAACGATCTCGCCGATCTGGTCAGGACCCACCTCAGCGACGCGGGCACCACCATCCGCGCCTACCTGCGCCGCCGTCCTCAGTGATCGTCGTTCAGGGACCAGCCGGGCCTTCCGTGTGGGCGCGATTCCCGGTCATGCCGGAAACGGCATCGTCCACGGTCTTCGCCATGGTCAACAGCTGTTCCGCCCCGGTCATCCGCAGAACCTGGCGGATCATCGGAGTCGGGACCACCCGCAAGGTCACGTCGCCCGCCGCACAAGTCGCCGCGAAGGTCAGCAACGCCGCGACACCGGCGGAGCCGAAGAACGTCACATCGGACAAGTCGAGGACCGCGTGGCTACCCAAACACCCACGGTCGTGTGCCGTCACCAGCTTGTTCAGGAACCCTGACGCGGTGCTCACGTCCAGTTCGCCGGCGACGTGAACCGCGATGACGCCGTCCAGCGCCTCGAACTCCATCCCGACGGATAGCACACCGTCATCCTAAGCAGGACCAGCGCAGGCACAACAGAACGCGCTACTCGACCGCGGTGTCCTCAGGCGCGGTCCGGGCCAGCGTCGCCAGGGTCGCCAGTGCCGTACCGAGCACGTCGATCGGTGGCGCCGACAGGGCGAGGCGGACGGCGTTGGGCGCGTGCGCCGCGACGACGGTGTAGGCCGCGCCGGGCGTGACGGCGATGCCGTGCCGGGCCGCGGCCGCCACGAAGGTGTCCGCCCGCCACGGATCGGGCAGCCGCCACCAGCAGTGGTAGGCGCGGGGATCGGCCGCGACGGCGAACTCGGCGAGGTACTCGCGCACCAGCCGCTGGCGCGCGGCGGCGTCGCGTCGCTTGATCTCGCACAGTGCTGCCACCGCTCCGCCGGTGATCCAGCGCGTCGCCGCCTCGATCGCGAACCGCTGCGCCGGCCAGCCGCAGGAGCGCAGCGCCGAGGCGATCTGGTCCCTGATGGATTCCGGCGTCACCACGAAACCCACGGTCAGCCCCGGGGCCACCCGCTTGGACAGGCTGTCGATGACGATCACCCGGTCCGGTGCCAACGCGGCCAGCGGTGCCGGGTCGTCGCGGAGGAAGGCGTAGACGCGGTCCTCGATCGCGTAGATCCCCAGTTCGCCCAGTGTCGCCGCGATCTCGGCGCGCCGGGTGTGCGGCATGGTCACCCCGAGCGGGTTGTGCAGCGTCGGCTGGAGGTAGACCGCACGCAGCGCCCCGGCCGCCCGGATGGCCTCCGGGATGACCCCGTGCTCGTCCATGGCGAGCGGAACCAGCGTGACCCCGAGGCGGGCGGCGATGGCCTTGACCACGGGGTAGGTCAGCTCCTCGACTCCGACCCGCGCACCGGCCGGAACCACGGCCGCGAGCGCGGCGGCGATCGCCTGCCGCCCGTTGCCCGCGAGCAGGATGCGTCCGGGATCGGGCGTCCAGCCCGGTACGGCCAGCATCGAGGCCGCTGCCTCCCGTACCGCAGGCGTCCCGGCCACGCCGCTGGGGGCCAGTGCGCCCGCGAGCACGTCGGGACGCAGCATTCCGGCCAGGCCGGCGGCCAGCAGCGCCGGTTGCTCCGAGGGGATGGGGAAGTTCAGTTCCAGGTCCACCCGGGCGTTGGCCGGCTCGGCGAGCGCGCGCTCCGGCGACGTCGCCGCAGCGCGGATGAACGTGCCGCGCCCCACCTCGCCGACGGCGAGCCCGCGGCGAACCAGTTCGCCGTAGACCCGCGCCGCCGTGGACCCGGCGATGCCGTGCCTGCGCGCGAACTGCCGTTGCGGAGGCAGCCGGTCGCCGGCCCGAAGCCGTCCGGCGGTGATCTCCGCCGCGAGTACGTCCGCGATTCGCCGATAGTCGTCCATGCCGCCCACCCCTACATTGCACCGAGTGCAATCTTTCTATTGCACTGCGCAATGTGCGGTCAATAGCATCGAACTCGGATCGTCTCGGTGCAATCGGAATGGTGGCTCCCATGAGCACGGCAGAAGTCAACGGCATCACCATCGGCTATGACGACACGGGTGAGGGCGCCGGTCCGGGCGAAACCCTCGTCCTGGTGCACGGCCACCCGTTCGACCATTCGATGTGGCAGCCACAGGTCGAGTACTTCCGCGCCGAGGGCTGGCGGGTGATCGCCGCCGATCTGCGCGGCTACGGCGAATCCACAGTCGTGCCCGGCATCACCCCGCTGTCCACCTTCGCCGAGGACATCGCCGCTCTGCTCGACCACCTCGGTATCGCGCGCTTCGTCTTGGTCGGGTTGTCGATGGGGGGCCAGATCGCGCTCGAATGCCACCGGCTGTTCCCCCAGCGGCTGATCGGCCTGGTGCTGGCCGACACGTTCGCCCAGGCCGAAACCCCAGCGGGTCGCGCCGACCGCGAGCGGATGGCGGACCGGTTGCTGCGTGAGGGAATGGCCGGTTACGCGGCCGAGGTGTTGCCGAAAATGGTGGCGCCGCACAACATCGAGGCCTTGCCCGCCGTCGCCGAGTTCGTGTCCGGGATGATGCGCGGCGCGCCGCCCGAGGGTGCGGCCGCGGCCCTGCGTGGACGGGCGCGGCGTCCGGACTACACGGAGATGCTGCGTACCGTCGTCGTCCCCACCCTGATCGTCGTGGGCAGCGACGACCAGTTCACGCCGGTCGCCGACGCCGAGTACATGTACGACCGGATTCCCACCTCGCGCCTCGTAATCGTGGACGGCGCCGCCCATCTGCCCAATCTGGAGCGGCCGGCCGAGTTCAACAAGGCGCTCGGTCAGCTGCTCACCACTGTCCAAAATGGATGACCGAGCGGGTTGCTCACTTGTCGTCGCGGCGCCGAGCCGGCCGGTCGATCTCACCTTCCCAGTCCCAGTCCCGGCTCAGGCCGGGCGCGATGCTGACCGAGAGGTTGTGCTCCGGCTGGGTGCGGACCTCGGCCTTCACTCCCTCGCCCTCGGCTTTGAGATCGCCGAGCAACGCGCTGATCGGATTGGTCGGCCCCAGCAACCGGTTCAGGCGCCCGCGCAGCCAGGTCACCACGACGAACACCAGTGCCACCCACAAGGTCCACGTCGGAATGTCCACCAGCACCCCGAGCCAGGTCGTTGTCGCGCCGGCCACCGCGTGGAACACCCACAGCGGCACCCAGCACAGCAGGTAGAAGGCGGCGGCCTTCAACGGCTGAGCGAACCCGCCGATGGCCACCGCGATCGGGATGTTCACCAGCGAACGCACCCAGTCGCGCCGCGTGATCTTGCCGATCCCGGCCAGCCGGTTGCCCAGCAGGTGCACCATCCCGAGCAGTCCGCCTACCAGAACGAATCCGGCGACCTGCCGGTCGAAGACCAGGTGGTGGACGCGCCCGGCGATCAGGAAGGTCAGGGTGACCGCGGTCGCCATCCGGGCCAGCCAGGCCACCGCGATCAGCACGGCACCGATCGCCGGTGCCGGTCCCGGTTCACCCCGGTGGACCCGCATCTGTGGCCAGGTCAGCAGGTAGACCAAGCCGATCAGCACACTCAGCAGCACGGTCTCGCTGGACCCGGCGGTACCCGAAACGAACTGGACGCACAGCAGCACCAGGAACGTGACGACGACGGCCAGCAGCAACAGTGAGCGCAGTACGCGAAGAACTTGCCACCCCATCGGCCCAGAATAGTGAGACCAACAGCCGCTTTCCGGCAGTTCCCAGCTTTCACCCGAATGGACTGATCAGCCCAGGCTCGACAACATCGCTCACGCCAGCGGCTGACCACGATCGGAGCCATCTCGCCGGCCCCTTCGACCCACGGTCGGAGGGTTTTCTTATGCGCTCGGCCGTGACGCGACCGTGCGAGGTGCTGTCGTGGGGATGGCGTTGTCGATGAGGACGGCAGCGATGGCGGCGGCGGTGGGGAAGGTTTCGGCGTTGAGGGCTCGGTTGCGGGCCGAGGCGCCATCGAGCAGCAGCGCCAGTTGCTCGCCGAGTTGTTCCGGGTTGGTGGCGCCTGCTTCGCGGGCGGTCTCGGCTAGCCGTGCGGCAACGGCTTTTTTGTAATCGTGCGCGCGTTGGCGTGCCGGGTGCGCAGGGTCGTGGATTTCGACGGCCGCTCCGATGAAGGGGCACAGCGGCGTGATCTCGTCCTCGGTCGCGTTCGCGGGCGCCTCGAAAGCAGCCAGAAGTCGCTCGCGGGGCGTGAGGTCGGTGCGGTCGAACACGCCGGGCATGACGTCGGGATCGAATCGGCGCAGGTATTCGGCGACGAGTTCGTCCTTGCCGGAGAAGTGCTGGTAGGCCGTGCGCTTGGACACCTGGGCGACCGCGCAGAGCTGGTCCATACTGGTCTGGTCGATGCCTTGCTCGCGGAACAGTTGTTGTGACGCGCTGAGGATGCGCTCGCGCGCGCCCCGGCCGCGGCGCCGGCCTTGGGGGCCCTTCTCCAACTCCGTCATTCCTCCAGTTTAGCCGAACCGGATAACGACCGGTGTACATAGCTTGTGCTCGATCTGGGCACCTGTTACGTTAAGGAAACAGATCGGTTTACATAAACGTAGTGGAGTGATCATGGGAAAGCTCGACGGCAAGGTAGCGGTGATCACCGGCGGAACAAGCGGCTTGGCGCTGGCCGGCGCCAAGCTGTTCGTCGACGAAGGCGCGCACGTTTTCATCTCGGGCCGGCGGAAGGAGATGCTGGACGACGCCATCGAGCTGATCGGCCGAAACGTGACCGGCGTGCAGGGCGACGCGGCCAACTTGGACGACCTGGACCGCTTGTTCGAGACGGTCAAGCAGGAAAAGGGCGCGATCGACGTGTTGTGGACAAGCGCGGGCACGGGCGAGCAGGGCAAGCTCGGCGAGATCACCGAGGAGCACTTCGACAGCACCTTCGGGCTCAACGCGCGCGGCACGCTGTTCACCGTGCAGAAGGCGCTGCCGCTGTTCAACGATGGCGGCTCGATCTTCATGACCGGGTCGAACGCCTCACTCAAGGGCTATCCCGAGTGGAGCGTGTATGCGGCGAGCAAGGCCGTGCAGCAGGCTTACGCCCGGGTGTGGCTGTCGGAGTTGAAGGACAGGCGGATCCGGGTGAACGTGCTGACCCCCGGCCAGGTCGCCACGCCGAAGCAGGAGGAGCTGTTCGACGAGGCGACGAAGCGGCAGTTCGAGTCGCTGATCCCGAGGGGAACGATGGGCCACCCCGAGGAGATCGCGACGGTCGCGTTGTTCCTCGCCTCGGACGATTCGAGCTATGTCAACGGGATGGAACTGGTCGTCGACGGCGGCACCGCGGCGGTCTGAGCGGTCCACGGCGAGGACACCTCGATCGCACAGGAAGTCGCCAAGGCAGATTGCGTACTGGCTGGAAGGGCGGGCGTGCTCACGATGGGCCTGCGTAACCGAACTTCCCGGCTGAGCCGATCAGCGGAGCGGATTCGACGGTCCTGGACGTCCCATCGGACCACGTGCCGGTCACCTGGACGCTCACGGTGTCACCGAGGTACTTCCCGAGGAGGTGGAACCGGGGCTCGGTGGCGCCCGCCACCGGCTTGCCGTTCGCGAGCCACTGGAAGCTGAACGTAGCGGCCGGGGTCCACGAGCCCGGGTCGGCCGTCAGGTACGCGCCGACGCGCGGCGAACCGCCGATGACCGGCGTTCCCGCCACCTGCAACAGATAGTGGTAGAAGGTGACGTTGCTGGGGCCGTTCGGATCGGGCTGCTCCCGGTTGAGGATGTTGAGCGTCAGGCCCTCCGGCGTCGGCAGGAACGCCAGACCCTCGACCTCCTGCGGGTAGGGGACCGTGAGATGGAACAGCACCTGGACTTCGCCGGTCGTCAGGTTGGCGCGGGCAATGGTGTGCGCCGCGTCGTTGCAGGAGAAGTACATCCAGCCGTCACGGACTTTGCCGCCCTGGGCTTGGTCGATCGGCTGCGATATCGGGATATACCTGTTGAACGCGAAGTCCGGCAGGTTGTAGACGGCGATTTCGGTGGCGTTGACATAGGCCATGCCGTAGGCGAAACCTCGCTGTGCGTCGACGGCCACCCAGCTCGCGATGTCGTGCACCCCGTGCGCGTCAAGGGCATCGGCCTGGCCGGTGAAGGTCAGATCGGCGGCGGTGTAGCGGGCGAACACCGGCGTGTTGTATTCGTACGGATATTGGTGGGGCCGACCCGGGTCGGACGCGCTGCTGTCGAGTGCGATGTAGAGGCTGCCATTGGCGTAGTCCATATCGCCGATGTGGTTCAGCCCCTTGAAGGCGAGCGACGACGGGTTGGCCAATTCGGGCGGAATCGCCGGCGCGGCCTTGAGAATGGTGTTGTACCGCATGTCGGTGATCTCCAGCCCGTTACTGCTGGAGAAGTACCAGTGCGTGCCGTCGGTGGTGACGCCCTGGGTACGTGAACCCTGCGCGTCGCCGGTGAACACGTCCTTACCGATCAGCTGCCACGTCTCGATCTCGGGCGCGGAGGTCCCCTCGGGTGCCGCTTGCGCCGGTGCCGCTGTCGCGGGTATCACCGCGGCCGCACCGACCAGAGCGAGTCCGCCGATGAACTTCCTTCTCGTGACTTCCATATCGGCACAGGCTAGAAGGACGAGCTTGCGCGGCCGCGACGGCAATGTGACCGCCTGGCAAACGTAAGCCGCATCGACGCACAGCTGGCAAGGCCGACCGTGAGCAGTCGACCTTGCCAGCCAACGCGATTACTGAGCGGTCACATCGTCGAGTGGAACCGGTACGTCCCCGATCCGACGTGCAGTTGTACGCAGGAGCCCTGCATGCCCGACACCGTCACACCTGGTGCCCTGCCAATCGGAACGCCGCTCTCGGTGACCGTCTGGGCATTACTGGCCGGGACGCACACCGACGCCTGCGCGCCGACCGGAATCTGGACGGTGAGATCGAAGTTCGGCCCGGAGCGGGTCCACTGCGAACTCACGCGACCCAGCGGCGTGGTCTCCGAACCCGAGGCGTTGTTGAGGTTCCCCACCGGGTACGGATCGATCGCGAGGGTGCGGAAGCCGGGGGAGGTGGACTGGATTCCGGCGACACCCCCGAACAGCCAGTCGTCCACCGTTCCCATGAAGGCATGATCGCGCGAGCGGGCGGTGTCGCACGTCGAATCCTCCCATGCCTCCCACATGGTCGTTGCGCCGCATTGCAGGAACCATTGTCCCCAACCAGGAGCAGTCGGGTTGGTGGCCACCTGGTAGGCAAGGTCGGCATGGCCGTACTGGCTCAGCATCGGAAGGATGTACTTCGATCCGTTGGCGCCGGTAGCCAGATGGTTGCCCTTGGCAACCACGTCGGCGGCGAGGCCGTCGGCGATGGCCTGCTGGTTACCGTCGGGAGCAAGCCCGAACGCGAGACCGAACACGTTTGCCGTCTGGTCGTACGCGGTCGAGGTGATGACTCCGCTCGGCCCGCCGATCGCGTGCGAGTTCAGACCCAGCGGGTCGCGATACCGGTGAGCGGTGGCATCGTAGAACTCGTTGTTGACCGCCGTGCGGATCTGCGCCGCCAGCGTCTGGTACTTGCTCGCATCGGACGTGTTCCCGGTCGCGGCCGCCATCGTCGCGAGGTCTGCGGCCTCCCGGTAGAGGAACATGCTGCCGAGCATTTCGCTGGAAGGCGGGTTGGCATTGCTCGGCACCGACCAGTCGCCGAACGTCGTCCCCTGGTAGATGTAGCCGGTCGACGCGATCTGCTTCGCCATGTCGTCGACGTAGGCGGTCAGATTTCCGTAGTCGCGGCGGATCATCGCCAGATCGTCGTACTGCTGGAGCGCGTCGTACTCGATCAGCACGAACGATCCACCCCACAGCGGGTCGACGTTGTCGTCACCGGGTGACTCCGGCACCAGGAACCCGATGTTGCCGGCGGGATCCTGCGAATCGTCGAAGTTCTGCATCATGTGGTCATAATAGGACTGGGCGTCGAAATTGGCCATTTCCGACGTGGCATAGTCGCCGTTGTCGTTGGTCCAGCCGCCCTTCTCGTAGACCGGCGTGTCGCTGCCATAGGAGTACTGGTTGTTCAGGATCGTGTTCTTCATGGCGACATGCATGCGGTTGAGCAGGTCGCTGGAACTGTTGAAGTCGCCGGAGGTGGGCAGCGCGGTGTGCACCACGACTCCCTTGGCCGACACAATGGTCGGCAGTGCGGTGCTGGCCGCGACCGAGACCTGCACGTACCGGTAGCCCTTCCAGCCGTACTTCGGCT
This sequence comes from Pseudonocardiaceae bacterium, assembly GCA_035248365.1. Classification (GTDB taxonomy): domain Bacteria; phylum Actinomycetota; class Actinomycetes; order Mycobacteriales; family Pseudonocardiaceae; genus CAJCJE01. Next base: position 36,810 of record DATFHN010000188.1, on the reverse strand, counting down.
CGTACGTCTCGGGCCCGTTGCCCTTGAGGATGTAGGTGTCGGTCTGGTTGTTGCCGCCTTCGCGTTGGACCGATCCGTCCGAGTTGAGCTGTTCGGAGTAAATGATCTGGACCTGAGTGCCCGCAGCGCCCTGCATCGTGATCCGCGCCCAGCCCGACGTCGTGATCCCGAAATCGTAGACCTTCGACGGCCCGCTGGGCTCCTGGATGTTGGTGCCCCAGGGCGAAATGCCGTACGGACCTTGCGCGTTGGCGGCCGGCCACGACGTGTCGTCGAAACCGGTGGTGTTCCATCCGGCGGGCGGCGAGGCGGGCGTGCCCGGTAGAGCTTTCCAGGTTCCGTCGGTGACGATTCGCGTGGCGTCGAGTTGTGCGGTGGCGATGACGCCGCTGGCATTGGCCTGGTTGGCGATGCCCGCGATCGCGATCACATTCGTGCCAGCCACGAGCAACGACTTGATGTCACTGACTTGCGAGTTCTGCCACGAATTGGCGACCGTGCCCGGCGAACCCGATACCAGTTTGCCGTTCACATAAGCTTGATCACCGTCGTCGCCGTTCACGCGCAGCACAGCGCTCGACAACGCAGACGGGTCCGTGACCGTGAACGTCTTCCTGAGGTAGATCGTCCCGGCCGGCGCGCTGTTGGAAGAGCCGGGGATGTTCCAGATCCAGTTCGCGACCGGCGTTCCCGAGTAGGACGGAACCGGCACGCTGACCCCGGGCAGACTGGTGACCTTGACCGGATCGACGGTCGCCGTCTTCTCGATCGGCGGAATCAGCTGCGCGCGGAGCACTCCAGCGGGACCGGTCACAAGGCGAACATTGGTGCCCCACGGTGACATCCCATAGGGGCCTTGCACGTTGGCAGCCGGCCACGACGTGTCGTCGAAACCGGCGGTGTTCCATCCGGCGGGCGGCGAGGCGGGCGTGCCCGGCAGAGCCTTCCAAGTCCCGTCGGTGACGATTCGCGTGGCGTCAAGCTGCGCAGTGGCGATGACACCGCTGGCATTGGCCTGGTTGGCGATGCCCGCGATAGCGATCACGTTGGTGCCAGCCACCAGCAACGACTTGATGTCACTGACTTGCGAGTTCTGCCACGAATTGGCGACGGTGCCCGGCGAATCCGACACGAGCGTACCGTTCACGTAGGCACGATCGCCATCGTCGCCGTTGACGCGTAACAACGCACTCGACAACGAGGCTGGGTCCGTGACTGTGAACGTCTTCCTCAAATAGATCGTCCCGGCCGGCGCGCTGTTGGACGAGCCGGGGGTGTTCCAGATCCAGTTCGCTACCGGTGTCCCCGAGTAGGACGGAACCGGCGCGTTCGCGTCGGGCAGCACCACGTCGCTGGCCCAGCCGCTGTCGTCGTACCCGGTCTGCGTCCACCCTGCCTTTGCCAGGCGAGCGTCATACGTCTCGACGTCGGGGGCGTTGGCGGTCGTCGGCCCCGTCGCGACTTTCCACGATCCGTCGCTGAGCACCCTGGTCGCGGTGCCGGTGGCGTCCCAGACCTCGAGTTCGAGCTTCAGGGTGGGCTGGGCCGGCTGCCACGGCTGGCCGCTGGCGGGATAGTCGTCCGCTCCGCCTGCGTAGAAGCCGTTGCCGAGACTGACCGCGATCGCGTTGGAGCCGCCGCGCATCAGCTGCGTGACGTCGTAGGTCGCGTAGTCCACTGTCTTGTCATAGGCGGTGAACGTGGAGTCCAGCACGTGATCACTGATCGGCCGTCCGTTGACGGACACGTACGGGTAGCTCAGGCCGGCGACGTAGAGGCGCGCCTTGGTGATCGGCTGGCCGCCCAGCGCGAAGTCCTTACGCAGCAGCAATTCGGGCCCGACCATCGAGGCAGGACTACCGATCCAGCCACCCTGGAACTGGTTGGGATCGAGGAACGCGGTCTCGAACCACGCGTCAGAACCGCTCCACGGCGAAGCGTTCCCTTGGTTGTCCCAGACCCGGACCTGCCAGTAGTACCGGGTCTGCGACGCGAGCGCCGGCCCGCCGTACTGGACGTCGAACGACTGGGCGGACCGCACGACACCCGAGTCCCACACCAGGTTCCGGCCACTGTGCAGATCGCCCGCGTCCTTGGCAACGCGGATCTGGTACCCACTCTGAGAAGCCCCGCGTCCGCTCGACGTGATCACCCAGCCCAGAAGCGGGTGGCCGGCATCGATCCCGAGCGGGTCGGTCAGGTGCTGGGTGGTGAGCGAGCCGACCTGGACGTTGACCGGCTCGGCGAACGCGGCGGGACCGGTGGGCAACAACATGAACAGAGCCAGCGCAAGCACGCCCGCGATGCCCGCCCGCAGCCGAGTAGACCGGCGCCACTTCTGGCGCGGTCTGGTCTTCGGTGTGAATGATGATCTCATGAGGACTCCAAAACGGTACCAAGAATGGACATCCGGCAGAAACCGTGGAGCGAAAATGGCAGCAGTCGGCCACGCCGCCAGATTCCGCTGGTAGCGCGCCTGAAACGTTTCGGTAGCCGCACGTCACGGCAGAGCGAAACCATTGCCGCGACGGACAACAACCGCGGCGGGTTATTGGTCAGCTGGGTTTCCATCGCCGGGCGGCCGCATGAGCGAGAACAGTGCGACGGTGACCCTCTACCAGGACGCTCGACCTCATTGTCAAGACCTCGCTTCTCCACCGCGGAACGGCTCGGAACATCTCGATGGCCGGCATGACGCTGACCCGTCACACCGCGTTTGAAACGATTCATTCCGTCGCGAAAGTCTACCGCCAAGTTCGTCTCGCCACCAGACCCTTGGCTGCCCGCCCGCATCGCCGCACGTGCGGAGCCACTTCGCAGGCTGTGATACCTGAGGGGTATCACAGCGGCCGCAACAGGTATTGGACCGCCAAACTCCCGATGCCGCAATGTGGATGGCGAAGCGCCGCAAACGGAGGAGTTCTGATGGGACAGGCAATCGGACCGCTGAGCGACCGACGGGTCGTCGTGCTGGGCGGTACGTCGGGGATCGGGTTCGGGGTCGCCGCAGCGGCGGCCGAAGCGGGCGCGGAGGTCGTCGTCGCGTCCAGCCGGCAGTCCAGTGTGGACAAGGCGCTGGCCGAACTGCCGGCCACCGCGACCGGCCGCGCCCTGGATCTCGCCGACCACGGCAAGGTGAACGCGCTGTTCGCCGAGCTGGGTGAGATCGACCACCTGGTGTTCACCGCGGGTGAGCCACTGTCGATGATGCCGATCGAAACACTGGATCCGGACACGGCGCGCGGCTTCTTCGGCCTGCGCTACTTCGGCGCCCTCAGCGCCGTGCACGCCGCCGCGCCACATCTGCGGACCGGTGGCTCGATCACGTTGACCAGCGGTTCGGCCGCTGAGCGGGGTGGCCCGGGGTGGAGCGTCGCGGCCAGCATCTGCGGTGCCGTCGAGGCGCTGACCCGGTCGCTCGCGGTCGAACTCGCCCCGCTGCGCGTCAACGCGGTCGCACCCGGCGTCGTGCGCTCGCCACTGTGGCGCGGTATGGACGAAGCGGACCGCGAAGGGATGTACCAGCAGATCGGCGCCGGGCTCCCGGCCGGCCGGATCGGCGAGGTCGCGGATGTCGCGCAGGCATACCTGTACTGCATGACGCAGGACTGGACGACCGGCACCGTGCTGCACATCGACGGCGGCACCCTGCTGGTCTGATCCGAGGGGCCGATCGGCGTGCCGTGCTCTGTCACGACTGTTGCCTATGTAAAGACGATGGGAAGGGTCGCCGTCTCTGCCGGAGCGGCGCCGCGGCTTGATCAGGTGGGTGCGGGCAAGCCGGTTCGGTTTGTTCGCCGTCGCACTGGCGGTGGCGCTCGGCGCAGGGTTCGGTGCGATGAGCTGATTGACGATGGTTCGTCACCGGCGGCGGTGAACGCCTCAAGGGCGTCGATGAGTCCTTGCCGCTGCTGCTCAGGCATCCGGGCCACGATGCGGGCGATGTCGCGGCGGCGTCGTTGCGTCACCTGCCGCACGACCGCCTGCCCGGCCGCGCTGAGCGACACCACGAGTTCCCGGCGGGAGTTCGGGTTGACCTCCCGGCTGACCAGGTCGGCACTGACCAGCCGGTCGACCATCCGTGTCGCGGTCGACGGCGCGACGCCGAGCTGCTCGGCCAGCTGCGTCAACTTGACCGCACCCCGCGTCGAGAGCACCACGAGCAGACGAAACTGCGGCAAGGTGATCGACTCTTCCACGGCGGCGATCGAACGAGCCGACACCGCCACCAGCAAGCGAGACGCGGTCAGTACGGCATCGGTGACCGCGTCCGCGGTCGCGTTGTCGCGTGGATGCGCGGGGGCGGCTGGCGGGTGGGCCGTGCTCATGTTTCCGTTGTACCGCGTAGACGGGGTCGCAGCGTCTTCGGCCCTGCCGCGAACCCGACGCCGTGCCCACATTGTTGCGCGGTAAACAAATCGCTCGTTCGTGTGATGAGCGACGAAAATACCCCTCATGGGTGAGCGCGGATTGCCAGTGAATGTGGGTAAAAGGGCTAGCGTGACGATGACAAGCCCGAGGTAGCCGACGCAGGTGCCTGGCGCAGGCCGGGAATTAATCCTAGGGAACATCATGGCGGAAGCGACGACGGCCAGGACACCGACCGGGCCGGAGCCCGCGGTGTCGTGGCTCGACGAGGCAGTTGCCGATGCAATGACCGTGCTTGAGCGGATCCACGCCGACGCGCGAACGGCCCTGGACGCGATTTCTCCGGAAACGGCGTCGGTTATTCGTGGTGAGGTCGACTCGGGAAAGTTCTGAGTTGTGGACAGAGGTTGACGATTCTCTTCGTAACTCCGTACTGACCCGAAATTCGGCTGTCGAGTCAAAGGGAAGGCCGCGTATGCAGCGGAGGACAGGCGTTCTCGTGGCGGTGTTCTTTGCCGGACTGCTGTTGGCAAGCGGGTGTGCTGCCTGTACCGCACCGACATCGAATCCGCCGTCCCCGCTGCCGCACGGCGGTTCCGCTCCGCCCACCAGCCGCGAACCCTTGTCCGATGGGCAGATCACGCAGTGGCTGGCCGCCATACAGCGTTACTACCAACTGGCCGAGGCAAACTCAGTGCCGCGGAGTGCGCTGCGGGCCTGCTATCTGGTGACCCGAGGACAGGCGGAGGCCGATCTCAGCCATCCGGCGTCACCCTGGTATTTGCAGGGGCCGCTACTGGGCTCGCCGCCTCGGGTTGATCCCAACGCACTCGAATGCGTTCTCAGTGGACCGGCTACGGGGGTCGGCCTCGGCACCGCCTACGGCGATGCGGGTTGCAGCATCCGGATCCATACCGCTGCGAGCCCAACTTCGGCACCGACGTCGACACGCCGGGAGACGGCCATTCCCGGGACCAGTTGGTTCGTCGATTACACGGCGTGGCATCGGCGGCAACCGACCGGAGCCGAACTGGAGTGGGTCGTCAACGATCTGGTGCACAACCTCGCCGTCCGCCACCGCCGCAGCCACCTTCGACATTTCTGACGCCACGCTGATGATTCTCTGAGCCCAGCCAACGGCAGCGAAGCCCACCGGGCTGACGGCTGACGAGGCCGGCGTGGATGCCTCGATGGCGCAGGCTGCCTTCGCCTTGGTTCCGCCAGCCAGTTCGCGCGGTCGGCAGGCCGCATGGGGGAGGGTTGGTTCAGGCGTGCCGCGGGGGGAGGGCTTTATCGGGGTGGGCGCGGTGGCAGCGCACCGAGGGGGCTGCGGTCGGTGCAGCCGCTGGCTCCGCATTCGCAGGCCCACCGGTAGGGCGCCGTGGTGCTCCCGGGGATCACGGCGCGCTGGGTGGCCTCCGCCCACAGTCGCCCTTGCCGGGCCGCGACATCGTTCTCGAACGCCCGTTGCCGAGCCAGTTCGTGTCTGGCAGCGAGCGCGCCGGTGATGCCCGGTTCGAGCGCGGAGTAGACGGCGTCGTACGTCGCCGACCAGTCCGGGTTCTCGGGCACTTCGACAACCGGGCGGCCTGCGGCACTGGCCTCGGCGCGGACAAGTTCGGCGATCAGAGCGTCGCGTGCGACGAGGCGTTCGAGACGCGTCGGATCGGCATCCGGCCGGGACGCGCGCGCCGCACGCGTGCGCTCTGGCGTCGGCACCAGAAACACCGCGCTCCCGATGGGCAATGAGCAGGCCATCGACGGCATCAGCTGCGGTCCCTCGACCAGCACGGGCACGGGCTCCGTCGCTCGGGCGCGCACGTCGGCAATGACGAGTGGGAGCCGCGCGTGCGAGGTGGCTACGAAGGCGGACGCGGCATACTCGGGGCCTCGCGCGAGTTCCTCGTCCAGTGGAGTGCTGGCGTCAGGAAGCCGACCCTCGTGATCGTAGGACCACATATCCACCGGGTGCAGCGGCAGATCGAGACGTCGGCTCAACAGCCACGCGATCGTCGATTTGCCTGCTCCCTGCGCGCCGCCGAGCCAGATCATGGACGGCCACGAAATGTCCCCCACAACCCGCGACTATACCGGCGAGATGGCCGCTGCCGACCATGTTTGACGCCGCTCGGCGAGGCTGCGTCAGGAGGTGGGTACGGCGCTTCGCCGGAACGTCGCACGGTAGTCCCGTGGTCGGTGCCCGGCCAGGCGGGTGAAGATGGCGCTGAACGTTCCGAGGTCGCGATAGCCGACATCGGCGGCGACGCTGGTGACGGTCCGGTCAGTGGTTTCGAGCAGGTGTTTCGCTCTGCGCACTCGTTGCGCCTGCAGGTATCCGAGCGGGGTCTGGCCGGTCTCGTCGCGAAACCGCCGCAGGAGGGTTCGCGTGCTGACGTGGAACGTCGCGGCGAGCAGCCCGAGGTCGTAGCGCTCGCGCATGTTCTGGTCCAGCCAGCGTTTGACGCTCTGCGAGAACTGGCTGCCGGTGGCAGGCAACAGGTCCGCGTCGACGTACGCGGCCTGGCTCGACCGCGCATCGTCGACGAGCGCGATCCGCGCGGTGGCGCGGGCGATGCGGCTGCCGTTGTGCTCGCGGATGAGGCCGAGGGCGAAGTCGTACATCGCGCTGAACGCGCCGGTCGTGGTCACGCCGCTGTCGGTGACCACAAGTTTCTCCGGTCTGACCTCGGTGCCAGGGCATCGGTCGGCTAGCCGGTCGGCGAACAGCCACGAGGTCGTCGACTCCCGCCCGTCGAGCAGGCCGGCGTCGGCCAGCAGGAACGCGCCGACGCAGATCGAAACCAGCGCGACTCCCGATCGCGAGCTGGATCTGATGGTGTCGATCTCCGGCCTGAGCGAGGTGAGCGTCGCGTCCAGGTCGAGTCCGGGGCACAGCTCGAACCCGGGTACGACGAGGACATCGACGTGCCGAACCGGCACGACCGTGATCGCCGTGCCGCCGGAGGCGACCACGCGGCGTCGCGGCGAGAAGATCGACACGTCGTAGAGCGGATCCCTGGTCGGGTTGGCCGCGGCGATGTGCGAGGCCATCGTGAGGAGGTCGGGAACCCCGAAGACCTCCGACGCGAAGCATCCCGGATAGGCGAGCACGCCGACGCGAAGAGGGGCCACCACGGTGGCGAGATTACCCAGGAAGGTGGCGATCTCGCCACTGGCCGGACCAGACCCTCGCGTTCGACGATGCCGTTATGGCGATCACTGAACCGCACGCGGGCGAGGCTCTCGCGGACTTCTCGGCGCGGACTGTCGACATCGGAGGTGTCAGCAAGACCGTCTACGTCGGTGGGTCCGGGCCTGCTGTCGTGCTGATGCCGGAGATGCCCGGCATCAGCCCGGACGTCCTCCGCCTGGCGCGGTGGGTTCGAGACGCGGGATTCACGGTCTACCTTCCGTCGCTGTTCGGCGTCGACGGCGCCTTTCCGACCGCGTCCGACGGGGAGAAGGTGGTCCGCCGGGCGTGCGTCAGCGCCGAGTTCCGCGCATTCGCCGGTGGCGGCACAAGCCCGGTCACGGCGTGGCTTCGAGGGCTGGCCAGGATGGCGCTGGCCGAGTGTGGCGGGCCTGGTGTTGGCGCGATCGGGCTGTGCTTCACCGGCAACTTCGCGCTCACCATGACCCTCGAACCGGCCGTCATCGCGCCGGTGGTCAACCATCCTTCGCTGCCACTGGACGACCCTGCCGGACTGGAGATCAGCGACGAGGACGCCGCCATGGTGCGTGCGCGCATCGAGCGTGACGGCCTGAAGGTGCTCGGCTATCGGTTCGACAACGACCGGTGGTGTACCGGCCAACGGTTCGCCGCCTACCAGGCGCTCCTCGGTGACGCGTTCGACGGACGGGTCATACCGGGCGAGCTGGCCAATCCCGAGCCGCCGCCATTCTTCCGTGATGTCGTCGGCTGCCCGCACAGTGTCGTCACAGCACACCTGGTCGACCAGGAGGGACACCCGACACTGGGCGCCAGAGACGAGATCTTGGCCTTCCTCGCTGAACGGCTCGGCCACGGCGATCCAGTTCACGTAGCGGCGAATACCTCGCCGCAGTAAGTGGCGAAGGCTTGTGCGCGCCGGGTCAGCCGGCCTCCGGCGGCCCGGCCGAGGACGACCGGGGTGGTCGGCACCCGGTCGCGCAACGGAAGCGTGATGAACGGCAGGCCCTCGACGGACAGGTCGACCGGTGGCCGTTGGACCGCGAGCGAATAGCCGAAGCCGCGTGCCACCAGTGCCCGGACGAGTTCGAAGCTGGCGGCCCGGCGGGCGACGACCATCGGGAGGCCGACCGCGTCGAAGATCGACCGGAAGTAGCGTTCGCTCGGCGCGACATCGAGCAGGATGAACGCGTCGTGGGCGAGGTCGCGCAGCGACACAGATGCGCGGCGGCGAAGCCGGTGGCCGGGCGGCAGCAGCACGTTCGGTTGTTCGTCGTGCAGTACCTGCACGTCGATGCCCGGCAGCAGGTCCTGCTGATACAGGAAGGCCAGTTCACATTGCCCGTCGAGCAGTTGCTGTTGCAGATCCGGCAGCGTCCCCTCGACGAACTCGATCTCGACATCCGGCTGGCTGCTCCGGAAGCCGTCGATCACGGCGGGCAGGTGGGTCGACGAAATCGGCGTGTAGCAACCGATGCGTAGCGTTCCCGCGAGGTCACGGCCCAGGCTGCGCGCATCGGCACCGAGTTCGGCGACCGAGGTGAGGATTGCTCTGGCCTGGCCGACGACGTGCCGGCCCGCTTCGGTCAGTGAGGTACCCCGGCCGGGTCCGCGGATCACCAGCCGCACGTCCAGTGCCCGCTCCAGTTCGGCGACGGCGAGGGACACCGCCGACTGCGACACGTGGCAGCGGGCGGCGGCCGTGGTCATGCCGCCCGTGTCCGCTACGGCGACGAGGTACTCGAACTGGCGCAGCGACAGCGCGAACATGAGCTGAGCTTATGTGATAGCAAACTTTTACGAGCTGGAGTTGTCATTGGCGTCATGCCATCGTTGAGGCATGACCCGCCAGCATTCGCATCCGTTCGTGCCGTATTCGCCGGTCAGGCTGCCGATCGAGGAGTCCCTGCGCCGTGGTGCGGAGCTGTACGAACGACTTGACGCGCGGCGTTCGGTGCGATGGTTCTCCCGTGACGATGTGCCGGTGGCCGCGATCGAACTCGCCGTGCGCATCGCGAACACGGCACCGAGCGGCGCCCACCTCCAGCCGTGGACCTTCGTGGCGACCCGCGATGCCGACCTCAAGCGCCGGGTGCGTGAAGCGGCGGAAGAAGAGGAGCGCCGCTTCTACCACGACCGGAACGTGCCGGACTGGCATGCCGCGCTGGCGGCGCTGGAAACCGACGACCGCAAGGAGTTCCTGGAAACGGCACCCTGGCTGGTGGTCGCTTTCGCGCAGAAGAGCACGCCGCTCGCGGGCGGGCGCGTGCGTAAGAACTATTACGTGTCGGAAAGTGTCGGCATCGCGTGCGGCCTGTTCATCACCGCACTACACACGATGGGCCTGGCGACGCTCACTCACACCCCGAACCCGATGGCCTTTCTGACCGAGCTTTTCGACCGGCCCAGCACGGAACGGCCCTACATCCTGTTTCCGGTGGGCTATCCGGCGCACGACTGCGAAGTACCTGATCTGCAACGCAAACCCCTTGCCGAAGCCCTCGTCGTCGCGGCACCGCCCTCGCCCCTGAGGTGATCCGGTCGATCGCCGTCGCACGTGACGGGTCCGGACCGGGCCTGACCTGCGGCTATCGTAGGGCGGTGGATGTGCCCGCGAATCTGCCCAGCTGGCGGCAAGCGGCGGAACTGATCGGCCGCCGCGCGGAATGTAGTGCGCTCGACCAGCTGATCGGCTCGATTCGGTCCGGGGAAAGCCGGGCACTGGTGGTCCACGGCGAGCCAGGGGTCGGTAAGACAGCTCTGCTGGAGTACGTGGCGGTTCAGGCGCGCGGTTTCCAGGTGCTGCGTGGCGGCGGTGTCGAGTCCGAGATGGAGCTGCCGTTCGCCGGGTTGCACCAGCTCTGCCGGCCGCTGCTCGACCGTCTTGAGCGGCTGCCGGGGGCGCGGTCCGATGCGCTGCGTACTGCGTTCGGGGTCAGCGCCGGACCAACGCCGGACAGATTTCTGGTCGGGCTGGCCGTGCTTGATCTGCTCTCGGAAGCCGCCGAGGACCGACCGCTGATCTGTCTTGTCGATGACTACCAATGGCTCGACCGGACCTCGGCCCAGGTCCTCGCCTTCCTCGTCCGCCGGCTGGGCACCGAATCGCTCGGGCTGATCCTGGCCGGTCGGGTCGTCGACAGCGATCTGGTCGGGCTGCCGGAACTGGTGGTCGAAGGTCTGCGGCCGGCTGACGCGGGAACCCTGCTGGACACGGTCCTGAATGGACCGGTCGATGAGCGGGTCCGGGACCAGATCATCGCCGAGACACAGGGCAACCCGCTTGCCTTGCTGGAGCTACCCGGCGGGCGGACGGCCGTGGACGTCGCGGGAGGGTTCGGGCTCCCCGGTGAGGGCCCGTTGCCGGGCAACATCGAGGACGAATTCAGCCGTCGGGCGGCGGCCCTCCCGCAGCCGGCTCGGCAGCTGTTGTTGATCGCCGCGAGCGACCCGTCCGGCGACGTCGAGTTGGTGCGGCGTGCCGCCGCCGCGCTGGGGATCAAGCCTGAGGCCGCCACCTTGGCTGTGCGGACGGGACTGCTCACCCTGGGCTCGCGGGCGGTGTTCCGGCATCCGCTTGCGCGTTCTGCGGTGTACCGGTCGGCATCGGCAGCGCAGCGACGACAGGCGCACCGGGCGCTGGCCGAGGCCACCGATGCCCAGCTCGATCCGGACCGGCAAGCCTGGCACCGCGCTGAGGCCGCCACGGGACCTGATGATCAGGTAGCCGCCGCGCTCGAACACTCCGCCGCCCGGGCCAAGGCGCGGGGCGGACTGGCCGCGGCTGCCGCGTTCCTGCTGCGCGCCGCAACGCTGACACTGGACCCGGCCCATCGAGCGGCTCGGGCACTCGCGGCGGCCGAGACGCACCTCCAGGCGGGTGCGCTCGACCCGGTACCCGGCCTGCTGGCCATGGCCGAGACCGGTCCGCTCGACAACCGCCAGCTGGCGCGGGCTGATCTGATTCGCGCGCGGTTGGCGTTCGTCACCAGCAGAGGCAGCGATGGCCCACGGCTGCTGCTGAAGGCGGCGCGGCGGTTCACCTCCGTTGACACCTGTCTGTCGCGCGCCACCTATCTGGAAGCACTGGCAGCCGGGACCTTCGTCGGCCGGTTCGCCGATTCCACGCTGGGTTTGCCGGAGATCGCGCGTGCCGCGGGCCAGGCACCGCCCCCTGCCGAGGTCCGCGCGCCCGATCTCCTCCTGGACGGGACGGTCGCCGCCTTCAACCACGGATATGCGGCCGGCCTGCCGCTGCTCCGCACGGCGTTGAACGAGTACGGCACCGCGATGTCACCCGAGCAGGAGCTGCGCTGGCTGTGGTTCGCGAGCACCACCGCCATCCGGACCTGGGACGACGAACGCTGGGACGCACTGTCCACTCGATACGTCGAGCTGGCCCGCGAACTTGGCTCGCTCAGCGAGCTTCCCCTGGCCCTGGACGTACGCGCGCTCCTTCTGCTGTTCTTCGGCGAGCTGTCCGAGGCGGCGCGGCTCAGTGGTGAGGCCCGGGTGATCGGGGAGGCGACCGGAACCGCCCTCGCCCCGTACGGCGCCATGGGAGTGGCGGCGTTCCGTGGCGATGTGGCCGCCGGGACCGAGTTGCACGGTACGACGTTGCTGGAGGTGACACGCCGTGGCGAAGGTGCGGCGACGACGTTCGCGGAGTGGTCGAACGCCCTGCTCCACAATGGGCTCGGGCGTTACGACGACGCGCTGGCCTCGGCTCTGCGCGCAACGGGGTACGACGCCGGGCCCGCCGCCATGCTGTGGCCCTACGTCGAGTTGATCGAGGCCGCCGCGCGCACTGGCGAGACCGCCGTGGCCACGGCCGCATACCGTCGGTTCGCCGCTACGACCAGCGCGAGCGGCACGGATTGGGCGCTCGGGCTCGAGTTCCGGTCGAAGGCGCTGTTGAGCGACGGAGCTGAGGCCGAGGGGCTGTATCGCGAGTCGATCGCCCATCTGGGCCGTAGCCGGATGCGTGCCGAACTGGCTCGCAGCCACCTGCTCTACGGGGAGTGGTTGCGCCGGGAGCGCAGGCAGAGGCAGGCCTGCGATCAGCTACGCACCGCGTACTCGATGTTGGAGGCGATCGGTATGTCCGGTTTCGCCGAACGTGCACGCCGTGAGTTGCGGGCGGCTGGTGGCGTGGTCCGGGCCCGACCCGAGGCTCGCAAAGACGACAAACTCACTCCGCAGGAAGCCGAGATCGCCAGGCTGGCCGCTGCCGGCCTGTCGAACCGGGAGATCGCCAGGCAGTTGTTCATCAGCGCGTACACCGTCCAGCATCACCTGCGCAAGGTCTTCGCCAAACTCGATGTCACCTCCCGCAGCCAGCTCGGTCCGCGCCTCGCTACCCACTGAGGGATGTGTCGCCGCTCGGCCTGCCGCACGATGAGCAGCAGGCCGGAACGGGCGACGCCGCCCGCGCCCGCCTGACCCACGCAGAAGGGCTGGAACAATGGGACTCGCCTGGCAACAAGGACCGCTCGCTCCCGGATCGATCGGACAATTCCTCGTCCCGGATCCGCTGCCCGAACGCATGCCCTTCGCGGAGCGGCTGCGGAGAAGGATGCGTGTGCGGTTCGGCGGGGACTGGATCGCCGACAGTGAGAACGTGGTGCTGCTGCACGAACCGGGCCGCTACCCGGTGGCCTACTTCCCGCTCGGCGACGTCGCAGGCGATGTGCTGGTGGCGACCGACCACACGACGCGGCACCGCGACCTCGGCTCGACCGCCTGGTACACGGTCAAGGCCGGTACGGACAGCAAGGACCGAGCCGCGTACCGGCACACCGACCTGCCCGGCTACGCGGACATACTGCGAGATCGAGTCGCGTTCGCCTGGCGTGCGATGGAGGCCTTCTACGAGGAGGACGAGCGGATCGTCGGGCACTCCGCCGACCCGTACCACCGCATCGACATCCGCCAGACCAGTCGCGCGCTGACCGTGCGGCACGAGGGCAGGGTGATCGCGGAAACGACGCGGCCACTCGCCCTGTACGAATCGGGCTTCGCGCCCAGGTGGTACGTCCCGCGCGCCGACGTCGACGAATCCGCCCTCACTCCGGTCGACTTCCAGACCTTCTGCCCCTACAAGGGAATCTGCGGCTACTTCGACATCGGCGGCGCCAGCCGGGCAGCTTGGTCCTATGCGGACCCGTACACCGAGGTCAAGCGGGTCGCGGGGCTGGTGTCGTTCGAGGCGGACAAGGTCGACGTGGTCCTGGACGGTGTCCAGCTGCGACTGGAACCCGGCCAGACGGTGGTACCGCACGGCATCGACCGCGACCTGACGCTCGACGAGATCGCGCCGACCCAGTCATGACGGCTCGCACCGGCGATCCCAGCCTCGCCAACAGCGACCGATACGGAACGGGTTGGATGTTCGAAACGCAACTCGACCCGTCCTTCCCACTTGCCGGACTGGTCGGTGCCTGATGCGGGCGAAGCTGGAAGTGGTGACCCTGCCGGTCACCGACATCGACATGGCGCTGGCGTTCTACACACGACAGCTGGGATTCACCCTCGACGTCGACTACCACCCGCGCGAGGGCTTCCGCGTCGTGCAGCTGACACCGCCCGGCTCGGCCTGCTCGATCCAGATCGGCGTCGGCCTGACGGACGCCACCCCGGGATCCACCAGCGCCACCTACCTGACCGTCACCGACCTCGAATCCGTGCACCGCGAACTGACCGAACGTGGCGTCACGATCGGCGAGATCAAGCACAAGGAAAATGCCGACGACTGGCAGGGCGGCTGGGTCCCCGGTGTCGCGCCGGACCATCGTGACTACGCGAGTGCCGCCGAGTTCGCCGACCCGGATGGCAACGCGTGGGTGCTCCAGGAAATCGGCTATTCGCACTAGCACAAGGAGAAGAAGTGCCTTTCGACACCACAGCAGTCCTGGTCCACGGTGGATGGGAGGACGGTTCCGTGTGGCGCAAGGTCATCAGCCCACTCGAAGCCGCCGGCATCAGAACCGTCGCGGCCCCGTTGCCGCTGACCTCCCTGCCGGACGACGTCGCCGCGCTGGACCACACGCTGGAACATGTCGCGGGGCCGGTCATCCTGGTCGGGCATGCCTACGCGGGAGCGGTGATCGGCTCCACCCGCTCGGCGAATGTCGAGGCGCTCGTCTACGTCGCGGCGCTGGCTCCTGATGAGGGAGAGACGGTGGGCGACGCGTTCAACCGGGGAAAGCACCACCCGAACGCGCCATCCCTGACACCGGACGCGAACGGACTGATGTGGCTTCCCGACGACGCGTTCGCCTCCGCCTTCGCGCCCAGTGCCACCGTGGCGGAGCGGACGCTGCTCAGGGCCGTGCAGCGCCCGATTTCGGTTTCGTGCATCACCGTCCCGGTCGGACGCCCGCTCTGGAAGGACCGGCCCGCCTGGTACCTGGTCGCCGAAGACGACCGGGTGATTCCGCCCGAGAACCAACACTTCATGGCCGAACGCATGGGCGCCACCGTGCACGCCCACCCGGTCGACCACCTGCCGCTGCTGACCGCTCCCGACCTGGTTGCCGGCATCGTTCTCGACGCGGCCAAGAACGCCAAGCCGGACGGCCTGCAATTGTGAACTGCGTCGTCACAGCTGGCTACGCGATGTCACACCAAGTTTGATGAACACCTTGCGCAGATGGTATTGGACCGTGTGGGCGCTGACGAACAGCCGTGCGGCGATCTCGGGGTTGGACAATCCCTCCCTGGCCATCCCCGCGATGCGCGCCTCCTGGGCAGTGAGTTCTTCGTCCCTGGCGGCGTCGACGCGCTTACGGACGGCTCCGCCCGCGACCTTGAGTTCTCGGCTCGCTCGTTCCGCGAATGCCGTCAGTCCCAACGCTGTCAACATGGTGTGGGCGGTGCGCAGCTGTTCCCGTGCCTCGGTGTCGCGGCGCTGCCTGCGCAGCCACTCGCCGTAGAGCAGCCGAGCACGGGCAAGCTCGACGCGGAGCCGGGTGCGGCCAAGGCGGGTGATCGATTCGCCGTACAGCTCCTCGGCTTCGCGCCCGGTGCTCAGCAGCGCTTGTGAGCGCCCTTGGATGCCCAGCGCCCAGTCGGTGCCGCTGGCGCCGGTCGATTCGGCGAGCCGGTGATAAGCCTTGGTGGCGGTGGCGAGGTCCCCGCTGCGCACCGCGGCTTCGACCAGTTCGACGTGCGGCCAGAGCAGGGCCATCGGGCCCGCGTCGAAACTGACGGCCCGCCGTGCCGCGCCCAGCGCTTCGCCGTAGCGGCCCAGTCCATTGTAGAGGACGGCGCTCGCCCATTCGCCGGTGCTGTAGGGAGTTCCGTCCGTCTCTATTGCCGTGGTTTGCGGTGTCACATCGCCGCGAAACGAGGCAAGTCCCAGCGCACCATACGGTGCGAGCGCGGTCCCGGTCGCTTCCTCTATCGCTTGCGCTTCGCCGGTCAGCCGGGCCGCCTCGGCCAGATCGCCGGAGAACAGGCACAGCAGCGTGCGCAGGTCCAGGGCGCGGGGGAGTTCGCTGAGCGAGCCCAGTTCGCGGGCGAGCTGGATATGCCTGGCCGTCAGCGCCGCCCAGCGCTCGTCGTCCCAGCAGCGCATGGCGGTCGTGCTGGCGAACCACAGCCAGCGCAGCTCCGCTTCGGGTGACATGCCTGCGCCGTAGTTGGTCAAGCCGCGGCGGAGCAGCGGCAGGCCGGCCGCGTACCCCTCGTTCACGGCGGCAACGGTGCCGTCCAGCAGGACGTCGGGGGCTCGGACCTCGATCGCCTGCGGTGCCGCGCTCGCGGCACGGGCGATCGTCAGCAGGTGCTCCGCAGGCCGGACGGCCTGACCGGTGGCCCCTGGCCGTGGGTTCTGATAGGTCGCGGCGGCCATCGCGTCCAGGTAGGTCGCACGCGCGAGTTCGACATCGATGGACGCCAACCGGCGCGCGGCGGTCAACAGCAGGAGCGGACCGTCACCGCTCCGGTTCGACGCGAATTCCAGTCGCGCGCGAATGAGGTCGGTTTGTGCTTGTTGTGCGTCGGTGAGGGGCCCGGCCTCGGCGATGGACAGCAGATCGAGCACCCGGTCGAGGGCGCCGGCCTGGATGTGGATCTCGGCCGCGGCCAGCGCTCGGGTTACGCGGAGCGCGGGATCGGCGGTCAATGTGGCCGAGCGCAGCAGGAACGCCGCGGCGGCGGCGAAGCCACCGCGGGCGCTGGCCCGGGTGGCGCAGCGTTCGAGGTCGGCGGCGATGTCCTCGTCGGGGCCGGCTGCGGCTTGCGCGCGGTGCCAGGCGCGTCGGTCCGGATCGCGTTCGGGATCGGTGGCCTCGGCCAAGGCGCGGTGCGCCTCGCGCCGCTCCCTCGGTGCTGCCGTCCGGTAGACCGCGGCGCGGGCCAGCGGATGCCGAAACCGGACCAGGGTGCCAAGCTCGACAAGTCCGTGATCGACCGCGGGAGCGAGTGCGTCGGTGTCGATACCGAGCCACGCCCCGGCCCGCCACAGCAGTTGCGGATCTCCGGTCGGGTCGCTCGCGGCGATCAGCAGCAGTGTCCGCGCGGATTCCGGGAGGGCATCGGCTCGATGGCCGAAACGTTCTTCGATGCTCCCGGTGAGCAGCCGCGCGTCGGGGAGTCCGAACCCTCCAGCCAGTTGCGGGGGCGTGAGCCCTCGGGGCAGCTCCAGCAAAGCCAGCGGGTTCCCCCGCGCCTCGCTGATGGTCAGCTGCCGGATGCGGGCATCAACCGGGTTGCGCATCACCGTGTCGAGCAGTTCCCCCGCATCGGCATCAGGCAGGCGGCGAATCGGCAACTCGGGCACACCGCGCAGGTCGGTGCCGATGACGCGGGTGGCGATGATCAGGCCAACCGACTCGGTACCCAGGCGCCGGGCGACGAACGCAAGTGCCTGCGCCGAGGCCGAGTCGAGCCACTGGTAGTCGTCGATCACGCAGATCAACGGTTGCTCGTCGGCTACGGCGGAGAGCAGGCCCAGCACGGCCAGACCGACCTGAAACCGGTCCGGCGTCGACCCCGGACCAAGTCCGAACGCCGTGCGCAGCGCCGCGTGCTGTGGTTCGGGCAGGTGGCGAAGCTGGTCGAGCAGCGGCTCACTGAGCTGGTACAACCCCGCGAAGGGCAGTTCGATCCCCGGCTCGACGCCGCTACAGCGCGTGACCCGGCAGCCGTCCGCTCGCGCCGCCACGTAGTCCAGCAAGGTGGTCTTGCCGATCCCCGGCTCTCCGTGCACGACCAGCGCACGGCTCGCACCGGAGCGAACGGCGCCGATCAGCTGGTCCAGGGTGGCGCATTCGGCGCGGCGGCCGATCAACCCCGCCGCGCCTCGCGGATCCGGTTGACCGTCGGGCACCTGCACGGATCCACGGTAGCTGCCTTTCGTGTCGCTCGACGGTCCTATCACTGGTCTACGTACCAGGCGCCCTGCTGAGTCAGAAGGAGACGGGGCCCAGGGTCGCTAGGGTGTTCGGTCATGGGCAGGCGCCGAGCTTGGGAAGATGATCCCTACCACCAGTATTTCACGGTCGAAGCCGTCGTGGTCGACCGGGAAATCGACGAAAATACACAGTCGATGCTCAGGCTGCTTCCCCGACAGCCGGACGTCACGCCGACCTCGTTCGCGGCAACCATGGACTACGAGGTTGGTGGAAATCGAGAGTTGAGGGCGTTCGTCGAGCGCACCTTCGACGCTTGGCTGTATTTCGAGAACAGTGGCAACCGCGAAGTCGGCTTCAGGATTCCCAGCGACGTCTGGTCAACGCTGAGGATCCCCTGTTATGTCACGTGCAGGAGCTTCAACAGCTTCGACGTAGCTACCTCGGGCGATGATGTGCTCGTGCGCTTCCAGTTCCTTGGTGACGACAACGAGTTGTTCAATCAAGGCGAGTCCGGTCGGGGATGGTTGGAGCACGTCCTCCCGGTTCGTGATGAGTTGCTCGCGGGCAATTCAGGCGTGTTGGAACTGGGTCGGCTGGTCGGACACGGCGGCACGCCGTTCCGTCTCGACCCGGACCTGCCTGCCGAGTTCGGCTTGTCGAAGGCCGCTCGGATCCTGGCCTCCTACCTGCTCATCGAACCGGAGGACCTGGATCGCTGGTCAACCGACAAGGCTGGCACCCACCCCGATGGCTGGCCGTTCCGATGTGAAGGCCGTGTGCCCGTGGAACGCTGGGAGTTCGAGTCGACCAAGCCACATGGTTCGTTTCAGATGCGCCTGGGCCGCCAGCCGGCGGATTGCGCCGTGGCTGGTTGGTACGTGACACCCACAGCGGTCAACTACGACCATTTGGCGTTTCATGGCAAGGCTTTGGGTTTTCCTTCGGAAGCCGAGGCGCGCCAGGGGTTCCACGACGAGGCATTGCGCATGCAGCGTTACAACGATCCCGGCCGATGGCACAAACTCGACCCGAATTAGGCTGTGTCGCCCGGCAGCACGAGATGGAGTTGGGTCCGCGAGGTGATGCCGAGCTTGGTGAAGACCTTGTGCAGGTGGTACTCCACCGTGCGCGGACTGATCGACAACTGGGCCGCGATCTCCGGGTTGGATCGGCCGTCGCGCGCCAGGGAGGCGATCCGGGTCTCCTGCGCCGTGAGCTGATCCTGAGTCTCCTGAACGCGGCGGCGGCCGTGTTCGGCGGTGGTCAGCAATTCGCGTTGGGCGCGGCCGGCGAACGCCTCGGCTCCCATGGCCGCGAACGCCTCGTGTGCCGCGCGCAGCGATACCCGCGCGTCCACGCGCCTGCCTTGCCTGCGCAGCCATTCGCCGTAGGTCAGCTGTGCGCGAACGAGGTGCGTCGTGATTCTGGTGCGGCCGAGCCGCTCGATCGCTTCGAGGTAGGCGTCCTCGGCGTCGTCGCCGTTGTTCAGCAAGGCCCGCGCCTGGGCTTCGACGCCCAGCGCCCAGTCCGTGCCGCTGAGCCAGGCGCGTTCGGCCAGCCGTTCATGGGCACGCGCGGCAGTGTCGAGTTCGCCGGAGCGCACCGCTGCTTCGACGAGTTCGGCGAGAGACCAGCCGTGCAGTTCGAGACCGTCCCGGTCGATCGAATGGCGCGTCGCGGTGAGGGCGTCGGCGTAGGCACCGAGACCGTTGCACAGCACCGCTTTGGCGTAGCGGGCCAGCGTGACCGCCACCCCTTCGTCCACGTGGTACGGGCGCTCGGTCGCGCCCAGCATCGGGTGCTCGCGACCGGACCACGCCGCGAGCACGACCGCCGCGTGCGGGAACGGTGGCGTGCCCACCATCTCGCTCACCGCGGCCGCCTCGTCGACGAGTGCCCGCGCGGTGGAAAGCCGTCCGATGTGGACTTCGGCCAAGGCGCGCTGGGTCAGCAAACAGGGCAGGTTCGCGCGTTCCCCGATGGCACGCGTGCGGGCCAACTCGGCCTCGGTCAGCTCGTGCCAGGTCTGGTCATCCCACAGATCGGGTGCGACCAGGAAGGCCAGCAACCGCGAACGCGAATCATGCTCGTGGTCGCAGTCAAGCGTCTTCAACGCCAGCTTGAGCGGCTCGACCGCGGCGGCGAAGCCACCCGTGCAGCGCTGCACGATGCCCTCCAGCAGGCGGTCGACCCCTTTCGGTGCGTCGCCGGCCAGCCTGATCAATGCGGTGTCCACCAGATCGCGATGACCGGTGCAGATAGCCGCGCCGAGCGCTTCCAGATACGCCCCCATCGCGTGTTGCTGATCCGTGGCTTCCAGGTCCCGTGCGACATCCAGCAGTCGCGCGACAGCGTCCCGATCGCGTCGCACATCGAACGCGATGCGGGCACGCACTCGGTCGAGCTGGGCGCGGTGCCCGGCATCGAGCGGGTTGACCTCGGCGACGGCGAGCAACTGGACCGCTGTGTCGGTGGCACCGGCCGTGTGGTGGGCGTCCGCGGCGGCAATCGCCCGCCGCGCGCGCAGACCGGGTTCGGCCGTGCACGTCGCAGCCCGAGCCAAGAACGCCCCGGCTGCCGCGACGCCGCCACGGGCCCGCGCCATGCTCACCGCGTCAGCCAAAGCGTCGCCGACCGACTCGTGCGGCTCGGTCAGGGCGTGCGCGCGGTGCCACGCGTTGCGGTCGGGCTCGGCCACCGGGTCTGTCGCCGCGGCGAGCGCTTGGTGCACTCGGCGGCGTTCGGCCGGCGATGCCAGTGCGTACACCGTCCAGCGCAGACGCGGGTCACGGAACGTCACCCAGCGCCCGAACGACACCAAACCGGCCGCTTCGAGCTGTTCGGCGGCGGGCAGGTCGACTCCGAGCCCGGCGGCGGCGCGCCACAGCCGGGCCGGATCACCCAGCGGCTCGGCCGCCGCCAGGATGAGCAGCAACCTGCTCTGCGGCGCCAGCCCGACCAGCGCGCCGTCGCCGCCCACGACCTCGGGCACGCCATAACCGCCCGCGAGTTCGACCAGCGACCCGGCCCGCGCCGACTCGATCAACACCAGCGGATTCCCGGCCGCCTCGGCAACGACCCGATCGACAACAGCCGGATCGATCGGTGCGGGCAGAGCCGACTCGAACAACTGGCGCGCCTTGACGTGGCCCAGCGTGCCGAGCACGAGTTCGGGCAGCCCTGCGAAGCGCTCACCCCGGCCGGCCAGCAGCAACGCGACCGGCACCGCGGCCAGCCGGCGGGCGGCGAACGCGAGCACAGCGGCGGACGCCGCGTCGAGCCACTGCATGTCGTCGACGACGCACACCAGCGGACGCGCCTGCGCGGCCCGCGCCAGCAAGCCCACCAGCGCAACGCCGACCAGCAATCGATCGGGCACCGGACCCACGCGCAGGCCGATCGCGGTTTCGAGCACTTCGCGGCTGCTGTGCTCCAACTGAGTCAGTTCGGGACCGAGGGCTGAACACAGCAGGTGCAGCGAGGCGTAGGGCAGGTCGGCTTCGGCAGCGCCCCCGCCGACGCGAACGACACGCTGACCGGTGGACGTGGTTTCCACGTGGTCGAGCAGGGCGGTCTTGCCGATCCCGGCCGCGCCGCGCACCACCAGTGCACCGCCGCGGCCCTCCGCCGCGGCCCCGATCAGCTGCTCCAGCCGCGCACTGGCCGACTCTCGTCCGACCAGCGGCAGGGGCGGCCACGTTGTACTCGGCGCCGATGATCCCTGCCAAGGGCGGGTCGTGAGGCGGCTGGGGTCGGCTGACGCCATCCGTGCTCCGTTCGATTTTCGGACAAACTGGCCGCATCTTACGTCGGCGCACCGACTGGGGCGCGAGCATCCCTCTGCGCAGGGTAGCTCAGCAGCCTTGCCAAGGGCTGGCCTTCGGCGGACGGCACCGTCCGCGGTGGACGGTGCCTGGCGGGTGCTACGGCACTGGGGTGCGGCTGGGGAGTTCCCAGAGGCGATCCGACGCAGGTGTCGCGCATGGTTCAGTTGGCAGCGAGCCTTGACGTTGACGCGGAGTGACCGCGCCGGGCCGCGCATGGTCGGCGAAGGGGTGCGCAAGCTGGTGAGCTGTCTACTGTCCGGCCGATTAGCGAGCTGATCACCGCTACGGCCCTGGACGCGTCCTCGTCGACAAAGGAGCACATCAGAATGACCACCATCACCTGGTACGGTCACGCGGTTTTCACCATCGCCGACGGCGACACCACGCTGCTGGTCGACCCATTCCTCACCGGAAACCCGACGGCGGCCATTGCCGCAGGCGACCTGGCGCCAACGGCCATCCTGGTCACGCACGGGCACGGCGACCACCTCGGCGACGCGGTCGACATCAGCAAACGCACCGGCGCCCCGATCGTCGCCGCCTACGAACTGGCGTTGTTCCTGGGCACAAAGGACGTGAACGTGACGCCGGGCAACATCGGCGGCACCGTGACCGCAGGCGAAGCCACCGTCAAATTCGTTCCCGCTGTGCACAGTTCGACCGTCGACGAGAACGGCTCGCTGGTCGCGGCCAGCGTTGCGAACGGGTTCGTGATCCGCATCAACGGCAAGACCATCTACGTGGCCGGTGACACCGCGTTGTTCGGCGACATGGAATTGATCGGCGACGAGGGGCTGGACGTTGCGATCCTGCCCATTGGCGGCCAGTACACGATGGACTCGGCCGACGCGGTCAAGGCCGTGGCCAAGCTGCGCCCGAAGACCGTCATCCCCGGCCACTTCAACACCTTCCCGACGATCGCCAGCGACCCCGCCGCGTTCGCCGAGGCCGTCGCCGCGTCGACCAAAGCCACCACGGTCATCCTGGAGCCCGGCCAATCCGCCGAACTCTGACACATCGTGGCGGACACCGCCGCCGAGGAAGAGTCCGCGGAGTCGGCAACGACGATCGTGCCGGATCCGCAGCCGTCAGGGGATCGCACAAACACGCCAACCGACCAGAAAAACGAAGAGGACGAGGGCTCCGACATGAGCGTCATCACCATCGCCACGATCTTTCCGATTCCCGAACACCGGGACGAAGTCATCGCGGCGCTCGAAGCGGCGATCAAGCAGGTGCACAACGAACCAGGCGTCGAACTCTATGCCCTCAACGAAGGCGACGACCGGGTCGTGATGATCGAGAAGTACGTGTCGGACGAGGCCCGCGTTGCCCACAACAACGGCTCCGCTCTCGCCGAGCTGGCGGCGGCTCTGCACGGTAAACTCAGCCAAGGCCTCGATGTCCAGGTTCTGCGACCGCACCCGGTCGGGGACAGCGCGAAGGGCGCGGTCTGAGCGAGCACCGGTCAGCGTCAGGAGAAGGAACCGAAAATGCGTGCAGACATCGTGCCAGGTGGCGTCTTCCCGGACTACGAGTTGACCGACCACACCAGGACTCGCCGCAAACTCAGCGATCTGCAGGGCGGTGATCCGCTCGTCTTGATCCTTTCGCGCGGCCACTTCTGCCCGAAGGACCACCAGCAGCATCTCCAACTCGCCGCGCATTACCCGGAATTCAACGTCTCCTATACCCGGGTCGTGACGATCGCGACCGACAACCAGTTCGAGTTGAACGAGTTCCGCGATGCTGTCGGCGCGCAGTGGACGTTCCTGTCCGACGTCGGCCGCAAGGTGCAGAAGGACCTGCAGATCCAGGAGTACACCGACCCCACCCACGACCCGATGGTCCCGCACACGCTGGTGCTCAAGCCTGGCCTGGTGATCCACACCGTCTACACCGGCTATTGGTACTGGGGCCGTCCCTCGGTCGAGGATCTGCGCCGCGACCTGCGTGAGGTCACCCGCGAGATCCGCCCGGACTGGGACCCGACCGACCCTGATCTGCGCGCCGCGTGGGAAGCGGGCGACCGGTCGCGCCACTACCCGTACCAGTAGGGGTCTGTTCGGTATTCGACATCGGTGCCCTCCGGGTGCGGATTCCGGACCCGGAGGCGCAACCCACGACCGGCGGACAACTCGCCATCTACCGCGGCAGCGGCCCCGACCCGACGCCGAAAGCTCCGGCGAGTGTCATCAAGGTGGTGGTGGACGACGAACCGAGCGTTGGCTCCGACCTCAGGCGGCGGGCCTGTCCACGGAAGGGCAGCCCAGACGCCGTCGAACCGGACCCAGTATTCGCGGTTCAGGGCGTAGACATGGGTGATCTCGGCGATCACTTCGGACTCGACGGGGTGCCGGTGTTTCGCTTCTTGCCATTCGGCCTCGCTCATTGGGAATCTGGTTGAGCTCGATCGAAAGGCTCTGTCGAGTGGCCAGAGACGGACCTGCTGCCGCGTGCGGTGAAGCACTTCGAACTCGGTGATGGTGCCGACAGCCGGCCATTGGTCTGCCGAGCGGGGGAGGAGCAGCGCGTCCACGAATCCGATTGGCTGCTGCCCCAGGTCAACGAACAGCCCTATCGTGCCGGGGCGCGGGATCAAGGTCACCTTGCCGGTTCGAGGTCGAAGGGGTCAGATTCGGTCATTCTCCGGCTATCCCAACGGCTGTCGTCGCTGGTTGTCAAGCGTCGCGGATCAGTACTCGGCGGCTGTCGGGCATGGTCGCGAGGTGGCGCGGTGATCTGGAAGTTCGCTCCATGATCACCAACAGTGAGATCTAAAGGACTGTTCTGGCGATTCGTGATCGATAAGTTCGGCGACGCTCCAGCACTGCCGGGCACCCCGCCGGTAGCTTGATCGCACGGTGCTCGATCACCACCTCGTCGCCGGTCGCGCCCCTGCTTCGGCAAGCTGAATCGGCCTCGGTGGGGCCGGTAGGGCAACCTCTGGGGAACCTGAAGCTCACCGCACGACGTACGGTCGATGTAACTTTCACCGGCCTTGGTGCCGCCGCCGGAACGAAGCAGATTCGGCCGGGTGGGCTGCCGCGATGGGCAGCTGGAGTAGTTCGCAGTGCTCGGCACGGGCCTGTGAGTAGTAATTTACAGTCCGATTTTCGGCCAAGGTGCCGCGCTGACCTGCGGAAACATTGGCGCCCCGGTCGCGGTGCTGGGTGCGGAGGGTCAGTGGTCCGTACGTTCCTGTGGCGACACCCATTGCGACGCAGCTTGCGATGAGCTACTTCTCCTTGCCCCGCAACGGATCCGACGCTGCGGTGAAGGCGCTACGAGAGAGGAATACTGCGATGCGATCACCTGGACGCCGCGGCCCGCTGCTCGGCATCCTCGCCTGCGCCGTGGCGCTGGCGGCGGCAGCGGCCGGCGGCCTACCCGCCTCGGCGACAGCGTCGCAGGTGGCCACGGCGGCGCACCCGTCGGTTCCGCGCGCCGCGGCGGGATCCGGGTACTGGCACACCAGCGGCAACCAGATACTGGACTCGGCCGGCAACCCGGTACGGATCTCCGGTATCAACTGGTACGGGTTCGAGACGAGCAGCGAAGCGCCGAACGGCCTGTGGAGCCAGGACTACAAGGCGGTCATCGACGACATCGCCAGCCTCGGCTACAACACCATCCGACTGCCCTGGTCCGACCAGATGGTCGAGGACAACCCGGTGCCGAACATCATCAGCTTCTACGGCTCCGGCGGCCCGATCAACACCGACCTCAAGGGCCTGCACTCGCTGGACGTGATGGACAAGATCATCGACTATGCCGGGCAGGACGGTCTCAAGGTCATTCTGGACAATCACCGGTCGGAGGCGGGTAACTCGGCCGAGCAGAACGGTTTGTGGTACACCAGCCAGTACCCGGAAAGCTCCTGGATCAACGACTGGACCGCACTGGCCAAGCGCTACGCGAGCAATCCGGCCGTGATCGGCGTCGACCTGCGCAACGAGCCGCACACCCCCAGCTATCAGTCCTACGGCACCGGCGCGACGTGGGGGACCGGCAGCATGACCACGGACTGGCGGCTGGCCGCGGAACGGGCCGGGGACGCGGTCCTCGCGGTCAACCCGAACCTGCTGATTGCCGTCGAGGGCATCGATGTCTACCAGGCTCCCGGCAGCGGTACCAGTGACTCCGACTGGTGGGGCGGCAACCTGGAGGGTGCGGCCCAGTACCCGGTGCAACTGTCCGTGCCGAACCGGCTGGTCTATTCCGCACACGACTACGGCCCGGACCTCTTTCAGCAGACCTGGTTCAATTCGTCCACGACCTATGACAGCCTGGCCGCGGTCTGGAACAAGTTCTGGGGTTACCTCGCCGCCTCGAACACCGCGCCGGTGTGGGTCGGCGAGTTCGGCACGACCAACACGGCGGCGGACATTTCCTCGTCGACGCCCGGCTCCCAGGGCCAGTGGTTCAGCGGCCTGGTGCGGTACATCAAGTCGAACAACCTCGACTGGACGTACTGGGCACTCAACGGTGAGGACTCCTTCGGGCTGCTGGACAACCAGTACGATCCGGCCCCGGTGAGCGCGCAGAAGCAGTCGCTGCTCGCGAGCATTCAGGGCGCCAGCCCGGGCCAGGGGTCCGGAGCGCCCGCGGCACCGACCGGCCTCACCGTCACCGCAACGACCGCGACGAGCGTTTCGCTGAGCTGGTCGGCGTCGGCCGGCGCCAGCGGCTATACCGTGTACCGCAACGGGATCGTGGCCGGCACGCCGACCGGCACCAGTTACACGGACACCGGGCTGAACCCGGGGACCGCGTACACCTACGCGGTGGCCGCCGACGGCTCGGGGAGCGTGTCGGCTCCCTCGGCATCCGTCACGGCGACGACGTCGGCGGGCGGAGGCAACAGTGGCTGCACGGCGGTTTTCCGGATAACCCAGCAGTGGCAGGGCGGATTCCAGGCCACCGTGACGATCACCAACACGGGGGCCTCGGCGACCGCGGGCTGGACCGTCACCTGGCAGATCCCCAGCGGCCAGCAGATCATCAGCGTCTGGGACGCGTCGACCAGCCAGAGCGGGCAGACGGAGACCGCGACCAACGAGTCCTACAACGGCGCCATCGCACCCGCCGCGTCAACCTCGTTCGGCTTGCAGGGTAGCGGCAGCACCACCGTGCCGGTGATCTCCTGCGGAGCCCGGTGATGCGCTGAGCTCCGATGTGAGCCGACAAGTCAAGGAGAGGAGCAAGGTGAAGACAGGCAATCGCACCGCCCTGATGGCGGTCGGAGCGGCGATAGCCGCGGTGGTCGCGGTCGGGGGAGTGGCCACCGGTGACGCGTACGCCAGTGCCGGTTCCACCCAACTGTGCCAGGAACAGACCACGTCCGTCGCCGGTGGCGCATATACGGTGCAGAACAACGAATGGGGTTCCAGCCAACCAGAATGCATCACCACGGACGGCAACGCCGGCTTCACGGTCGCGAACTCGTCGATCTCGAACTCGACCAGCGGCGCTCCCGGCGGTTACCCATCGATCTACAAGGGTTGTCACTGGGGAAGCTGCACGCAGAACAGCGGGCTCCCCATCCAGGAGTCGTCCATGCACTCCGGTGCGGTGATCTCCGACTGGAACACGTCGCAGCCCGGCAACGGCGCCTACGACGTGGCCTACGACATCTGGTACAACCAGCAACCGAGTACCTCCGGCCAGCCCAACGGCGCCGAACTGATGATCTGGATCAACCACAACGGCCCGCCCGAACCGTTCGGTTCGAAGGTCGGCACGGCCACCGTGGACGGCGTCGGGTACGACGTCTGGTATGGCAACCAGGGCTGGAACACCATCTCCTACGTCCGGCAGAACGGCGTCGGTTCGGTCAGCGGTCTGGACATCGACGACGTCACCGCCGACGCGGTGAGCCGCGGATACATTCAACCGTCGTGGTATCTGATCGACGTGGAGGCCGGATTCGAGCTGTGGCAGGGCGGGGCCGGGCTCGCGACCAATTCCTTCGACGTCACCGTCAATGGCAACGGTGGTGGTAACGGTGGCGGCACGCCTCCTCCGGGCGGCTCGGGATGCACCGCGACGTACTCCGTGACCAGCAGTTGGTCCGGTGGTTTCCAGGCGCAGGTGGTGGTGAACAACACCGGCAGTGCCGCCACCAACGGCTGGACCCTGGGCTGGACTTTCCCGGATGGCCAGCAGATCAACAACTCGTGGAACGGCAACGCCACCCAGAGCGGCTCGTCGGTCACCGTGACCAATGCCGGTTACAACGGTGCGCTGGCGGCCGGTTCGTCGGCGACGTTCGGGTTCACGGCGACATCGAACAGTAGCGACAACACGCCGAGCGGCGTGACCTGCTCGGCCAGTTGAGCCAACCGGAGAGGGAGGAGACGGGGCGGTCCGGCAGTTCTGCTTGCCGGACCGCCCCAGTCACTGAACCGGACGGGTACCTGCAATGCCCGGATCAGCCAGTCTGTCCGATGAAAGTTTCCATCTCGGCGAATCATTTCGCGGAGCGAATTTCACGGCATCTCGCCAATGCTCGGTGTCACGGATGCCGGGCCGGTCGTCGTTCGCCGGAGTGACCCTCACGGTGCAAGGCCGGTGACGCGCCTGGAATTTCCCAGGTGGGAGGCTGACCGCCGACGCTGGTCCGAGTCCTGGTACGACGGACCGAACGACGTGGATTCCACGCGGAGGCACGTTCGTGAGTCAGCCGCGAAATGTCGCGTCTCGCTGGGGCAGGAACCACGCCGTTGACCGGACATGCACGCGCTCCTAGCATCCGTCACGTCGCCAGTCGAACCGGTTCGATAAGTTGGCGCGTATCACCGGAGTGCAGTGGAGACAACCGTTCATGCAACGATAGGAGATGCCCGATGTCGAGCCGAAGCGGATCCCGTCGATTATTGACGCTGGCCGGAGCGGCCCTGGCGCTGACCGTGTCGCTGGTGGCCCCGCAGGCGATCGGCCACGCGGCCAGCGGCGAATCGCTGAGCGTCGATCTTTCCTCGACCCGAGGACCGTCGACCGGTGTGGGGGAGGGGTTCCTCTACGGTTTCAGCGAAGACGGTACTCAGCCGGCTGACCAGTTCATCCAACCTCTCGGTCTCAACGCGTTTCGCGGCGGCGGCTGGTTCTCCGGCGGCTGGATCAAGGACAACTACCAGTACGGCTCGGCCAGTCAGGCGGACATCAACTCGATCATCGACGAGGCGAAGCGCCTGACCCAACCGCCCTACCACGCGCAGTACCAGGTGCTGGTCACCGATATGTACGGTCTCAACGGCGGGCAGCCGTCGAACACGATGTACCCGTGCGACAACGGCGACTGCTCGAACTGGGTCAAATTCATCGATGCCACCGTGGGCAAGTTGCAGGCATCCGGGTTGAAGTTCGCCTACGACATCGACAACGAGCCGGATATTTCGATCTTCTGGAAGGCCGGGGTGAACAGCACCCAGTACTTCCAGATGTGGGACACCGCCTATCGGGAGATCCGGAAGGTCGCCCCGGGCGCGCAGATCGTCGGGCCCTCCTTCGCGTACACCCCGCAGCGGAACCCGGGTGAGTGGCAGACCTGGTTCGCCCACGTGAAGGCGGCCGGGACCGTGCCGGACATGATCAGCAACCACAACGAAGGCGACGTCGACGACCCGGTCACCGTCTCCCAGGCCCTCAACAGCGACCTGTCCTCAGCGGGTATCGGCACCCGCCCGCTGTCCTCCAACGAATACCAGCCGGCCGACCGGCAGACCGCCGGGGTGACCGCGTGGTACCTCGCCCGCTTCGCGCAATCCGGTTACACCAACGCGATGCGCGGCAACTGGGTCTGCTGCGTGACTCCGAACCTGACCGGGGTCCTGACCCAGGTCAACGGGACCTGGCAGCCGACCGGCAGTTGGTGGGCGCTTCGCGACTACGCCGACATGACCGGAACCCTGGTGAACACCTCGGGCCAGGTCGGCTCGACCGCGATCTCGGCGTCCGAGGACTCGTCGAACAAGCGCGCGGTGGCGATCATCGGCGACTCGAATGGTTACACCGGCGCTGCCTCGGTCACCTTCAACGGCTTGTCGTCCGTGCCGTGGCTGACGACCACCGGCAGCGTGAACATCACGGTGGACCGTATCCCCGACCAGGCACCGTTGTCGGCACCGCAGGTGGTCTACAGCCAGAACGTCAGCACCGCTGGTGGTTCGGTCAGCGTGCCGTTCACGTTCCAGTCGTCCCATGACGCCTTCGCGGTGTACGTGACGCCTGCCTCCGCAAGCGGTGGCGGTCTGCCCAGCGGCTACCACCAACTCGTGGTCGCCAACGACAACCTGTGTCTCGACGTCTACGGTGCCAGCACGAGCGCGGGGGCCGCGATCGACCAGTGGTCCTGCAACGGTCAGAGCAACCAGCAGTTCCAGTTCGTCCCGACCTCCGGCGGTTATGGCGAGCTTGAGGCGCAGAACTCTGGCCAGGCCGTGGCGGTCGCCGGTAGTTCCACGGCGCAGGGCAGTCCCGACATCGTTCAGCAGCCGGTGAACGGGGCGTCCGGCAGTGCGTGGCAGCCGGTGGCGCAGTCGGATGGCTCGTACGAGTTCCGCAACCAGAGCAGTGGTCTGTGCCTGGATGTCTACGGTGCCGGAAGCAACAACGGTCAGCAGCTGGACCAATGGCCGTGCAAGAACGCGCCCGGGACCAACCAGGACTTCCAGATCCACTGACGCCGCCCGGCAAGGGAGAGGAACTCGCATGTCCCCAGCTCCGCCGAACAGCAGGTTTTCCGCGCTGACACGAAAAATCTCTCGCCCCGTGATCGCGCTATCCGTCGCGGTTGCCACCGTGGTGTGCGCGGCCGGTACCGCACAGGCCGCGGTGTGGGGCTCGTCGGACCAGTGGGCATCCTGGAGCGACAACGGCTACACACTCTACAACGACGTCTGGGGCGGCGGGGCCGGCCCGCAGTCGATCTGGGCCAACTCCTACAACAACTGGGGAGTGTGGTCCAACCAACCCAACACCGGCGGCGTCAAGTCCTATCCGAACGTCACCAAGTGGGTCGGCACGCCGATCAATTCGCTGAACTCGGTGACCTCGGGCTACAACGTCTCGGTACCGTCCTCGGGTGCGTACGAGAGCGCGTACGACATCTGGGATTCATCCAATTCCAACGAGATCATGCTCTGGATGAATCAGACCGGTCCGGTCGGCGCGATTGGTTCCTACGTGACCACCGTCTGGCTCGGCGGCTACAACTGGAATGTCTACAAGGGATGGAACGGGAACAACAACGTGTACTCGTTCCTGAACACCGGGCGCTCGACGTCCGGAACCGTGGACATTCTCAGCGTCCTGCGGTGGCTGGAGAACAACGAGCACTGGATCGGCAACGTCACGCTGGGCAATGTCCAGTTCGGTTGGGAGATCACGTCCTCCAGCGGTGGCGAGAACTTCATGGTCGACAACTACTGGGTGTCCTACAACTGACGCACCCTTGATGGCCTACCCGCGAGATGTTCGGCGAATCGTGCCGGCCTCGCGGGTAGGCCGTTCCCGCGTTCGGCGGATGTGGAGGTGACAAATGGTTTCGAGATCACTGTCAGCTGTCCCGAATCGCGGCCGACCGGCCATGGTCAGGCGCTGGCGGTTGCGGGCGGTCGTCGTCCTGGTGGCCGCTGCCGCGTTCGCGGTACTGACCGGGGTATCGCCCGCTGCCGCGGACAGTGGCGGAGCGGTCGGCGCGGTGGGCGCGGGCAAGTGCCTGGCCGTGCCGAACTCCAGCACGACCCCGGGTACGCAGGTCCAGATCTCGGGCTGCGATGGTGCCGCGAACCAGATCTGGACGTACCAGAGCCAGTCCCGCCAGTTGACCGTTGACGGCGGCAGCGGCCCGATGTGCCTCGACGCCAACGGCCAGGGGACCAGTCCGGGCACCAAGGTGCAGATCTGGACCTGCAACGGGCAGGCCAACCAGCAGTGGACCGTCAACGCCAACGGCACCATCACCGGGGTTCAGTCCGGCCTGTGCCTCGACGTGACCGGCGCGAGCACCTCCGACGGCGCCCCGGTCGAGTTGTGGACGTGCAACGGCGGGTCCAACCAGCAATGGACGCTCGGATCGTCCGGGCAGGGTGGCGCGCTGCCGAGCAGTTTCCGTTGGTCGTCCAGTGGCGTGCTGATCAGTCCGCATCCCGATGCGCACGACATCATCGCGGTGAAGGATCCCTCGGTCGTGTCCTACCACGGGCAGTGGTACGTGGCTGCCTCGACGGTGAACTCCTCGGGTGGCTACGGCATGGAGTTCGTCCATTTCTCCGACTGGTCACAAGCGAACTCCGCGACCCCGGTCTACGCCGACCAGACCGCGATCGGCGGCGGGTACCAGACCGCGCCGCAACTGTTCTACTTCGCGCCGCAACACCTCTGGTACCTGATCTACCAGACCGGGAACAACGCCGGCTACTCCACCAACTCCGACATCACCAACCCGTACGGATGGAGCGCGACGAAATACCTCTACCCCGGCGAGCCGACCATCGTGTCGTCGAACGGTTCCGGTTGGCTGGACTTCTTCCTGATCTGCGACAGCACCAACTGCTACCTGTTCTCCATGAACGACAACGGGTACGTGTTCCGGTCACGGACCTCGGTCTCGGATTTCCCCAACGGGATGGGCAACACGGTCATCGCCCTGTCCGACCCCGACAAGAACCACCTCTTCGAAGCCGACGACGTGTACAAGGTCGCGGGATCGAGCCAGTACCTGTTGATCGCGGAGGCGATCGGATCCGACGGCCACCGGTACTTCACCTCCTACACCACAGGCTCCCTCGCCGGCGCCTGGACGCCGCTGGCGAACACGGAAAGCAACCCGTTCATCCGGTCCACCAACGTGACCTTCGGCGGCACGGCGTGGAGTGACGATTTCAGCAGCGGCGAGATGATCCGCAGCGGCTACGACCAGACGCTCACCATCAACCCCTGCCGGCTCCAGTTCCTCTACCAGGGTTTCGATCCGAACGCCAACACCGGTGGCGGTTACAACAGCATCCCTTGGCGCATCGGGAGGGTCACGCAGACCAACTCCACCTGCTGACCGCCGAGGGGACATCGACCGTAGGGCAGCCGCCCGCCGACCGACGCTCGGCGGGCGGCGCGCTATGAAAGGTACACACCTGCCGAAGCGTCTTCGGCTAGATACTACTTATCGGCGAGCGTGGTCGACCGGGCGTTCGTCGGTCTTGGAGGCGCGGGAGGCGAATAGGCGTCTCCGGGCATCTTGACGTGACGCCTGTCCGGCGGTTTTCTAGGCCCTCAAGAGTCGTACACATTTGGCTCGAACGTCGAGGAAGGGCTGCCGATGATGCCACCTGCGTTGACGTTGGCCGGGGTAGCGGTCGAGCCTGGCCGCGCCGCCACCCCCTACTGGCTGACCAGCGACCGCGTCTCCGCTGCCTCGGGCTACGACACCAGGACCATGCTGCACTCGCTGATCGACCAGGTCAGCAAGGGCAGCAACCTGCTGCTGAACATCGTCCCGATGGCCGATGGCACCATCCCGTGCGACCAGCGGTCGATCCTGCTGGGGATGCAGGACTGGCTGGGCCGCTTCGGCGAGGCGATCCAGGCGACCAGGGTGTGGTCGACCTATGGCGAGGGGCCAACCCAGATGGGCGGCGGCTTGCTCGCCGCTCCGCGCGCGGGCACCCCACAGGACATCCGCTTCACCCGCACCCAGGACAACACGGTCCTCTACGCCACCACCCTCGGGTGGCAGGGCGGCACCACCACGATCACCACGCTGGGCGCCAACCGGATCAACCTGGGCAACCTGGCCTCGGTCCAGCTACTCGACAGCACGGCCGGCCGGTACGTGAACCTGACCGGCCACCACCAGGACGGCGGACTGCACATCACCATGCCGTCGTTGAACCCGCCCTTCATCGCGTTGGCCTACGTCTTCAAGCTCACCTTCACCGGACAGATCCCCGTCCTCGGCGCCCCGACAGCTGCGGAGAGGACGACCCGATGAGAGGCAACAACACCAGGCGGCTGCTCCGGGGGGTGGGGCTCGCCCGTGTCGCCATCGTGTTCGCCGCGGTGGCCATCGCGTTGATCGGGGTGACGGCGGCGAACGGAACGGCGCGGGCCGCCACAGCAGCCCAGCCCTGCGACATCTACGCGACCGGCGGCACGCCCTGCGTGGCGGCGCACAGCACCGTGCGCGCGCTCTACGCCGCGTACAACGGACCGCTGTACCAGGTGCGGCGCGCCTCGGACAACGCGACCACGAACGTCGGCGTGTCGGCAGCGGGCGGCGACGTGAACGCCGCCGCGCAGGACTCCTTCTGCGCCGGCACCTCGTGCGTGATCACCGTGATCTACGACCAGTCCGGCCACGGCAACGACCTCGCCTACGAGGGACCGGGTGGCGCGGGCGGCAACGACTCACCGGCGAACGCGAGCAGCGAATCGCTCACGGTCGGCGGCAACAAGGCGTACTCGCTCTACATCAAGCAGGGCAACGCCTACTGGCACAACGGGTCCTCGTCCGGCATGCCGCTGGGCAGCCAGCCGCAGGGCGCGTACATGGTCACCTCAGGGACACACGTGAACGGCGGCTGCTGCTTCGACTACGGCAACAGCGAAACCGACCGGCGCGCCGACGGCGCCGGCGCGATGAACGCGATCAACTTCAGCACCAGCTGCTGGTTCGGCGGCTGTTCCGGCTCGGGGCCGTGGGTGCAGGCGGACCTGGAATACGGGCTCTACTCCGGCGGCAGCCAGTCCTGGAACACCAACCAGCGCGCCTTCGCCAGCCCGTACGTCACCGCGATGCTGAAGAACAACGGCACGACACGCATGGCGCTCAAGGGCGCCAATGCGCAGTCCGGCGGCCTGACGACGCTCTGGAACGGCTCGTTGCCGCCGGGCTATGACCCGATGAAGCAGCAAGGCGCCATCGACCTGGGCAGCGGCGGTGACTGCTGTGCCACCAACACGAACCTCAGCCAGGGCACCTTCTACGAGGGCGCCATCGTCGCCGGATATCCCTCCGACGCGACCGACGACGCGGTGCAGGCGAACATCGTCGCGGCCGGATACGGCAGCGGCGGCAGCACCGGTGGCGGTTCGGGGGCGCTGCGTGCGGTCGGTGCGGGCAAGTGCCTCGATGACCCGAACTCCTCGACCACCCTCGGGACGCAGCAGCAGATCTGGGACTGCGACGGCCAACCTGGCCAGACCTGGACGCACACCTCCTCCGGTCAGCTCACGATGGCCGTCGGCGGCAGCACATTCTGCCTGGATGCCAACGGTCAGGGCACCTCGCCCGGTACCAAGGCGATCATCTGGTCCTGCAACGGTCAGCCCAACCAGCAGTGGAACGTCAATGGCAACGGCACCATCACCGGCGTCCAGTCCGGACTGTGCCTGGACGTGAGCGGGGCCTCGACCGCCGACGGCGCGCTGGTCCAGCTCTGGACCTGCAACGGCGGCAGCAACCAGCGATGGACCCTCGGCTGAGCCGTGAATCCCCTGAGCTAGCAGGAGTGATGAGATGGGTTTTCGCAGGCGCCCGGCCTGGTCGCGGCCGGTGCTCTGGCTGGCCGTACTGGGGATGACGGTGCCGACCGCGTACGCCGGTCAGGCCGCGCACGCGGCCGTGCAGACCACTCTGTACGCCGCGCCGACCGGTTCGGGCACGGCCTGTTCGTCGTCGTCGCCGTGCTCGCTGACCGGGGCCCGTGGTGTCGTTGAGAGCATGGACGGCTCGACGACCGGCGACATCGTGGTGTATCTGATGGGCGGCACCTACCGGCTGTCGAGCACGTTCCAGTTGGGGCCCCAGGATTCCGGGTCGAACGGCCACACCGTGTACTGGGAGGCATCCCCCGGCCAGGACCCGGTCATCGACGGCTCCCAGCAGGTCGCGGGTTGGTCGCAGTACAACGCCGGACTGAACATCTGGCGGGCGCCGGTCGCGGCCGGCACCCAGGCGCGAGACCTGTGGGTCAACGGGGTGCGCGCGACCGAGACCAAGAGCGCGCTCAACCCCGGCGGGTTCTCGCAGTCCGGTTCCTCGTTCACCACCGGCAGCAACGCCTACCTGTCGTGGAGCGACCCGACCGAGGTCGAGATCGTCGACAACAACCCGTGGCGGCAGTTGCACTGTCCCCTGTCCAGCATCACCCCGAGCGGCGGCGGTTCGAGCCTGAACGTGAACCAGGCCTGTTACAACGCCACCCTGAGCAACGTCGGCTTTCCCTTCAACGGATCGGGTTACCCGACCCTGAACCACATCACCTGGATCGAGAACAGCTATGCGCTGCTGAACCAGCCAGGACAGTGGTTCCTGGACAGCAGCGGCGGTTACCTCTACTACATCCCGCTGCCGGGACAGAACATGTCCACCGTCGACGCCGAGCTGCCGGTGGTCCAGGACCTGGTCGACGTCCAGGGCAGCCCAGGGCACCTGACTCCGGTCAACGACACGGCATCGGGAATATCCTATTCGGGCTCGGGCTGGGGATATTCGGCAGGACGCGGCAACGGCGACTTCCAGAACGACGTGCATTCCACCAATGACAACGGCGACTCGGTCAGCTACAGCTTCACCGGCAGCGGCATCACCGTGCTGTCGGAGCAAAACAGCGACGAGGGCGACATCGGTGTCTACATCGACGGTTCGCTCTACAAGACCGTCAACGCGTCCACGTCGGGCCAGCGGGTCGCGCAGGACGCCATCGCCACGATTACCGGGCTGGCACAGGGCAATCACACCATCAAGCTGGTGAAGCAGAGCGGCACCTGGATGCTGCTCGACGGCTTCGTCGTGATCCCGACCGCGATCCAGCCGGTCCACGACATCACCTTCTCCGGGATCACCTTCCAGTACAACACCTGGCTCAATGAGCTGAGCCAGGGCTACCCGGAGAACCAGACCGGGATCATGTGGAGCGAGAGCAACCCGTGGTACCAGGTCAAGGACCCCGGGATGATCAACATCGAGCGTGGCAGCAACGTCACCTTCACCGACGACGTCATCGCGCATACCGGAGACACCGGCGTCGACGTCGGCGACGGCACACAGAACTCCACGCTCAGCGACAGCAGAATCCTCGACACC
>DATFHN010000187.1:0-14577 GCA_035248365.1 Pseudonocardiaceae bacterium | reverse complement strand
GGTTCGACAACGCGCGCAACGCCATCGACGCGGCGACCCGCGCGGGTGTGTCCCGGATCGTCTACACCAGCATGGTCAACGCCTCGACAGCGCGGATGACTCTCGCCGACGCACATCGCCGCACCGAGGACTACCTGCGTGAGAGCGGCACGGCGTTCGCCATTCTGCGCAACGGGTGGTACCTGGAGAACTACACCGATCAGCTTCCGATGATCACCCAGTACCACGCGCTGCTGGGCAGCGCGCACGACGGTCGCGTCAGCGCGGCCAGCCGACGCGACCTCGCGGCTGCCGCCGTCGCGGTGCTGACGCAGGACGGGCACCTCGGAGCGACCTACGAACTCGGCGGAACGCCGTTCACGCTGACCGAACTCACCGCCACGATCAGCGACGTCCTCGGCACCCACATCGCCTACCAGGACATGTCGGTCGCCGACTACACCGCCACCTTGACCGCGGCCGGACTGCCGGCGGAGATGGCTGCCGCCGTCGCCGATGCCGATGCCGGTCTGGCCCGCGGGGAGTTGTTCACCGCGAGCAACGACCTGGAGAAGCTCATCGGCCGACCGGCGACCACCGCACACGAAGCCATCCAGAACGCCGCCGCCGCAACCAACGAGGAGTCACGGTGACCACCTCCGGCCCCGGCGTCGATACCCACGAGATGGTGCTGATGCACCGCGTCATCCGACGCGAGTTCGGTCAGCTCCCCCGGCTGTTCCGCTCCGCGGCCGGTGACCGTGCGCGATCCAAGGTCGTCGGCGCGCACGCCCGGGAGATGCTGGATTTCCTGCACACCCACCACACCGGCGAGGACGAACTGCTCTTTCCCTTGCTGCGCAAGCGAGCTGCGCTCGACCCGGAACTGATGGACCGGATGGACGCCCAGCACGCGCAAGTCGACGCCGCCGTCGCGACCCTCGGCACGGAGCTGCCGACGTGGACCGCCACCGCGGACGCCGCCGCCGGTGAGCGCATGGCCGCCCTGATCGAGGCCACGATGCCGACCCTGATCGATCATCTGGCTGAGGAGGAGCAGAAACTGCTCCCGATCGTCTCGATCACGGTGACCCAAAGCGAATGGGACGCGCTCGGCAAGCACGGCATGAGCGCGATTCCGCTCACCCGGCGGCTGGTCATCCTCGGCCACATCACCGAGGAAACCGATGACGCGGAACGGCAGCGGTTCTTGCAGGTCATACCGGCCCCGGCGCGGTTGGCGTACAAACTGATCGGCCACCGCCAGTTCACCCGCGAAACCACCGCGCTCCGCGGCTGACCCCAGCCCACGACCCAACACCATCGCTTCGGAGGAGGCACGATGAGCTTCGATACACGCGCGGGCACGCGCGGTGGCAAGGTTCCCGCAGGACGGTTCGTCCGCGCGTTCAACAAACTGGCCGAGCGACGGCTACGTCGCAAGGGCGGGAGTTTCATGGGCTTCAGAGCGCTGGTGTTGACGACTATCGGCGCAAGGACCGGTGCCGAGCGCACAACGCCGGTTGGCTACTTCCCCGACGAGGATGGCAGCTGGCTGATCGTGGCCTCCGCGAATGGCGCGGCGGGGAATCCGAGCTGGTATTACAACATCGGCGCGCACCCGGACAAAGTCCGTGCGCAGGTCGATGGCCGCACGGTCGCCGTCGCGCCCCAGCAGTTGCGCGGGCCCGAGCGCGAGGCGGCGTGGACGCGGATCACCGCAGCAGCACCGCGGTTCGCCCAGTACCAGGAGAAGACCGATCGCGAACTGCCGATCATTCGTCTGACACCGCAGCACTGACTCGCTCGGGAGATTCACCATGTCCGGCTACGACATCGCGAATCGCCGCATGAGCGCCGCCGACGTCCCCATCGACCTGCGTGGCCGTACCGCGCTCGTCACCGGAGGTACCGGAGGGATGGGCCGGGTCATCACGACCGAATTGGCCCGAGCCGGCGCACACGTCGTCATCACCAGCAGGGACCATGAGCGCGGAGACGCGCTGCGCCGCCACATCGCCACCGACGTGGGTGCCGACCGGGTGGAGGTGCTGACCGGAGATCTCTCCTCCCGCACCGACCTGCTCCGGCTCGCCGCCGAGTTCGCGGCCCGACACGATGCGCTGCACATGCTCATCAACAATGCCGGTGCGCATTACCGGCACCGATGGCTGACCGTCGACGGTGTCGAAGCGCACCTGGCGGTCAACCACCTCGCCGGGTTCAGCCTCACCTATCTCCTGCGTGACCGCATCCGGGCGGACCCTCCGGCCCGCGTGGTCAACGTCGTCTCGGCGGCGATGTCCAATCTCCGCCCGTCGCTGTTCGGTCGTCCGCGTCCGGTTCGGCTCGACCTCAGCGGCATTGCCGAAGTCCGCGAACTCAATCCGGCCAAAGGGTTTGTCCCGTTCGCCGCCTACGCCAGGGCCAAGCTGCTGAGCACGATCTGCGGCTACGAATTCGCCCACCGGTGGCGGGACGACGGCGTGACCGTGAACGCCGTGCACCCGGGAATCGTGAGCACCGGCATCGTCGACGATGTCCTGCCCGTCGTGCTCACCCCGTTCCGCTCACTGATCCACCGGCGGCTGCTGACCTCCGAGCAGGGCGCCTCGGCAACGCTGCGCCTGGCCACCGACCCGAGCCTCGCCACCGCGTCCGGCCGCTACTACGTGCGCGACCGGGAAACGCGCACCCCCGACACCTCCTACGACTCGGCCACGCGTGCTGCGGCTTGGCAACTCAGCCTCAACTGGGTCACAGCACCAGACTGATCGATCCCATCGGGAGAAATGAGACCTGACGTGACGGACGACAAGCCCGCGCAGACATTCGTTCTGGTTCCCGGAGCATGGCTAGGAGGCTGGAGTTGGCAGCCGGCGGCCCGGTTGCTCGCAGACCGCGGCTACCGGGTCATCACGCCGACTCTCCCTGGCTGTCTTATGATGTTTCTCCCGCCGGGCTCAGGCTTGCTGACGCCATCGACTACCTGGTCAGCGAAGTCGAGCGGCGCGATCTCACCGATGTCATCATCGCCGGCCATAGCTGGGGCGGCTACCCCGCCACTGGCGCTGCCCACCGCCTCGCCAGCCGCGTAACGAAGGTGATCTACCACAGTGCGGTGGTCCCCGAGCAGGGCAAGTCGATGGCTGACGAGAACTGGCAGTACGGCGAGATCATCCGGCAAGCTGTTGCGGCCAGCCCCGATTCGACCGTCTCGATCGGACTCGACGCCGTCCAGGGCGGACTGATGGCAGGAGACCCCACGCCCGTCCAGGAACTCGTCAGCCGGATGCTGGTGCCGCAGCCAGGCAGATACATGCTCGACAGCCTGGATCTTCCCCCGGTCACGAAGATAGGGCTCGATGCAGCGTATGTGCTGTGCGCTGACGACGTCGCCCTGGGCCCGGCCCGGAGCCGAGTTCGCCGCACGGCTCGGCGTCGATCCGGTGGTCGTGCCGGACAATCACCTGACGCTGCTGAACCGGCCAGAGATCGTGGCCGACGCGCTGATCTCCGTGCTCTGAGGCCGTGCGCATGCCCGACGTTCCAGGTGACGAGCTGCAGTAGGTCGAACCGGCGGGCTGAAAGCCTCAGACCCGGCCGCCAGGTCGGATCATCGCCGCCGGCCACCGTGCGCGAGGTCGTGATCCTGACGGTCGGAGTGGCTTAGGCAGGCAGCCTACGAGCTCGATGCCCACACGGCATCGAGGGTGTGCTCAACCATCTGCCGAACGACGACTTCTCGGCGGCTGAGCTCGCCGCGCATCTCTTACCGAAGTAATCGAGTCGTCGCGTCGAAGGTGACACGTGATCCGCCAACCGGATTCGCCACAGTCATCCACGTCTTCGGGCAGTTGCGTGACCAACTCAGGCCCGAACGCCTACGACGGGCCGATGAGCAGCCAGAACCTTACGTCACTCCACCGGGTTTGTGGATCTCGCTGCCGCTGCCGCCGTCCCGGTTCAGGCGAAGGCCGCGGCGTGCTCGGTGATGAAGGTGCGCAGGCTGCGCGGCGCGGTGCCGGTGAGGGTCGCCACGTCGTCGTTCAGCCAGGCCGCGTCGCCCTCGGCGATCAGCCCGAACGCCTGGGCGTTCGAGGTCGCCACCGTCTCGGGCACACCGGCCCGGATCATCGCGGCCCGATGCTCGTCGGGGAGAATCCGGCGGTACTCGATCTCGTGGCCCAGCGCGGCGGACAGTTCTTTCGCGATGTCGCTGTAGGTGATCAGATCAGGGCCGGTCAGCCAGTAGGTGCGGCCCGTGTGCGCGTCTGGCGCGGTGGCGACCGCGGTCGCGGCAGCGGCGACGTCCCGAGCGTCGATCATCCCGACCTGGCCCTCGTCGGCCGACATGGTGAAGCCCTGCGTCTGCCGGATCATCGGGGCGAGGGCGAGCAGGTTCTGCAGGTACGCGTTGGACCGCAGCAAGGTGTATGCCAGGCCGGTGGACTCCAGATGTGCCTCGATCCGCGCTTGGCCGCGCCGCCGGTCGACCGGGGAGTCGGCCGACGCCTTGCTGGTGATCTTGACGATGTGCGATACGCCCTGCCGGACGGCGCTGTCGATGGCCGCGATTTCCTGGGCTGGCACGGCTGGGCTCACCAGAATGACGGTGTCGATGCCCTCCAGGGCCGCGTCCAGCGTGTCCGGTCGGTCGAAATCGCCGGTGACGATCTCGATCTTGTCGGCGAGCTCATCGCGGTGCGCCACGCGGGACGGGTCACGGACCAGCGCCCGGGTGGGCTGATGCGACGCGGACAGCAGCCGCACGGCTTCGGACCCGACCGTGCCGGTCGCGCCGGTAACTAGAATCATGATGTTCCCCTCGAATGTGGTCGACTATGGACGGACCGTGGCAAACGGTCCGCAGTGGACTGTCAGAGCGTGGCGACGGCGTCAACAGCGAGAACGGCTCCGGTGATCTGCCGGGCATCCTCGCCGGCGAGGTAGGCGATCACGCGGGCGACTTCGTCGGGCTCGTTCGCCCGGCCCAGCGGACTGGCGGCCGCGAGGGTGTCGAGCAAGCCGCCCATGCTCCGGGTGATCTCCGTGCGGCTGGGCCCGAGTGCGACGGCGTTGACGCGGACACCGGCCGGGCCGAACTCGGCCGCCCACGAGCGGGTCAACGCCTCTAGCGCCGCCTTGCTCGCCCCGTAGCGGCCATGCCGGCGGCGCCGGGGGCGGCGACGCGAGCGGCCATCGGCGGGGCCAGCGCCGCGGTGAGGAAGAACGGGGCCCGGACGTTCACCGCACGCTCATCGGGTCGAAGCCCGTCTCGGTGGTCTCGGCAGTCGGGCCCAACTCCCAGTACCCGGCGTTGTTGACCAGCACGTCCACCTCGCCGGCCTCGGTGGCCAGGCGACGCACATCCTCGGGCGTGGCCTGGTCGGCGCGGATGAAGCGGCCGCCGGTCTCGGCGGCGACCTCCTTCCCTCGGGCCTCGTCGCGGCCGGTGACGATCACCGTGGCCTCACGCTGGCTGAACAGGTCAGCTGTTGCCCGGCCGATGCCCGAGGTTGCACCGGTGATCAGCACGGTTGTGGACCCAGCACTCACTCGCTACTCCTCCCTAGATTGGATTGATCTATCCAATCTAGGGTCGGTAGGATTGGATAGTCAAGTCCAGTCTTGGAGGGGTTCGTGCCGACACACGTGGCGCCGCAGGAGGCGCCCAGCACCCGGAAAGGACGCGCGACGCGCGAGCGGATCGTCGCAGCCGCGGCCGACCTCATGTACCGCCACGGCGTGGCGGGCACCAGCACCCCCGCGGTCCGCGATGCCGCCGGGGTCAGCTCGTCACAGATCTATCACTACTTCGCCGACAAGGATGCCCTCACCCGCGCCGTCATCACGTTCCAGTCCGAGGCGATCCTGTCCCACCAGGCACCGTTGCTGGCCAGGCTCGACAGCATCGAGGCACTGCGGTCCTGGCGCAAAGTGGTGGTCAACGCCGCCCGAGGGCAGAACGGGACCGGCGGTTGTCCGCTGGGCAGCCTGTCCAGCGAACTGTCCGACGACCACCCGTGGGCGCGCGACGCCCTGGCCGCCAGCTTCACCGCCTGGTCCGAGGCGATTCGCGCCGGCCTGGCCGCCATGATCGACAACGGCACCCTGCGGCCGGACACCGACGCCGCAGCGCTGTCACTCGCACTACTGGCGGCGGTGCAGGGCGGGCTTGTCCTCGCGCAAGCCCAGCACACCACCGACGCCCTCGAAGCCGGCCTGGATACCATGATCGCCCACATCCACGACCACGCCGTACAACCAGCCTGAACGTACAGTTCCGGTCTGGTCGGCGCTCACACAGTTCCCCACCAAACGCCGTTTTCCGCTCACGGGAATCAGCGGCCGCGGTCGTCGGCCGTACGACCGAAGGTCCGCTCGATCTCACGTTGGGCAGACCCAGCTTCAGCGTGAGCGCGGCCCGCAAGTCAACCAACTCCTGACGTGCGGCGTCGCGCTCCGCGCGAATCTATTCGACCGAGGCCCAATCGCCGTGGTGACCAGTTGCCTCCGCCATAAGGAGAGTTTCTCCGCGTCAGGTTGCCGAGCACGCGGTACCGCGATCGTGTAAGTCCGAGGGCGGCTGAGTTTCGTCAGCGCGCTGGTCCGCGTCGACGTGCTGGGCAATTCGTCGCCGACCTGTCGTATGCGGCCGAGCCCTTCGGGTCGCAGGCTCGTTCTAGGTGCTAGCGGATTTCGTATGTTCCGTCCAGCCGGGCGCGGCCGATGACGTGGCCCGCGATGGCAGCGATCATATCGTCAAGGGCGAAGCTGGCCGGCAGCCTGGAGGCTTGGTCGAGGGCGAAGAGCTGGAAAACATAGGCGTGCGGTCCGTGTGATCGGATCGGCATGGGGCCGGCCCAGCCGCGGTGGCCGAGCGCGCCTTTCCCGTGCCGAACGCCTGGAATCGGGCTGGGGTTGGCAAGGGCGTTCTCCGGGATGCCGGGCAGCGAAGGGTCGATGCCCAGTGTGAGCGCATGGGTGGCGGGCTTGCCGCGCGGGACGTCGGGATCCTGCACGACGAGCACGAGCTCAAGGGTGCCGGCCGGTGGCTGCGTCCAGTGCAGGGCGGGTGAGATGTTCGCGCCGAACAGCCTGCCGCGGTGCCTTTCCGGGATGGGTGTGCCGTGGTCGAAGGCGGGACTGGTCAGGGTGAAGTTCTCCGGGGCCCGGAGGTCGGGGCGCGCCCAGACGAGGGTGTGGTGGCCGGCGCGTCGGTTGCGCAGCGCCACGCCGAGCGGATTTGCGGGCATGATTTCGGTTCCTTCTCGCTGGCGAATCTAGTTGTGTGGTCTGGGCTACGGTCGGTGAGTGATGCCGGCGGCGCGACGGAGCCCGTGGTCGAGGAAGTCGATGATCTCGGCGGTGGTGGCCGGAGCGCGCGGTGGACTCGACGCCGGAGCTGGTGGAGACTCCGGCGAGCACGATTTGGGTGACGCCCAGGTCGTGCAGCACGGTGTCCAGGCCGGTGTCGTGAAAGGCGCTGCGGCGCCGCTTCGTGATCACATGGTCGTCAGTTCGTCGATAATCTCCGCCCAGCCCGGGGAAGCCTC
The DNA here is from genome assembly GCA_035248365.1 of Pseudonocardiaceae bacterium. Classification (GTDB taxonomy): domain Bacteria; phylum Actinomycetota; class Actinomycetes; order Mycobacteriales; family Pseudonocardiaceae; genus CAJCJE01. The sequence goes on along the minus strand of DATFHN010000187.1, from coordinate 7,039 downwards.
GTGGTGCTGCCAATGTTGCCGTGGCCGTCGCGCTCGCGAAATGCCTTCGCCAGAGCGGTCGCATTCGGCACGACGCTCGCAACCGAGCCGGCGACGATCCCATTCCGTAAGTCGATGACGATCAGGGCGGGCGCGGGGTCCAGAGTGGTCAGTGGCACGGATGGCGCTCCTTGTGGACGTTCGGGGTGGACGAAAGGAGTCAGGATCGGGCTTCGGCAGTCGGGGTGATGGCCGCTGTGGTGTCGACCGACGGCGGAGTGCTGCCGCGCAGGAGAGAAACGATCGCGGCGATGACGCCGAGGACCGCTGAGACGGTGAACACGACGACCAGTCCATTGTGGAACGGGCCGGCGATGAGGCCCGGGAAGAACTCGCGGCCGGTCAGCAGGTTCACGTTCGCCGGTGTCAGCGTCGACAGCGCTCCGTACTGCGACAGCAGGTAGTGGATGGGATTCACCCCGAGCAGGGCGGCGAACAGAGACGAGACCGGCGGGAGGCCGCCGATCTGCGCGGCGACCTGATGGGAGACGCCGTGCGCGGCAAGGCCGCTGGTGAGAGTGCCGGGCAGGGAACTGGCCAGGCCGCCGATCATCAGGGAGAAGAACACTCCGATCGACAGCGAGGTGCCGGAGTTCTGGAAGGTGGAGCGCATCCCGGAGGCGACGCCGCGGTACTCGGCCGGCACGCTGGACATGACCGAGGAGGAGTTCGGCGAGCTGTACATTCCGATGCCCACCCCGTTCAGAGCGATCAGCAGGGCGAAGCTCGGGTAGGGGAAGTTCACCGGCAGCGCGAGCACGCCGAGGAAGCTCAGCGCGAACAGGAGCATGCCGCCGGAGGCGAACCAGCGCGCGCCGAACCGGTCGGACAGGGTGCCCGACAGCGGACCCGCGATGAAGAATCCCGCCGTTAGCGGCAGCAGGAAGATGCCCGCCCAGAACGGCGTCTGGCTGTAGTCGTAGCCGTGCAGTGGCAGCCAGATGCCCTGCAACCAGATGATCAGCACGAACTGCAGGCCGCCCTGGGCGAGCCGGGCGGTGAACCCGGTGAGGGTGCCGGCGGTGAACGCCTTGATCCGGAACAGCCTCAATCGGAACAGCGGCTCGGCGACGCGCCGCTCGATCATCACGAACAGGGTCAGTAGCACCGTGCCGCCGGCGAGTCCCGCGAGCACCACCGGGTTCGTCCAGCCCATCGTGTGACCGTGGTAGGACTGGATGCCGTAGGTGACCGCGACGAGAATCGCGCTCAGGCCGATCGCGAAGGTGGCGTTGCCCCACCAGTCGATGCGCTGGCGCCGGCGCACCCCGTTGTCTTGCAGCCGGAAGTACGCCCACACCGTGCCCGCGATGCCGACCGGCACGTTCACCCAGAACACCGCGCGCCAGTCCCACGCGGCGAGCAGTCCTCCCGCCGTCAGCCCGATGAACTGCCCGGCGAACACGGCACCCTGGTTGACGCCCAGAGCGAAGCCGCGTCGTTCTCGCGGGAACGCGTCGGTCAGGATCGCGGCCGAGTTCGCTGCGAGCATCGACCCGCCGAAGGCCTGTAGGAAGCGCCAGCCGATCAGCCACAGCGCCGCCCGCGAACCGGTGAAGGGATCGAGCGAGAGCAGGATCGAGGCCACGGTGAACAGCACGAAACCCAGGTTGTAGATCCTGACTCGGCCCAGGATGTCGCCCAGCCGGCCGAGGTTCACCACGAACACCGCCTGCACCAGCCGGTAGCCCATGATCATCCATAACAGGTAGGCGATGTTGGCCGGAGCTAGCGGATCCAGGCCGATGCCGTTGAAGATCGCCGGTAGCGCGATGATCACGATGGATCCGTCCAGGCTCGACATGAACACGGCCATCGTCGTGTTCGTCAGTGCCACCCACCGGTAGCGGTCGGGCTTGCGGGAGCGGGGCCGCGCTGTTCGCGGTGGCCCGCCTGGCTGGTTGCGCATCACTTCTCCGGCTCGTCCCGCGCCTCGCGGTGCAGGCGCGATGTCTTTAGGTATACGAAAGATCTCTTTAGGTATACTAACGAGCCATGGAGAAGCGTGCAACTGACCAGTACTCCGCCGAGGCCGACGAGACCGATCTGGGTGTGCAGGTGCGCGCTGCCGTCGGCCGCCTCTACCGCCGCTTCCGTAACGAGCGTCCCGAAGGGAGCCTCGGCGACGCGGCACTCGACGTGCTCACCCGCCTGCACAAGCGCGGGCCGCAGACCCTCACCGAACTGTCCGAGCACAATCGGGTCTCGCCGGCCTCCATGAGCCAGATCGTGAACCGCCTCACCTCGGCCGGCTACGCCGTACGCACCCGCGACCCGGGCGACGGCCGCAAAGTGCTGTTCAGCGCCACCGCGGACGGAGACGAACTCGCCGGCGCCGCCCGGGCGCAGCGCAACGCCTGGCTCGATGACCAGCTTCGTGCCCTGAGCGCGGAAGACCGTGCGGTGATCGCCCGCGCCGCGGGACTTTTCATCAGCATCGCCGACTCCTGACAACCGTCACGATGCCAGTACGCGATTTCTCGCGAGCCGGCAATCTCAGGCGTGTCAACGCAACAGGCAGAGCTCGCCGTTGAGTGGGTCAGACAGCCTGCTCGGCGAGTCCAACGCAAGAAGACCGCCGGCATGGGCGCGCGCGAACGTGCGCCACGCGTCGCCGCGACCGGAGGGCGACGGTATCCGGCGGATGCGCAGGATCCGGCGGATGGTGGAGGCCGCGATAGGGTGCCCGAGCCGCCGCAACTCGCCCTGGATGTGGACCATGCCCCACGTTCGGTCCTCCGTTGCCGGGCTGTGGGTGCCGAAAACTATATCCGCGTAGGTCAAGCGGCGTGCCAGTCCTCGTGGATGACTCCGCCAAGCCGGTCTTGGCGACGCGCCACAACATGGTCGAGTTCGGTGGCGCAAAAGATCAAATACAGTAGCCGCAAGATCACGGTAGATGATCATCCACGACCGGGCATCGCACGAAACAGCAGGTCAGCACATCACGACCAGTTCTGAAACCCCACAAGTAGTCGAACGCGGCGACCAGGTCGTCCTCACATTCAACCCCCCGGTACGGAGGACAACGCGCGTAGTCGATCTAGAGGCAACACCGCGAGTCTGTCTTGCGTCAGCGTGCCCAGGTCCCCGCCGGAACCTATTCACCCAGAGCAGGTCGATAGGTTCGCCGGTTACCACATCGGTCGCGATGCCATCGACGACCGAGCGAGTAGACCCAACCAGCCAAACAACCTCACCGTGATCAAGTATGTCAGTCAAAACAGCACGATCCGAGAGCTTCCCATGATCCTCGCCCGGTCTAAACAGCAGGTCAGCGAACCAGAGCAGGGTTATGGCACGGTACAGGGCGAATGCTGCGTCGAGTTGAACGCCGGCGCCGGACGATGACCTCATAGAAGAAGTCGGATACGCCGTCGATGCGGAGACAGCCCTCGACGGTGCTCGTCCTCCACGCTTCTTCTCCCCTGTTCCGCAACCAGCGATTGCATCGCTGGGTTCGACAGGAAGGCACGCCGTCCGGAGACCTGCACCGATCAGCTGACGTCACAGCGACTACATGAGTTGGTCGTACCAACGATGATCGATGTCACGACCGCCAGGAGTCGAAGAGGACCCTCAGCAACAGCGGGGCGCTCTGGCCCGCAGCGACCGCGAAATCCCGCGTACAGCACGACCCCTGGCCAACGTACTGGGATGCACGCACCAGAGGCCGTACCGTCGCCCACCCGGTGGCCCGGGCAGGAGGTCACGTAGCCGGAACGAATCCACTCACCGCCAATCTTCGGATCAATGGATCGGGATTGGCATGGTGACGGTAGTTTCGTCGAAGGCGTCGCTGCGAATGGTGACGTTCAGCTGCCACTGTCCGGTGATCGTCAGGTCGACGGGATCGGAGCGGTAGGCGCCAGGACCGTCGGCGGTGAGCCGGACGGGCAATGGCCCGAGACCATCTCCGGGCTGTGACAGGGTGGCTTGGATTTGCTGCGGACGATACGGCTGCCCGGTGCTGCCGGTGACCGCGACGCGGAGTTGGTTGGGGCCGAGCTTGGCTGGCGTGACGTGGACGCCGATGCTGCCGCGCCCGCCCGGCCCGCCGGTGTCGAATGCCGCGGTGGCGGCGACCGGTGGGCTGTACGTTTCCCGAGCGGTAGGGGTGTTCACCAGCACGGCGGTGACCGCCAGGACGGCCATCGCGATCACCACCTCGGCCGTGACCGACCACCGCAGCCGGGTCAGGGTTACTGTCGCACGGTCTGCGTTCTGCTGTGCTTGGACGTCCAGGCCGCGGGTGCCGTTGTTCGGTTCGCCCCTGGGCTGGGCCGCGTGGTTGCCGCGCCGCCCCTGCTTGGCGCGCGGGCCGGCGCCGGCCTTGGCCAGTTCGGCGGGAGCGGCACGGAGGACGGCGGCCTGCGTGGCGACTATGGCCTCCAGCGGAGCCTGGAGCCGCTGGACGCGCAGGCGGGCAAGGTTTCCGAGCGCGATCAGCACGCACGTCGCCGCTATTTTCAGCAGCAGCAGGCGCCCGTAGGTGGTGTCGGCCAGCGCGCTGAGGCTGCCGACACCGCGCCAGGCCTGATAGGCGCCGGTGGCCACGATGGCGACGACGCAGCCCAGGGCGATGGGCGAGAACCGGGACACCGCCCGCGCAGCCTCGACGGTGGCGTTCTGGTGGCGGCGCTGTGCCGCCTTGGCGGCGCGCTCGGGAGTGCGGGCGCGCCGCAGTGCGATCGTGACCAGCGTGACCAGCCCGCCCACCCAGACGGCGGCGGCGCTGAGGTGGACGATGTCGGAGGGGATGGCCAACGGAACCTGGATACCGGTTCCGGCGTGATCGGCGACGGCCCAGGTGCCGGCCAGGGCGACCGTCAGCACTGCCCAGAGCGTCCCGGCGGCGATGCGCGCCCGCCGAGCCGCGGTTGGCAGGCTCCCCAGCATGATGGAGAACGCGATCAGCGCGACCACGACCAGCAGTAGCCGTACGCCCAGCGCCTGACCGTAGCGGCTGTCGAACGTGGCGTGCAGCACGTCGGGCCAGAACAGGTGGCTCATGCTCTGGCCGGCGCCGTACACCCCTTGCAGCAGGACGGCGGCGAGCGTCGCGGCGGCCAGCCCGCTCCACGCGCCCATGGCCAGCCTCAGCACCCCGGGGCGGCTCGCCCCGACCGGCCAGCAGCAGATCACGAACATGACCGCGCCGATCAGCACCGCGAAACTGACGAAACCACCCCATCGCACGACGCCGAAGATGATGTCGGTCAACTGGCTCGCCGACTGACCGACGTTCCCGGGGTTCACCGCCGTGCCGCTGGGGGCGCCAACGGAGAAGGTGAACGCGCCCGACACCGCATGCGAGTCGGCGGAGACGACGTGCCAGCCGACGGTATAGGTGCCGGTGCCGAGGCCTGGCAACAACGTGACCGTGATCTGCTGCGGCTCACGACCATGCTTGGTGCCGCCGGTGTCCGCCCGCTGCCCGTTGGGCGCGTACACCTGCAGGCTGTCGGCGCTCACGCCGACCGCTTCGTCGAACGTGGCGCTGACGCTGCCCGGTGCCTTGGCCGTGATCGCGCCGTCGGCCGGGCTGGTCGCCACCAGCGCCGCATGCGCCTGGGCGGCCGGCGCGGTGACGAATATTGCGATCGCGGCGAGGAACAGGGCAATCAGGAGATAGGCGAGCCGGCGGGTCACGTCGAGCGCCTTCAGCGCCGGCCGGTGCCGCGCTGCGCGCCTTGTGTCCTGCGCCGCGCCGTGTCTCGCGAACCTTCTGTCCCGTGCCGCGCTGTGTCTTGCGAACCTTGTGTCCTGCGCTTCGTTGTGTCCCGGGCCGCGGCGGGAACTGCCGGCGTCGGCTCGCTGCTTGCCACCGGCCCGAGTTCGACGGGGATCGGCGCCCTACGCCGCCGCCAGCCCAGTGCGGCCAGCGCCAGCCCGGCCAGGCCGCACACGAGGCCACCCACCGCGAGACCACGGGCCGCCGTGTCCGAGCCGGCGGGGGCGGCGGTGACCGGCGGCGCGGCGGCGGTAGTCAGGGTGAGCACGGGCGCCGGGTGGTCGGGTTCCGGCTGGCCGGGCTGGGACACGTCGATCCAGTTCGTGACGTCGCCGTTGGAGTAGGTCTGGATCGCCTTGAACGGCAGCTGGCTGACTCCCTCGGGCAGCGGGTCCGCGGAAACGCTGAAGTTCTGGAACTGGCCTGGCGCTATCTTCCCGCCGGACCAGACAACCTCGGAAACGGCCTGGTCGAACTGCCCATCGTCGGTCACGATCGGTTTCGCCAGTGTGATGGTCCGTACTGAGATCGTCCACCCCGGCAGCGGTTGGACCAGGAGCTGGGCGATCGGGTGATCGGTGGGCATCTTCATGTCGATCTGGGTGGTGTCGGCGCTGGCCTCCTCATTGGGGACATGGAAGGTCAGCACCGCGGCCGATCCCGCTTCGGCCGAGCTGGGTGTGACGGTGACGTGAGCCGCCGCGGGCATCACGAGCAGCGCACTGCCCACGACGGCGGTCACGCCGACGAATGCGGTTCGGTACAGGGCGCGCGGCCAAAACGACGCGCGGTTGGCAGCAAACACGGTTCGGTCCTTCCAGCGCGGGGCTTGCGGATTCGGGGTTGTGCCGCTGCCAGGTCCGAGGACCTGGCAGCGGCACAACCGGCGGCTCAACGGATCAGAACGGCTGCAAACCGTTGGAGCGGCTGGGACTGCTCGCTGTGGGCTGCGGTAGCACCCGGAAGATGCCCCAGTCACCGGACTTGATGATCGGGTCGCGGCCGACGTTGTACTCGTAGTCGCCGCTCGCCCCGGTCGCACCACCGGCGCCGTTGACGATGTAGGCGTCGAAGGTCTCACCGGCCAGCGCGGTCCTGGCCTCGATGATCTGGCTCCCCTTCACGCCGTGATCCAGGGGGAACGACTGACCTGAGATCTGGAACGAGACGGGGTCGTCGCCAGCCGCGTTGGCGAACCGCCAGCGGACGGGATCACCGGGGAACGCCTCGAAGATCGGCGTCGGCGGATCAGCCCCAGCGACGATG
>DATFHN010000186.1:0-60403 GCA_035248365.1 Pseudonocardiaceae bacterium | reverse complement strand
CCGGCGCGACCAACGTCACCGCCACCGCCCCCGACCGCCAACTGGCGACGCCCTCGGCAAAACCGCGCTCCCGCTCCGCACCACCCCCAGCAACACCAAACGCCCCGCCAACCGGACCCGACCACCCACTCACCCCACCCCCAGCAACACCGAACGCGCCGCCGACCGCCCCCGACCACCCACTCGCCCCGCCCTCGGCAATGTCGAACGACGTGGCGACCGGACCGCCGCCCGCCCGGACGCTCTCCATGCCAGCCGCGTCCGGCCGGATCCGCACCACCAGCTCGACCTCGCGGGATTCCCCGAGCCTGCTGGTGATCCGCGCCGACTCGGCAATCCCGTCCGCGCGCACCACCAGCCTGCGGTCCAGCCGCACGTCCGGATCGGCGCCGGGCCCGTCGAACCCGCGCAGCATCGCGGTGAACACGGTGGCCGACGCGGATTCCGGCACGGTCGCCACCGGCTCGACATCACTGCCAACGACCTGCACCGAGATCGCCGAAACCACGCGCTGGTCCCCGGTCCAGTAACCGTGCACGCCGTGCCTGCCGATGCGCCCGTCCCGGTCCGACCAGACCTGGTTCGGGGCGCGCAGCGTCACGAACTCGTCGTGCAGAAACGGCTGCCGAGGCGCGGTCATTCAGTGTCCTCCCTGAGGTTTCGTACTGGTAGGGCGCGATCCGGCGCGTTCGCACCGATCCGGATCGCGCGGCCACCCGGTTTTTCCGTTACCGCTTCGGCGAGTTCGCGATCGCGGTAGATCAAGCCGACGCCTTCGTCGAGCGCGATGCCATCGGCCAGCACGCCGGTTTCGACAGCGGCGCGGAAAGCGGGCAGCCGGCGCGGGTCGGAGTCGGAGTGCACGCCGAGCGAGCCGGGCAGGAACCCGAGCCCATCGGCGACGGCCACCGGGTCCGGTCCGAAGCTCTGCGTGACACCGCCGGTATGCCAGCAGATTCCGCCCGCCGACCCACCGGCCAGCACCACCCCGGCCCGCCACGCTTCGCGCAGCACCTCGTCGAGCCCGTGCGCCCGCCACACCGCGAGCAACCCGACCAGCGACCCACCCGACACCCACACCACATCAGCGCCGAACACGGCCTCTCGCAGCGAAGGCACGTTGCGCCGGGGAAAGAACCGCAGGTGCGATGCCTCGACCCCGGCCGTTCGCGCGGCCTCGATCTCCTGCCCCTCCACGAACCGCTGATCCCCGCCCGCCGTGTTCACGTGCAGGACGCGCGGCCTGCGGCCATCCGGCACGCGCGCGAGCCGGATAGCCTCGAACAGCAACGGCCCGTACGCGGCGTCGGTCCACTCCCCCGCGACGAGGCCGCCGCAGGTGGCGAGGATGGTGGGCACGGAGGCGGTCATTCCTTCACCGCACCGTCGGTCGCGTTCATGATGCGTTTCTGGAAGATGAAGAACGCGACCGCGACCGGGATCGTCATCACGACCGCGGCCGCGAGCTTGATCGGGAACTGGTTGCCCGCGCTCAGCGCACCGGAGGCCAGCCCGGCAACGCCCTTGGTCAGCGTGGTCAGGTTCGGTGACGACGCCGAGATGATGAACTGCGGCAATTCGTTCCACGAGCCCTGGAACGACAGGATGGTGATCGTCACGACCGCGGGCCGGGCCATCGGCAGCACGATCGACCAGAACGTGCGGAACGTGCTCGCGCCGTCGATCCGGGCCTGTTCTTCCACGCTCGGCGGGATCGACTCGAAGAAGCCCTTCATGATGAACACGCCCGCCGCGTCCACCAGCAGCGGAATGATCATGCCCGCGTAGGAGTCGTAGATGCCGAGCTGGTTGATCACCAGGAACTTCGGGATCAGCAGCACCACGCTGGGCACCGCCATGATCGCGACTATCCCCGAGAACACGATCCGCCTGCCACCGAACCGCAACCGCGCCAGCGCATAGCCGGCCAGCGAGTCGAAGAAGACCCGCCCCACCGTGACCACGACCGCGATCAGGAACGAGTTACCCGCCCACACCGCGAAATCCGAATGCTCGAACAGCTCGGCGAACGCGGCTCCGGTCCAGGTCACCGGCAGCGCCAACGGGTGCAGCGACGCGTCCTCGTCGGTCTTGAACGCGTTGACGATGGCGACGTAGAACGGCAGCAGGTACACCACGGCGATCACCACACCCGCCGTGTACCGGGTGATCCGGCCGGTCACGACGCGTCCTTCCCGAGTATCCGGCGGCGTCGCGAGATCGGGCGTTCCCGCAGCGCCCAACGCTGGAAGAGGGTGAACACCACGATGATCGCGAACAGGATGAAGCCGATCGCCGCGCCGACACCCCAGTCCTGGCTGCCGAGTGCGTCCTTGTAGGACAGATAGGCCGGGGTGAGGGTGGTGTTGGCCGGGGCGCCTTTGGTGCCGGTGTAGATCTGGTCGAACGTCTGCCAGGTGCCGATCAACCCGAGCGTCAGCACGGTGAACAGGGTCGGGCGCAGCTGCGGAAAGGTCACCCGCCAGAACCGGGTCCACCCACCGGCGCCGTCGATTCGCGCGGCCTCGTCCACGTCGGCCGACAGGTTCTGCAACGCCGCCAGGAACAGCAGCATGAATGTGCCGGAGGTGGTGAAGATCGCGAGCAGCACGAACGCACTCATCGCCACCGACGGTCCGGCCAGCCAGTCCCACCAGGACACACCGAGCAAATCGTGCTGGGTCAGCGCGGCAGGCCCCTGGTGCACGCCGAACGCGCCGAGCAGATCGTGCAAAATCCCGGAGGGCTCGTTGAACCAGTTCGGTCCGTGCACATGCAGCCAACTCAGCACTTCGTTCACCGCGCCGGTCGAGGAGAACAGGAACAGCCACAGCACGGTGATCGCCACCGAGCTGGTCACCGAGGGGAAGTAGAACGCGGTGCGGAACACCCCGCTGCCGCGCCGGATCCCCCGGTTGACCAGCAGCGCGAGGCCCAGCGAGACAGCGGTCTGCAACGGCACGACGAACACCACGTACCAGAGGTTGTTGCGCAGCGCGGTGCCGAACTCCTGCTCGGCCAAGCTGCCGCCGGACAGCAGCTTGGCGTAGTTCGCGCCGCCGACGAACGGCACCCCGGCGGTGAACGGACTGCCCACCCCGCGCCAGCCCGACACGCTCACCCACGCGGCCATGAGCACGGGAACGGCGAAGAACAAGCCGAGCACGACGAGCGTCGGGGCGAGGAACAGCCAGCCCGAGATCGCATCGCCCCGGCGGGCGCGACGGGAGCGCCGAGGGTTCTCCCGTCGCGCCGCGGCGAGCGTGCTCAACACTCGGCGGGCGCGACGAAAGCGCCGCCCGGTCTCCCCTCGCACCACGGCGAACATGGCCAACACTCGGCGGAAGCGTCGGGTCTCTCGTCGCGCCGCTGCGCGCATGGTCAACGCTCGGCGGGTGCGGCGAAAGCGCCGCCCGGTCTCCCCTCGCACCACAGCGAACATGGCCAACACTCGGCGGAAGCGTCCGGTCTCTCGTCGCACCACGGCGCGCATGGTCAACACTCGGCGGAAGCGTCGGGGCTCTCGTCGCGCCGCTGCGACGGTGGTCAACGTGGTCACCGTGCGGCCTCAGCCCTTGAGCGCGGCGGCCAGGTTCTGCTGCAAGCCGCCGAGCAGCGTCTTCGGGTCGGCACTGGCCAGACCGGCGACCTGGGTGTCGAAGTTGCTGATCGCGTCCATGGTGCCGGGCTTGTTCGGCATGCCCTTGGCGCCCGGTGCCTCCTGGAGGAACGCGGCGTCCTGGGGGAATTCCCGCTTCCACTGCGCGGCGGCCGACTGAACGCTCGGCATCACCCCGAACGCCTTGGCGAAGGCGAGCTGCTGCTGCGCACTGGTCAGGTATTGGACCAGGCTCAGCGCGGCCTTCTGGTTCTTCGAGGCGGCAGCGATGCCCAGGCAGTTGGTGAACTGGAGGGTCGCCGCGCCGTCCGGGCCCTTGGGCAGCGGCACGATCTTGTAGTTCACGCTCGGGTAGCTGGAGGACATCGTGCCGGTCAGCCAGTTGCCCTCGACGGTCATCGCGGCCTTGCCCTTGCCGAACGCGTCGCCGCCCCAGCTCTCGCCGAGGTCGCTGGAGAACTTGAGCGAGCCGGCGCCGAGCAGCTGCTTCACGTAGTTCAGCCCGGCGACGTTCGCGGGCGAGTCGGCGGTGGCCGTGGTCTGGTCGGCATTGGTGAGCGAGCCGCCCGCCTGCGCCATGAACGCGCCGACCCGCTCGTACTGCGGGCTCATGGTCAGGCCGGCCCGGCCCGCGACGGTGAGCCTCTTCGCGACGGTGGCCAGCTGATCCCAGGTGGTCGGGATGTCGGCGTCGGTGAGGCCGGCGGCCTGCCAGTCGGCGGTGTTGATGAACAACGCGAGGGTGGAGAAGTCCTTGGGCGCGCAGTAGAACTTGCCGCCGAAGGTGAACGAGGCGCGCAGGGTCGGGTAGAAGTCGTTCTTGTTGGGCAGCTGGTCGCCGTAGGCGAGCAGCGAGCCGTTCGACGCGTACCCGGTCAGCGCGCTGGTCGACACGTAGAACACGTCCGCGGGCTTGCCCGCCGCGAAGCCCTGCGCCAGCTGCTGGTCAAGGTTGTTGGCGACCTGCACGTTCGCGCCGATGCCCGAGGTCTCCGACCACGCCTTCGCGGCTGCCGTCATCGCGTTGGTCTCGGCGTCGCCGGAGGACCCGATCAAGATCGACAGGGCGGCTTTGCTCGACGTCAGCTGCCCGCTGCCGGTGTTGCCCGGCTGGCTGCTGAAGCCGGAGCCGCAGGCGGTGAGGGACAGGGCGGTGGCGAGGGCTAGTGCGCAGGCAGCGCCCAGCCGGGGAGTGGGTCGTCGCATCGTGGGGACTCCTCGTTGAGTTCGATTTGAACGTTCAATATGAACGTTCAAATTGGCTCGACCGTACAACACGGCAACCGATACTGTGAAGCCATGCCCCGTGCCGCCACCGTTGCCGACGTCGCCGCGGCCGCCGGTGTGTCGCGCCAGACGGTGTCGAACGTGCTCAACGCGCCCGACGTCGTCCGCCCCGCCACTCGCGAACGCGTCGAGCGCGTCATCGCCGAACTCGGCTACCGTCCGCACGCCTCGGCACGGCGGCTGCGTACCCGGCAGAGTTCGACCCTCGGCATCCGGCTCGCCCAGGTGCACGGCATCTCCGGAGCGGTGCTCGACCGCTTCCTGCACGCCCTCGTCGAACACGGCGACCGGCGCGATATGCGGATCCTGCTGTTCACCGCGGCCAATCCCGAGGACGAGATCCTCCAGTTCGCCCGCCTGATCGACGGCGCCGACGTCGACGGATTCGTGCTGACCGGCACCTTCCACGACGACCCGCGCACGTCCTGGCTGCGCCAGCACAACATCCCGTTCGTCACCTTCGGCCGGCCGTGGGGCCTGGCCGACATGGACGCCGCACCGCATCCGTGGGTCGACGTCGATGGCCGCGCGGGTCTGCGCGAAGCAACGACCGAACTGCTCGCCCGCGGCCACCGCCGCATCGGCTTCCTCGGCTGGCCCAGCCCGTCCGGCCAGGGCGACGAACGCCGCCGCGGCTGGCGCGACGCGATGGCCCGCGACGCCATGCGCGGCGTCCCCGGGCTCGACCGGCTGGACCTCGCCTGCCCGGACGACGTCACCGCGGCCTCGCGCGCCGTCGCGGCCGCGCGCGAGCGGGGCATCGAGTTCGACGCGCTGGTGTGTGCCAGCGACACCCTCGCGCTCGGCGCGTCCTTCGTGCTCGGCGCGGGTTTCCCGGTCGTCGGCTACGACAACACGCCGGTCACCGACGCGCTCGCCATCTCCAGCGTCGAACAGCCGTTGGCCGAGGTGGCCAGCGCCGCGTTCGAACTCCTGATGGGCCCGACCGGCCGGGTCGTGCTACCCGCGGCGACCGGACACCGGCTGCTCCGGCCGCAGGTCATCTGGCGCGGGGAAGGCGACCGTCACGCTTAGCCCGTTGGGCTCGCCGGGTCGCGCGGTGATCACCGCGGCATGCGCATCGGCGATCGCGCGCACGATCGACAGGCCGAGGCCGTGGTGCTCGCCACGCTGAGCGGTCCGGTCCAGCCGCTGGAACGGCTCGAACAACCCATCGACCCGATCCGCCGGAACGACCGTCCCCGAGTTCTCCACGCACACGCTCCCCTCCGAGGTCCGGACCAGGATGAAGCCGCCGTCCACGTTGTGATCGATGGCGTTCCCGACCAGATTGCCGACCAGCCGCGCCACCAACGCCGGATCTCCGAAAGCTCGCGCCGGTGCCAGCTCGGCCCGGACCTCAAGGCCGTCCAGATCGGACTGTCGCTCGGCGAGGGCGCGTTCGGCGAGGTCGGCGAGATCGACCGGGAGGGACTGCTCCAGGCCGCGCTCGCCCTCCGTAAGGGTCAGCAACGCCTCCAGGAGGTGGGCTTGTTCTTGGCTGTGCCGCAGCACTCGTTCGCAGGTTGCCCGCATCGTCTCGGAATTGGCGGCGGGATCGAGCAGGATCTCCTCCAGCAGCGCGTGTTGCACGGTCAGCGGGGTGCGCAGTTCGTGCGCGGCGTTGGCCACGAACCGTTTGTGCGCGCCCAGCGCCGCGTCCAACCGGGCGAGCAGCGCGTCCACGGTGTCGGACAGCTTCCGCAGTTCGTCCGGGCGGCCGGTGGCGGCGAGGCGCTCGTGCACGTTGCGCGCGGAGATCCGTTGGATGGCCGATGTCATGGTGCGGACGGGTCGCAGTACCCGGCCTGCGACCAGCCAACTGAGCACAATGGACAGAGCTGCCATGATGCCCAGCGCGATCCCGGAACGGACCAGCAACTCGTGTAGTTCGGTCGCACGCAACGCATCGGCGAGTGAACTGCCACCCAGCACCGGCAAGGGAGTCGAACCGGCGGTCCCTGGCGCGCGGGTCGCGCTGAACAGGTTCACTCGCGGCGCGTTGCTGACCAGCACGTAGGTGATGACCAGCAGGATCGCGCCGGTCAACGTGCACAGGCCGCCGTAGAGCAGGGTGAGCCTGGTGCGGACGAGCAGCGCGCCCCAGCGTGGTTGTCGCATCGGTCAGATCCGGTATCCGCCGCGCGGCACGGTGTCGATCAGCGGCGGGGTGCCGAGCTTGGCCCGCAGCCGGTTGATGGTCGATTTCACCGTGGTGGTGAAGGGGTCGGCGGCCTCGTCCCAGACCCGGTCCAGCAACTCTTCCGCCGAGATCACCCGGCCGCGACCGGCGAGCAGGTATTCCAGCACGGCCAGTTCCTTCGGGGTCAGGTTCAGTGGCGCACCCGCTCGGCTCGCGCTGCGGGTGGCCGGGTCGAGGCACAGGTCGCCGTGTTCGAGGACCGGCGGCAGCGGTGGTTGGCTGCGGCGGCCGATGGCCCGGATCCGGGCGATCAGCTCGGCATAGGCGAACGGTTTGGGCAGGTAGTCGTCGGCGCCGAGGTTGAGCCCTTCGACGCGCTGGGCGACCGTCGCCGACGCGGTCAGCATCAGCACCTTTGCCGACGCTCCATTCGCGACCAGCCTGCGGCAGACCTCGTCGCCGGTGACCGTTGGCAGGTCGCGATCGAGCACGAGCACGTCATAATCCGTTCCCGCGGCGCGGTCCAGCGCGTCCGCGCCGTCGTAGACGACGTCGACGGCCAGGCCCTCGCGGCGCAGCACCCGGGCGATCGAATCGGCCAGTTCGGTCTGATCCTCGACCACCAGCACCCGCATCGGCCCTCCAGGTCACTGGGTGATGAGCTGATCTTGCAGTCGCAGGATCGGCCGCAGGTCGACGTCATAGTTGCACAGAATGACCGCGACCCAGCCGAGATCCGGGTAGATGCTGAGGTTGGTCGACTCGCCCGGTGAACCGCCGCCGTGCAGCAGCACGACCTTGTTGTTCACGATCGCGTTGAGGATGCCGTACGCCTGGAACGGACCGGCCGGACTGGGCACCTTCGCGCTGGTCATCAGGCCGGTGTAGGCCGGATTGAGCAGGCGCGCGTCGATCAGAGCGTGGCCGAACGCGACCAGATCCGGCGCGGACGCGCAGGCATCGCCGGACGGCGTGCCGACGAAGGGTTCGCTGGCGCTCACGTCGACGCGCTGGCCGTTCGGCTGGGTCGCGTACGGGTGCGCGAAGCGCGGGTCGCTCATCCGTTGCGGTTTCGGATAGAAGCGCGGGCCGGGCACATTTCGTTGCACGTAGTCGTAATAGGACAGTCCGCTGACCTGCGCCACGATCGCGCCGAGCGCGAAGTAGCCGGAGTTGCTGTAGCGGTAGGAGGTGCCCGGCGCGAACAGTAATGGTTCGGCGCGAATGATGTCGAGTCCGGCCTGGAATTCCTGGGCGGCGCTGGTGAAGCCGGGTGCCTGGCTTTGCCAGGCCGGGCTGCCCAGGTAGTCGCCGAGGCCGCAGGTGTGGGTGAGCAGGTGGTGCACGGTGACCGTGTCGGCGATCGCGGGCGGGAAGCCGTCGAGGTAGGTGCCGAGCGTCGCGCCGAACTCGATCTTGCCCTGCTGGGCGAGTTGCGCGATGGCGACACCGGTGAACGGCTTTCCGGCCGAGGCGAGCGAGAAGATCGTGTCCGGGCCGTTCGGCACGCCGTGCAGCCGATCGGCCAGGCCATACGACCGCGCGAGCACGGTCGAGCCGCGATGCGACAGCAATACCGTGCCGGAGAACTGATCCTGCGCGGCGAGCCCGGCGATGAGCCGATCGAACGCGCCGCCGGGCCCAAGGCCGCGGGTGCCCGGCCGAACGCCATCGGTACCCGGCCGAAGGCCGTCGGTGCCCGGCCCGAGGCTGTCGGTGCCCGACCGAACGCCAGCGGTGCCTGGCCGAACGCCAGCGGTGCGCGGCCCAACGCCATCCGTGCCCGGACCGAGACTGTTGGTGCCGGGCAGGCCGGTCATGGCGACGAGCGGTGCGAGGCCGAGCAATCCCAGCAGGTTTCTGCGGTTCACGGGTGATGTCCCTTCGACGGAAGTCGATCACCCGCAACCGTAGGGAAGCACCGGTCACACGGCGGTCACAGCGCCCGCGTGCTTGGACATGTCAGCCCAGGGGTCGGATTTGCCGGCCAGGCGACGCCGCACGTTGTGCAGCGTGTACTTGGCGGGCGTGACGCGGCCGATCTCGTCCAGGTCGATCGGCGTGGCGACCGGGGCGCCGGGGCGGGAGCGCAATGAGTAGGGACAGATCGCGGTCTGGCCGAACGCGTTGCGGTTGACGTCCAGGAAGATCCGGTCGCCGCGCTTGTTCTTGCGCTGCTCGGTGGTGAGCTTGTCCGGCGCGGTCCCGGCCAGTTGACTGGCCAGTTCGCGGGCGAACGCGCGGACCACCTCGTAGTCGGCCCGGCCGTCCAGCGGGGCGACGATGTGGAAGCCGCGTCCGCCGGTGGTCTGCGCGTACGGCGTCAGGCCGGCCTGGCGGAACAGGTCGGCGGCGCCCCGGGCGGCTTTGCGCAGATCGGCCAGGTCGACGCCGTCCGGTGGATCGAGGTCGAGCACCAGCCGGGTCGGGTTCTCCGGCGCGTCCGCTGTGGACAGCCAGGGGTGGAATTCGAGCACCGCCTGGTTGGCCAGGTAGCGCAGGGATCGCTCGTCCTGGCACAGCGGGTGCCGTAGCGAGCCGTCGCCGTCGCGGCGCGGGAGGTCGGCGGTGCGCAGCCAGTCCGGGAAGTGCTCACCGGCCTGCTGCTGGAAGAAACCGGGCTTTCCGATGCCGTCCGGGAAGCGGCGCAGGGTGAGCGGCCGGTCGTGCAGGTGCGGCAGCATCACCTCGGCGACGTCGCGGTAGTAGTCGAGCACCTCGCCTTTGCTGATGCCCTCGTACAGTTGCTTGTCCGGGTTCGAGATCGTCACGGTCATCCTCGGGCTTCCTCCCTGATCACCTCGTGCGGCGCCTTGTCCGTGCGCAGGCCGACGAACCGTGGATGGCGCAGCAGACCGTCCCTGGTCCATTCGCTGAAGCCGATCTGGGCGACGAGTTCCGGCCGCACCCAGTGCGTGCCGGACTCGCGGACCGGGGTGGCGAACGGGGATCGTGGCTCGGTCAGGCCGTCCAGTCGCGCACGCAGGTCGGCCAGGGTCCGTTCGTTGTAGCCGGTGCCGACCTTGCCCGCGTAACGCAGGCGCGCGCCGTCGTAGTAGCCGAGCAGCAGCGCGCCGAAGCCGTGCCTGCTGCCCTTCGGATCGGTGAACCCGCCGATCACCAGTTCCTGCTCCCGCACGCACTTGAACTTCAGCCAGTCCGCCGAGCGGCCGGACCGGTACGGCGCGTCGGCGCGTTTGGCGATCAGCCCTTCCCAGCCGTGTTCGCAGGCGTGCCGGAAGTACTCGGTGCCGTGCGCGTTGCGGTGGGTCGACAGGCGCAGCGCGCCGCCGAAGTCGAAAGCCGCCCGCAGCCGCCGTTTCCGTTCACGCAGCGGCTGCCCGGTCAGGTCCTCATCGTTGAGCACGAGCAGGTCGAACAGGTAGAGGTAGACCGGGATGGCGGCGCGCGCGATGTCGGCCTCGGTGCGCAGCTGGATGCGGCCCTGGAGTTTGCTGAAGCTGGTCGTGTTGCCGTCGAAGGCCACGATCTCGCCGTCGGCGACGAACCGGTTGGGACCACGCTGATCCAGTTCGGTCACCAGTTCCGGGTAGGTGGCGTCCATCGGCTTCTGGTTGCGCGACCACAGGGTGGTGCTGCCCTCGTCGCGGGCGGCGATGGCCCGCACGCCGTCCAGCTTGCGTTCGTAGAGCCAGTCCGGGTCGTCGAACCGGTCGTCGGTGAGGGTGGCGAGCATCGGCGCTCGCCACGTCGCGGGCGGGGATCCGGTCATGATCGCGCCAGGTCGTCGTTGGTGCGGCCGGACAGCACCGATTCGAGTTGGGTGCTGGCTGGCTTGCGGCGCCGGTCCGCGCCGTCGTCGTCGATCTTGACCAGCAGCCAGTTACGGGCATCGCCGCGCATCTTGGTCTGGGTCAGGGCGAACCCGCCGCTGAGCTTGTGCCCGTCCAGCCGGAACCGCACATGGCCGTTGGCCAGGGCTTCGGCCATCGGCACTGGTTTTCCGTCGTGCTCGGTCTCGTTGTGGTAGTCGCCGATGTCCCAGACGATCACGGTGCCCGCGCCGTAACCCTCCGGGATGACGCCCTCGAACTCGGCGTAGTCCAGCGGATGGTCCTCGGTGCGGGTGGCGAGCCGCTTGTCCCTCGGGTCGGTGGACGGCCCCTTCGGCACCGCCCAGGACGCCAGCACGCCGTCGACCTCAAGGCGGAAGTCGAAGTGCAGGCTGGACGCGTCGTGCCGCTGGATCACGAACCGCGTTCCGCGCTTGCGTTTCGTGTTCGCCTTGGGTTCACCGGAGCGGGCCGGGTCGCGTTTGGACCGGTAGTCGGCCAGCCTGGCGTCGCCGGTCATGAGGTGCGCAGCAGCTGGTCGCGCTTGTCGGCGATGCCGTTGAGCAGTTGCTGGAACGAGTCGCCGAAGCGCTGCACGCCCTGCACCTCCAGCGCCTGCACCACGTCGGCGTACTGGACCCCGGCCGCCTCGAACCGGGTCAGGGTGGTGCGGGCGTCGTCCAGGTCCTGGGTGAGCGTGTCGGCGACGGTGCCGTGGTCGAGGAAGGCTTCCGCGGTCTGCCGGGGCAGGGTGGTGACGGTGTCCGGGCCGATCAGCTGCTCGACGTAGAACACGTCCGGGCGGCGCTCGTCCTTCATCGAGGTGGACGCCCACAGGCACCATTGCGGGCTCGCGCCGGCGGCCGTGAGTTCGGCCCACTCGGGGCCGGAGAACACGTTCTGGTAGGTCTGGTAGGCCAGCCGCGCGTTGGCCACCGCGAGGGTGCCGCGCAGGTCTTCCGGTCCGCCTGCCTCGGTCAGCAGGCGGTCGGCTTCAGTGTCCACTCGGGACACGAAGAACGACGCGACCGACGCCACCGTGCGGAGGTCTCCGCCTGCGACCAGCAACCGGCGCAGGCCGCGCTGGTAGGCGAGCGCGGCCTGGCGGTGCCGCTCCAGCGAGAACAGCAGCGTCACGTTCACCGGGATGCCGTTGGCGACGGTCTCCTCGATCGCGGGCAGACCGGCGACGGTGCCGGGGATCTTCACCATCAGGTTCGGCCGGTCGACCAGGCGGTGCAGCCGGATGGCCTCCTCGGCCGTGGCCGAGGTGTCGTTGGCCAGGCGCGGGTCGACCTCCAGCGACACCCAGCCGTGCTGGCTGCCGGGGTTCTCGTCGAACACCGGGCGGAGCAGGTCACACGCCCCGCGCAGGTCCTCGACGACCAGCGCCAGGAAGATCTCCTTGAGGTCGTCCTGCTCGCGCAGCAGCTCGTGCAATTGATCGTCGTAGGCGGTGCCGTCGGCGATCGCGCTCTGCAGGATCGTCGGGTTGGAGGTCAGGCCGCGCACGCCGGCGCCGATCAGCTCGCCGAGTGGACCGTCGCGCACGAACGAGCGCGAGACGTAGTCCACCCAGGGGCTCTGGCCATGCTCGGCGAGAGTCTGCAACGAGGTCGGCATGCGAATCACTCCTTGTGGACGGGGATGCGTTTGAGGTCGGCGACGAACTGGGCGTACGCCTCGTCGCGGTCTTCGGCGCGCAGCACCGACGATGGGTGCACGGTGGCCAGCGCCTGGCCCGGACCGTCCGCCGGTTCGAGTAGTTCGCCGCGATGCTGGGTGAGCCGGAAGTCCGGGCCGAACACGGCGTGCGCGGCGGTCGCGCCGAGGCAGACGACCAGTTCGGGCCGGATCGCCTTCAGTTCGGCGGTCAGCCAGGGCAGACAGGCGCGCAGCTGGCCGAGGTTGGGCGCGCGGTGGATGCGGCGCTTGCCGCGTTCGGTGAAGCGGAAGTGCTTGACCGCGTTGGTCACGTAACGCGGAACGTCGCCCAGTCCGGCATCGGCCAGCGCGTGGTCGAGCAGCCGCCCGGCCGGGCCGACGAACGGCTCGCCCGCGCGATCCTCCTGGTCACCGGGTTGTTCGCCGACGAAAACCAGCCGGGCGCGGGCCGGACCGGTCCCGAACACGGTCTGGGTCGCCGCCTGGAACAGCTCGCAACCTTCGCAGTCCGCCGCCGCCTCGCGCAACGCGGACAGGCTGGTGCGATCGGGCATGAACCGCTCGGCTCCCGGCTGACTGGTCATGTCGATCGCATTGACCGCACGGGCGGTGACCAAACGTTTCAGCGGGGTGCCGACGAGGTATAGCGGGCGCATGCGACACGACGACCGGCAGACTCAGGAGCAGCAGGTGCCACGCGGCCCGCGCGGCGGCAACTCCGGGATGAGCATCCCACCGGGGGCCGACCTGGACGACGGCTACGCCACCGACGAGGTGCCCGCGGACGTGCCGTCGGAGCCAGGTACCGACCTTCCGGAGCCCGGATCCGGCTGATCAGGCTTTGTGCTGCATGCTGGTGCGGGCCGGGTTGGCCTGCTGCGCGGCCTTCGGGTCCCGCTCGTTCTGCTTGGCCCGCACGCCCGCCTCGATGCGGTCGCCGACGCCCTTGTCCACGTTGCGCCAGTAGCCGAACGCGCGTTCCAGCACCGGCTCGGAGACGCCGTTGAGCAGGTGCCCGACCACGTTGTCGACCAGGCGTTCCCGGGCGGCGTCGTCCAGCACCTGGCGCACCATCGTGCCCGGCTGGGTCCAGTCGTCGTCCTCGGCGTGCGAGACGTAGGCGGCGTGCACCAGGTCGCCGTCGGCGTGCCAGCCGGCCGGTTCGCCGTAGCGGGCCGGATCGGCGGCCGGTCCGCCCTTGGAGTTGGGCGCGTACACCGGGTCGGTGACGTTGGTGTAGCGCATGGCGCCGTCCTTGCTGTAGCTGTGCACCGGCGCGGTCGGCGCGTTCACCGGCAGCTGGCGGTAGTTCGCGCCGATCCGGTAGCGGTGCGCGTCGGCGTAGGAGAACAGCCGGGCCAGCAGCATCCGGTCCGGGCTCGGCCCGATCCCCGGCACCAGGTTGTTCGGCTCGAACGCGGCCTGCTCGATCTGGGTGTGGTGATCGACCGGGTTGCGGTCCAGCGTCATCCGGCCCACCTCGATGAGCGGATAGTCGCCGTGCGGCCAGACCTTGGTCAGGTCGAACGGGTTGAACCGGTAGTCGGCGGCTTCGTCGAACGGCATGATCTGCATCTTCAGCGTCCAACTGGGATGGTCGCCGCGCTCGATCGCCTCGAACAGGTCGCGGGTGTGGTAGTCGGTGTCGGCCGAGGCCATCTGGTCGGCCTCGTCCTGGGTGAAGAACTCAACGCCCTGGTCGGTGATGAAGTGGTACTTGACCCAGAACTTGTGCCCGGCCTCGTTGACCCACATGTAGGTGTGCGAGCTGTACCCATTCATGTGCCGCCAGGTGCGCGGGATGCCCCTGTCGCCCATCAGCCAGGTGACCTGGTGGGCCGATTCCGGTGAGAGCGTCCAGAAGTCCCACTGCATGTCGTGGTCGCGCAGGTTGTTGTCGGCGCGGCGTTTCTGGGACCGGATGAAGTGCTGGAACTTCATCGGGTCCTTCATGAAGAAGACCGGCGTGTTGTTGCCGACCATGTCGTAGTTGCCGTCGGTGGTGTAGAACTTCAGCGCGAAGCCGCGCGGGTCGCGCCAGGTGTCGGGGCTGCCCCGCTCGCCCGCGACGGTCGAGAACCGCGCGAGCATGTCGGTCGTGGTGTTCGGCTGGAACACCGCGGCCCTGGTGTAGGCGCTGACATCGTTGGTCACCTCGAACCGGCCGAACGCCCCGCTCCCCTTGGCGTGCGGCTGCCGCTCGGGCACCCGTTCCCGGTTGAACTGGGCCATCTGCTCGATCAGGTAGTGATCCTGCAACAGGATCGGGCCGTCCGGGCCGACGGTCAGCGAATGTTCGTCGCTCTCCACCGGGATACCGGCATCGGTGGTGGTGAACGGGGACCTATCCACGGTCACGGTCTTTCGTCTCCTCCGTTGGTTCTTCCCTGGCCAGGCGGCGATCCAGCGGCTCGCCCTGGCTCTGTTCGAACGGCGTGGTCCCCCAGAGCCGGTCGGCTGGCCTGCCGTCGTCCAGCCGGTCCTCGCCGCCCTCCAGCGGGTCGGCGGCCAGTTCGTCCTCGTCGAGTCCTTCCGTGGTGCTCAACAGCGGCTCATCGGGCGAAGTCATGCGCACCTCCTCCGACGCGTCAGTCCCGGCCGAGGGCGTGGGCCAGCTCCTTTTTGGACATGTTGGAGCGGCCTTTGATGTTGCGCTTCTTGGCCTCGTTGTAGAGCTGGTCCTTGGTCGGGCCGCCCGAGCCAGAGTGCGAGCGCAGTCCGCCGCGGCGCTGCGGCGACATGTCCTTGGTCGAGGTCTTGCTGGCGCGCTTGGACTCCCCGGACTGGGCACGGTTCTTGTTCACCGTGCGCGCGGCGATCTCCTCGGCGCGGCCTTCGATGCGACCCCGGTCCTCCTGGCTTTTCTTGATGTGCTCGTACTGGCGTTCACGTTTGTTGCTCCACGCTTGTTGAGGCATGGCTGCTCCTTTCCCTCTGCTTGTCGGCTACCCAGCGGACCTGCGTTCATACGGTTAGCCCGGAATCGATCGGGTAGGCGTTTGCCCGTGGCTGACGAGGGACCTGACCCCAGGCGGTGGCGCGCGCTCGCGGTGACGCTCGCGGCCGGATTCATGACCCTGCTGGACGTGAGCATCGTGAACGTGGCGCTGCCCTCGATCCAGCGTGGCCTGCACGCTTCTCCGCAGGGCGTGCAGTGGGTGGTGTCCGGTTACGCGCTGACCTTCGGCCTGACCCTGGTGGCCGGTGGCCGGTTCGGCGACGTGCTCGGCAGGCGGCGGATGTTCCTGATCGCGCTGAGCGCGTTCGTGCTGACCAGCGCGGCGGCCGGGGCCGCGCCGGATCCGGTGTTGCTGATCGTCGCGCGGCTCGCGCAGGGCGTGGCCGCCGGTTTGCTCACGCCGCAGAACACCGGGCTGATCCAGGACATGTTCCGCGGAGCGGAACGTGGCAAGGCGTTCGGTCTCTACGGCGGGATCGTCGCGGTGTCCACGGCGGCCGGGCCGATCGTCGGCGGGCTGATCCTGTCGCTGTTCGGCGAGCAGACCGGGTGGCGCTGGGTGTTCTACGTGAACGTGCCGATCGGCATCGCCGCGCTGCTGTTCGCGGCGCGGCTGGTGCCGACGAAGGAGCGCTCGGGGCAGCGGTTGCGGGCCGAGATCGACTATCGCGGCATCGCGTTGCTCGGTCTGGCCGTGCTGTGCGTGCTGTTTCCGCTGGTCCAGTCCGAGGGCAGGGGCGAGCCGCTGATCTGGCTGGCTGCGCCGTTCGCGGTGGTGCTGGGCTGGTGGTTCGTGCGGTGGGAGCGCCGCAGGAGCAGCGCCGGCCGGCCGCCGCTGCTGGATCTGCGGCTGTTCACCGGGACGCCGGGTTATCCGCCGGGCATCGCCATCGGCACCGTCTACTTCTGCGGGTTCAGCGGCGTCTGGCTGGTGCTCTCGTTGTTCCTGCAGGACGGGCTGGGTTATTCGCCGTTGCAGTCCGGACTGACCATGACCACGTTCTCGGTCGGCTCGGCGGCCAGCGCGATCGTCGCGGGGCACCTGGTGTCCAGCTGGCAGCGGCGGCTGACCCTGATCGGGCTGAGCCTGGTCGGCACCGGTCTCGGTATTGCCGCGCTGCTGATCTACCTGGTCGGCGCCGCGCACACCGGGTTCGTGATCGCCGGCCCGCTGCTGATCGCCGGTATCGGTGGTGGCGCGGTGATCTCGCCGAACACCACGCTGAGCCTGGAATGCGTGCCGACCAGGATGGCGGGCGCGGCAGGCGGTGCGCTGCAGACCGGTCAGCGGGTCGGCACCGCGGTGCTCACCACCGTCTTCCGGCTCACCGAATCATCCACAAAGGATGCTCCGGCCAGCGCCGCCATCGCGCTCGCCACCTCGGTCGGTTTCATGGCCGTCGCCTTGACCATCGCCACGCTGGAACTGCGAGCCCGGCGGCGGCGCGCCTCGGTCACGCCTTCGCGAACTCCCGAACGATCGTCGCGCAGAACGCGGGCAGATCGCCCGGGTTACGGCTCGTGACCAGGTTGCCGTCCACGACGACCTCCTCGTCGACCACGTCGCCGCCCGCGTTGCGGATGTCGCCGCGCAAGCTCGGATACGAGGTCAACCGGCGACCGCGCACCACGTCGGCCTGCACCAGCGTCCACGGCCCGTGGCAGATCGCGCCGACCGACTGACCCGACTCGACGAAGTCGCGCACGAACGCGACTGCGGCATCGTCGTTGCGCAGCCGGTCCGGGTTGATCGTCCCGCCCGGCAGGATCAGCCCGGCGTAGGAGCTGACCTGGGCGTCGGCCACCGTGCGGTCGACCGGGAAGGTGTCGCCCTTGTCGATGTCGCCGTGCATGGCCTGGATGCGGCCGTCCTTCAGCGAGATCAGCTCGACCGTGGCACCGGCCTTCTCGACGGCTTGCCTCGGTTGCTCCAGCTCCACCTGCTCGACGCCGTCGGTAGCCAGGATGGCGATGGTGCGGCCGGAAAGTTCCCCGGAAATTTCCTTGGCCATTGTCGTACTCCTCCTCTCGTCGGCAAGTACCCGAATGCCCCGGCCCGCGGGCCGATACACCGGGTTAACGAGGTTGTTTCGCGGGTAGCCGAGACCCAGGAGGTGACCAACGATGACCGCGCACGACGAACAGGAACACCCGGTCGCGAACCCGGACCGCACCGTGCTGGACGAGGACGACAAGACCGAGGAGCGGATCCACGATCAGGACTGGCCAGAGGTCGCCAAGGAAGTCAAGAAGGCCGTCGAGGAGGCGGAGACCAAGCCATGACGCAGGTCGGACAGGCAGCCGAAGCAGTGGAAGACCGCAGCACCAACGAGCTTTTTACTGAACTGTCCGAGCAACTGCGCAGGCTGATCCACGCCGAGACGCGGCTGGCGGCGGCGGAGTTGCGCCGCAAGGGAAAGCGCGCCGGTCTCGGCGCGGCCGCGTTCGGTCTGGCCGCCGGGGCCGCGTTGCTGGGCGGTGGCGCGCTGGTCGCGTGCGGGATCATCGCGCTCGCGCTGGTGCTGCCCGCGTGGCTGGCCGCGTTGCTGGTCGGCGTCGCGGTGCTGATCGGCGCGGGCTTGGCCGCGTTGCTCGGTCGGATCGCGCTGCGCAACGCGCTGCCGCCGGTACCGACCTGGGCCGCGGCCAGCGCTCGTGAAGATGTTGCGGCGATCGCGAAGGGAGTGCGTCGATGAGCGGCTCCGATTCCCATTCCGAACTGGCTCCGGACGCGAGCATCGGCGAGATCCGGGCCGAGATCGACAGCGCCCGGCACGACGCGGCGCGCACGCTGGGCGAACTCGCCCACCGCTTCACCGTGCGGGAACAGGTTCGCCGGGCCGCGCTTCCGCCTGGTGTCACCGACACCGGCAAGAAGATGCTGGTGTTGTTCAACCGGGTGCCGATGTGGGTGCGGATCGGGCTGCCCGCGCTGCTGTTGCTGCGCATCCTGATGCACCGCAGGAACCGCTGATCCTCTCAGCGCAGCGCCTTCCAGGCGAGCAGGCCGGCCGCCGCGAGCATGCCACCGACGGCCGCGCCGAGCGCGCCGTGGTGGTGGCTGGCCCACAGCTGCGGGCTGCGCGAACTGGACTTGTCGTCGAACTCGCCGTGCGCGCCGAAATCGTGTCCGCGCTTGCCATCGGCCGGTTGCCACAGGTTGGCGGGCTGATCCGGGTCGCGCGGCTGGTCGGTCTGTTGCGCGTCGAACCCGGTGCGGGCCAGGTAGCGATCCAGCAGGCCGGGCGCGACCGCGTTGGCCAGCAGCGTGCCGACCGTGCTGCCACCGACCCAGTACTCGCGCCGTTTCGGGTGATCGGCCGCGTAGAGCACCGCGTTGGCGGCGATCTCGGGCTGGTAGATCGGCGGCACCGGCTGCGCGTGCTTGGGCAGTTTGGACAGGCCCCAGCTGAACTGCGGCGTGTTGACCGCTGGCATCTGGACCATGGTCACCCGGACGCCACTGCCTTCGTGCAGCAGCTCGCAGCGCAGCGATTCGTGGAAGCCCTGAATGGCGTGCTTGGCGCCGCAATAGGCGCTCTGCAACGGGATCCCGCGATAGGCCAGCGCGGATCCCACGTGGACGATCGTGCCGTGGTCACGCGGCTTCATGCGCGCGAGCGCGGCCATGGTGCCGTAGACGTAGCCGAGGTAGGTGACCTCGGTGACGCGGCGGAACTCGGCCGGCTTGATGGTGTCGAACGGGGCGAACACGCCGGCAAAGGCGACGTTCACCCAGGTGTCGATCGGCCCGAACACCTCTTCCGCCCGGGCAGCGGCCGCCTCGACCTGGTCGCTGTCGGCGACGTCGGTCGGGATCGGCAGCGCCTCGCCGCCGGCCGCGCGCACCTCGTCGGCCGCGGCGTCCAAACCGGACTGACCGCGGGCCACCAGCACGACGCGGGCGCCCCGCTTACCGAAGGCGACCGCGGCGGCGCGGCCCACGCCGCCGCTCGCCCCGGTCACCACCACGACTGGTGCCTGCGCAGTCACCGTTTTTCCTCCTCCTACCAGCGATACCAACGTGCCCTGCGTCCACCGGTGCCCTCCGCGGCTCGCACGACAAACCCGAGCAGCCAGATCACCAGCACGACGCCCGCGGCGATCCACAAGGCGTGCAAGACGAATCCGACACCGCCGAGCACGAGGGCCAGCAACAGCACCAACAAGATGAGCAACATGGCCATCCTCCTTCCTGCTGCGGGAAACTCCTGCCCACGTCGAATGCCACCATGCGTTACCCGGCAAACATGCTAGAAGCGCAGCAGCGCGGCTATTCCGTCGGTCAGCGTCGCGGCGCCGGTCAGCACCAAGACATCGGCCGAGGTGGCCAAGGCGGCGGCGGGAACGGCTTCGTCGGCACGACATTCGGCCGCCTCAGGAAACTCGGCGCGATCGGTCGCGACCTGGCTGGGGTCGCTGCCGCGCCACACGGTGCGCTCGGACAGCGACGGGTCGGTGACCAGAATCGTCTCCACCGCGCCGGAACGCAGCGCCTCCGTGACCTTGCCGAGCCCTTCGCACGCGTTGCCGTGCGCGCTGCCGACATGCCACCGTTCCAGCACCGCCTCGTCCCGCTCGGCCTGGCGCTGCGCGAGCAGCCGTGCCACGCCGTCGTTGACTTCGGCGGAATCCAGGTCGGTGTGGGCCGCGTTGACGTCAAGTTCGGCGGTGATTTTCTTGACATGGTGCGGTAGTTCGGCGTGGATGGCGGTGCGGGCGGAGACGGTGCCGGCCAGGATCACCAGTTCGGCGTCGACCCGCGCGGCCAGCCGCACCGCGAGGTCCGCGGTGTCCCTTGCGTTGCGCCGGACCGTTTCCTCGGAACGGTTCTCCATGCTGCCGTGCGCGAGTCCGCCGCCGGACACGTGGTGCAGGGGCTGCTCGGCGCCGTGGGTTGCCGTGTCGGACACCGGATCACCGTGCCCGTCGATCGCGCGCAGGTGGCCGCCGATCTTGTCGGCGAGCACCACCACGTGCGGCACCGGCGGGTCGACCGCGGACAACAGCGGCAGCAGGTACGGCAGTTCGGACCAGCGCACCACATCGGCGGCCGGCGGCACCGGAAAGTCCTCGGTGAGCAGCACCTGACCGCGCGCCGCGATCACCGCGCGCCCTGATCGGCCGACCGCGGGCGGGTCGAGCACGGCCTGCCTGGTCGCCTCGATGGTGGCCTGGTCCGCCCCGACGTCCCAGAGCCGGGTTTCCGCCGCGCGCCAGCGCAGCTCGCTCTTGGTGAGGGCGTCTTCGGTGTCATGCGACGCGTCGACGTAGACGGACACGAACGGCCCTCGGTCGCCGATCACGTCGCGCAGCTGTTCGGTTCGCATGGCTCCTCCTCGTCGTACTACAACAGTTCATGGGTTCCGCGCCGCAGCGCGGGCCGGCCACCGGCGTGCCGCACGGTCTGCGCGGCCGCCGCGACCGCAGCCGCCGCCGCGGTTTCCGGCTCGTCGCCGCGGATCAGGCCGAGGGTGAGCGCGGCGACGAACGAGTCCCCGCCGCCGGTGGTGTCGGCGACCGGGACGTCTTCCAACGGCAGCACCAGGTTTCCGTCCGGCCAGACGAAGACGTTGCCGTGTTCGCCCGCGCCGAAGGCCACCAGGCGAAGCCGGGGAATTCGGTCGAGCAGTTCGCGGGCCGCGTGCACAACCTCATCGGGCTGATCGAGGGATCGTCCGGTGAGCAGGCGCGCTTCGTTGTCGTCGGCCCGGATGACGTCGGCGTGCGGAAGCACGTCGTTGGTCGCGACGCCATCGAGCACGACCAGGGGCTGGTGCGCAGCGGTGGCGGCGATACGGGCGGCGGCGAGCGCGGCGGCCGGTGGCTGCTGCAGCTGGACGACGACGGCGCTGGCGCCGGTCAGCGCGGCCTCGCTGGCCCGGATGTCCTGCTCGGTGAGCAGCATCGCGTCCGGGATGTCTTCCAGGTAGCGCCAGTGCGCGTGCCGGTCGACGATGTCCACGATCAACGCGGACCGACCACCCCGGCGGCGCACGACGGGGCCGGTGTCGATGCCGTCCGCGCGGGCCCTGTCCAGCAGCCGCTCGGCGTCGGCGTCGTCGGCGAGCACGCCGACCAGGGCGACCGACGCGCCCAGCTGGGCCATGGACACGGCCTGGTTGGCGCCCTTGCCGCCGAGCGTCTCGCGCCGCTCGCGGACCGGCGCCGAACTCAGCGGTTCCGGCACCTCGTCGACGACCAGCACCAGGTCACGCGCGATCTGGCCGACGACCGTGACGTCGTGCCGTGGCTTCGTGGTCATCAGGATGCCTTGCGCTGCTGTTGTTTGACCGAGCGCAGCAGTTCGGCTCTGGTCATCTTGGACCTGCCCCTGATCTTGAGTTCGCGGGCCAGTTTGTCCAGTTCGGACTTGCTGGCCTTGTCGATCGGCTGCTTGCTCCCCCGTTTGCCCTTGGCGCTTTCGACGCTGCGGCGCAGCGCGTCCATCAGGTCGACGACATCGGTGGGCTCGGGTGGCTCGGCTTCGGTGACGATCTCCTTGCCCTTGCGTTTGTCCTCGATGAGCCGGTGCACCTTGGCGGTGTAGGTGTCGCGGTAGTCGCCCGGTTTCCACTTGCCGCTCATCGCCTCGATCAGCGAGGTCGCCATGTTCAGCTGCTTGCCAGCCGGCTTCTTCTTCTCCGGTTTGACCGGCTCCCTGATCTCGTCGGCGAAGAACAGCGTGTCGAGCGCGAGCACATCGCCGTCGGCCCGAATCGCGGTCAGGTACTCCTTGCCGCGCATGACGAACGTGGCGATGCCGGCCCGGTTGGTCTTGGCCATCGCGGCCACCAGCAGCGCGTACGGTCCGGCGTTGTCCTGCTTGGCCGGGGCGAGCCAGTAGGTCTTCTGGAAGAAGATCGGGTCGATGTCGGCCAGGTCGACGAAGGTGTCGATCTCGATCGACTGGGAGCGGCCGGGCGCGATCGCGGCCAGTTCGTCCGGCTCGACGACCACGTATTCGCCGTCGCCGACCTCGTGGCCGCGCACGATGTCGGCGTAGTCGACCTGTTTGCCGGTGCGCTCGTTGACCCGCTGGTAGCGGATGCGGTCGGCGGTGCCGCGTTCGAACTGGTTGAAGTGGATGGTGTGGTCCTCGGTCGCGCTGTAGAGGGCGACCGGGATCGTCACCAGGCCGAAGGTGATCGACCCGTGCCAGATCGGCCGCGCCATGACGGGTTACTCCGCTGCCTTGCGCAGGGCCGGGAGCAGGTCCGACCGCGCGAAGTCGAAGAACTCGCGCTGGTGTTCACCGCCGATCTGGACCAGCGCGATGTCGGTGAATCCGGCTTCCCAGAACGCCGAAACCGATTCGACGATGCGTTTCACGTCCGGTCCACAGGGGATCGACGCCGCGACGTCCTCCGGCCGCACGAACTGGGTGGCACCGGCGAATCCGGCCGGGCCGGGCAGTTCGGCGTTGACCTTCCAGCCGCCGCCGAACCAGCGGAACTGCTCGTGCGCGCGGGTGATCGCGGCCTGTTCGTCGGGGTCGAAGCAGATCGGGATCTGGCCGATGATGCGTTCCGATTCCGGTGCGTGCCGCCGCCACGACTCGCACAGTTCGGCCTCCGGCTGCACGGCGATCATCGCGTCGGCGATCGGCGCGAACAGCTTGACCGACTGCTTGCCGGACACCGCGACCGCGATCGGCACCCGCCGCTGCGGCAGGTCCCAGATCTTGGCCGAGTCGACCCGGAAGTGCTGGCCGGTGAAGTTGACGTAGCCGCCGGTGAACAGCCGTCCGATGATGCCGACCGCCTCGCCGAGCATCTCGTGCCGGACGTTGGCCGAGGGCCAGCCCCTGCCGATCACGTGCTCGTTGAGGTTCTCCCCCGCGCCGAGCCCGAGGGTGAACCGGCCATCGGACAGTGCCTGCACGGTCGCGGCCTTCTGCGCGACGACGGCCGGGTGGTAGCGCATGGTCGGGCAGGTCACGTAGGTCATCAGGTCGACCCGCTCGGTGGCCTGGGCGACCGCGCCGAGCACGGTCCACGCGTACGGGGCATGTCCCTGTTCGTCGAGCCACGGCGAATAGTGGTCGCTCATCACCTCGAAGTCGAATCCGGCGTGCTCGGCCGCGACCGCGTGCTCCACCAGCGATCGCGGTCCGGCTTGTTCGGTCATCAGGGTGTAGCCAAAACGCACCATGGTCGACGCATACCACTCTCGATCGACGCCAAACCCTGGTATCAGCGGCAGTGATCGCGGGTATTCGGGGCCGGTCGAGAGGAGGCCGATGCTGGCCAGAATCGGGGAAATCGCGGCATGGTGGGCGGTGTTGCTGCTGGTCTGGCTGGCCTCGCTGAACGCCTTCTCCTACGCGGAACTGGCCACGGCCGCCGGGCTGGCGCTGCCGTGCGCGTTCGCCGCGCGCGCCGGCCGGATCGCCGCAAGTGGACGGTGGCGGGTGAAGGCACGCTGGGCGCGATGGCTGTTGTTCGCGCCGGCCGCGATCCTGCACGACACCGTCGCGGTGCTGCGTCTGGCCACCAGGCCGGACCGGCCGCAGGACGACTCGTTCGACCACCTTCCCGCGCAGGACGAAGCACTGGCCACGGCGATGGTCTCGGCGGCGCCGGGCTCGGTCGTCGTCGACGCCGAACGGAACCGGTTGACCGTGCACCGGCTGCCGATCGGCGAGACCAAGCTGACCGAGGCGGTGCACCGATGACGGTCTGGGTGGTCGCGGCGGGCGCGCTGCTGGTCGGCGGGCTGGTACCGGCGATGATCCTGGCCAGTCGCGGCCCGGCCGCGCACCGGCTGCTCGGCCTGGAACTGGCCGGCGCGACCGGGATCATCGTGCTGATGGTGTTGTGCCAGGCCATGAACCAGTCCAGTTACCTGATCGTGCCGCTGGTGCTGGCGCTGCTCTCCTTCGCGGGCACGCTGGTGTACACCCGGCTCCTCGGCGGCCACCATGACTGACCTGCGCGACCTCATCGCCGACGTGCTGCTCGGGCTCGGCACGCTGACCGCGATCCTGGCCTCGCTGGCCGCCTTGCGGTCCCGTTCGGTGTTTCGCCGCCTGCACTACCTGACTGTGCTCACGTCCGTGGCCGGGCCGCTGGTCGGCATCGCGCTGATCGTCGCGGACGGGCCCGGTCTCACCGGCGCGTCGGTGCTGCTGATCACGGTCTTCCTCGGCGTGACCGGGCCGATCCTGAGCGCGGCCACCGGACGCCTCAACGCCCAGCGCGACGGCGTGATCGACACCGAGGGGCCGGAATGACCATCCTGGCCATGATGATGCTCGGTCTCGTCGCGATCGGCGGGACCGTGGTGGTGTTCACCCGGTCGCCCGCCCGGCAGGCGATCACGTTGTCCGTGTACGGGGTGCTGCTCAGCGTGCTGTTCCTGGTGCTCGCCGCGCCGGACGTGGCGCTCTCGCAGGTGGCGATCGGCAGCGCGGTGGTGCCGCTGATGGTGCTGCTGGCCGTGCGGACGGTGCGCAGCGCGAACCGGAAAGCGCGGGACAAGCAGTGAACCGCACCGCGCGCTGGATCGTGTTCGCGCTCGGCGCGGCCGGATTGCTGGTGCTGCTGGGGTTCGCGCTGGTTCGGATGCCCGAGTTCGGCGGCGCCCGGCACCTCTACCGCGACGCGGCCGTGTTGCTGTCGCTGCGGCAGCAGTCGCCGAACGTGGTGTCGTCGGTCAACTTCGACCAGCGCGGCCTGGACACGTTCGGCGAGGAGACCATCCTGCTCGCGTCGGTGCTGGGCGCGGTGACGCTGTTGCGACCCAGCAAGGATGAACGCGAACGGAAACCGCGCGCCGACGGGCGGGTGCTCAGCGCCACCCGGCTCGCCGGGTACGTGCTGCTGCCGGTCACGCTGATCATCGGCGCCGATGTGGTCGCGCACGGGCACCTGACCCCGGGTGGTGGGTTCCAGGGCGGCGTCGTGCTGGCCACCGGGCTGCACCTGCTCTACGTGGCGGGCAGCTATCCGGCGCTGCGCCGGTTGCGGCCACTGCGCTGGTACGAGTACGGCGAGGCGGTCGGCATGGGCGCGGTCGTCGCGCTCGGCGTCGCCGGCCTGTTCACCAGCTCGGGCTTCCTGGCCAACGTCATCCCGAAGGGGGTGTTCGGGTCGTTGTTCTCGGCCGGGACGGTGCCGGTGTTCAGCGTCGCCATCGGGGTCGAGGTCGCCTGCGGGATCGTTGTCCTGCTGGCCGGATTCCTCGAACAGGATCTGGCGATCGGGAGGTCCGGGCCATGAGCGTGTTCGCCTACGGCGTGGCCGCCTGGCTGGTGCTGATCGGCATCTTCGGCGTCACCCGCAGCCACAACCTGATCCACACCGTCATCTGCGTGTCGATCTCCCAGTCCGGTACGTATGTGCTGCTGCTGACCATCGGCTACCAGCGCGGCGCGGTCGCGCCGATCTTCGGGTCGAGCACGCCGAAAGGTTCCGTCGTCGCCGATCCGGTGGTCCAGGCGATGACGCTGACCGACATCGTGGTGTCGGCGACGGTCACCGCGTTGCTGCTCGCGCTGGTGATCCAGGTCGCCAAGCGGCACGGCACGATCGTGCCGGACGAACTGCACGCGCTGCGCGGCTGACCGTGACCGGGATCCTGTCCGCGCAGGCCTTGCCGACCCTGCTGATCGCCGTCCCGGTGGCCGGGGCGAGCGTGCTGCTGGCCACCGGGCGGTTTCTGCCGCGCAGGCTGGTCGACGCGATCGCGGTCGGCGTGGCCGCGATCAGCGTGGTGCTCGCGGCGCTGCTGCTGGCCGCGACCGGCTCGGGCCGGGTGGTCGAGTGGGCCGGTGGCTGGCAGCCCAAGCCGCACCTGGTCGTCGGCATCGTGCTGGTCGCCGATCGCACCGGCGCCGGGCTCGCGCTGCTGGTGGTCGCGCTGGCGTTGTGCGCGCTGCTGTTCTCCTGGCGCTACTTCCAGAGCGTGCAGGCGCACTACCAGGCACTGATCCTGCTGTTCACCGCGGGCATGACCGGGTTCGTGCTCACCGGCGACCTGTTCGACATGTTCGTGTTCTTCGAGTTGATGGGCGCGGCCGCGTACGCGCTGACCGGGTTCAAGATCGAGGAGGCCGACTCCGTCCAAGGTGGACTGAACTTCGGTGTCATCAACTCCCTCGGCGCCTATCTGTGCCTGTGCGGCATCGGTCTGCTCTACGCCCGCACCGGCGCCCTCGGCCTGCCCCAGCTCTCCACCGCGCTGGCCGGGCATGGCGCCGATCCGCTGGTGCTGGCTGCTTTCGTGCTGATCTGCACCGGCTGGCTGGTCAAGGCGGCCGCGGTGCCCTTCCACTTCTGGCTGGCCGACGCGCACGCGGTGGCGCCCGCGCCGGTCTGCGTGCTGTTCTCCGGGGTGATGGCGCCGCTGGGCGTGTACGGGGTGGCCAGGGTGTACTGGGTGGTGTTCCACGGCGTGCTGCCGGACGACGCGGTGCACCGCTGCATGCTGGTGCTGGGCGTGGTCACGGCCGGGTTCGGCGCGGTGATGTGCGTGATCCAGCGGCACATCAAACGCCTGCTGGCCTACTCGACCATCGCGCACATCGGCCTGTTCCTGCTCGGTTTCGCCGCGCTCAGCGCGGCAGGCATCGCGGGCACCAGCGTGTATCTGGTCGGCCACGCGGCCGTGAAGGGCGCGTTGTTCCTGCTCACCGGGCTGTTGCTGAGCCGCTACGAGAGCGTGGACGAGCTGGGCCTGTACGGCAGGGCGCGCGGCAAGCGGGTGGCGGGAGCCGCGTTCGTGCTCGGCGCGCTGGCACTGTCCGGGATGCCGCCCTTCGGCACCGGGCTGGGCAAGAGCCTGATCGACGACGCGGGCGAATCCGTCCCGCTCACCGTGCTCACCGTCGCGGTCTCGGCGCTGACCGGCGGGGCGGCACTGCGCGTCGCGTTTCGGGTCTACTTCGGACTCGGGCCCGAGCCGCACCCGGACCTGACCGCGCCGGAGGAGGTCACCGGCCGCGACGAGCAACCGGACGCCCGCCCGCCGCACGACCGCACCCCGATCAGCATGGCCGCCGCGATCACCGTGCTGCTCGCCGGTGGCCTGGCCGCCGGCGTGATTCCCGCGTTCGCCGCCGGGGCCGGGCGGGGCGCGGCCGCGTTCGTCGACCAGCGTGGTTACGTCAGCCAGGCCCTGACCGGCATCGCGAACAGCGTGGCGCCGCCGCCGACCGAGTGGACGACAACCGGGGTGCTGCTGGGGTTGCTGGCCACCGCGCTCGCCGTCGCGGTCGCGTTCGGCGGGCTGTACGCGAAGGCGCCGAACTGGGTGCGGCCGGTCCGGTCCGGCCTGCACCGGCTGCATTCCGGGCACGTCGGCGACTATGCCGCCTGGCTGGTGTTCGGTTCGGCCGCGATGGCCGGGCTGTTGCTGGTTTAGAGCTGGTTAGGAGCTCTCAGCGCAAGCCGCGATCCCCGAGTTCGTTGGCGAAGGTCTCCAGCGCGTCGGCGATCCGGTCGCGGACCGCGTGCAGCGCCTGCCCGGCCGGGCCGGACCCATCGGCTTCCGCCGGCAGTCCGGCGTCGGCGGAGACCAGGACGCGCACGATCGCGCTGACGACTTCCGGATGACCGATCGGCAACGTCGAGTGCGGACCGGAGCCCACGCCCGGCGCGGCTCCATTCGTGGTCTCGATCTGCCGGATGGTCAGCGTGTCCTCGTTCACGAACCCGACCAGCTCGCGCAGGTCGTCACCGGGCCAGGGCGGGTCGACGACGATCACCGATCGCACCAGCGTCCGGTTGACCATGGCCAGCGCGATCGCCAGCAACGCGCTGCTGCCCACGCCGACCAGGTGAATCCGCTGCCGCCCGCCGGCCAGCTCGGTGAGCAGCCGGTCATCGGCGACCCGCTGCCGCCGGATCGCGGGCAACCGGCACCACACCACGCCGACGTCCTCGGTCAACGGCCGCCAGGTCGCAGGCAACTCACCGTGGTTGCCCTCCCCGGACGGATCCAGCACCACGACCGCGGCCACCTCCAGCGGTCCCTTGCGCACCTGCGCCGGGCCCTGGGCGCGGAGCTGATCGGTCTGCGGTGTTGGGGTCATGTTCCCCGGATACCCGCATCGTCGCTGGGTATCCGGACAGCAGCGGAGTGCCGACGAGCGGAGGAATCATGGCGACGACCTCGGTGACCGTGCTGGGAACCGGCCTGATGGGCGCCGGGATGGCCCGCAGCCTGGCCAGGGCCGGGCACGACGTGACCGTCTGGAACCGGACGCCGAAGAAGGCCGAACCGCTCGCAGGCACGGACGGCATCAAGGTCGTCGAGAACCTGCATGACGCCCTGGGTGGCGCCGAGTTCGTGGTGACCATGCTGTTCGACGCGGACGCGGTCACCGAGGTGATGCGGTCAGCGTTGCCCAAGGCGCCCAAGCACACCGTCTGGGTGCAGACCAGCACGGTCGGCGTGCGCGGCGCGACCAAGCTCGCCGAACTCGCCGACGAACACGACGTCGCCTTCGTCGATGCCCCGGTGCTCGGCACCCGCGAACCGGCCGAGCAGGGCAAGCTGATCGTGCTCGCGGCCGGCGACGCCACGTTGCGCGAGCGGGTCGCGCCGGTGTTCGACGCGATCGGTTCGCGGACGATCTGGGTCGGTGACCAGCCCGGTGACGGGCACCGGCTCAAGCTCGTCGCCAACTCGTGGGTGCTGTCGGTGACCGGGGCGACCGCGCAGAGCATCGGTTTCGCGCAACAGCTGGGCGTCGACCCGACGCTGTTCCTGGACGCCATTTCCGGCGGCCCGCTGGACTGCGGCTACGCGCAGGTGAAGGCCAGAGCCATGCTGGCGCGTGAGTTCCCGCCGTCGTTCGGGCTGGCCGGTGCGAAGAAGGACAGTGACCTGATCCTGTCCGCCATGGACACGGCGGGCACCGATCAGCGGCTGATGCGCGCGCTGCGCGACACCTTCGCCGACGTCAGCGACGACGGCCATGCCGAGCAGGACATGGCCGCCGTGGTGCTCGCGTTCGCGCATTGATCACAAGGAGGAATCGACATGTCTACGGCCTCGCCGGGTGAGCCGGAAGGCCTTGTCCCGCAACGCCAGCTGCCATCGAGCTACCGGCTCGCCGCCGGTCTGGCCGCGGTTCTGTTGCTGGCCGGAGGGTTCATCGGCGCGCTGAAATCGCCAGGAGTCGTCGGGTTGGTCGGTTACGGCGTGTGCGCGATCGCCGCCGGGTCGGCCGGCTGGGCGCTCTACCTCGCCACCCGCCGCAACCGCGGTTATCAGTCGACGCAGACGACCTCGCTCGCCGCGGGGCTGTTCGTGCTGGTCGCGCTGGTGGACGTGCTCATGATCGTGGCGGCGGTGATGTTCCGCAATCCGGCCGGAGCGAGCGACGTGCGCCTGGGCGTGCTGCTGGTGACCGTGCTGCTCGCGTTGCTGATCGGCGCGATCGGCATCTTCGGCGTCGCCCGCGGCCAGCGGTCCAGGGAGCACGTTCCCCGTAAGACCCCGGAACAGGCGCGAGCCAGGATCGCCGAGATCAACGAACTCGCCGAAGCGGAGCACGCGATGGCGGAAGGCGAGGCCACCCGGGAACAAGAAGCCAAGGTCATCAGGGATTCGGTCGCCCGGGCCAAACAACGGCGCCGGCTGTCCTGGGCCCGCGCGCACCACGACGAAAGCTGAAACATGGCTGCCGCAGGGAGAGCACGGACCGAATCGACTCGGCTCGGCCCGCGCGACATGGAAATGCGCATGCGCGCCTTCCGCGAGCACGTGCCCGCGCTGCGCGCGCTGGTGGCCGAGCGGGCGATGCGCGCCGATCACGACCTGGACTTCATCGATGACGTCCGGCTCGCCATCGACGAGGTGTGCGCGGTCATGATGGGCAGTTGCACGCCATCCGACGTGCTCACCGTCCGGATGCAGATCGCGCCCGAGCGGGTCGAGATCGTCGCGTCGGTTCCGGTGCGAGCGCGCGAAGTGCCGGTGGTCGACGGGCTGAGCCTGCGGGTGCTCGAAGCGCTCGCGGATTCGCTGGACTACTCGGTGGACGACCTCGGCGGCGAACGCGTCTTCTCGTTGTGTTTCAGCCGCGATCGTCCGTCATAGCGGAATATTCGGTGGGTCAGGTATGCGGGCTCGCCGGACCGGCAATTCGACGTCATGAATGAAGCCGAACGAGCGGACGACGTCATGTACACGAAGCCGGGCCCCTGGTACCTGCGCCTGCGAGGGACGCCTTGCGCGGTCTGCGGCAAAGCCGCCGAGCGCCTTGCCGTGTTCCCAGCGGAACGCGTCATCACGCATGTCGGAGACGAGTGGCAGCCGTGCCACCTGCCGAATCCGTCGAGCGTACCGGTGAGCACCGACGTGCTCGTGCCCGAGCCGCGTCAAGCGGCGTAGTCGCGACGAAGGGATATCTCAGCGATGGCTGACACGGTTGCCGATGTTCTGCTGGCCCGGTTGCGTGAGTGGGGCGTCCGGCAGGTCTTCGGATATCCGGGCGACGGCATCAACGGCCTGCTCGCAGCGTGGGGACGGACCGGCAACGATCCGCAGTTCGTGCAGGCCCGGCACGAGGAGATGGCCGCGTTCGAGGCGGTCGGCTACGCGAAGTTCGGCAATGACGTCGCGATCTGCGTGGCGACCAGCGGTCCTGGCGCGATCCACCTGCTCAACGGCCTCTACGACGCCAAGCTGGACCACGTGCCGGTGGTCGCGATCGTCGGCCAGACCGAACGGTCCGCGATGGGCGGTTCCTACCAGCAGGAAGTGGATCTGCTCAGCCTCTACAAGGACGTGTGCAGCGAGTACGTGCAGATGTGCATGGTGCCGCAGCAGCTGCCGAACCTGATCGACCGGGCCATCCGGATCGCCAGGACCGAGCAGGCGCCCACCGCGATCATTGTCCCGTCGGATGTGTTCGAACTTCCTTACGAGCCGCCGGAGCACGCGTTCAAGCAGGTTCCGTCGAGCCTGGGCATGGCTTCGGTGACGCCGCGCGCCGACGACGCCGCGGTGGCGCAGGCCGCCGAGATCCTCAACGCCGGCGAGAAGGTCGCGATCCTGGTCGGGCAGGGAGCGCGCGGCTGCGTGCCGGAGCTGACCGAGGTCGCCGATCTGCTCGGCGCGGGCGCGGCAAAAGCGTTGCTGGGCAAGGACGTGCTGCCGGACGACCTGCCGTGGGTGACCGGCGCGATCGGACTGCTCGGCACGACCGCGTCCTATCACCTGATGATGGACTGCGACACGCTGCTGACCGTCGGCTCGAACTTCCCGTACACGCAGTTCATGCCGGAACTGGACCAGGCCCGGGCGATCCAGATCGACCGGTCCGGCAAGTGGATCGGCATGCGCTACCCGTATGAACTCAACGTGATCGGCGACGCCAAGCAGACGTTGCGGGCGCTGATCCCGAAACTCAACCACAAGACCGACCGGTCCTGGCGGGAGACGATCGAGAGCAACGTGGCCAGCTGGTGGCAGACGATCCAGCGGCAGGCCGCGACCGACGCGGATCCGGTCAACCCGATGCGGATCTTCTCCGAGCTTTCCGAGCGCCTGCCGGACAACGCGATCGTCGCGGCCGACTCGGGCAGCGCCGCCAACTGGTACGCGCGGGTGTTGCGGTTCCGCGGTCAGATGCGCGGCTCGCTGTCCGGCACCCTGGCCACCATGGGCCCCGGCGTGCCCTACGTGATCGGGGCCAAGTGGGCCCACCCGGACCGGCCGACGATCGCGCTGGTCGGCGACGGCGCCATGCAGATGAACGGCATGGCCGAGCTGATCACCGTCGCGCGTTACTGGCAGCAGTGGACGGACCCGCGGCTGATCGTCGCGGTGCTGCACAACAACGATCTCAACCAGGTCACCTGGGAGATGCGCGCCATGGAGGGCGTGCCGAAGTTCGCGGAATCCCAGACACTGCCCGAGGTCGACTACGCGGCCTTCGCGCGCGGCCTGGGCTTGCACGCGGTCAACGTGGACAAGCCCGACCAGCTCGCCGACGCCTGGGATCAGGCCCTCTCCGCCGACCGGCCCAGCGTGCTGGACGTGCGCTGCGATCCGAACGTGCCACCGATCCCGCCGCACGCCACGCTGGAGCAGGTCAAGTCGATGATCGGCGCGGTGATCAAGGGTGACGAGGACACCTGGGGCTTCATCAAACAGGGCACCAAACAGAAGGCGCAGGAGTTCCTCCCGGGCCGGAAAGACTCATGAGCGCGCTGGGCAGTGTTGATCTCTATGGGCAGCTGCGCGCCCGGGTCGACGGTGAGGTCCGGTTCGACGACGGCACGCGTGGCGCGTACTCGACCGATGCGTCGAACTTCCGGCAGGTGCCGATCGGCGTGGTCATCCCGCGCACGGTCGAGGCCGGGGCCGAGGCGGTCGCGGTGTGCAAGGAGTACGGCGCGCCGGTCGTGTCCCGGGGCGGTGGCACCAGCCTGGCCGGGCAGTGCACCAACACCGCGGTCATGATCGACTGGGCGAAGTACTGCAACCGGCTCATCTCGGTCGACCCGGACCAGCGCACCTGCGTCGTCGAGCCCGGCATCGTGCTCGACGTGCTCAACCGCGAACTCGGCAGGTATGGGCTGCGCTACGGCCCGGAACCGGCGACGCACCCGAACTGCACGCTGGGCGGCATGATCGGCAACAACTCCTGCGGCGCGACCGCGCAGCGGACCGGGAAGGTCGTCGACAACATCGCGCGGCTGGAAGTGCTGCTGGCCGATGGCACCCGGTTCTGGTGCGGCGAGACCAGCGACGACGAGTACGCCGAGATCGAACGGCACGGCAACCGGCAGGCCAGCGTCTACCGCGAACTGCGGGCGCTGCGCGACGAATACGCCGACCGGATCCGCGAGCGCTACCCCGACATTCCGCGCCGGGTCTCCGGCTACAACCTGGATTCGCTGCTGCCCGAACACCATTTCGACGTCGCCGGTCTGCTGGTCGGCAGCGAGTCCACGCTGGTGACGGTGCTGCGCGCCGAGCTGGAGCTGGTCCCGGTGGTGAAGTGCCGTTCGCTGGTGGTGCTCGGGTTCGAGTCGGTCTTCAAAGCCGCCGACGCGATCCCGGCCGTGCTGCCGCACGAGCCGATCGCGCTGGAGGGGCTGGATCACCGGCTGATCAGGGACCAGCGGATCAAGCGACTCAACGCCGACGCGCTGGCCGAACTGCCCAAGGGCGACGGCTACCTGATGGTCCAGTTCGGCGGCGAAACCCAGGAGGAGATCGACGCGCGCGCCAAGGGCATGCTCACCGCGCTCGGCGAATCCGAGCACGACCCGGACGTGGCATTCATGGACGAGCCCAGCCACGAGGACGAACTGTGGGCGGCCCGCGAAGCCGGGCTCGGCGCGACCGCGCACGTGCCCAACGAGCCGGACACCTGGGAAGGCTGGGAGGACTCGGCTGTTCCCCCGGACCGCCTCGGCGACTACCTGCGCGACCTGAACAAGCTCTACGAGGAGTTCGGCTACGCCGACGACACCGCGCCCGCGCTCTACGGCCACTTCGGACAGGGCTGCGTGCACACCCGCATCCCGTTCCGGCTCACCGATCCGCAGGGCGTCGCCGACTACCGGCGTTTCCTGGAGCGCGCCGCCGATCTCGTCGCCTCCTACGGCGGGTCGCTGTCCGGCGAGCACGGCGACGGCCAGAGCCGCGGCGAACTGCTCCCCCGCATGTTCGGCGAGGAGATCGTGGCCGCGTTCGGCAAGCTCAAGGCGATCTTCGACCCGGAAAACCGGATGAACCCCGGCAAGGTGGTCGCGCCGGCCCGCGCGGATGAACACCTGCGGCTCGGCGGGTCCTGGGCGCCGCGCATCGACGAGCACCGGCTGCACTTCGCCTACCCGGAGGACGACGGTTCGTTCGTCAAGGCCGCCAACCGGTGCGTCGGCGTCGGTAAATGCCGCCAGCACAGCCACGAGGGCGGCTCGGTCATGTGCCCGTCCTACCAGGTGACCCGCGAGGAGGAGCACTCGACGCGGGGCCGCGCGCGGCTGCTGTTCGAAATGCTCAACGGTCACCCCGATTCCCCGATCAAGGACGGCTGGCGCTCCACCGAGGTACGCGACGCGCTCGACCTGTGCCTGGCCTGCAAGGGCTGCAAGTCCGACTGCCCGGTCGACGTGGACATGGCCACCTACAAGGCGGAATTCCTCTCGCACCACTACGAGGGCAGGTTGCGCCCGCGCGCCCACTACGCGCTCGGTTGGCTGCCGTTCGCCGCGGCGGCCGTGGCCAAGACCAGGCTCGGGCCCGCCATCAACGCGCTCACCCAGATCCCGTTGCTGCGCACCATCGCCACCCGAGGCGCGGGCCTGGAAGACCGGGAAATCCCACTGTTCGCGGGCGAAACCCTGCAACAGTGGTGGATGCGGCGCGGCGGAGCCAAAACCGGGCCACGCGGCACGGTGCTGCTCTGGCCGGACACGTTCACCAACCACTTCCACCCGCACATCGGCATCGCCGCCGTCGGCGTGCTGGAAGCGGCCGGCTGGACCGTGCGGATCCCGACCGAGCCGATCTGTTGCGGCCTGACCTGGATCTCCACCGGTCAACTGGACACCGCCAAGAAGGTGTTGCGCCGCACCGTGGACCTGGTCGCCGAGCACGTCCGCGGCGGTGGCATGGTGGTCGGGCTGGAGCCGAGTTGTACCGCGGTGTTCCGGTCGGACGCGCCGGATCTGTTCCCCGACGACGTGGACGTGGCCCGGATCCGCGACCACACCGTCACCTTCGCCGAACTCCTCCAGCAGCACACCGATGGCTGGGAGCCGCCGGCGCTGGCGGGCACCAAGGTGATCACCCAGGTGCACTGCCACCAGCACGCCGCGCTCGACGACTGGTCGGCCGACCAGAAACTGCTGGAAACCGCCGGCGCGCAGGTCGACCGGCTGGAATCCGGCTGCTGCGGGCTGGCAGGCAACTTCGGCTTCGAAAGCGGCCACGGCGAGGTCAGCGAGGCGTGCGCGGAAGCCGTGCTGCTACCCGCTTTGCGCGAAGCCGCGCCGGACGCGGTGATCCTGGCCGACGGTTTCTCCTGCCGCACCCAGATCCACGAACTCGACAGCGGCGGCCGGGAAGCCATCCACCTCGCCGAACTCTTCGACCGGGCCCTGCGCGGCCAGACCGTCACCGGCGATCTCGCTCCGGCCGACCGCCCGGCCGCACCGAAACCACCCGTGAAGAACATCGCCATCGCCGCGGCGGCCGCGCTCGCGGCGGCCTTCCTGGTCCGCAAGCTCAAGGCCGGGGCTCGGTGATGGTGACCGGGTAGCTAAACCGCGGCCAGCACCGCCGCGAGGCCCGCTCGCAGGTCCTTGACGAAATACCTGGGGACCTCCAGCGACGGGAAGTGTCCGCCGGTTTCGGGCGACCGCCACCGAACGATCTGGCGGTACCGCTGCTGGGCCCAGGGGCGCGGATACTTCTCGATGTCGCGGGGATACACCGTGATCGCCGACGGGACGTCGACCCGCAGTTCGGGATCGAGCGAGTTGTGGCTTTCGTAGTAGATGCGGGCCGATGACGCGCCGGTCCGCGTCAGCCAGTACAGGGTGACGTCGTCAAGGACGCGGTCTCGGGAAATCGTCTCGAACGGACTGTCCTCGGTATCAGACCACTCGGCGAACTTGTCCAGGATCCAGGCGAGCAGCCCGACCGGTGAGTCGACGAGCGAGTAGCCGATGGTCTGCGGGCGGGTCGCCTGCTGCTTCGCGTAGGCCGCGCGGTGGTGCCAGAAATCGTGGGTGTCCTCCGTCCACTTGCGCTCGGCGGCGGTCAGCCCGTCCGTTGTCAATCCGGGCGGTCCCTCCGCGAACGTGGTGTGGATGCCCAGAACGTGCTCCGGGAACCGGCCGCCGAGCACCGTGGTGATGTTGCCGCCCCAGTCGCCGCCGTGCGCGAGGAACTGGCGGTAGCCGAGCCGTCCCATCAGCTCCACCCAGGCGGCCGCGATCTTCTCGGTTCCCCACCCGGTGCTGGCCGGCTTGTCGCTGTAGCCAAAGCCCGGTAGCGATGGGACCACGACGTGAAACGCCGGTGCCGCCGCGTCTTTCGGATCGGCCAGCTCGTCGACGACGTCGACGAACTCGGCGATGCTGCCCGGCCAGCCGTGCGTCACGATCAGCGGAGTCGCGTCCACCCGCGGAGATCGGCGGTGCAGGAAGTGGATGGCCAGATCGTCGACGGTCGTGCGGAACTGGCCGATCCGGTCAAGGCGCTCTTCGAAGGACCGCCAGTCGTACTCGGTGCGCCAGTAGTTGACGACCTCGACGAGGTCGGCGAGCGGAACGCCCTGGTCCCATCGGCGCGGACCGGGCGGGGCGCGGTAGACGGTCTCGGCTTCCGGTAGCCGCGCGGCGGCCAGTCGCGCGCGCAGCTCGGCGAGGTCGGCGTCGCTCGCGTGGGCTTCGAATGCGTGTACGTCGCTGGTGAGACGGGACATGAGACCTCCTGGCCATCGTGGAACCGGCTAAGACGGTTCTAACATGGCGTCAGGTCGGCGCGCAACCAGCTAAGGTGGTTCCATGCGCACTGGGTTCCCCGACTTCCGCCTCGGTAGCGTGCTGGCCACCAGCTTCACCGGGACCCTCTCGGAGCGTCAC
Source organism: Pseudonocardiaceae bacterium (assembly GCA_035248365.1). GTDB lineage: Bacteria > Actinomycetota > Actinomycetes > Mycobacteriales > Pseudonocardiaceae > CAJCJE01. Next base: position 23,373 of record DATFHN010000186.1, on the reverse strand, counting down.
GGCGAACCGGTGGAGCGCATCCCCACGCCGCAGCGGCTCGTCGACTGGCTGGCCGTGAATGGCCTGGCCGTGGACTCCTGCACCACCGCCCAGCTCGACCTCGCCCGGGAGCTGAGGGAGTCGATTCACGCCGCCGCGACCGCGACCGCGATCCACGAAGCCCTCCCCGCGACGGCCGTCCACGTCATCAATGAGCGCAGCGCGGCGGGCCGGGCCGCCGCCGTCCTGACCCCCGATGGCAAGCGGCAATGGCGGCTCAGCTCGCCGTCCAGTGTGGAAGACGCCCTGGGTGTGATCGCCGCCGACGCGATCAGCATCCTCGCGGGCGAACGAGACGGAAAACTGGCCTTGTGCGCGTCACCGACCTGCCAGGCCGCCTTCTTCGACACCAGCCAAAGCCGCACCCGCCGATGGTGTGACATGAACACGTGCGGGAATCGTCAGAAGAAGGCGCGCTTCAACGCCAACCGATCAGCTGCGTCCGGCTAGCCGGTCGACGACATCGGTGAGCCGTTGGTGCTGGGCGAAAGCGGCCCGCTGCCGCGTCGCGCCATCGCCCGCGTCGCGCAGCCAGGCCAGTTGCCCGGCGACGAACTCGTCGTCACCGGCGTCCTTCAACGCGGGCCGCACCCAGTCGACGAAATCGCCGACGATCGTCCACATCGGTGCCAGGTCGCCGGTGACCGGGTGCAGGCACTCCCCGGCCAAGCCTTCCCGCGCGGCCCGCCACAGGTTCGCCCGCAACACTTCCTGCGGCAACGGCAAGGCGAGCTGGTAGGCGGCACCGGCATCGTCGATCGCGGTGGCGACCGCGGCCCGGACCAGCGCGGCGATCGTCGCGGCCTCGCCCGGGGTCTGCGTCACGTCGCAGACCCGGAACTCCAGCGTCGGCTGGTGTTCGGAGAGCCGGATGTCCCAGTACACGCCGCGCCGGTCCAGTACCGCGCCGACCCGCATCAACGCGTCCAGGCTGCTCTCGTAGTGATCGAGCGAGGCGAACAGCGGCGGCGGGCCCGCGGTCGGCCAGTGCGACCACAACACGTAGCGCCAGCTGTGATAGGACGTGTCGGCGCCCTGGTAGAACGGCGAGTTCGCGGTGAGCGCGAGCAGGATCGGCAGCCACGGCCGGACCCGGTTGCTGACCTCGACCCCGGTGGCGCGGTCCGGAATGGCCACGTGCACGTGAGCGCCGCAGGTGTTGCTGGTGCGCGCGACCGCGCCGAACCAGTCGGCGATCTCCCGGTACCGCTCGCCGCCCGAGATCGGCGGCCAGTCGTCCGCGTCGGCCAGTACCGGCGTCCCGGAGGGCACCAATCGCAGTCCGCGAGCGCGGGCCTGCTCGTCGACGCGCTGCCGCAGGTCGGCCAGTTGGCCGCTGACCTGCTCGGCGTCATGGCAGATCGACGTCGTGGTCTCGACCTGGCAGCGGACCAGTTCGGGTTGCAGGTCGCCCTCGGCCTGCTCGTCCTCACCCGCTGCCACCAGCTCGGTGCCCCGGTGGGCGGGGTAGCCGCTGGCGTCGACGACCAGGAACTCCTGCTCGACCCCGAGGGTCGCGCTGTCTGTGTCCACACCCGGTGGTTAGCCCGCCGCGAGCCGGGTGAGACATCGGGCCGCCTACGGTGAGACCCAGCGGCCCCGACGACCTGGAGGAGACCCGTGACCCATCCCCGCCCGCAACTGACCCGCGAGCAGTGGACCGACCTGTGCGGCGAGTGGCGCTTCGCCTTCGACGACGCGGGCGAGGGAGGCGCGGCACACTGGTACGAGCTGGCCGATGAGGTGTTCGACCGGACCATCGTGGTGCCGTTCCCGCCCGAGTCGGCCGCGAGCGGGGTCGGCGAGACCGGTTTTCACCCGGTGGTCTGGTACCGGCGCACGTTCACCGCCGAGCCGGGTTCCGGGCGCGTGATCCTGCATTTCGGTGCGGTCGACTACGCGGCCACGGTCTGGGTGAACGGGAGGCTGGTCGCGCGGCACGAGGGCGGGCATACGCCGTTCCACGCCGACGTGACCGATGCGCTGCTGGACGCGCCCGAGCAGGTGCTGGTGGTGCGGGCCGAGGACCGGCCTGGTGACGTCGAGCAGCCGCGCGGCAAGCAGGACTGGCAGCCCGAGCCGCACGTCATCTGGTACCACCGCACCACCGGCATCTGGCAACCGGTCTGGCTGGAAACCGTGCCGGCCCGGCACATCCAGGCCCTCCGCTGGCGGACGCTGCCCGCCCAGGGCCGCATCGAACTCGACGCCGACCTGGCCGGTGACACTCCGGCCGAGCTGACCATCCGGGTCCGCCTCGGCGAGGAGGAACTTCTCCGGCAGACCATCACCGCCAACGGCACCAGCGCCCGCGCCGTGCTCGATCTGCCCGCCGCGCAGCACGGTCAGGAACTCGACCGGCTACTGTGGACACCCGAGCACCCGGTCCTGCTCGACGTCGACCTGACCCTGGCCACCGAGACCGGCGCCGACACCGTGGCCAGTTACGTGGGGCTGCGCGAGGTCGGCGTGCGCGACGGCCGGTTCACGCTCAACGGGCACCCGTACTTCCTGCGGATGGTGCTGGAGCAGGGATACTGGCCGGACAGCCACCTCGCCGCGCCGAGCGACGAGGCGTTGCGCCGCGAGGTCGAGCTGATCAAGAGCCTCGGGTTCAACGGGGCGCGGCTGCACCAGAAGGTCGAAGACCCGCGCTTCCTGTACCACTGCGACCGGCTCGGGCTGCTGGTGTGGGACGAGATGCCCAGCGCCTACACGTTCTCGGCCAAGGCGATCGACCGGATCTGTCGTGAATGGACAGAGGTGGTGCTGCGCGATGCCGGGCATCCGTGCGTGGTGGCGTGGGTGCCGATCAACGAGAGCTGGGGCGTGCGGCACATCGCCACCGACCCGGCCCAGCGGCATCTCGCGTCCGCGCTCTATCACCTCACCAAGGCGCTGGACCCGACCCGCCCGGTGATCTCCAACGACGGCTGGGAACACACGGTCAGCGACATCTACGGCCTGCACGACTACTCCCCCAGCGGCGCCAGCCTGGCCGCCCGCTACGGCACCGCCGCCGCCGTCGACGCGGTGCTGCGCGGTCCGGGACCGATGGGTCGCGTTCCGCTGCTCGGCGAGCGTGATCCGCGGGCCGCGGTGATGATCACCGAGTACGGCGGGCTGAGCTACCGGCCCGAGGCCGACGAGAAATGGCACGGCTACGCGACCCTGCCGGACGCCGAAGCGCTGCTGGCCCGCTACTTCGAGCTGACCGGCGCGCTGCTGGCCAGCACCGCGCTGGCCGGGTTCTGCTACACCCAGCTCACCGACACCCTCCAGGAGACCAACGGCCTGCTCACCGCGGACCGCGAACCCAAACTCGACCCGGCCGCGATCCGGGCGGCGAACCACCGCCCGGCCGCCGCCGTCCCGATCGAGGAACTGGCCCTCGCCTACGAGCAGGCCCGGCCCAGCGTCGACGAATGAGCGGGTGCGGCCCCGGCGAACCGAGGCCGCACCTCGCAAAACTCAGGAGACGAGCTTGCCGACCGAGTGCGCGTCCTGGGCCGCGCCTTCCAGGAAGTCCCAGGACAGGTTGGCGTAGCCGCTGTCGCCCCAGCCGGTGCCCCACGAGTTCTCGATGGTCACGCCCTGGCTGGTGTAGCCGACGATGGTGATCTCGTGGCCGCCGAGCGCCTGCTCGCCATCGGTCGGATCGGCGTAGCTGTAGTCCTGCGCGGTCTGCTGGGACATGTCCTCGAAGCTCTGGTAGACGTCGAAGGAGAAAATGACCGGCAGGCCACTGGAAATCGCGGATTCGACCGCATTCCGCAATCCACTTCCGGTGGGCAGGCTGTCATAACCGGAAATCTTCCAGTTGGCGGCGTTCTGGGTTTCCGCGTCGGTGGGCGTGTCGGTGTAGTCGGTGTCGCCCTGGGTGTAGTCCGATTCGGAATCGACGCCCTGCTGCTGGGCGATGTTCAGGTTGTCCTCCGGGTAGGTGCCCACGTTCTGCCCGTTGACCAGCTGCGAGTAGATGTACATCGGCGCGTTCGGACCGCCGCTGATGCCCTGCTCGTTCTCCAGTAAGCCCATCGAGGTGTGCCCGACGGCCCAGGACACGCACGAGTTGACCTGGCCCTGGTTGCCCGGGCTCAGGGCGTAGTTGGTCAGCGAGTAGCTGTCCGGCACGTCGACGGGCCGGGCGGTGACGGCCTGCGCCGAGTGCAGGTGGTCGGTCGAGTGGGTGATGCTCGCGCCGAGTCCGAAGTGGTGGTGCGCGGCGGTGGGCGCGGCGGCGGCGGTGCCTCCGATGGCGAGTGCGGTGAGCGTGGTGATTCCCACGACCACGACACCGGTGGACTTGATGTGCATGGCGAACCCTCGGATTTCCTTGGCAGGGATGGGTGCCGCGGAAGATTAAGGAAAGGTTCACCTCGGTCGACACCTACGCAAGTAGGGTCGTTATTGACGGATAACGTGTTGTTTTACGGCTGTTTTTCTTGAATTTCAGTATGGGCGGCTCGGTTGGCGGCGACACCGGTGATGATCACGCTGCCCATGGCCGCGGCCAGGATCGCCGCGCCCTCACCGGAACCGAGCAGGTGGTTGGCCGTCCCGATGGTGACCGCCGCGACCGGCAGACCCAGTTGGGCAGCCGAGAGCACCGCGAACGGCAGCGGCTGACCGGCCAGCCGGGTCGCCGCGTGCACCAGCACGGCGCCTGCGATCAGCACCACCGCCAAGAGAATCAACCTGGGCGACTGGACCAGCGCACGCAGGTCGACCGAGGCACCGAGCCAGACGAAGAACACCGGCGCCAGGAAGCCGTCGGTCAACCCGAACAGCTGCCGGGCCAATCGACGCGGTTCGCCCTCGCCGCGCAGCATCAACCCGGCGACGAACCCGGCTAGCATCACCGACACCCCGAGCAACTGCGCGATCCCGGCCAGCACGAACAGGATGATCAGCCGCACCCGCAGTTCCAGCCCGAAGTCCCGCCGCTTGCTCAGCTCGTGCAACCGATCCAGCGCGCCCCGGTCACGCAACTCGCGCATCACCAGATACAGCACGAGACCGGCAGCGATCACGGCCAGCGCACCCAGCGCGGCCCGCCCGGCATGGCGCGGGTCCTCGGCCAGCGGCAACGCGACGATGCAGACGGTGTCCGCGATGGCGACCTGCACGATCGCGACCAGCGCCGGGCCGGTGTTCAGCTTGGCCTCGTTCAACACCGGCACGACCAGCGCGGCCGAGCTGGACGCGAGCAGCACCGCGTAGAGCAGCGCATGACCGGTCCCGGCCAGCGCGGCGACGCCGAACCCGGCCGGCACCGCGAGCACGCCCACCCCGGCGGCGAGCAGCGCGCCCTTGCGCAACGCGCCGCGCAGCGCCGGATCACCGAGCGGCACGTGGCTGCCCGCTTCCAGCATCACCAGGCCGAACCCGATCGACGCGAGAAAGGACAGCTCCGGCGAGTCCGGCCGCACCCACTCGAAACCGGTCCGGCCGACCACGACACCCAGCAGGATCTCGCCGACCACGACCGGCACCCTGGCCCGCTGGGGCGTCGCCAGCAGCGGTCCGGCCAGGCCGATGACCAGTACCAGCGCGAGCAGCAGCAGCGACACCAGGTCAGCTCATCAATGAACCCGCGTGATCCGGCACATAGGTCTCCTGATCGCGGGGCGGGCGCTGGTAGCCGGTCGACGCCGGCCGGTGCGGCAGCGTGATGTCGGGCGGTTTGATGCCGTGGTAGGGAATCGTGGACAGCAGGTGCGCGATCATGTTGATCCGCGCCCGCCGCTTGTCCTCGCTCTCCACCATGAACCAGCGCGATTCCGGGATGTCGGTGTGCACCAGCATCTCGTCCTTGGCCTGCGAGTACTCCTCCCAGCGGCTGATCGACTCCAGGTCCATCGGGGACAGTTTCCAGCGGCGCATCGGATCGTCCAGCCGGGACTCGAAACGGCGCTGCTGTTCCTCGTCGCTGACCGAGAACCAGTACTTGCGCAGCAGGATCCCGTCCTCGACCAGCAGCCGTTCGAAGATCGGGCACTGATGGAGAAAACGGCGGTACTCGTCGAGCGTGCAGAAACCCATCACCCGCTCGACCCCAGCTCGGTTGTACCAGCTCCGGTCGAACAGCACGATCTCGCCCGCGGTCGGCAGTTGCTCGATGTAGCGCTGGAAGTACCACTGGCCGCGTTCGCGTTCGGACGGTGTCGGCAGTGCCGCGATGCGCGCGACACGGGGGTTCAGGAACTCCGAGACCCGCTTGATCGTCCCGCCCTTGCCGGCAGCGTCGCGGCCCTCGAACACCACGACCACCCGGGCGCCCTCGGCGCGCACCCATTCCTGCAGCTTCACCAGCTCGCCCTGCAGCCGGTACAGCTCCTTCTCGTAGCGGGCGCGGGGCAACTTGCTGCTCATCCGGTGAGCTTAGGTGACGGTCATCGGAACTGCCCCCGCGAGAATGCCGTAGCCGTCGTTCGCGCAGAGGAACAGCGAATAGCTGCCCGCGCCGCCCAGGCTGGACGTGGTGAAGGTGAGCGTACCGGACGTGTTCGGCGCGTACTGCCAGGCGATCGACCCGACGCTGCCCGGCAGGTCGCCGGGGTGGTAGACGCCGATCCAATTGGTCGCGGACGCGGCCGGCGTCTGGTACTGGACGCTGAGGTTCGCGCCGGACACGGTCGGGCGCAGGAAGCTGGCCGAGCCGGTGAACGCGTCGTTGAACGGCGTCGCGTAGCGGTCGTTGGCGGTGATCGGGCCGATGCCCAGGGCGGCTTCGATGGTGCGCGCGGTGCTGTAGTGGTCGTAGCGGGTGTTGCTGCTGTACCCGGCGTGCACGAGCCCGGCCGAGTCGACGGCGACCGTGGCGACCTGGTTGTCCGCTTCGGTCTCGTCCTCGTCCCAGGTGACCAGCAGCAGCGAGCGCTGAGCGGTCCAGGCCGGCGAGTTCATGATCGGCGTGATGGTCTGCTTCAGCCAGCCATCCTGCACCGCGCGGCTGGCCGCGTTGCCGTTACCAGCCGATTCGCCGTCGTAGTAGTCGTCGGCGCCGATCCAGGAGAACGCGGGCGTGGTGCCGGCCGACCGGAGGTCGGTGCCGAGCTGGCTGGTGTCGACCAGGTGGGCCTGGCAGCGGGCCTGGTTGCCGCTGACGTCGGTGTAGTTGATGAACGGAGCGTCGTCCGGGGCGTAGTAGGAGTCGTAGGTGTGCTCGGTGCTGCTGCTGTCGTTGCACGGCACGCCCATGCCCTGCTCGTAGGCCTTCCAGCTCTGGCCGTTGGCTTCGAGTTCGTCGCCCAGGTTCTTGCCCGGATCCTTGATGGTGGGCCAGTAGGTGGCGCCGTTGGCGTAGGTGTCGCCGCCCGCGATGGCCAGGTAGTTCTCGTCACTGGGGTGGTAGACCGCGTGATAGTCGGCCATCGAGGTGCCCTGCGCCATCAGGCCGTGGAAGAACGGCATGCCGGTGGTGTCGGCCGCGACCGCCGAGTAGTCGGTGTTCTCCATCATGATCATGAACACGTGGTCGTAGCGCGGCACCGACGACGGTGGCGGGGCGAGCACGGGCGCGGTCACCGGTGTGGACAGGGTCAGCGAGAGGTTGTCGGCATAGCCGGACTCACCACTGCTACTCAGGAACTGCACCCGCGTCCGGATCGCGCGAGTGCCCGACGGCACCGTCGCGGTGGTGCTGCGGGCCAGAAAACCGGTGGTGTTGCCGCGATCCGAGGCGGTCACCGTCGGCAGGTCGACCGCGTTGCCCAGTGTGCCGCCCGACGAGTTCAGGAAGGTGATCGACACCTGGACATACCCGGCATAGGTCGTCCAGCCGCCCAGCCAGCCCGACAGGTTCGCGGTCACGCCGCCGCCGTCGATGGCCGATGCCGCCGAGGCCACGTTCGCGGTCTGGGTCATGCTCGCGTCGCCCTGATCGCCGGGCGCGAAGAACGCCGAGCCGGGCGCGGGACTGGCCGGGTGCGTGAACGTGCCCGACGCGTAGCACATGACGTCCGGGCTGTTCCCGGTGATCGTCCAGCCGGGCATGGTGCTCGCGGCATGCCAGTCGTTGGTGCAGTAACCGGCCTCCGCGTCGCCGTTGACGATCAGGTTCCCGCTCGTCGCGGCGGCGGCCGTCGGTGGCGCGACCACGATCGCGGCCACCACAGCGGCGACCCCGCACAACACGGAGGCGACTCGTCTCATCAGGCGTCCCTTTCCTCAGTCCGGCTTGGGCGATTCATAATCGCCGCGCCTGACCGGGTTGGGACAGCGAACAATCTTGACGGTGAACGCGGGGGTAACTACTCGGCCGCCGCGCCGGGACCAGGCAGGACGTCGATGTCGGTTGCGTGCATCGGCTCGCCGCAGTGCGCGCAGCGCAGGTCCACGTGGCTGATCTCGCCGCAGGCGTGATGGCGGTAGAGCACCGGTGGACCGGCCTCGCCGGCCAGCCACCGGTCGCCCCAGCGGACCATCACCATCAGCAGGTCGACCAGTTCGGTCCCCCGCTCGGTGAGGACGTACTCGTAGCGGGGCCGCTGATCGTAGGGGCGGCGCTCGATGATGCCGCGCTCGACCAGGTGATTCAGCCGCTCGGTGAGCACCTTGCGGGAGATGCCGAGATCGGCCTGGATCTGCTCGAAACGGCTGAAACCGACGTAGACATCGCGCAGGATCAGCGGCGACCACGGTTCGCCGATCACGTCCATGGTCCGGGCGATCGAGCAGGCCATCTCACTGAAGTCGGTGCGCTGCATGACCCAAGTTTAGCAATCGGGGTTCCCTTAGGGAACTCCACGCGCTATGGTCTTGGAGTCTCCTCAAGGAACCCAAGCAAAGGAGTGCTCACGATGCTCAGCCCGGACGTACGCCGCGCCGTCGAATCCACCTCGCTCGCCCACCTGGCCACCGTCCTGCCGGACGGCGCACCGCACTCCGTGCCGCTGTGGGTGGACACGCTCGGCGAGCAGATCGTGTTCCTCACCGGCCCCGGCTCGCAGAAGGCTCGCAACCTGCGCCGCGACCCGCGCGTCGCGCTGTCCCTCACCGCGCCGGACAACCCCTACCAGCCGATCATCCTGCGCGGCCGCGTCGTCAAGTGGATCGACGGCGACGAAGGCTGGGCCATCGTCGACCAGATCGCCACCAAGTACACCGGCCAGCCCTACGGACGTGACCAGGAGCGCGTCGTCGCCGTCATCGAACTCAACTGAACTGTCAAAACCGTTAAGTAGACGACGATCCGGCCGTCCGGTTTCATGAAAAGAAAGAAACCGCGATAACCGTACCACTTTATGCACTGGTACGGATTCCGAAAAAGGAGCCGGAAATGATTCGTCGATTATCGGCCCTGGCCGGTGTCGCCTGCGCGATCGGCTGTGTCCTGCTGGCGCCGGTCTCCAGCGCGGCGACCCCGAACGCGGACACCTGCGCGGTGAAGTCCAAACCAGCGGGCGAGGTTGTCCAGGGATACTGGGAAAACTGGGACGGCGCCAAGAACGGTGTTCACCCGGGCCTGGGCTGGATCCCGATCACCGACTCGCGCATCAGCCAGCACGGCTACAACGTGATCAACGCGGCGTTCCCGGTCATCGATTCGGACGGGACGGTGTTGTGGCAGAACGGAATGGACACCAACGTCCAGGTTCCGACGCCCACCGAAATGTGTCAGGCAAAAGCGGCCGGGGCCACCATTCTGATGTCGATCGGTGGCGCGGCGGCCGGTATCGATCTCGGCTCCAGCGCGGTCGCCGACAAGGTCGTTTCCACGCTCGTGCCGATCCTCAAAGCCAACAACTTCGACGGCATCGACATCGACCTGGAAACCGGCCTCACCGACAGCGGCAACATCAACCAGCTGTCCACCTCGCAGGCCAACCTGGAGCGCATCATCGACGGTGTACTGGCGCAGATGCCGTCGAACTTCGGCCTCACCATGGCGCCGGAGACCGCCTACGTCACCGGCGGCAGCATCACCTACGGCTCGATCTGGGGCGCGTACCTGCCGATCATCAAGAAGTACCTGGACAGCGGCAGGCTCTGGTGGCTGAACATGCAGTACTACAACGGCAACATGTACGGCTGTTCCGGCGACTCCTACGAGGCAGCCACGGTGCAGGGCTTCACCGCGCAGACCGACTGCCTGAACAACGGCCTCACCGTGCAGGGCACCACGATCAAGATCCCGTACGACAAGCAGGTCCCCGGCCTGCCCGCGCAACCGGGAGCGGGCGGCGGCTACATGTCGACCGGCCTGGTCGCACAGGCCTGGAACAACTACCACAACGGGCTGAAGGGCCTGATGACCTGGTCGATCAACTGGGACGGCTCGCTCGGCTGGACGTTCGGCGACAACGTCAAGTCGCTGCAAGGACGCTGAGCCGCAACTCGGCGTCCTCGATCCGCTGCCGGTAGGGCAACGGATCGACCGGGTAGAGCGGAAAGCAGCTCGACGCGAGTTGCACGCGCAGCCGGTGCCCAGCACGCAGCCGGTAGCCGAGATCGCCGATCGGCACGGTCAGCACGCCGACGCCGTGGCACGGCGCCTCCAGCAGGCGCCTGCCACGGCCATCCGGCCCGACCTCGCACAACTTCACCACCAGCGTGCCCTCGGCCGCCAACGTCACCCGCAACGAAACCGGACCGGCAAGATCAAGGTCGTCTGCCCAAGCCCGGCTGGTGAACGTCACGACATCCGGCCGTCCCTCGATCACCCGCTCGTCGACCAGTTCCAGCAACGGCCGCCACCAGTCGCGCTCCAGGCACGGCACCGGATCGTCCGGATCATGCTCCCAGCCCACGGAACCCAGCGACAACACCAGCGGCTGGGCGGGCGGCGGCCAGGTGTCGGCGGTGCGCGGCCCGGCACCGGTCAACTCCCAGCGAACCGGCGCGGGCCGAGCGCCACGCAGGAAGTCGATCACCGGCGACAGGCTGCGGTCCAGCATCGCCTCGCGGGCAACGGGATCGACGAAATGATCGGGGCTGGCCCGGTCGAACTCGAAGTGATCGTCCTGATGATCGGTCGCGGCGATCAGCAGCGCTCCCCCACGCGAACGCCGCCAATCCGCCAACTGACCAGCCTGGAACGAATCGAACCAGCCGGCGCAGTGCAGCATCGGCACCGCGGCCGGACCGAAATACGGCCCCGGGCCGGGCAAACTGGCCAACCGCCGGCCACGCCAGGTGTCGCGCAACCACTCCACCATCGGCCCGAGTCGCAGTACGCCGTTGCGCCGCACCAGTTCTCCGCCGATGTCGGTGGTGATGTAGCGGGTCACGGCGGCGCGGATCGCGGTATGCCCGGAGGCAACCGCGGCCCAGGCGGCGAAGCCGTAGTACGAGTTGCCCCAGCAGCACACCGAACCGTCCGACCACGGCTGCCGCACGATCCAGTCGCAGGTGTCCGAGCCGTCGGCCAGCTCCTGCCGGAACGGCTCGCCCACCCCCTCCGACCGCAGCCGGCCGCGCACGTCCTGCGCCACCACGGCGAACCCGGCCTCGGTGAACCGGTCGACGAGACCCGGGATGAGCGTGTCCTCGTACGGCGTGCGGATCAGCACTGTCGGCAACCGCCCTGGTGCGGGCAGAAGGTGGACGCCGGTGCCGAGCCGCACGCCGTCCCGCATCGGGACCATCACGCGAGGCCGGGGTCCAGACCGGCATCGGCGACCAGCACAGCTTCCCGTTCGGCCTTGACATCGAGCGAGCGGCAGAACAGCAGGTAGGCACCGGCGGCCACGACCAGGCCGATGATCATCGAGATGTCCGTGCCGTTCATCAGCTTGGCGATCGGGCCCTCCAGGTTGCCGACCACCGCGAACGGCATCATCGAGGCGAAACCCAGGCCGTAGGCGGCCAGGCCGCGCCAGCTCCACCGCTTGTACATGCCGTGCGGGTTGAAGATCTCCCGGATCGAGTAGTGGCCGCGCCGCACGACGTAGAAGTCGATCAGGTTGATCGCGGTCCACGGCGTGAACAGGTAGCCGAGCACGGTGAGGAAGTCGCCGAACTGGGTGACGAAGCTGTCGCTGGACGCGAACGCGATCGCCGTGGCCAGCACGCCGACGATCACCAGCGCGACGATCCGCTTGGCCAGCGTCGGCTTGATCCGCTTGATCGAGTCCATACTGGACAGCAGGGTGAGGCTGGCGCCGTAGAAGTTCAGGCAGCCGATGGTGATCAGCGGCAGCACCGAGGCGATCAGCAGCGTCTTGCCGAACCCGTGGAAAATCGCGTCACCGGCCGAGATCACCGCGTTGACCGCGGTCGCCTTCGGGAACAACCCGGCCGCGAACGTGCCGACCAGCATCATCCACGCGCCACCGACACCCGCGCCGACATACGTCCACCAGAACGATGACCGCACGCCCACCGTCGGCGGCAGGTACCGCGAGTAGTCCGAAACATAAATGGACCAGGACAGCTGATACACGGCCGCGGTGAAGAACTGGATGAGGAACGGAGTCAGCGCGAACGAACCGAGGTTCATCTCCGCGCTACTGAACGGATGCACCGCGATGATGCCGACCGTGAACATGATCAGCACGACCAGCATCAGGTAGGTCAGCCAGCGCGACGCCCTGTGGATGAAGTCGTAGCCGACGATCGCGAGCACGATGCCCACCACGGCATAGCCGACATAGCTGATCCCGGTCGGTACGTTCCCGAGCTGCTGCAGCGTGCTGCCGACCAGGATCTGGTTGAACCCGGTGTAGCCGATGTAGGTGACCAGCGCGACGATCCAGACCAGCAGCGCGCCGACGAACCCGAACTGGGGCCGGGACTGGACCATCTGCGGTAAGCCGAGCTGCGGTCCCTGGGTGGAGTGGAACGCCATGAAGAACGTGCCGAACGCGCACCCGGCGACCACCGCGATCGCGGTCCAGATCAGGTTGCCGCCCAGGGCGATGCCGATGACGCCGGTGGCGATCGTGGCCAGGTGGGCGTCCCCGGCGAACCAGACCGGGAACAGGTGCCAGACCTTGCCGTGCCGCTCGGCCAGCGGCACGTAGTCGATGGAACGGGTCTCGATATGCAGTGTCCGATGTGGACCTGACTGTTGCTCGGGGCTGGATGATGTGCTGACCGTCGTTGCCATGTGCTTCTCCAATGAAGCCGGAATTCCGCTCGGTCCCCCGGGTCGTTCAGTTGCTCTCGGTGCGGTTGAGCGCCGCGTAGGCGAGCCGTTCCAACAGCAGCGCCGCCTCCCGTGGCGCGTCGGTCGCCGCGTCGATCACCTGTTTGGCGATCTGCACGGCCAGCGGTGGCTGGGCCGCCAGTTCACCCGCGATCTCCAGTGCCCTGGCCAGGTGCTCGCCGCGAGGGGTCACCTCGGTGAGCAGGCCCCAGTCGTGCGCCTGCCCCGGGTCCATCCGGCGGCAGCGCAGGATCAGGTCACGGGCGCGGGCCGGTCCGACCGCGCGCACCATCCGGGTGACCCCGCCGGAACTGGGCAGGATGCCGATGCCGACCTCGGGAAACCCGAACACGGCGCCCTCGTCCGCGACCCGCAGATCGGCGGCCAGCGCCAGTTCGAACCCGCCGCCGAGGCAGTAACCGGCAATCGCCGCCACGGTCGGCTGCGGCAGTGCCGCAAACCGCTCGTAGACCGCGCCCGAGTCCCGGTAGTACTCGGCGATGGCCGCCGGATTCATCGCGCGCAGCTCGTTGACGTCCGCCCCGGCCGAGAACACGCCTTCGCCGCCGGTCACCACGACCGCGCCCGCGCCGCGCACGGCCTCGGAGCGCAGTGCGTCGTCGAGCGCGCGTTCCAGGTGCGTCGACAGCGCGTTCAGTTTGGCCTCGCGGCACAGGGTGAGCACCGCGACCGGGCCGATCACGGAGATCTCGACGCTGCCATCGGACATCGGCTCAGGCCTCCGTGCTGAACCGCACCAGGCCGGTGAGGCCGCGCTTGCTGATCTCGTTGGCGATGACCAGGCGCTGGATCTCCGAGGTGCCTTCCCAGATCCGGTCGACCCGCAGCTCGCGCCACAACCGCTCGACCGGGTAGTCGCGCATGTAGCCGCGCCCGCCGAAGATCTGCTGCGCGCGGTCCACGACCCGGTTGGAGGCCTCGGACGCGGCCAGTTTGACCATCGCGGCCTTGGCGTGCAGGGTCTTGCGGTCGCCGCCGTTGTCGAACTCCCAGGCGACCTGGTGGGTGAGCGCGCGGTTGGTGGCGATGTCGCAGGCCGAGTCGGCCAGCATGCCCTGGATCAGCTGACGGTCGATCAGCCGCAGGCCGCCCTGCACGCGCTCCTTGGCCCAGTCGGTGGCCAGCGACAGCGCGCGCTCGGCCGCGCCGATGGTGCGGGCGCCGATCATCAGCCGTTCCTCGGTGAACCAGTCCCTGGTCAGCTCGTAGCCCTGGCCGATGCCGCCGAGCACGGCGTCCGCGTCGACCCGCACGTCGGTGAAGGTGAACTCGGGGTGCTCGTAGACGAACGTGTGCGTGTAGCGCGGCGTCCGCTGGACGGCGACACCCGGCAGATCCTTGTCCACCAGGAACAACGTCGGCTCATTCGACGGCAGGACATTCGCCAGCACGATCAGGAAATCGGCGGTGTCGCCGACCGTGACGAACCACTTCTCGCCGTTGATCAGGTAGGTGTCACCGTCCGGCGTTGCCGTGGTCTCGATGCTCGACGGATCGGAACCCGCACCAGGTTCGGTGATGGCCACCGCGTCGCGCCGCTGACCGCGAATGTCCGGGATCAGGTAGCGCTCGCGCTGTTGCGGGGTGCAGGCGCGCAGGCAGTTGGCCGGGCGCCAGACCGCGTCCCACAGCGCGTTCGTCAGCTTGCCCAGCTCGTCCTGGACCACGACCTGTTCCAGAATGGACAGTCCGGCGCCGCCCCACTCCTTCGGCATGTTGACCGCCTGCAATCCGCTGGCCAGCACGTCCTGCCGGATCGCGTCGAGCGCGGCGGCGGAGAGGCCGTTGTTGGCCTCGCACTCGTCCTCGTACTGCATCATCTTCGCGGTCAGGTCGGCGGCCTGCTGCTTGAGGTCGGCCAGCCGGTGCGAATACGCGAACTCCACGATGTCTCCTTACGGTATGAACCGGGCGTCCAGGCCGACGCACCCGGTCGGCCCGGCCAAGAGGGGGTTGACTTCCAGTTCGGCGATCTCCGGATGCGCGGCCGCGAACGCGGTCACCAGCGCGATCGTCCGGGCCAGTGCGGGCAAGTCGACCGGCGGTCGGCCGCGCACGCCGTGCAACAACGCCTTGCCGCGCAGGTTGTCGAGCATCTCGCGCGCACCGGCCTCGTCGACCGGCGCCAGCGCGAACACCACGTCCTTGAGTACTTCGGTGAACACGCCGCCGATGCCGACCATCGCGACCGGCCCGAACCGCGCGTCCCGCCGCACCCCGACGATCAACTCCACCGAGCCGGACAGCTCAGCCATCCGCTCGACGCAGAACCCTGGCGGATCAAGCCGTTGCACCATGTCCACAACGGCATCCCGTACCGCATCCGGTCCAGCAAGGCCCAGCGCCACTCCCCCGGCGTCCGACTTGTGCACCAGCCCCAACGCTTTGACGACGACCGGAAACCCAAGATCCGCGGCGGCCTTCACGGCCTCCTCAACCGACCCGACCCGCCGCCCATCCGGAAACGCCAGCCCGGCGGCCCGCAACGCCTCCCGCGCACCCCAGTAATCCAGATCCTCAACTGGCGGCGCGACCGCAGGCATCGGCAACCGGCTCGGCACCGACCACTCCGCATGGCGCGCCCACATGGCCAACGCCGCAGCAGCCGCGCCGACATCATCGAAGACCGGGATCCCGTTGTCCCGCAACCGACCGGCCGCAGCACTGTCCGCGCACATCGTATGCACCGCGACCGGTTTGCCGCTGGCGTGCACGACCTCGGCCATGGCGGAGGCGGTCGCGATCTCCTCGGCGCGCAGCGCTTCGCCGTAATCCCCGTAGCCGCCGAAGTAGCCGGTCATCAGCACCGCGTCCACGGCCGGACTGGCCAGCAGCAAGGTCAGCGTGCGGGTGAACGAGGTGATGTCCTGCTCCCCCGCCCCGGCCAGGTCGACCGGATTGGCCACGCCCGCCGACGGCGTCAGTTCCCCGCGCAACGCGGCGGAAAGCTGGGCGTCGAACGGCGGCACCTCCAGCCCCTGACCAGCGGCGACATCGCAGGCAACGGCAGCATGGCCGCCCCCGTCGGCCAGCACCGCGACCCGCCGAGCCGGCGCGCGGCCGAAAGCGTGCAGCCCGGCCAGCAGATCGGCCATCTCGCGCGGACTCGACACCCGGTCGATCCCCGCCGCGCGGCAGGCCGCGTCGATCACCGCCGTGTCCGAGGTCAGCGCGCCGGTGTGCGACGCGGCCCCGCGCACGGACGCTTCGCTGCCACCAACGGTCAGCAGCACCACCGGTTTCCCGGCATCCGCTGCGGCGGCCACGAACTCGCGTCCGTCGCCGAAGTCCTCGCAGTACACCGCGATCAGCTCGGTACCGGCATGCGCGGTACACGCCCGCACCAGATCGGCGGCGGTCAGATCGGCCTGATTCCCCAGCGACGCGAACCGCGAGAACCCCAGCCCCCGCCGCTGCAACAACTTGCTCAGCTCCAGCGCCATGTTCCCGCTCTGCGACAGCAACGCGACCCCGCCCGCAGGCAACGGATTCGAGGCCAGGAACAACTCGGTCGTGCTGTCCTGCACGCCAAGGCAGTTCGGCCCGAGCAGCACCGCGCCCGCCGCCCGCACCCGCGCCGCGATCGCCGCCTCGCGCTCTCGCCCGGCCGCGCCCAGTTCGGCAAACCCAGCCGTGATCGCCACGATCGCCCGCGCACCGGCAGCCAGTGCTTCATCGACAACCTGCTCGAACCCGGCCGACGGCACCGCGATCACAGCCAGTTCGACCGGACCAGGCAGCTCGGCCAGCGACCGAAACGTCGGCTCGCCGAGAACCGGCTCGCCCTTGCGGTTCACCAGATAGACCGCCCGACGCTCCCGCATCCGCAGCGCCTGCACGCTGATCCAGTTGCCGTACTTGGACTGGTCGTTGCTGGCGCCGACGATCGCCACCGCCCCGGGATCGAACAACGCGTCCAACGTGGTCATTCGCCCTCCCCGGCGAGCGGCGGCACGGGATGGCCGGTCCCCCAGGCGTCCACGCCACCATCGACGACGATCGTGGTGCCGGTGATGTAGGAAGCGCCCGGCGAGGCCAGAAAGGACAACAGGCCGGAGACTTCGTCGGCGCGCCCGAGCCTGCCCAGCGGCACCGCCTGCGCCCACCGCTGCCGGTCAGCCTCGGTGTAGTTCTCGTCCAGGCCGCCGGTCGCGATCGTGCCGGGCGCGACGCAGACGCTGCGGATGCCGTACCGGCTCCATTCCAGCGCCAGCCCGGCCGCGAGGTTTTCCACCGCCGCCCGGGCCGCTGTCGCGTGCACCATGCCCGGAATGCCACGCCGTGGCGAGAACGCGAGGAACAGCAGCACGCCGCCGCGGTTCGGGATCATCGAGCGGACGGCGACCTCCCTGGTCATCGCCCAGGTGGCGTCGACGGCGAGCCGGTGCACCGCGCGCCAGCCGTTCGCGCTGATCTCCTCGGCCGGTGCGGTGAACTGGCCGCCGGCGTTGTTGATCAGCACGTCGATCCGGCCGAACTCGGTCAGCGCCAGATCGACGACATGCTCGACCTGCTCGGGCTCGCGGATGTCGGCCGGGATGGCGAGGCAGTCGCCGCCGATCTCGGCGCACACCTGTTTCAACGGCTCGGCGCGCCGCCCGCAGACCACGACCTTCGCGCCGCCCGCGGCGAAGTCGAGCGCTGCGGCTTTGCCCAGGCCGGTGCCGCCGCCGGTGATCAGCACGACCCGGCCGGCATGCACGTCCGCTCGCAGTACGTCGGCCACGCCAACCTCCTCACCGTGTTTGACTGATGCGTCAGTTAGCCGCACGACCGGTGAGGTTGTCAAGAGTTCGCAGAGGATTTGACTGACGCGTCAGATCGGATGCTAGGCTGCGCCCATGCCGGTGGGGACACGGACCGAAGAGGACCGCAGAGCGCTGATCCTGGACGCGACCTGGCGGCTGATCGCCGAGCGCGGCTATCACGCGGTGCGGATTCAGGACATCGCCGCGGTCTGCGGCACCAGCACCGGCACGGTGCACTACTACTTCCCCGGCAAGAACGACGTGCTGACCGAGGCGCTCAAACACTGCGTCGAGCAGGCGTTCGACCGGCAGAGCGGGGAGCTGAAGCGGATCGACAACGCCTACGAGCGACTGCTGAAGCTGATCGACATGCAGCTGCCCAGGGTCGGCGAGGTGCGCGACGAGTGGTCGATCTGGTTGCAGTACTGGGCGGAAGCGACAATCCGGCCGGAATTCCGTCCCGCGCACAACGAGTTCTACAGCCGCTGGCGCGACACCGTGGAACGGATCGTGCGGCGGGGCCAGCGCCAGCACGTGTTCCGCGACGACGTCGATCCGGTGCAGCTGGCGATGCAGCTCACCGCGTTGACCGACGGCGTCGCCATCCAGGTGCTGACCGGGGCGCCCGGCATGACGGTGACCGTGATGCGCGAGCTGCTGGTCGACTTCGTGCGCAGGGAGCTGGCCGCATGATCGAGCAGTGGCGCGCCCGCCTGGCCGCACTCCCCCGCATCGTCGCCGATCCAGCCGGTCACCGAACCGCCGCCGTGGCCGTCTGCATCGTGGACGACGCGCAACCGCACGTGCTGCTGATCAAGCGCGCGTCCCGTGGCCGCAACGCCGGTCAGTGGGCGTTCCCCGGTGGCCGGATGGAACCCGGCGAAGACGCGATCACGGCCGCGTTGCGCGAAACCGCGGAGGAGATCGGCATCGTCGCCGAGCAGTCCGCGGTTCTCGGTCTCCTCGACGACTTCGTCGCCGACTCCGGTTTCGTGATCATCCCCGTCGTGGTGCACCTGCCCGGTTCGATCCAGCCGCGCCCCAATCCGGCCGAGGTGCACTCCATCCATCGCATCCCGTTGCGCCGCCTCGAATCCGGCGACCTGCCCCAGTGGGGTCAGCTGCCGGACGGGCGGCCGCTGCTGCGCATGCCGTTGCGCCAGGACATGGTCGTACACGCCCCCACCGGCGCGATCCTGTTGCAGTTCCGCGAAGTCGTGCTGCTGAACCGGCACACCAGAGTCGCCGACCTCGCCCAGCCGGCCTTCACCGCTTCCTAGCCGCCGCATCAGGGATGGTCGTGTTGACCGTCCCAGATCTCCACGCGGCTGCCCGGCCCGAGACTCTCCGCGCCGATGACCTGGGTGGCATCCTCGACCCTGATCGTGAGGTTGCCTTTCCCGGCCAGACTGGCGAGATTGACCTTCCCGCCCCGCGATATCCGTAGTTCGCGCAGGCCGGCCATCCGCGAGACCGGGGCCAGATCCCGAGTGGTCCTGGCCGAACTCACGGTCAGCCGTTCCAGCCGCGGCAACGCGGCCAGCGGGGTGAGGTCGCCGATGACCGAGCCGAGCAGGTCCAGGTCGCGCAGCTGGGGCAGATGCACCAACGGAGTGAGGTCCACCGGCGCGCACCGGCGCAACATCAGCTTTTCCATCGTCGAGGCCCAGTTGCGGGCGCCGTCCAGCCTGCGCAGCCTGGGGCACCCTTCCAGCCGCAGTTCGCGCAGCCCGCGTACGAAGCGCAGGGATGCCAGGCTGGTCAGGCCGTCAACGCTGCACAGGCTCAACATCTCCAACGGCCAGTCCTTGGGCAGCATCCCCAGGTCCTCGACGCGAAGGCCGCCGAGCAACGCGACCCGCCGCAATCGCGGCGCTTCGCCGAGCGCCGCGAGGTTGCGGAACCTTCCGCAGGTCGAGGTGAACGATGTCAGCTGCGGCAAATCGGTCAGCGGCCGGACGTCGATGTAGTGCCCGTCGTAGACCGACAGGTCGGTGAGCACGGGTGCGGTCAGCGTGGACAACACCACCCCGCTGGACAGGAACAGCCGCAGCTTCGTTACCTGCGCGGGCACAAAATCGAGCCTGCCGTCGGCCGGGACCGTGCACGCCAGCTCGGTGACCTGCCGAATGTGTCGCAGACTCGGCACCAGCGCCTGGTCGTACACATCCAGCGAATGAACCGGCAGTTCGGCCAGTACCTGCTGCGCATAGGTGTCCGGGTCGAACTGCGGCCAGGCGGTGACCAGCTCACGTTGCACACCGGCCCGCCGGTCATGGGAAAACCTGGCGAGCAGGGGGATGGCCTCGTCAACGCCCATCTCGGCGGCGGCGCGCACCATGGCCGCCGCTTCGCGGGCATTGTGCGGCGTCACGCTGGCGAGCAGGTCGAGCACGAACAAGCCCGCCGACGCGAAGGCTCGGGCCGCGGATACCGATTTCGGTGGCAGCAGATCGGCGGCTCGTCGTTCGATGTCGGCCCGCAGGCGTGGATCGAGTTCGGGCGAGGTCTCCAGGCAGGCGACGGCGAGCAGGTGCAGCGCATAGCGATTGGCCTGTTCCCGGTCGCCGCGCGTGAGCAACCCGGTCAGCAACTCCTCCCGCTGCGTGCGCGAGGCATGCCCCGCCGCCATCACGATCACCTCGTGCCATTGGTCCAGATGACCGTGTGCGACCAGGGTTCCCACGTCGTCGGTGTCGACGATGGCCGCGCGCGCCGCGAGGTATTCCTGGAAAGTGCGGTGCACGAAATCGACGCGGCCGTCGACCGGCTCCCTGAGCAAACCAGTGCGCTCGAGTAGGTGGCGATAGACGCATTCGATGTCGGCGGGAATCTCGGGCATGGCTTCCAGCCGGCGGCCCAATTGCTCCACCGCTCTGCTGACCGCGGCATCGGTGAGGTCGTTGCGGATGAACCAATACGCCAGATCCGCCAGCAGCAGTGTCTTGCGGGTGCGGTTGAGTCCAGCGACGGGCGGAATCCTCCGCTCCGCGTCACGCCGCTCCAGCATCATCTGCAACGCGACGTCGTACAACTCCATTCTGCTGTCCGGCAGATCGCCGTTGCGATCCCGGTGCAGTGCGCACAGCAACGCGCACAACAACGGATAACCGGCCAGTTTCCGCAGATGGTGACGGGTGGCCAGCTCGGCGAGCAGTCTGCGCTCGTACCATTCCAGCTCCGCCTGTGCCGCCCGGTCGGTGTGCTGCGATCTGATCGCCTGATGCCAGCGATCCACGAACACCCGCACGTCGCTGGGTGACATGGGTTGCAGGTCGGCCACGGCAAACGCCTCGCCGCGCAGCCAGTCGGGCGGCGCCGCGCTGGGCCGGGACGTGACGACGTAGCGGGCCTCAGGAAAACCGACGACTAGCTGGCGCAGCCACAGGCGGGCCTCCGCGCGTCGCTCAGCCGCGAGTTCGTCAACCCCATCGACAAGCACAACCGCCTGTCCGGTCCGCAACTGCTGCTGGACCCAGCCTTTCGGCATCTCATTGGCGATGTGCCTGCCGATCTCGTCAAGAAATGTCTCCGGGCTGGGCAAATCCCGGTCGGCATATCGACGCAGCCGGATGAAGAACGGGATGCAGTCGTTCCAGCCGGTCAGCGGATCTTTGAAATCGCCCCGCGCGCATCGCACCGCGATCCATTGCAACAATGTCGTCTTGCCGAGACCGGCCTCGCCCCGCACGAACAATCTCGGGTCGCGCGCGAGCAGTTCGTTGATGCGCTGGTTCGGACTGAGGGTAGTGGACTGGCCGGCCGCGACCGCCGAAACCGCGGTCAGACCGAGATAGGCGACGGAAAGCGGATACTGGCGGCTCGCGTCCGACAGAGTCGCGCCGAACATCTCGACCTGATCGAGAGTGCGGGCTACGAGTTGACGATAGTCGTAGGCGAAGTCAGCCGCCGTGCGCCGTTGCGGCATCCGGGCGAGCACTGTCCGAATACCGGAGATGATCTCACTCTCCCGGCGCAGGACTTCGGTCAACGCGTTGGGACCGAAGACCGGCAACCCCCGGGCGATCTCGATGACGTAGCCACAACACTCGCGTAACAGCAGGTCATACATTGACGTGCCGGCCGAGGAGAGGTCATGCGCGCCATCCTTCACTTCGGCCCGAATATGCCTCTCCAGATATCGGGTGTCCAAATCCGCGGCGAACAGGTCGTCGTTGTTCAGGGCGGCGCGGTCGAAGGTATCCCGCACTGCTTCGATGGCGGCGAGTCGTTCGTTCTCCGGCAGGCCGCGAAATTCCAGATCGACGATCGGCTCGATCCGCTCGGCGACCGCGTCCGTGAAATTCTCGGTCATGCGGCGCAGTTTCCGCTGGTCGAGATGATTTGTCAGTCGGCCTGCGAACAGGTCGACCGCCGTTCCGCCAACGGTTGCCGCCACCGTGTTGTCGCCAAGCCACAGCTTGGTCGCACTGCGAACCGCCGCCGCGCCGAGCCCGATCAGTGCGGCCTCCACACTCATCCGAAATCCTCCCGACCAGCCGGGGATGCCCGAGGGTCATCCTGCTCCCGGCCGGTCGGTCCGCGCTACCGTCACGCACGCTTCCTAGCTACCAGCACCGCGCCGAGCCCCAGTGCCGCGACGATGGCCGCGACGATCATCGCGCCGCGATAGCCACTGGCCACGGTGCCCGCGTTCGCGTAACTCCCGCTCGCGGTGAAGGCGGCCGACGTGACGGCGACGCCGAACGCGCCGCCCATCTGGCGCAGCGTGCTGAACAGCCCGGCGGCGGTGCTCACGTCGGCAGGCTCGACCGAACCGACGATGGCCTTGGTCAACGCCGGAATGGCCAGCGTCAAGCCAAGAGCGACGACGACCATGCCCGCGCCGAGCCAGATGAACGGCGTGCTCGGCGGCGCGAAGATGGCGAGCAGCAACGGGCCTGCGGTCCCCAGAACCAGGCCGACGAGGATCATCGGACGGGTGCCGACGCGGTCGGCGGTGCGGCCGCTCCACGACGCGACCAGCAACGGCACCAACCCCATCGGGAGCAGGCGCAGGCCGGCGGCCAGCGGGCCGTTGCCGTGCGCGTTCTGCAGGTACTGCGCGGTGAAGAACACGACCCCGGTCAGGCTGGCGTTCAACAGGAAGATGCCCGCGCTGCTGCTGGCGAACCCGCGATCGCGGAACAGCCGCAGCGGCACCATCGGCTGCGCCGCGCGCCGTTCCCAGCCGATCAACCCGGCCAGCGCGATGATGCCGATGGCGAGCGAGGCGAGCACGGGCGCGTTCCCCCAACCGGTGCTCGCGGCCTGAACCACGCCCCACACCAGCGCCAGTGCGGCGATCCCGCCGAGCACGAGCCCGGCCGGGTCGAGCTTGCGGCGCGGCCCGCGACTGTCCGAGACCCGCAGCAACACCGCGACGGCGGCGGCGATGCCGACCGGGACGTTGATCCAGAAGATCCACGACCACGACGCGGCCTGGGTGATCACGCCGCCGACGATCGGCCC
>DATFHN010000185.1:0-24681 GCA_035248365.1 Pseudonocardiaceae bacterium | reverse complement strand
CCGCGCCACCGAACTCCCCGCCGGCCGACAGCCCCTGCACGATCCGCAACAGCACCAACAACACCGGCGCGAGCGCTCCGGCCGCCGCATAGCCAGGCAGTACACCGATCAACGCGGTCGCGGCGCACATGCCGATGAGCGTCGCGAGCAGTGTCGGCTTGCGTCCCCACCGGTCACCGAGCCGCCCGAGGACGGCGGCGCCGACCGGACGCACCACATAGGACGACGCATATACCCCGAACGCGTCCAGGAACGCGGAAAACGGGTCACCGGCGTGGAAGAACACTTTGCCGAGGACCACGCCGAGGTAGGCATAAGCGGCAAAGTCGTACCACTCGATGAAGTTGCCGACCGCCCCCGCGATCGCGGCCCGCCGAGCCGCCCGCCGGTCATCCACCACCGTGACCTCCCGTGAATCTCCAACCGGAAGTGCATCGAACAGGCAAGAACCTACCCGATGGCACAACCCGGCTCAGCTCACGTCAGCAGGCGCAGCGGATGCTCGATCGCGTCGACCAGTGCGGCCAGCCATTGCGCGGCCAGAGCCCCGTCGATCGCGCGATGATCGACGGAGAGAACCAGGTTCAACTGAGTGGCAACGATCAGCTCACCGTCGACCACGGCGGGGCCGGGTTGGCCCGCGCCGACCGCGAGGATCGCGGACTGCGGCGGGTTGATGATCGCGGAGAACTCATCGACGCCGTACATGCCTAGGTTGCTCACCGTGATCGTGCCGCCTTCGAGATCGCGCTGCATCAGCTTGCCGTCGTCGGCCTGCTTGGCGAATGCCTTGACCTGAGCGGAAACGGCGCTCACCGAGGACGATTCCACCCCGCGCAGTACCGGCGTGACCAGTCCGCGCGCCGACGCGATGGCCACCCCGACGTCGACGGCGGTGTAACGGCGCATCGCGTCGTCGGTCCAGATCGCGTTGGCGTCCGGCACGGCGAGGTGCGCGATGGCGACGGCCTTGATGATCAGGTCGTTGACCGAGATCTTCACCGCCGAGACCTCGTTGAGCTGCTTGCGCAGCGCGAGCAACGAGTCGATGCGCGCGGTGCGGCGGACGTAGAAGTGCGGGACCGTTTGCTTGCTCGCGGTCAGCCGCGTCGCGATGGCATGCCGAACCCGGCTGTGCGGCACCTCAACGAACGCGGCCGACCGTTGCGAAGCGGCCGGGGGACTAGCCGCCAACGGAGAGGCGGGCTGGGGAGCCAGCTGCGGCGACGCCGAGGAAACCGGCGGTTGAGGAGCGGGGGCTGATGGGGCGGCGGCGCGGGATTCGGCGATAGCGGCCTCGGCATCCTTGCGGACGATCCGGCCGTTCGGGCCGCTCCCGGTCACCGCCGCAGGCGCGATCCCGGCTTCCTTGAGCAGTTTCCGCGCCAGCGGGCTCGCGAAAACCCGCACCGCCGACGAGCCAAGCGCCGCACCACCCAGCGCACCGGGTTCGGCGTCGGCGCCCTTGCCCGCCGGGCCGAGTTCGCCGCTCACCGCGGCTGCCCCGGGCTGGGCTGGAGCGGCACCGGCAGCCCCGGGTTGGGCTGGAGCGGCACCGACCGCCCCGGGTTGGGCTGGAGCGGCACCGGCCGCCGCCGCAGCTTCGGCGCCAGCAGCGCTCGCCTGGCTGAGTTCGGTGGCAGCGCGTGCAGCTCCGCGCTCGGCGCCTGCGCTATCGGCGGGCGAGCCGAGTTCGGCGAGCAGTGCCGTGACATCCTCGCCTGCCACGCCGAGTACGGCGATCGGCGTGCCGACCTCCACCGTCGTGCCGCCGTTCACCAGCCGCCGCAGAATCATCGAGTCGGTCTCGGCTTCAACCTCCACGGCGGCCTTGTCCGTCTCCAGCACGGCGATGGCCGCGCCGGCCGCGAAGGCGACGTTCTCCGCCACCAGCCACTCGGTCAATACAGCCTCGGTCGAACCGGTCGCGACCTCGGGCACGCGCAACAGCGTTGCCATGTCGAACTCCTCAGGCGGTGATGCGCCGCAGCGCCGCGACGACTTCTTCGGTGCGGGCGATCGCCGCGCGTTCGAGGACCTTGCTGATGCTGGGCGACGCCTCGCCGCCGGTGACGCGTTCGATAGGCGCGTCGAGCCAGTCGAACAGCCTGCGCTGGATCTCGTCGGCCAGCCGACCGCCGTACGACGTCCCGATCGCGCCTTGCTCGACGATCAGCACCCGATTGGTCTTGCGCACGCTGGCTTCGATCGTGTCCCAGTCCAGGCTGGCGCGGTCCAGCCAGCGCAGATCGATCAGGTCCGCGCCGATCCCGGTCTGATCGATCGCCTCGATGCAGTGGCCGACCATCGACAGGTAGCTGATCACGGTGACCGCGTCGCCGGTCCGGCGCAGCGCGGCCTTGCCGACCGGGATCCGGTAGTCCAGATCGTCGACGGGCGCGGTTCCGGTCGACGCGTACAGGTCGACGTGTTCCAGCACGACGACCGGATCGTCGCAGGCGAGCGCGGTGTTCATCAGGCCGACGTAGTCGAACGGGTTGGACGGCGCCACGACGCGCAAGCCGACGGCCGTGGTGAGGACGCCCGCGGGATCCATCGAGTGCTGCGAGCCGTACCCGGTGCCCGCGGCCAGCTTGCTGCGCAGCACGAACGGCACGCTGCCTTCGCCGCCGAACATGTGCCGCGCCTTGGCGACCTGGTTGAACAGCTGGTCAGCCGCGACCCACATGAAATCGGCGTACATGAATTCGACGATGGGCCGGGTACGACCGTCGATGGCCATGCCGCCCCCGAGCCCGGTAAACGCGTTTTCGCTGATCGGGGTGCCGAGCACGCGGTCGGGGAACTGATCGAGCGCTCGTTTGGTCGCGCCGTTGGTGCCACCTTTGAGGCGGTGTACATCCTCGCCGAGGACGACCACTCGCTCGTCGGTTTCCATGCGGCGGGCGATGACGTCGCTGATCACGTCGATGAACTTGCGCTCGGTCGTCTCGACCGCGTCTTCTTCCGCGTAGCGGCTACCGTCCAGTTCGGACAGATCGCCGCGGATGCCGACGTCCACGAAAGCGGGATCGGGCCAGGCCGAGTCTTTGATCTTGCGTTTGCCGTCGGCGCCGGTTTCGAGGAATTCGTCGCCCAGTTCGCGCAGGACGCGGGTGATGTCGTCGCGGGCGCTGTTCAGCTCGTCGTCGGTGGCCAGGTTGCGGCGGATGACGTGGCCGCGCAGCAGTTCGATCGGGTCGCGGTCGCGCCAGGCCTGCTCCTCGGCCTTGGTCCGGTAGCCGAACGCGCTGCCGGGGTACGGGCCGTTCTGGTGGAAGTAGCGGTACAGCTCGGCCTCGACGATCGTGGGGCCGTTGCCCGCGCGCATGTGTTCCAGCGCCTCGGTCATGGCCAGGTGCACGGCCAATGGATCCATTCCATCGACTCGCCAGCTCGGGATGCGCACGCCGAGCCCGCGCGCGGACAGGCGCGGCTCGGCGGTGGACTCGTCGACGTGGGTGGAGACCGCGTACTGGTTGTTCTCGATGAAGAAGCAGACCGGGAGTTTCCAGGCCGCCGCCAGGTTCAACGTCTCCAGTACCGAGCCGATGTTGACCGCGCCGTCGCCGAAGTAGGTCACGGTGACGGCGTCGGTGCCCGCGTTGCGCTGGTTCCAGGCGAACCCGGCGGCCTGCGGCACGCCGCCGCCGACGATCGCGTTGGTGCCCATCGCCCCGGCCTCCCGCCACTGGAGGTGCATGGAGCCGCCGCGTCCGTGGCCGAAACCGTCGGCCAGGCCGCAGATCTCGGACAGCGTGCGGCGCAAGACCGTGCGCACGCCGTCGTCCAGGGCGGGGAGCTGGCCGGACTTGTCCGTGGCCACGTGGCCGAAGGCCTTGGCCAGGAACTGGTGGTGGCCGCGGTGCGAGCCGTTGACGTAGTCGTCGCTGCGCAGGCCCAGGATCGAACCGACCGCGCCGCCCTCCTGGCCGATGCTGGAGTGCGCGGGGCCGTGCACCAGGCCCTGACCGGCCAGTTCCAGCACGTACTCCTCGAAGGATCGGATCCATTGCGCGTGGCCGAGCAGGCGCAGCAACAGGTCGCCGTCGGCGTCGTCCCAGTCCTGCGACGTGGCGCGCAGCTGGATCCAGGGCGCGCCGGCAACCAGGTCCTCGTGGGTGGGCATCGAGGCTCCTTGTCGTTGATTGGATCCATTTGAGTGCTTGTGTTGTAGACTATGCGAGGTCGAGGCTGAGAATGCAAGGCTGAATGGATCCAATGGAGGCTGTGATGCCTATCCCAGGCGTGACCGGGGTCGACCACTTCGGCATCACCGTGCCGGACCTCGCCCAGGCCCATGAGTTCTTCGTCGACGTGCTCGGCTGCGAGTACCTGTACAAGCTCGGGCCGTTCCAGGACGCGGGCAACTGGATGAGCGAGCATCTCGGCGTCGACGACAGGACCGTCATGCGCGAGCTGCACTTCTACCGGCTCGGCGGGCGCGCGATCTTCGAGGTGTTCGAGTACGCGGCGGCCGGGCAGCGCCGGGAGGTGCCGCTCAACTCCGATGTGGGCGGCCATCACATCGCGCTGTATGTCGAGGACCTTGATGCGGCGGTGGCCGATCTGCATCGCCGTGGGCTGCGGGTGCTGGGGGAGCCGACCGCGAGCAAGAGTGCCAGCGAGGGGCAGCGCTGGGTGTACTTCCTCTCGCCGTGGGGGATGCAGTGTGAGTTAGTGTCCTATCCGGGCGGCAAAGCCTTCGACCATCATCCTGAGCTGTTCGAGTGAGAGGGCTCTGTTGCCTGAAAAGCGTCTGAGCGTGACCGTGACCGCCGGTGTGGCCAGCCAGCGGATCGCCGACGAGCTGCGCGAGCGGATCCTGGCCGGCCAGCTGGCCCCGGGCACCCGGATCATCCAGGACGAGCTGGCCGAGGAGCTGAACACCAGCAGGCTGCCGGTCCGGGAGGCACTGCGCATCCTCGAATCGCGCGGCCTGGTCACGCTGCGCGCGAACTCCGGCGCCTGGGTGACGTCGATGGACATGCGCGAGTGCGAGCTGAGCTACAAGATCCGGGAACGGCTGGAACCGTTGCTGCTGGCGGAATCCGCGCCGCTGCTCTCCGATGTGGACATCGACGCGATGGCGGCGATTCAGGATCGGATCGAGGGCACCAGCGATGTCGAGGAGTTCCTGGTGCTGGACCGGCAGCTGCACTGGGCGGTTTATCAGCATCATGATGCCGAGGATCTTGCTTCGTTGGTCAATCGGTTGTGGGACACCACTCAGCATTATCGGCGGGCCTTCACGCGGCTGGCTGGGGCGCGGCGGGCGTGGATCATCGGGGCTGAGCACCGGTTGCTGATTCAGGCCTTGCGGGATCGGGATCAGGAGTCCGCCGAGCGGGTGCTTGAGCTGCACATTCGGCGGACTCGGGTCGAGTTGGCGCGGCATCCTGAGGTGTTCAGCTGACGATCGCGGTCGCGGCGATCTCGTGCAGGTATCCCTCCATCCAGAGGCCGGGCACGGCCGCCGCGGTCCAGGCGGGCGCGTTGTCGCCGAAGTAGTTCTCGGCCACTTTCAGTACGCCAGGCAGGGCGCGCGGGTCCTTGTGGAACGAGCTGACCTCGACGACATCGCTCAGCGTCGCGCCGACCCCGGCCAGTGCTTCGCGCATCGCGTCGAAGATGTAGACGGCCTGGCCTTCCGGGTCGCCGTGCGCGTGAATGCTGGCGTCGGGATTGCACGCGACCTGACCGGCGACGGTGATCAGCCGACCCTCGCGCTTGCGCGCCGCGCCCGCGATCGGCAGCACGTCCTTCCACCAGATGCTGTCGGGAGTGCAGCCGACCCGGCCGCCGCCGGAGCGGTCGGCGAGGGCGTGGAACGTGCCGAGCGCGCCTCTGGTGATCAGGCCGGTCGAGCCGAGGTGGCTGGTGGTGGCGGAGCGTTCGGTGGCCACGCCGGCCATGATCTCCGGAATGTACACATCGTCCATTGTGGGCAGTGCGCCGCGGATGTCCTCGTGGAAGGAGGTGAAGTCGATGACGTCGGCGAAGCCGGCGCCTGCCGCACGCAGACAGTCGGCCATGCCCGCGTAGCACTGGCGGGACTGGGCTACGTGGTCGAAGGGCGGTTCGGCGTCGCCGTCGGCGTTGACCGCCAGCTGGCCGCCGATGAAGATCAGTGGGCCTTTTGCTACCGCGGCGGACATCGGGTAGCGGGCTCGCCAGGCCTGGCTGGGTGGGGTGATGCAGACCTTGGGGTCGGGGCCGACGTGGGCGACCGCCTTGATCATGACCAACGCGTCGGGGGAGGCGGCGGCGCCGGTGATGGCGGCCAGGGTCCAGGCGGGCGGATCGGCTGGGAAATTTGGGCGGGCGGCATCGAGCACTGTGGTGCACCAGCGGGGGTCTTTGACGAAGGCGAAGACGTCGACCACGTCGCGCAAGCCGGCGCCGACCGTGCCGAGCAGCTCTGCGATTCGGTCGAAGACCGCGGTGGTTTGGGCGGCGATGCCGGTGGCTTCCGGAGCGATCTGGCCTGCCACGTAGACGAGGTCGCCCGCGCGGCGGATGTCGGCGGTCAGCATGCGACGAAACCGCCGTCCACGAGCAGGGTGGCGCCCAGGACGTAACGCGAGAGGTCGGATGCCATGAACACCACGGCATTGGCGATGTCCTGGGGTTCGCCGAGCGTGCCGGTCGGGGTGGCGTCGAGGGCTTCGCGTTCGAGCACCGGATCCTCGAATCGGGCGGTCATCTGGGTGCGGGTCATACCGGGGGAGACGATGTTCACCCGGATCCCGCGCGGTGCCAGTTCGATCGACAACGCCCTGGCCAGCGACTCGACGCCGCCCTTGGTCGCGGAGTAGGCGGCGGTCTGGGGGAAGCCGACCGCGGTCACGTTCGAGCCGACGAAGACGACGGCCGAGCCGGGTTTGAGGTGCGGCAGCGCGGCCTGCATGAGGGCGAAGGGCGCACGCACGTTGCTGCGCCACTGCGAGTCCAGGCTGGCCAGCGACGTGTCGGCGAAGTCCTCGAACGCGAACGTGCCTGCGTTGTGCACCAGGATGTCGAGCTTGCCGAACGTGTCCAGCGCATGCGCGACGGCGCGGGCCGGTCCGTCCGGGTCGGTGAGATCGACGGCAAGCGGTGTGACCGTACCGCCGTTGGCGGCGATCTCGGCGGCGACCGCGTCGATGCGGGCCTGGTCGCGGCCGAGCGCGACGACCTCGGCGCCGCACGCGGCGAATGTCTGCGCGGTCGCCACTCCGATGCCGGCGCTGGCTCCGGTGACCAGCACAGTGCGGCCATGAAGGTCGGCATGAAGGCGGGGATCGGGCATGGGCTCTCCCGAGGACTGGCGATCGGTCATCGTTCAACCTGCTCGACCGCGTGTTCAGTTGAGATGAACGTAGCACTGAGATGCGGGTTTGTGTAGCGAGAAAATCTGGGGTAAGTGTTTGATAGTACTGAACACAGCGTTAAGTTGACTGTACGCGATCTGACCTACACCGTCCGAGGAGAACCCGATGCCCAGCCCGTTCGACCCCATCACGATCGGCGGCCTCACCCTGCCGCACCGCATCGCCATGTCGCCGATGACCCGCAGCCGCGCCCACGGTCAGATCCCCACCGACCTGATGGCCGAGTACTACGCCCAGCGCGCTGACGCCGCGCTGATCATCACCGAGGGCACCCAGCCTTCCGTGGTCGGCCAGGGCTACCTCAACACGCCAGGTCTGCACAGCGACGAGCAGATCGCCGGCTGGCGCAAGGTCACCGACGCCGTGCACGAGGCAGGCGGGCGCATCTTCGTACAGCTCATGCACACCGGCCGCGTCGGGCACGTCAGCTTCCTGCCCGAGGGCATCCGGCACGTCGCCCCGTCCGCGGTGCGCGCCGACATCCAGGTGTTCATCGGCGACGGCATGGGCGAGGCGCCCGTTCCGGTCGAGCTGACCGAGGACGGCATCGAGTCGACCATCGCCGACTTCGCCCAGGCCGCGGCCAACGCGATCGAGGCCGGTTTCGACGGCGTGGAACTGCACGGCGCCAACGGCTACCTGATCCACCAGTTCCTCTCCACCAACGCCAACCTGCGCACCGACCGGTGGGGCGGCTCGCCGGAGAACCGCAGCCGTTTCGCGGTCGAGGCCGTCAAGGCCGTTGCCGAGCGGATCGGGGCGCACCGGACCGGTATGCGCATCTCGCCCGGCGTGCCGAACAACGACATTCACGAGGACGACCCGCACGAGACCTATGCCGCGCTGGTCGAGGGGCTGCGCCCGATCGGCCTGGCCTACCTGCACATCTTCGAGGGTCCGTACAGGGACATCACGCTGACCGTGCGCAAGGAGTTCGACGGCGCGCTGATCCTCAACCCGTCCACGCCGGACTCGTTCACCAACCGCGAGGAGCTGAACCTGATCGAGGACGGCACGGCCGACGTGCTCACCTTCGCCAGGGCGTTCCTGGCCAACCCGGATCTGCCGAGGCGGCTGCGCGAGCACAGGCCGCTCAACGTGCCGGACCCGGCGAGCTTCTACGGCGGCAACCACCGCGGTTACACCGACTACCCGGTTCTCACCGACTGACCGGCAAAAGACTCGGGCCGGTCCTCCAGCGGGAGGGCCGGCCCGAATCGTTGTTCAGTGCTCGCCGCGTCCAGCGGCGGTGTTCAGGTGGGACTGGGCTTCGCGGGCCAGGTTCAGCGGACCGTCCACGGTCACATAGCGGCGACCGCCCGCGACCAGCAGAGACTCGGCCGGGAACTTGGTGAGCAGTTCGCAGCCGTCCGCGGTCACCACCAGCTCCTCCTCGATCCGGGCGGCCCCGACGCCGTCCGCCGATGGCCAGTACGTCTCCAGGGCGAACACCATGCCCTCTTCGAGCACCTCGGGGTGGTCCAGCGAGACCAGCCGGGAGAAGATGGGCTTCTCCCAAATGGACAGTCCGACGCCGTGCCCGTACTGCAACGCGAACGCGGCCTCCTCGTCGGGGAATCCGAACTCCTGCGCGGTCGGCCACAACCGCACGATGTCCGCGGTGGTCACGCCTGGTTTGACCGTGGCGATGGCCATGTCCATGTACTCCCGCGCCCTGGTGTAGGCATCGCGCAGCGCGCGGGAGGCCGAACCGACCGCGAAGGTGCGGTAGTAGCAGGTCCGGTAGCCGTTGAAACTGTGCAGGATGTCGAAGAACGCGGGATCGCCCGGCCGGATCAGCCGGTCCGAGTAGACGTGCGGGTGCGGCGAACACCGCTCGCCGGAGATCGCGTTCACGCCCTCCACGTACTCCGAGCCCAGGTCGTAGAGCTTCTTGGCGACCAAGCCGACGGTCTCGTTCTCCCGCACGCCCGGGCGCAGGAACTCGTAGAGATCGTCGTAGGCCGCGTCGACCATGGCCGCCGCGTGCGAGAGCAGCGTGATCTCCTGATCGTTCTTGATCCGCCGCGCCTCCAGGAACACCTGCTGCCCGTCGACCACCCGGATCCCGGCCTCCTGCAACGCGAACAGCACCGGCGGTTCGACCACGTCGACCCCGAGCGGTTCACCGGCCAGGCCGTGCGCCTCCAGCTCGCGCTTGATCTTGGCCGCGACCTCCTGTGCGATCCCGGCATCCGGATGGAACGCGCCGCGCAGGGTCGAAATCCCGGCCCTGGCCCTCGGCTCGGTCTCGCCGTCCATCAGCCATGGGTTGTACAGCTGGTGGTGTCGCGCGGCCGAACCGAAGTCCCAGGAAATGGGCTGCCCGGTGCGGGGCAGCAGGCTGAACCGGATGAGCTTGTCCACCGCCCAGGTGCCGATGTGCGTCGCGGTCATGTACCGGATATTCGAGAAGTCGAACGCGAGGATCGCGCCGAGTTCGGATTGCTCCAGTTTGGCCCGCAACCGCGCCAGCCGGTCGCGCCGCAGGCGGTCGAAATCCACCCGCTGCTCCCAGTCGACGGCCATCGTGCCCATTGTTCCGGTTCCCACAGTGCTCCCCTTTGTGCGATTACTGATTGGCCGGCACGGTGAATCCGGCCGGGTAGAGATCCGCGTTGGCCGCCGCCGAGCCGATGTCCGCCTTGCCCAGGGCGGGCGCGGGCAGGCAGGTCGTCGCGGGCACCTTGGCCCCGTTGAGCACGCTGACCGCGCGCGCAACGGACAGGTAGCCGATCTTGATGTTCTGCACCGACGCGGTCGCCGTCAAGCTCTCGTCCTGCAACGACTTGATCGCGGTCGGCTCGTAGCCGGTGGTGATGAACGGGATTCCCTTGTACTTGGCGGGAATCGACTCGGGCAGCAGCTGGTAGTAGTACACCGAGTACACCCATTTGACGTCCGGGCGCGCCTGCACCGCGTTGGTGAAGTCCTGCAGGCCCTGGGCCGGGTCGACCGGCTGGGTCGGCGCGGCGACGACCTTCAGGTTCGGGTACTTGGCCTTCAGCTCGTCCTGGAAACCAGCGGCGCGGCGCAGCGACCAGGTGGCGTTGCCCGGACCGGCGATCACGATGCCCGGCCCGCCCTGCGGCACCGCGTGCGCCAACTGATCCGCGCCGACCTTACCCAGCGCGTAGTCGTCCTGGATCACCGAGGCCGAGGTCTGCTTCGACGCGAGTTCGGTGCCCATCACCACCACCGGCACCCCCGCGGCCTTCGCCTTGGTCACCACCGGCACGGAGCCGTTGATGTCACTCGGGAACAGCACGATCGCGTCGGGCTTGCGGGCCAGCACACTGTCCACCTGGGACACTTGAAGCGCCGGGCTCGCGTAACCCTGACCGGCCGTCGTGGTCAGCGTGACGCCTGCGTCCTTGGCCGCCTGCTCCGCGCCGTACACGTTGGCCTGGTAATAGTAGCCCGCCAGGTTGACCTCCATCAGGGCGATGTTGTACGGCTTGTTCGCCTTGGGGGCCCGGAAATCCAGCACCTGCCGCTCGGTCGGGTTCGAGTCGCAGGTGCTCGACTGGTTGAGGTGGATGGTGGACGAGGTCGCCGCCGGCTTCGGCGTCGCCGAGCAACCGGCCGCGACGGCAAGCACGGCGACGATCAGGACGAGGGATCGGGGTCTGTTCATGACGGTTCTCCAGGCTGTGCCGCGAGTGTGGTTTCCGCTGTGGTGCCGGCTGTGCTGTCTGCGCTGGTGCTCCGGTTGAGCCGGATGCCGCGCTTGGACTGGAACTGGGCCAGTAGCACGGCCAGCACCAGCACGCCCCCCGTGATCATCTGTTGGGTGAACTCGTTGACCGCGCCGATGTCCAGGCCGGTCGTGAGCACGGTGAACAAACAAACCCCCAGCACAACGCCGGACAACCGGCCCGACCCGCCGCCGATGGCGACCCCGCCGATGACCGCCGCCGCGATGGACAGCAGGTCGTAGTCGGTGCCCAGCGCGGCCTGGCCGATGCCGACCCGCGCGGAGAGCATCAACCCGGCCAGCGCGGACAACGCGCCACACAGGCAGTAGGCCGTTGCCTGCACCGAAGCGACCCGGACCCCGGCGAGCTTGCTGGCCTCGGTGCTGCCGCCGACCGCGAACAGATACAGACCGAACCGCGAGCGAGCCGTGATCACCCACGTTACGATCAGCACGATGATCGCGACGCCGAGCCCGGCAGGCAGGAAACCCCAGCGCCCGGTGCCGAGGCCCGCGATGAACTTCGGGTCCAGGCCGGACACGGACTGGCCGTGCGCGAGCAGGTTGGCGTAGCCGGTGAGGAAGGTCAGCATGCCGAGCGTCGCCACGAACGGGCTGATCTTGAAGTAGGCGACCAGGATGCCGTTGACCGCGCCGATCAGCGCACCGGCGCCGATGCCGGCCACGATGGCGGTGACCGGCGCGGCCCCGCCCTGCATGAGCAGCGCCGAGATGGTGCTGGCGAAACCCATGTTGGCCGCGACCGACAGGTCGAAGCCGCCGACCACCAGTGCGAACATCTGTCCGGCCGAGACGACCAGCAGGATGCTGCCGACCCGGGCCATGTCGTCCAGGTTGGTCAGGTCCGCGAACATCGAGCCCTGGCGGAGGGTGAAGTAGCCGGCGAGCAGCACCAGCGCGACGAAGATCTGGAGTTCGGTGCGGCCGCCCCGGAGCCACCGCCCCGCCGAGGTTAATCTTTGCTGAACGCCAGTCCGGGTGGTGCGGCGTTCGGTGTTTATCATGACTGAACACACTGCGACTGTGTACGATGAATGTCAACAGTCCGGTCCATGATTTTCCGGGCCGGTCGCGAACGGGAGGCGCAGATGGAACAGGTGGACGTCCTCGGTGACATCGGCACCCGGCTTCGCCATGGCCGCACCGAGGTCGGCATCAGCGTGCGCGAGCTGGCCCGCAAGGCGGGAGTGTCGCCGAGCCTGGTCAGCCAGATCGAGACCGGCAAGGCGCGCCCCTCGGTGGCCACGCTGTACGCCCTGGTGCAACACCTGAACCTGACCGTCGACGAGCTGTTCGACGGCCACCGGCAGCCCCCGGCCGCCGCCGTCGCGCCGTCCGAACCAGATGGTCACGGTAGCGCCGCGCCGGTCCCGGCCGGGTTCGCGATGGCCCGCAAGCTGATCAGCGCGCCGATGATCCAGCAGGCCGAGGGGCGCGGCGTGCTGCGCCTGGAAGGCGGCATCACCTGGGAGCGGCTGACCCCGTGCGACGTGCCCGGCGTCGACTTCCTCAAGATCACCTACGACGTCGGCGGCGCGTCCTGCCCGGACGGTCTGCGCCAGACGCACAGCGGCCACGAGTTCGGCTACCTGCTCAGTGGCAAGCTCGGCGTCACGGTCGGCTTCGACACCACCGAGGTCGGGCCGGGGGACTCGATCTACTTCGAGTCCTCCACCCCGCACCGGCTGTTCAACGCGGGCACCGAGCCCGCGGTCGGCATCTGGATGGTGCACGCGCCGTTCGAAAGCTGAGCGGTCACGGCAGGGCGTGGTGCAGGATCTCCCGGTAGGTGGTCCGGTGTCCATCCACTGTGGCCACGATCCGGCCCGCCCGCATGACCAGGATCTCGTCGGCCAGCCCGATCAGATCCTCGAACTCGGACGCGGCGATCACCACGCAGCGGTCCTGCGCGGCGGCCCGGCGCAGTAGCGCGCGGATCTCGGCCTTCGCGCCGACGTCGACACCCTGGGTCGGCTCGTCGATCAGCAGCACCGCCGGATTGGCCTCCAGCGCCCTGGCCAGCGAGACCTTCTGCTGGTTGCCGCCGCTGAGGGTGTCCGCGCTCTGGTGAACGTCGCTGCACCGCACCCCGAAATCGCGCACGTACCCCTCCGCGACCTGTGTCTCCCGGCGCGGCCAGCGAAAACCGAACCGCCGCACCCGCCGATCCGAGCGCGTCGGCAACGCCAGATTCCGCTGGATCGACATCCCGCCGACCACCCCGGCCCCGCGCCGGTCCGCCGGCGTCAACGCCAGCCCGGCGCGATAGGCCCGCGCCACCGAGCCCCGCCCGACCACCTTCCCAGCGACGCGGATGGTCCCGGTGTCGTACCCGGTCTGGCCGGCGACCGCGGCCAGCAACTGCCCCTGGCCCGACCCCTGCACGCCCGCGATGCCCAGAATGCGGTGCCCGGCCACCCGGAACGAGACGTCGGCGAACTGCCCCTCGGCGCCGAGCCCGTCCACCTCCAGCACCGGATCGCCCGGCGTTTGCGCCGGTGGGACGGCATCGGCCAGCAGTGAGGACTCGGTGCGCTTGGTCATCACCTCGACGATCGTGGCGCGATCGAGATCGGGCTTGCGGAAGCGGCCGGCCACCTGGCCGTTGCGCAGCACGGTCACCACATCGGCCAGCCGGGTTACCTCGGTGAGCCGGTGCGACACGTAGACGATGGCCTTTCCGTTGTCCCGCAACGCTTCCAGCCTCGCCAGCAGATGATCCGCGTCGGCGGCCGAGAGCGCGGCGGTCGGCTCGTCGAGCACGACGACGCGTCCGGTGCCGATCAGCGCCCGGGCCAGTTGCGCGAGACGCAGCTGCGGCACGCTCAGCGAAGCGGTCGGCGTCGCCGCGTCGAAATCGGCCCCGACCTGCGCCAACGCGCCCTCGACCAGCTCACGTTCCGCCGATGACAGCGCCGACTTGCGCACCAGCCTGCGCTCGCCGCCGAGCAGCACGTTGCGGCCGATCGACAACCGGGGCACCAGCACGACGTCCTGCGGCACGGAGGTGATGCCGGCTTCCTGCGCGGCACGCGGCGAATGCAACCGCGTCTCGTGCCCGTCGATCACGATCGTGCCGCTGTCCGGTTGGATGACGCCGGTCAGCACCTTGATCAGCGTCGACTTGCCCGCACCGTTCTCGCCGAGC
Source organism: Pseudonocardiaceae bacterium (assembly GCA_035248365.1). Lineage (GTDB taxonomy): Bacteria > Actinomycetota > Actinomycetes > Mycobacteriales > Pseudonocardiaceae > CAJCJE01. The sequence continues at coordinate 10,442 of DATFHN010000185.1, read as the reverse complement.
ACGGCATGGACCTCGCCGGGTTCGATGCGCAGCGAGACATCGTGGAGTGCGTGCACCCCGCCGAAGCGTTTGTCGATTCCGCGCAGCTCCACTGAACTGTCCATGTCGGCCTCCTAGTGTTCAGCCGGACTGTACGTTCCGCTGAGAGTGCGGTCAATGGTGCTTGACGTATGATCTAGCCACCTCGTCGTGGCGGCACCGAAGGGCCCGGAATGGTCGAACTGATCTGTCTGGTCGGTTTGCTGGGGCTGCTGATCGGCTCGTTCCTCAATGTGGTGATCCACCGGGTGCCGCGCGGCGAATCGCTGGTCAGTCCGCCGTCACGCTGCCCGAAGTGCGGCGCAGACATCAAAGCCCGGCACAACGTCCCGGTCGTCGGCTGGCTGGTGCTGCGCGGCCGATGCGCCGAGTGCCGTGCGCCGATCAGCGTCCGATATCCCCTGGTCGAGTTGGGCACCGGGCTCGTGTTCGCGGGGCTGGCCGCCCAGTTGGGCCATCAGCTCTGGGCGCTGCCCGCCTACCTGTACTTCGCCGCGATCGGCATCGCGCTGGCCTTGATCGACATCGACGTGCGGCGGCTGCCAAACGCCGTCGTGCTGCCTTCCTACCCGGTGCTCGCCGTGCTGCTCGCGCTGGCCGCCTTCCTGGAACACGACTGGTGGGCGCTGCTTCGTGCGGTCATCGGCGCGGCGGCGCTGTTCGCGTTCTACTTCGTGCTGGCCATGGCCTACCCGGCCGGGATGGGCTTCGGCGACGTGCGGCTGGCCGGTCTGATCGGCGCGGTGCTGGCCTATCAGTCCTGGTCGGCGCTGATCATCGGGGCTTTTGGCGGGTTCGTGCTCGGTGCGATCGTCGGAGTCGCGGTCATCGCCAGCCAGAAGGGTGATCGCAAGACCGCGCTGCCGTTCGGCCCGTTCATGATCGCGGCAGCGCTCGCCGCGATCTTCGTCGCCACACCGATCGCGGACGCCTACCGGTCGCTGCTCGGGACCTAACGCGTGAAACCGTGGCTGCGCTCGACCTTCGCCACATGCAGCGTGTAGCTCTGGTACCAGTCCGCACGCCCGCGCTGTTGCGCCGCGCGGTGCTCGGCGTTGGTCCGCCATTGGGTGAGGGCCTCGGCGTCGCGGAAGTAGCCGACGGTGATGCCCAGCCCACCAGGAGTCTGCGCGTGGTCCATGCCCAGATACCCGGGGATGTCCTTCACCAGGTCTTCCATCCGGGCGTTGGTCTCGGCGTAGCCGCCCTGCTCCTCGGTGCGCACCGTAGAGAACACCGCGACGTAGTACGGGGGATCAAAGGCCTCGACCGGCGCTTCCTGCTGGTTGCTCATGGCGTCACCGTAGTGTGGCCCAGCTCAGGATGGACACCTGCCGGTGTCCGGGCGCTGGGTTGGTCGGGTCGCCGTCGACGAACCCGACCCGGGCGCTTCCCTCGGGAACTCCGTTGATCGAAACCTTGAGGAAGACGCTGAAGACGAAGCCGGGCGAATCGTCCGGCACCTCGATCACCGGGCCGGTGTAGGTGAAGCTGCCGGTTTCCTTGACCCACAACGACCTGCTGATCACGCCGAACCGGAAGATCTGCTCGGTCGCGTTGTTCAGCGTGATGTCCAGGACAGCCTTGGGTGCGTAGGTCGTGCCCTGCACGTAGAACTGATTGCCCGCGTTGTTCACCGAGGTGACCAGCGCGCAGGTCGAACTGTTGCCGACACCGGTGTACGGACCGGTGGTCGTGCAACCGTTCTCGGCGCGGAACGCGGGAGCGATGTAGGTGAGGTCGAGCTGGATCGCGTCCAGCGACTCGGTGCCCGCGTGTTTCACGGTCGCCGAGTACATCATTTGTGCGCCGGTGAATCCGTTGGTGTGGACGTATTGGTCGAGCGCGCTGGTGCCCGATTGGTAGAGGTCGATGGTGTCGGTGTGCAGCGCGTTGTCGCCGTAGGCCGGGACCGGGACGGTGATGGCCGATCCACCGTTCGGGGTGAGCTGGACCGAGAGGTTGTCGTTGGTCGAACCGGCCGAGTTTCCGTGCACGACGCGCAGCTGTGCCGAGGTGATCACCGAGCCGGCCGGAATCGCCGAGGGCGGGGCGTAGCCGCCAACGGTGACGGCGCCGGTTTGCGACTTGCTGTTGCCGGTCGTCCAGGCGGCCGTCTGTCCGTCCACATTGGCCAGGCTGGCCGGTGTGGCGTTGGTGAAGGTGCCGGGGGCGACGACGGTGCTGGTCTTGAGGGTGTTCGCGCCGGTGAGCGAGGTCGTCGTTGCGGCGCCCGAGGTCAGCCCGTACAGGGCGACCGGTGGCTTGCTGGCGCTGTAGGTTCCGCAGATCTCGACGGCGCCGGACTTGACCGCGAATTGGCTGTCCCCGCCGAAGATGAACTGCACACCGGGCGGCGGGTTCACGACATTGGTGGTGTTGATCGGGTTGGCGCACGCGCCCGGAATGCTGGCCGGGACCGGCGGCTGGGCGATCACGGTGCCCGCGCTGTTCGTCGGCGTACCGGCGACGAGGGAGCCGTCGTTGACGGTCCAGATGTCGCTGCCGGAGGGCAGCAGTGGGTTGCGCGTGCTGCCCGCGTTGTGGAAGTCGAAGTAGTAGACGCCGGGTTTGAACCACCAGGTGCTGCCCTTGCAGTGGCTGTTGCCCGCCATCATGCTCGACAGGCCGACCGCGTCGTCGTAGTAGCCGGGGCTGAACTGCACCACCGAGTTCGGTGCGGTGCAGGCGGGGAGCTGTTGGTAGGCAGGCGGGTTCGCCGCCGCCGGGGAGTAGCCGGGGTCGTCGCCGAGCGAGTTGGCTGTGCTGCCGTAGTTGCACGAGGCGGGAGACGGGACGCTGGTGATCGAGCCGGTGCAGGTGCCGCGCGCGTAGACGGCGGTGTTCGTCTTCAGGCTGCCGTTCACCACGTCGATGTTCGAGTTCGAGAACACGACGCCGTGCACGTTGAAGGCCGAGCCGGTCGGTTGCTGGATGTTGACGCCGTCCTCGCCGGGGATCTTGCCGAGAGTGAGGATGGCGCTGCCGGGCCGGTTGCACTGGCTCAGCGACGGGCACTGGATCAGCACCTTGGCGGGATCGGCAGTACACGTGACCGTTGCCGAGTCGGTGCCGACGAAGTTGGGCAGGGTCAGGTTATTCGACGCGCCGAAGCAGTTCTGCCCGGTGGCGCCGTTGTAGTTGCTGTTGCGGAGGTCGTTGATGGCCGCCTGTAGGCCGCCGTCGGCCTCGTAGGAGGTGGTGGTCACGTCGTGGACCTCGTTCGTGGTCCGCACGCTGGTGTCGGCGAAGGTCAGCAGCGCGCCGATGCTGAGGCCGATCACGGTGACCACGATCAGCACCAGCACCAGGGCTGCGCCACCATCGTCGTGGCGGCGATTGAATCTGCCCTTCACGACTGCCTCCGTTGGCCGGTGAGAGTGATCGGATAGGGGTCGGCGGACGGGGCGGTGACCGTGAACGACAGCTTGACCCACTGCGGAACCGAGGTGCTGGTGCAGGTGCTGGAGCAGGTCACCGAGAGGGTGGCCGGGTCGACGTTGTGCGCCAGGACGACATCGGTGGAGCCGGACGGCAGGCACTTGAGCCGGTGCAGTTCGTCGATGCCGCCGACCGGAACCAGGTAGTAGGCGACGACGTCGACGTTGCGCACCGGAGGCGTCTGAGAGTCGTCCCAGTCGTCGGCGAGCAGGCGCAGGGCGGCGACGGGGGTGGCCGAGGTGCCGCAGGTGTGGCCGTCCGCGTTGTAGGCGGCGTTGAGCTGGACCGATTGCTGGAACGGCACCGTCCCGTTCGCGATCTGGCCGGAGTAGTCGCGGGTGCCCATGCCGGCGACGTCCTGACCGAAGAACGACGCGCTGATCTGCGCGTCGTGCGAGAGCACCATCCGGGTGGAGGTGGCGTCGCTGTTGGCGAACACGCCGATGACGAGATTGGCCAGCGGGACGGTGATCACCCCGAGGATCACGACGGCGATCAGCAGTTCGATGAGGGTGAAGCCGGCGTCGTCCCGCCGAGGGCTCAACATAGCGCGTCCCCGAGCCCGCAGGGTTTGCGCAGCACGATCACGAGCTGCTCCGCGGCGCGACCGTCGCCGCTCGCCACTCGCACGGTGAGCTGCTGCAATCCGGTGTCCGTGCCACAGGAGGCCTGCCAGGCGTCCGAACTCCAGTAGCGCATCGAGACAATGGAGTCCTGAAAGCCGGTGGGCGGGGCGAATCCTGCGGCCAGGGTCGTGTAGTCCGAAGTGGACCCACACGGCTTGTAACCACCGGTGGCGACCAGGTTTTCAATGGTTTCGGCGTAGTCGCGCACCGCGTCGCCCGCGGTGGCCTGCTTGCGGTGCACGTCGGAGATCAGGATGCTCGTGCCGATACCGCCGACGATGGCGACGACCGCGATCGCCATGATCGTCACCGCGACCAGCACTTCCAGCAGGGTCTCGCCCCGGTCGTTTCCGGTCATCACACGTGGACCTGGTTGAAGATGCCGTACATGGCCGACACCAGCGCGACCGCGACGAAACCCACGAGCAAGCCCATGACCACGATGACCGTCGGTTCGAACAGCGCGGTCAGCTTCTTGATCCGGTAGTCCAGCTCGCTTTCGTAGTAGCGGGCGGTCACGGCCAGCTGGGCGTCGAGCGTGCCGGTGTGTTCGCCGACCCGGATCATCTGCGCAGCGGTCGACGGGAACAGGCCGGTGCCGGACAACGGCGCGGCCAGGCCTTCACCTTCCAGCACGGCCTCGCTGACCCCGTAGAGCGCGCTGAGGAACACCCGGTTGCGCAACGACTCGGTGGCCACCCGCAGCGCCTCCGGTAGCACGACCCCTGCACCGACCATTGAGGACAGTACTCGGCAGAATCGTTCGACCATCGCGTACCGGATGGTCTCGCCGAGAGTCGGCAGCGCCAGGAACAACCGGTCGCGCGCGTAACGTCCGACTTCGGTCCGCAGCACGCCGAAAACGATCAGCACGACCGCGACGAGCGCCCCGATCACCAGCCACCACCACTGGGTGAAGAAGTCGGTGACCGCGAGCAGCATGCGAGTGGGCAGCGGCAGCGTTGCGTGCAGGTTGGCGAAGAAGGCCTTGAAGCGAGGCAGTACGAAGGTGGACAGGATGACCACGGTGACCAGGCCCATGCCGGTGATCATCGCCGGATAGATCAGCGCCGCCTTGATCTTGCGCCGCGCCTCCAGGTCCCGTTCGAGGTAGCTCGCGAGCTGGTCGAGCACGGTGTCCAGTTCGCCGCTGAGTTCGGCCGAGCGAAGGATTTCCCGGTAGAACTCGGGGAAGATCTTCGGATGCCGATCGAGGCAGTCGGACAGCTTCTCTCCACCGCGCAGCCCGTCCTCGACCTGCTGCATCATTCGCCGCAGCGACGAGTTCCTCGACTCGGAGCCCAGCGCGTGCACCGCCTCGATCAGCGGGAGCCCGGCCCGGATGAACGCGCCGAGCTGCCGGGACAGGTGCATCACCAGTTCCCGCTTCACCTTCGGCGCCGACAACTCCGTGCGCAGCACACTGGGCTTCTCGGTGACCCGGAGGTCGCGCAGTTCGCGCTCGTAGAGTGCCAGCGCGGCGGCTTCGCGGTCGGTCGCCTTCAGCGTGCCCCGGGCGGGACGGCCATCCGGTCCGGTCCCGACATAGGCATACCTGTTCACCGTGTGCCTCCAGCAAGGTAGATCGACCGCAGGACCTCGGCCAGGGTGGTCACGCCCGAGGCCACCAGCCGGATGGCCTCGTCCCGCAACGTGCGCATGCCTTCGCGGACCGCGTAGTCGTGGATTTCGCCGTGCGACGCGCGCCGCAGGATCAGCTCGCGGATGCCGTCGGAGATCGGCATCATCTCGTAGACGCCGATCCGGTCGAGGAACCCGGTGTGCGCGCAGAAGTTGCAGCCCGCGCCGCGCACGAACCCACCGGCCGGTTGGTGGCCGCCCATGCTGGCCAGGAACGCCAGCTCCTCGTTGGCAGGCTGGTAGTACTCGCGGCAGTGCTCGCAGATCCGCCGCACCAGCCGTTGCGCCAGCACCGCGGTCACCGAGGACGCGACCAGGAAGTTCTCGATGCCCATGTCCAGCAACCGATGCAGGGCGGAGGCCGCGTCGGTGGCGTGCAGGGAGGACAGCACCAGGTGCCCGGTCAACGCGGACTGGACCGCGATCCGCGCGGTCTCCACGTCCCGGACCTCGCCGACCAGGATCACGTCCGGGTCCTGGCGCAGGATCGACTTGAGGCCGCCCGCGAACGTGACGCCGGCCTGTTCGTTGATCTGGATCTGGTTGATCGACGGGACCGTGTACTCGACCGGGTCCTCGATCGTCATGATGTTGCGTTCCGGCGTGTTGATCTCGCCGAGCGAACCGTAGAGAGTGGTCGTCTTGCCGCTGCCGGTCGGGCCCGCGCAGATCACCATGCCGTACGGTGAGCGCAGCAGCGCCGAATAGCGCCGCGCCATCTGCTCCGGCATGCCCAGCTGGGCGAACCGGAACAGCGGACGGCTCTTGTCCAGCAGCCGCAACACGACCTTCTCACCACCGACGACGGACGTGGTCGACACGCGAATGTCGACGGCGCGGCCCTCGATCTCCATGCTGATCTGCCCGTCCTGCGGGCGGCGCCGCTCGACGATGTTCATGCCGCCGAGGATCTTGATCCGGCTGGCCACCGCCGGTCCCATCGAACCGGGCAGGTCGAGCACGTCGTGCAGCACGCCGTCGATGCGGTAGCGGACGCGCAGCCGGTCGAGCTGGGGTTCGACGTGAATGTCGGACGCGCGGTCGCGCAACGCCTGCGTGATGATCATCGACACCACGTGCACCACCGGCGCGTCGTCCTTGGCCGCCGCCACATCGGTCCGCGCCGCGTCCTTACGCAGCGAATCGCGCGCCTCAAATGCCTTGACCTGCGAGTCGATCCCGGTCAGCGCCCGATAGCTGCTCCCAATCGTGCTGATGATGTCGGCCCGGGGCGCGACCAGCGCGGTCAGCGGCCGCCCGATGACCTGGCGCAGCCGGGCCAGCACCGGCTCGGCCGGGTTCGCGACCGCGACGACCACCCTGTTCTCGTTGACCGACAATGGAATCGCGACCAGTTCGCGGGCCACCGACTCGGGCAGCAGCGCGGTCGCCGCGTTCTCGGGTGTGACCGTCCGCAGGTCGACCGACCGTTGCGAGACGCCGGCCGCCTCGTCGGCGATGGAGGCGTTGTTCCTGATCCTCATGCCACACCTGCTCGCATACGCGGACGTAGGTTGACGTCCTGCGGGTAGAGGCTGCGCGCGACCGCGTCCTCGTAGGTCACGGTGCCCGAGGCCACCAGCGCCGACAGCGACTGTTCGAAGGTCACCATGCCGTCCCGCTGCCCGGTCACCAGCGCGTTGCGCAGCTGGTGCGGCTTGCCTTCCTTGATCAGGTTGCGGACCGCAGTGTTCGCGACCAGTACCTCGAACGCCGCGACCAGCCCGCCGCCGACACGTGGAATCAGTCGCTGATAGACGACCCCGGTCAGTGCGCCCGCCACCTGAACCCGCGCCTGGGCCTGTTGTTCGGCCGGGAAGACGTCGATGATCCGGGCGAGGGATTGCGCGGTGTCGTTGGTGTGCAAGGTGGCGAAGACGAGGTGTCCGGTTTCCGCGATGGTGAGCGCGAACCGGATGGATTCGAGGTCGCGCATTTCGCCGACGAGCAGCACGTCCGGGTCTTCGCGCAGAGCGGATCGCAGCGCGGTGTGGAACGAGTCGGTGTCCGAGCCGACCTCGCGCTGGTTGACCGCGGAGCGGCGGTGGTCGTGCACGTACTCGATCGGGTCCTCGATGGTGAGGATATGGCAGGCGCGGTCGGTGTTGATCTGATTGATGACGGCGGCGAGCGTGGTCGATTTGCCCGAGCCGGTCGGGCCGGTGACCAGGACCAGGCCCTGGTGCATGCGGGCGAAACCGGCGAGCGCCGCAGGCAGGCCGAGTTCGGCCATGGTCGGGATGCGGCGCGGAATCATCCGCAGCGCCACCACCGTGCTCCCGCGCTGGCTGAACGCGTTGCCGCGGACGCGGGCCAGGTCGCGCCAGTCCAGTGAGAAGTCGAATTCGCGAGTCGCGCGCCAGGCGGTCGACTGCTCTCCGGAGAGCAGTTCGTCCAGCAGCGCCTCGGTGTCGGCGTCGGTGAGCGGTGCCTGACCGTGGACGGGGGAGAGTTCGCCGTGCACGCGGATCTGCGGCGGGATCCCCTTGGTGAGCAGGAGATCCGTGCCACGGGCCTGCCACAGCACGTCGAGCAGCGCGTCGATGCGGCTGCCGATTGGTTTCATAGTGCGCATGGAAGTCCTCCGGACGTGTCGGCGAGGCTGTGGAGTGAGCGATGCGCACCCACTCCACAGCCGGATTGATCAGGTGCAGGCGCCAGTCGCCGTCACCGCACCGTTGGCGCCGATGGAGATGGTGTAGCCGTTGCCGGTCGACGGAGGTTCGCGGAGATAACCGCCGTTGGTCAGCTGATCCATGGCTGTCGGGTAGGTCGAATTGTTCTTCGCGTAGTAGGCCTCGACCGCGACTTCCACACTCTTCTTGTCGGTCTGGCAGGCGGCAGCCTGGCCATCGCCGTTGAAGGCCTGGACAGCGAACACGACGATGCCCGCGAGCACGCCGAGGATGACGATGACGATCAGCAGTTCGATGAGGGTGAAGCCGCTCTGGTTCGCGCGAGCTTCGCGTAGCCGTTGATACATGGGATGCCTTCCGTTGTCAGAGTTTGGGGTTGGGTTGTTCGGGAGGGCTGGCGGCCCGCGATCGTCGGCTCTAGGCACTGGACTCACCGCCGCCCGCTGAGACGGTCGACGCGAGGGCACCCGCGAAGCGGTGCATGGCTTGGACGAACGGGTGGGCGGGCCGGGTGATCGCCAGCGGCACGCCCTGGTTGATCGACGCTGGGACATCGATGGTGGCTGGGAGAGCAGCCGCGATCGGGTTTCGGACCAGCAGGTCGACTTCGGTCCTGGTCGGCGTGACGCGAGGGTCGCAGCGGTTCAGCACGACCGATCGGCTCTCCGGTGGATATTCCAGGAGATCGAGCATGTCCAGCGTGCGCCGGAGATTGCGCAGCGCCGGGCGTTCCGCCGCGGCGACGAGGATGTGGTGGTGGGCTACGTCCAATGCGGACAGTACTTGCCCGGTGACCTGCTGGGGCGTGTCGACGATGACGTAGTCGTAGATGGTGGCCAGGACCGCCAGGACGTCTTCGGTGCGATCGGCCGGGATGGCGACGGGATCGCCGGGGCGTTCCGGCGCGAGGACGCAGTCCAGGCCCGGGAGGTATGGCGTGGTGAGGGTGGGATAGGCGCAGGGTTCGGCCGGTTTGGTGGTTCGGCCGGCGAGGAACCAGGTGAGGTCGCCGTAGGCGGTGTCGAGATCGACGAGGCAGACCCGTTGGTGCCCTTCGGCGTTGAGCACGACGGCCAGGTTGACCGCCAGCGTGGTCCGGCCCTGTCCGTTGGTGGCGCCGTGCACGGTGATGATTCGGCCGGACGGATGGTGGGGCGAGGTGTGCTCCGACGCTTGGCGGAGGCGCTGGCAGGTGTCGGCCAGGAACGGTAGGTCGCGAGTGGACATCACCTCGCTGACGCTGCGGTGAATCGCGATTTCGCGGACGGTATCGTTGAGCTGCGTGCGCAGCAGGATCACCTGGACCGTCGGCCGCTCGTCGGTCGTCCGGGCCGCGAAGTTCAGCGCCTGGGACAGATCGATACCCGGGCCGATGACCACAATGGTCTCTGATGCGGATTCGGCATCGAGGAGGAGATCGGTGACCGTGGCCAGGTCGGTGACGATGCGCGCGGTCGCGGCCTCGTCGGTGCACGCGGCCACCGCGATCGCGATCGACGGATCAGGTTCACAAACGATCGTCATCGGAATCTCCTCCTTACTTGGAAAGATTTGCGGTTGCGGATGCGTAGGGCCCGGATGCGGTCATGGTCGCGCTGGACCAACCGCCGCCTCCGGTTTGACCCTTGAACGTGACCTGGCCGGTGGAGGTGGCGGCGCCCGTTGCGGGGATGGTCAGTGTCGCCGGGGTGACCGTGCCACCTGCGGTGGTCGAGATGGTGACCGTGATGCTGCTGCCGAGGTTGTTGATGATGTTGCCCTCGGCGTCGGTCACGCTCACGTTCGCGGTGAATGCGTTGTTGTTCAAGCTGGTCACTGTGCAGGTGAACAAGCACGGTGAGCTGATGGTGGCCTTGGTGGCCGCGGCGCCGGTCCAGGCGAGATTGGTTGCCGCGCCGGGGTTGACGGTGAAGGTGGTGCTTGCGGTGATCGTGCCTTCGGCTACCTTCAGTGTTGGCGTTTCGGCCTTCACCAAGGTGATCGTTGGGGTTGCCGTGCCAGCCGTGAAGGTGACCGAGGTGGGATAGCTGGGGGCTTGGCCGTTTGGCGCGTTGCCGGG
>DATFHN010000184.1:0-2224 GCA_035248365.1 Pseudonocardiaceae bacterium | reverse complement strand
CCCGACTTCGTCGGCCGCGAGGTCTTCATCACCGGTGCCGGCAGCGGGATCGGGCGAGCGGTCGCCGAGCAGGCCGGCGGCGAGGGTGCTCGGGTGCACCTCGTCGACCGCAACGAGGAGGCACTGCTCAGCACGGTGCGCGACCTCGAAGCACAGGGCGTCGGCGTCGGACTCGTCGAGGCCTTGGACGTCTCCGACTACGAGGCGGTGCGCGCCGTCGCCGCCAAGCTCACCGCCGAGTACGGCGCTATGGACGTGGTCATGAACATCGCCGGCATCGCCTCCTGGGGCACCATCCAGGCAATGCCGCACGAGACCTGGCAGCGCCTGGTCGACGTCAACCTGATGGGCCCGATCCACATCATGGAGGAGCTCGTCCCGCCGATGATCGAGGCCGGACGCGGCGGCCAGCTGGTCAACTGCTCCTCGGCGGCCGGGATCATCGCCATGCCCTGGCACGCCGCATACAGCGCGACCAAGTTCGGCCTGCGCGGAGTCAGCGAGGTGCTCCGCTACGACCTGGCGCGCTACCGGATCGGCGTCAGCCTGGTCTGCCCGGGCGGCGTGGACACCGGACTGGTCCAGACCATCGAGATCGCCGGCGTCGACGCGACGAGTCCCCGATTCCTGAAGGCGCGCAAGGCGTTCCAACGCCGCGCGGTCACACCCGACGAGGCCGCCACCGCGATCCTCAAGGGCGTCCGTCGCAACAGGTACTGGGTGTACACCTCCCCCGACATCCACGCGGTGCACCTGCTGCAGCGCTACCTCCCACCGGGTTACGCCGCGCTGATGCATGCCTTCAACCTCGCGGCCAACAGGGTGCTTCCCGAGGTGCAGCGAGCCCGGCGCCCCGAGGGCGGGGCCAAGCCGTGACCGAGCCTCGGATCGCACCGGGCGGGTTCCGCGAGACCGGCCCGCTGATCTGGAGCTTCTCCAGGATCGCCGGAGTAGCGACCGGCACCAAGCCGCCGCATGTGTTCACCACCCTTGGGCGCAACCGGGGGCTCTTCTGGGGCTGGCTGCATTTCGCGGGACGCCTCATGCCGGGCGGCAGCCTTCCCCGCCACGAGAGCGAGATGCTGATCCTGCGGGTCGCCCACCTCAGGGCATGCGTCTACGAGTTCGAACACCATCGCCGACTCGGCAAGCGCGCCGGGTTGAGCGACGCGCAGGTCACCGCGCTCACGGGCGACCTGGAGCAGGGGCCCTGGAGTCCGCGTGAGCTGACCATGCTGCGAGCGGCGGACGCGCTCATCGCGACCAAGGACCTCGACGATGCGCAGTGGGCACAGCTGGCGGCCGAGCTGTCCCCCAAGGCGGCTCTCGAGCTGGTGATGCTGGTCGGGCACTACGACATGCTCGCGACCACGCTCATCACGCTGCGGGTGCAGCCGGACGAACACTCGCGGCTGAACAGGCTCCGACCGCGCTCTAGGAGGACCCGCTGACGGTCGCCTGGTCCACCAGCCAGCGACCGTTCACGCGCTTCATCACCATCTGGACCCTAACCTGCTCGAGCAGGCCCGTCTTGGCGCCGTTGCTGCGTAATCGCTGGTCGACGAAGAGCAGCACCGTCACCGTGCCGTCGGCCGTCACAGGCTTGGCCGCGGAGGCGACCACGCCGCCTTCGGAGATGACCTTGAGGCGCTGGTCGTAGGCGGTGGTCTCGGCGCGGGTCGACTGCAGGTTCTGGTTGAAGGTGGCGGTGGCCTCGGCCTTCATCTTCGCGTAGAACGCATCCAGCGTCCGATAGTCGAAGGTGGTCAGGTCGACCGCCACCCGGTTCGCCGCCGACAGCGCGGCCCGCATGGACGGGGTATAGCCCGAGTCGACCGACGTCGGCTTCGCGCTGCTTCCGCAGCCCGAGACCGCGGCGGCGACCACCACAAGACCAGCGAGCGCCGCTCGCCGCCCTGAGTCTGCCTCGAGCACCCTTACCTGACCGGACCCGGAGCGTGCGCCGCGCCGCGCTGCAGCCAGGGGAACGAACCGGCGCAGCGGCCCTGGGTCTGCAGCGTGGTGGGCGCAGTCAGAGGCGAGTGCTTTGTCGTCCCGTAGGCGCACAGGCGGTCCGTCTGCGTGACCAGGCTCATCTGCAGCGACCCGTTGCGGATGGCCGCCGACAGCGTGTTCAGGCCCGGCGCGAAGTTCACCAGCAGCGCCTGCAGGTGCGGGTTGTAGGAGGCGAGCAACGAGGTCACCTGCGAGCCGAGCGCGAGGA
>DATFHN010000183.1:0-16186 GCA_035248365.1 Pseudonocardiaceae bacterium | reverse complement strand
CTGCTTGCCATGGCGCCTGGTGCGCATCACGAAGTAGACGGCGAGCAGCACGATCACGGCCCCGCCGATGCCGATCAGCGCCACCCGCATGGGCAGCGCGTCGTCCTCGCCGCTGTTGGGCACCTGCGCCTTGATCGAGGTGGTTTCCGCGGCGGGCACGCCGTTCTGGCCGGGGATCAGCGCGGTCAGCGCGGCGACCGGGTTGATCAGGCCGAAGCCGACCTGGTTGTTGCGGCCCTCCGGCCCGGACGGGTGCTGCGCGGTGGTCTCGATCCGGTACATCACCTGGCGCGCGGTCAGTTGCGGGTACTTGGAGCGGATCAGCGCGGCCAGCCCGGCGACGTAGGGCGCGGCGAAACTGGTGCCCTGCAACGGGACCGTCTGACCGCCCTGGGTGGTGTTGTCGATCAGCATGGAGCCACCCTTGGCCGGGTCGACCGAGATGATCCCTTCGCCCGGTGCCGCAACGGTGACCCACGGGCCCCATTCGGTGAACGTCGAGGGGTTGCCGTTCGCCGGGTTGACCGACGCGACCGAGATCACGTTGCCGGCGTAGGCGGGCGGGATCTCCACCTGCTTGACCGCGTTCGGGTCCGGGTTGTCGTTCTGCGGCACCGACGTGCACGGACCGCCGCTCGGGCTGGAGGAGCCGCCGCTCTGGCCCTGGCTGGCCTTGTCCGCGGTGTTGCCGTTGGGGATGTTGCCCGCCGCCGCGACCACGACCTTGTCCGCGACGTTGACCGCGTAGTTGATGGCCGCCTGCAAGGCCCGGCCGTCCGCGCTGTTCTCCGACACCGCCGCCAGGCTGAGCGGGTTGCAGTTGTCCACCGACATGGTGATGACCTTGACGTCCGGCCTCGACGCGGCATACATGATCGCCTCGCCGAGCGTCTTGAGGTCGCCCGCGGTGTTGTTGTTGGCGTCCACGAAGTTGCTGTCGGTCTGCCGGATCGCCAGGATCTTCGCGTCCGGCGCGACCCCGGTGAACTGGAACGGGGTGCCCCGGGTGTCCGCGCCGATGATCCCGGCCACGATCGTGCCGTGACCGTCGCAGTCCTGCAGACCGTTGCCGCCGGACTGGATGTAGTCGCCGCCGTTCTCCAGCCGGTTACCGAACATCGGGTGCTTGTTCACGCCCGTGTCGATCACCGCGACGGTGACCCCGGACCCGGTGGAGAGCTTCTGCGCGTCCGGGATGTCGAGCATCTTCTGGGCGGCGGGCTCCGCGGTCAGCGGCTGGGTGACACCGGAGGTCAGGCAGCCGCCGTTGCTGTTGAGGCTGTACTGGCCATCCGGCGCGCCACCGGCGGGCGGCACGGCCGGCGGCGACACGTCGGCGGGTGCCGGGATCCACACGTTCGGGCTGGACGGCGCGTTGCCGACCGGGCCGGATCCGTCCGCGTAGGCGGGCCACGCGGCCGGGCCGAGCGCGACGATCAGCGCGGCAATCGACGTCGCCACGATCCGGTAGGGCACTCGCCTGCTCCGGGACATCGAAGTGCTTTCCCTTTCAGCCGACGTGCAGGTGGCGGAAGGTCGAGTAGAGGTTGAGCACGGCCAGCGCGAGCGGCAGGACCGACGCGATCAGCAGCATCTCGATGACGTCGACGGTGCGCCGCATCACCGGGGAGAAACGCTGGTCCGGGAAGATGATGCCGATCACCAGGCCCGCGACGGCCAGCACCACGAGCACGCCGAACACCATCAGCAGCCGGTTGGTCGGGGTGGCCTCGATCAGCCAGCCGATCAGCAGTCCCGCGCCGGTCAGGATGCCGGTGGAGAGCAGCGCGACAGCCTGGCTGCCGTTGGCGTAGGTGCGGCCGCGCAGCATCAGCACCACCGCGATGGCAGCGCCCTCGATGACGCCCCAGATCTGCGGGTCGGTGGCGGCGACCATCGAGCTGACCGCGGCGGTGACGCCGCAGCCGATGATCATGCCGGTCATGAACTCGTGGGCCTGGCCGGCCCGCCGCTCGATCTCGGTGTAGTCCGGGAAACCGGCGTCTTCCTTGAGATCTTCGGCACTGCCCGGCACATGCGGCAACGGCAGCTTGGCCATCCAGATGGTCAGCCGCGGCAGGACCGACAACGCGGCCAGCGCGACCGCGGCGGTCACCGCGGCGATGCCCGACGGCGGGCTGTTGAGGAACGCGCCCGCGACAAAGGTCAGCGCGCCGAACAGGCCCGCGGTGGCGCCCGCGACGAACACGGTGACCCCGGCCCCCATGACCATGATCGAGGCCAGCGAGACCAGCAACAGGAACACGCAGGCCAGCAGGTAGTTCGCGGCGTGCAGGCCGTGCGGGACGACGTAGAGGCCGGAGACCAGCGCCATCGGCATACCGCCCGCTGCGGCCACGATGACGCCGGTTCTGGCCGACGCGTAGGAGCGGGCCAGGGTCGCGCCGACGATCACCGCGATGATCGCGATGACGCCGGCGGCGATGGCCGGGGCGATGCCGTTGCTGGCCGGGTCGGCGATCGGTCCCGCGTAGAGCGCGGCGATGGCCGCGGCGATCAGCGCGAGCGCGGCGGTCACGTGCCCGAAGCGGTGCGCTATGTCCTTGGTCCAGGGCCGGTAACTGTCCGGTGTGGACTCGGCGATCGCGTCGACGACGTCGTCGTAGAGCGGCGGCGGCGGATTCTCCGAGCGGCGCCGCAACTGCAGCAGGTCGCCGTCGACGACGCCGAGCGAGGCAAGGGTTCTGCTCGGTTCGAGCGGCGCCTCACCCAGACGGGCGACACACCAGCCGCCGTGTCGCGCCCCGCCGTCGGGAGTGACCTCTTTGGCCATCTCCAGCAACATGGGCAGCAAGTCGGCAACTGCCACGTCGGCGGGCAGTGCGACGTCGATGCGCGTCCGAGGTGCCACCACCGTCACCCGGCTGAACACCGTCGTTCCGGTCGCCACCAGCGCCCCCTTCAATCAGCCGTCAGTCCTGGTCATGAGTGCAGTCACGATAGCCCGGCCGGGCTTGTCGAAACGCGCCCGCGGTCGCGGCGAGCGCCCCTAGTATGGCGGTACCGCATGCGGCCGGATGGCCGGTTCGGGCGAACACGTCGGTTTCGTTTCTCGAACGTATCGTGACGACCGGCGCGTTGCGCCCTGAACTTGGTCACCAGCGCCGGAGGCGGTAGGAAGGTTCCAGGAGGGTCGGCGCGGGCGAAACTGGACACCGCGTGAGCGCCCGCTGCGAGAGGCGAGAGGTACTTCTTCGGTGAGCACGCTGCAGTTCAAGCGGATGCCGCGACTGGCCGCGCCCCGCAGGCCCGGCGGTGAGGTCCACCTGGAACCGCCGCGCGACATCCCCAGGGTGATCCCCGGCGGCATCTTCATGAAGGCGATGCCGTTCCTGATGATCGCCGTGTCCGCGGTGATGGTGCTGTTCATGGTCAAGTCGGGCAACGCGACGACCGGCATCCTGACCGGCGGCATGATGCTGATGGGTTCGGTCGGCATGATCGCGGGCGGCGGCGGGGGCAAGGGCGGCGGCGCCAAGAAGGCC
Organism: Pseudonocardiaceae bacterium; assembly: GCA_035248365.1. Taxonomy (GTDB): domain Bacteria; phylum Actinomycetota; class Actinomycetes; order Mycobacteriales; family Pseudonocardiaceae; genus CAJCJE01. The sequence continues at coordinate 12,680 of DATFHN010000183.1, read as the reverse complement.
GAGATGAACGAGGACCGCAAGGACTACCTGCGCTACCTCGGCCAGATGCGCGAACGCGCCCGCGAGGCCACCCTCGAACAGCGCGCCGAACGCGAGTGGGTGCACCCGGATCCGCAGGCGCTGTGGTCGATGGCCACCAGCCGCCGGATGTGGGAGCGCCGCTCCGCCGACAGTGACTTCCTGCACCTGCGGGTCGGCCGCGGTTCCCAGCGGCTGGACACCCGGCTGGTGCCGCCGCAGACCGGCCCGGTCGAGGAACTGGAGCCGATCTCCACGCTCGCGCTGCGCCGCTTCGTCCGCGCGCACTCGATCGTGCCCGACCTGCCGGTGTCGATCGCGCTGCGCAGCTTCGCCGCGGTCGGCCTGCAGGGCGAGAAGGAGCAGGTGCGCTCGCTGGCCCGCGCCATGCTCGGCCAGATGACCACCTTCCACTCCCCGGACGACCTGCTGATCGCGGTGGTCACCGCGGGTCGCGCCAAGCAGCAGTGGGAGTGGGCGAAGTGGCTGCCGCACAACCAGCATCCGTCCATTGTGGACGGTATTGGTCCACTGCGGATGATCGGTACCTCGCTGGGCCAGGTCGAGCACTGGCTCGACGAACTCCTGCGCGACCGGCAGCGCTTCACCCGCAACGCCACCCCGCAGACCGACCAGCCGCACATCGTGATCGTGATCGACGACGGCGACGTCACCCTTGAGGAGAACATCATCCTCGAGGAAGGCCTGGTCGGCGTCACCCTGCTCGACCTGTCCGACTCGCTGGGCAACCTGACCCAGCGGCGCGGCCTGCGCATGGTGATCGAACCCGACCGGCTCGGAGCGCGCAGCGCTGGCGGCGTCGAGTGGTTCGGTGCCCCGGACGGGCTGAGCCTGATCGAAGCCGAGGCGCTCGCCCGGCGCCTCTCGCCCTACCGGATGGGCGCGCAACAGGACTCCGGCGACGAGGAACCGCTGCTGTCCAACCCGGGCATGCTGGAACTGCTCGGCATCCCCGGCGACCCGATGACCTTCGACGTGCAGGGTGCCTGGCGCCCCCGCCCGGTCCGGGACCGCTACCGGGTGCCCTTCGGCATCGGTGAGCAGGGCCAACTGGTCGAGCTGGACATCAAGGAAGCGGCCATGGAAGGCATGGGCCCGCACGGCCTGTGCGTCGGCGCGACCGGTTCCGGTAAGTCCGAGTTCCTGCGCACCCTGGTGCTGGCGCTGCTGTCGATGCACTCCAGTTCGTCACTGAACATGATCCTGGTCGACTTCAAGGGTGGTGCGACGTTCCAGGGCTTCGACCCGGCACCGCACGTCGCCGCCAACATCACCAACCTGGCCGGTGACCTGACCATGGTCGACCGGATGAAGGACGCCATCGCCGGTGAGGTCAACCGGCGCCAGGAACTGCTGTCCGGCGCCAACGCCAAGAACGTGTGGGACTACGAGAAGATGCGCGAGAACGGCGCCGATCTCGACCCGCTGCCCGCACTGTTCATCTGCATCGACGAGTTCTCCGAAATGCTGGTGGCCAAGCCGGACTTCATCGACATCTTCCTGCAGATCGGCCGCGTCGGCCGGTCGCTGCAGATGCACATGCTGCTGGCCTCGCAGCGCCTCGAAGAGGGCAAGCTGCGCGGTCTGGACACCTACCTGTCCTACCGGATCGGTCTGAAGACCTTCTCCGCGTCCGAGTCGCGCGCCGCCATCGGTGTGCCGGACGCGTTCGAACTGCCGCCCATCCCCGGTTCGGGCTACCTGGCCATCCAGGGCGAGCCGATGATCCGGTTCAAGGCGGCCTACGTCTCCGGCCCGTACCGGCCCTCCGGCATCCAGGTCGCGGGACCGTCCGCGGGCATCAGCAGCGACCGGCGGCCCAAGTACTTCGTGCCCGACTTCATCGAGATCCCGAAGGAGCCGGAGAAGCCGAAGGACGCTCCGCGGCCCCGGGAAGAAGAGAAGAACGAGCCCAGCCAGCTGGAGATCATCGTCGGCCGGTTGCAGGGCCAGGGCCCGCCGGCGCACGAGGTCTGGCTGCCGCCGCTGAACGAGCCGCCGTCGATGGACCAGCTGCTGCCCCCGGTCGCGCCGACCGAGGACCGCGGCCTCTCGCCGGCCGGCTTCTTCGGCAACTCGCGGCTGCAGGTGCCGCTGGGCATGGTCGACAAGCCGTTCGAACAGCGCCGCGACCTGCTCTGGGCCGACCTGTCCGGTGCGGCCGGTCACGGCGCGGTGGTCGGCGGTCCGCAGTCCGGCAAGTCGATGATGCTGCGTACGTTGATCATGTCGATGGCGCTCACGCACACCCCGGAGGAAGTGCAGTTCTACTGCCTCGACCTCGGTGGTGGCACCCTGGCCACGACGACCGCCCTGCCGCACGTCGGTGGCGTCGCGGGCCGGCTCGACCCGGACCTGGCCCGCCGGATGGTGGCCGAGATGGCGGCCCTGATCACCGAACGCGAACTGCGCTTCCGCGACCAGGGCATCGACTCGATGGCCGAGTTCCGCAACCGCAAGCGGCGCGGCGAGATCAAGGACGACCCGTACGGCGACGTGTTCGTGATCGTCGACGGCTGGCTGAACTTCCGCCAGGAGTTCGAGGCGCTGGAGCCGCAGGTCACCGCGCTGGCCGCGCAGGGTCTGTCCTACGGCGTGCACGTGATCGTCTCGGCCAACCGCTGGGCCGAGATCCGCCCCGCGCTCAAGGACCTGCTCGGCACCCGCTTCGAGCTGCGCCTCGGTGACCCGACCGAGTCCGATGTGGACCGTCGCGTCGCGGTGAACGTGCCCGCCGGGCGGCCGGGTCGCGGTATCACCCGCGACAAGCTGCACTTCCTGGTCGGCCTGCCCCGCATCGACGCGTCCACCGACGCGGAGACGGTCGCGGCCGGTATCCAGGACGCGGCCGGGAAGATCCGCGGTGCCTGGCGCGGCCAGACCGCGCCGAAGGTGCGGCTGCTGCCCGACCTGCTCCCCTACGAACAGCTGCCGCCGCTGCGGCAGGCGCCGAAGAAGGAACTCATCCCGATCGGCGTCAACGAGGACGAGCTGGCCACGGTGTGCCTGGACTTCGACGCCGAGCCGCACTTCGCGATCTTCGCCGACGGCGAGTCCGGCAAGACGAACCTGCTGCGCGCGATCGTGCGCGGCATCATGACCAACTACACGCCCAAGGAAGCCGTCATCCTGCTGGTCGACTACCGGCGCACAATGCTCGGCTACATCAACACCGACCACCTGCTCTCCTACGCCGTGTCCGGCAACCAGCTCACCGGCATGGTCAAGGACGTGCGCGGGTCGATGGAGGGCAGGCTGCCCGGTCCGGACGTCACCCAGGAACAGCTGCGCAACCGGTCCTGGTGGAAGGGCCCCGAGCTGTTCGTCATCGTCGACGACTACGACCTGGTCGCCACCCAGGCGGGCAACCCGCTGCAACCGCTGTCGGAGTTCCTGGCCCAGGCCAAGGACGTCGGCCTGCACATGATCACCGCACGCCGCACCGGTGGTGCGTCCCGGGCCACGTTCGACCCGATCATCGGCAAGATGAAGGAAATCTCCAGTCCGGGCTTCATCGGCAGCGGCAGCAAGGACGAGGGTGTGCTGTGGGGCACGGTCAAGCCGAGCGCGCAGCCGCCGGGCCGAGGCGTGATCATCAGCCGTAAACTGGGCCAGCAGCGCATGCAGGCCGCCTGGGTGCAGCCTGACTAAGAAGTAGTTTCGCGAGCTGGGGCAGCACTTTGACTTTGCGGGTCGCCGTCGACTTCGGCACCACGAGCACCTGTGTCGTGGTGTCCGTGAACGGCGGCGAACCGCAGGTCGTGATGGTCGAGGGCGGCAGCCCGGTGATGCCTTCCGCGGTGTTCGCGGCGGCCGACGGAACGCTGTTCGTCGGTCAGGAGGCGGAGCGGCAGGCCGCGATCGACCCGGCCCGCTACGAGCCCAACCCGAAACGGCGCATCGACGAGGGTGAGCTGCTACTCGGCAACAGCGTGCTGCCGGTCGTGGACGTGGTCCGGGCGGTGCTGTCCAGGGCGGTCGGCGAGGCCCGGCGGGTCGCCGGTGGCGCCCCGGTCGACCTGCTCGTGCTCACCCATCCCGCCGACTGGGGCGCGGTGCGCACCCGGGTGCTCCGCCAGGCCGGCAACGGTCTGGGCACCGACATCGTGCTGGTGCCCGAACCGGTCGCGGCCGCGGTGTTCCACGCCGCGCGGCACGGTCTCGGCCAGGGCGCGAGCATCGCCGTGCTCGACGTCGGCGGTGGCACGGTCGACGTGAGCGTGGTGCGCAAGGAAACGAGCGGCTTCCAGGTACTGGCCACCCACGGCGACCCCAACTTCGGCGGCGCCGACATCGACCAGCTCCTGCTCGACCACATCGGCGCCACGTTCCACGGCCAGGAGCAGAGCGACTGGCAGGCGCTGATGAGCGGCCAGGACATGTCCGACCGGCGCAGACGGCGGATGCTGCGCCAGGACGTGCGCGGCGCCAAGGAAACCCTGTCCCGGCACACCTACACCGACGTGCCGCTCCCGCCGCCCTTCCCCGACGCCCACGTCACCCGGGCCGACCTGGAGAAACTCCTCGCCGAACCGCTCGGCCGGGCCGCCGCGCTGACCGCGGGCACCATCGCGTCGGCGGGCTTGCGGCCCGAGCAGCTGGCCGCGGTGTTCCTGGTCGGCGGGTCCAGCCGCATCCCGCTGATCGCGCGGCTGGTCCGGGAACGCACCGGCGTGCTGCCGACCACCCTGGACGCGCCCGAGACCGTGGTGTGCCGGGGCGCGCTGCGCGCGGTCGCCGTCGACCCGCTGCGCACCGGCCCCACCCAGCGCCCAGCATTGGGACCAGCCCAGCGACCGGTGGCCCAGCGCATGCCGCCGCCGCTGGCGTCGCCGCATTCACCGCCGCATTCATCGCCGCGTTCCCCGCAGCCGGTCTACCGCCAGCCCGGCCCGCCCGCGCTGGCCCCGGCCCCCGGCCCGGCCAAACGCAGCCGCCGTGGCCTCTACACCGCCATCGGCGCGGTCGCGGTGATCGCCGTCGCGGTCGCCGGGGTGCTGGTGTTCGTGCACCCGTTCTCCTCGGCCGCGCCGCCGGCCGGGAAGGTCATCGCCGAGTACGACTACCGGTTCACCGCGCCCGCCGACTGGGCGCAGTCCGGCGGATCCGACGCGCAACTGGAGGTTCAGGTCGCGCCGGGCGGCTCGGCGAGTTCGCCACAATCGATATATGTCGCCGAATTCCGGCTGAACTATGACAGCACCTCGAATCGCACGCTCGCGGTCTCACAATTGCGGCAACTTGTCGACAACAACGGGTATCGGGATTTCAATTCGCAGCTGAACTACGCGAGCCGGACCGTCGTTTACTATCGAGAATCGCACGGCAGTTCGACCGTGGACTGGTACGTCCTGTTTCAGGGCAAGGTTCAGGTGAGCGTCGGCTGCGCGTACCCGAACGGCGGCGCGGCCGCGATCGACGCCGCGTGCAAGCAAGTCGTGGGTGGGATGACCATCACCGGTTGATCTTTGGGGGAGGCGAACATGACCGAGCCGATGGCCGGTTTCCACGCGGAACTGGACGCGGCGGTGGCGCGAGCGCGCCGCGTCGCGGCCCAGTCCCGGGAGACCAGCGCGAAGTTCCGCAGGGAAACCCGGCAACTCGCGGAGCGCACCCGCGCGGGCGCGGTGCGTCCGACGTCCGAATCGGACCTCACCGCGGAACATCTGCGCCGCGCGGCAACCGGGTTCCGCTCCGACAACGGGCTGCCGGTCGAGTCGTTACCCGCAGGCCGCGATTTGCTTTCCCAACCAACCACTCCGCCCCCGGCACCCCCGGTCACGCCCAGTGGTCCTCGCGCAACACCTTCGGGGCGCCGAAACCCCTATCCGGATGACGATGACGAGGACTTTTCGCAAGAGCGAATCATGTACTGATTCGGTTCGCGGCTGCGAACGTTAACGCAAGCAACGGTCTTGGAAGAAAACGCGACAAGGTGGAACCAGACATGGCAGGGTCTTCGTCGCAGGGGATGTACGGGTAAGAACGTGAACATCCCGACCCAAGACTTTGAAGGGGGCCATATCCATGGCTGGACAGTTTCAGACCGGTGCTGCCGAACTGCAGAAGGCCGGGCAGCAGATGCAGGACACCAACTCGCAGCTGATGAGCAACCTCAGCAAGCTGGCCGGTGAGTGCGAGAACATCAAGGGTACCTGGAAGGGCCAGGCTTCGATCGCGTTCGCGAACCTGATGGAGCGGTTCCAGGCGGACGCCAAGAACCTGAACCAGTCGCTTGACGAGATCGCCACCGCCGTCGGCTCCAACGCCGCGAACTACGCCCGGCAGGAAGAGGAAGCGCAGCAGTCGATCTCCTCGATCAGCAGCACGCTCGGTGGCGCCTGATCTTCTCCGCGGTTCCTGTTCGACCTCCACACCATTCGGCTTTCACACACACACTTTGAGGGAGTAACACCATGGGCGACGAAATTGCCGTAAGTTTTGGCGAGCTGGAGGCCCTCGGCGGCCAGATCTCTTCTACCTCGCAGCAGATCGAGGGCGAGCTGGACAGCCTGAAGTCCCAGATCTCGAACCTGGACAACCTGTGGCAGGGTGCTGCCAGCGGCGGCTACCAGGCCACCAAGGCCAAGTGGTTCCAGGCCGCTGACGACCTGCGCCAGGTGCTGGCCGCGATCGGTTCGGCCATCTCGGCCGCCGAGCAGGCTTACTCGCAGACTGAGCAGAAGAACGCTTCGGCCTGGGGCTGATCCCTCACCGAGCACGCTTTACGGGCCCCGGGAATTCCCCGGGGCCCGTTGCTATGTCAGGGTTTCGCATCCTCCAATTGGCGCCGGATCCGGTCGGCGTCGGAGATACGGTGCTGCGCGCGGTAGAGCCGCAGCGCCTCGCGCCACGCCGACTCGGCCCGCGCCGCCTCGCCCAGCGCGATCTGGGCCTGGGCCAGCCGGTCCAGGGTGTCCGCTTCGAAGTACGGGTTGCCCAGTTCGCGCCGCAGGGCCAGGGCCTGTTCGAGGTAGTCGCGAGCCTTGTCCTGCTCCCCGCGCTGCTGCGCCAGGAATCCGAGACTGTCCACTGTGGCCGCTTCGCCTTCCCGATCGAACTGGGCGCGGTGCATGTCCAGCGCGACGTCCAGGTGCTCGCGGGCGGTCGCGTGCTCACCGAGCCGCGCCGCGTACCAGCCGACCACGCTGTGCGCGCGACCCGCCCAGACCGGGTCGTCCAGTTCGCGGAACAGCCGCAGCGCAGCGCTGGCCGCGCTCAGCGCCTGCCGGTCGTCGCCGCGCCGCTCCCACACCCGCCCGATCGCCCACCAGGTCCGGGCCTGCGCGTCCTTCTCGCCCGCCGCGCTGACGATGCCCAGCGCCGCCTCCAGGTGGGTCATGGCCTCGTCGACCTGGCCGACCCTGGTCAGCGCGTCGCCGAGATGGCGCAGCACGACGGCCAGAGCCGGCTCGCCGAGCGCGGGCGCCGACGGGAGCGCCGCCGACCAGATCCGCACGGTGTCGGCCTGCAATCCGCGCCGGTAGGCGAACGTGTTCAGCACCCAGGCCAGCTGCCAGACCAGCTCGGCCCAGCCCTGCTCGGCGGCCTGTTCCTGTGCGGCCAGCAGGTTCGCGTACTCCGCTTCGAACGAGGCCCAGGCCTCCGTCGATGTGCTGGGAGCTGTGGCGGGTTCGATGGGCAGTTCGATCGGTGGCCGGTCCGGGTAGAGCAGCCGGTCGGCCGCGTACCCGGTGCGCAGGTAGCCGCCGATCAGCCTGCGCAGCGCCGCCGTGCGCTCGGCCGGAGCGAGGTCGGTCTCGGCCTGTTCGGCGGCGTAGAGCCGGACCAGGTCGTGCAGGCGGAACCGGTCCGGTTGGGGCTGGCTGAGCAGCGACACCCGCTCCAGCCCGCGCAGCAGGCTCCGGGTCGCCTGCGCCGGCCAGCCGAGCAGGTCCCCGGCGGCGGCCAGGCCGAGATCGCCGCCCGGGGCCGTGCCGAGCAGGCAGAACGCGGTCGCCGCGCCGCTGGGGAGCGCCCGGTAGGACCAGGACAGGATGGCCCGCACGCTGGTCTGCGGATCGTCCTCCAGCGCGCCCAGCCGAGTCGTCGCGTCGCGCAGTTCGGCGGCCAGCACGGCCAGCGGGAACTCCGGATAGGCCTGGGCCCGGCCCGCCACGATGCTCAGCGCCAACGGCAACCCGGCACAGCCGGCCAGCAGCTCCCGCACCGCGACGGCCTGCCTGGCCAGGTTCTCGGTGCCCAGCCGGGCCGCGAGCAGCGCCCGCGCGTCCAGGTCGCCCAGCACGTCCAGCCGCACCGGCCGGGCGCCGTACGCGGTCACCAGGCTGGTCAGCCGGTCGCGGCTGGTGACCAGCACGGTGCAGGTAGGGCTGCCCGGCAGCAATGGCGTGACCTGGGCGGCATCGGTCGCGTTGTCCAGCACGATCAACATCCGCCTGCCCGCGACCAGGCTCCGGTACAGCGCGGTCTGTGCGTCGAGGTCGGCGGGCAGCGCGTCCGGAGCCACGCCCAGCGCGTCCAGGAACGTCCGCACCGCCTCTCCCGGCGGCGTCGGCCGACCGGTCGGATCGAACCCGCGCAGGTTCACGAACAGTTGCCCGTCCGGAAACTTCTCCAGGTTGCGATGTGCCCAGTGCAGCGCCAGCCAGGTCTTGCCAATGCCACCGGCGCCGCCGACAGCCGAGACGACCACCGTGTTCGATCCCGCGTCCGGCGCGAAAGCCATGGCGCTGAGCTGGGCGAGTTCCGCCGAGCGGCCTGCGAAGTAGCCGGGCGCGGCAGGCAGCTGCCGTGGCACCGGCACGGAGTCGGTCCGCTCGGATGAGGACGTGGACGAGTCGAGCAGCGGGTCGGCGGTGAGGATTCGCTGGTGCAGCTCGCGCAGGTCCGCGCTCGGGTCGATGCCCAGCTCCTCGACCAGCAGCTGCCGGGTCCGCTCGTAGTGCGCAAGCGCCTCGGCCTGCCTGCCGCCGCGATACAGCGCCAGCATGAAACTGGCCGGCCAGCCGCTCGTCCAACGGCCGCCGCTCGGACCGCACGCCGAGGGCGGGCAGCAGCTCCGCGTGCCGGCCCAGCCGCAGCAGCGCGTCCGCATGATCCAGTTCGGCGGCCAGCCGCTGCTTGTCGATCCGGGCCCGCACCCCGGCTAGCCACGGCGTGTCCAGCCCGCCGAACGGTTCGCCGCCGCTGCGCCCGAGCGCGTCCGCGTACAGCCGCGCCGCGGCCGCGTCCTCGGCGTCCCTGGCCTTGTCCAGCTGGGCCAGGACCCGGTACAGGTCCACCGCGTCCGGATCGACCACGATCAGGTAGCTGGGCCCGCGCCGGGCGATCCGCGCCCCGGATTCCGCCAGCGCCCGGCGCAGCCTGGTCAGGTAGCTGTGCAGCGTCTCCCGGACCCGGTGCGGCCGCTGCTCACCCCACACCCGCTCGATCAGCTCGTCGACCGGAACCGGCACGTTCGCGTCGACCAGTAACGCGGCGAGCACGCACTGCTGACGGGCGTGGCCGAGATCCAGCTCGCGGCCATCGAGGTGGGCCTCGACGGCGCCGAACAGCCGGAACTCGACCGTCACGTGGTCTTTCCTCCTCGCGCGCCATACGCAGGGATAACCGCTGTGACCTGCTCATTCAAGAGGAAATCAAGAAACTCCTCGGATCGGGCGAGCATCGTTACCAACGTGGCGGTCCACCCAGGGGGGACGGGCCGCTCTGGGGAGCGAGACGCATCGAGGATGACCCCCCTCGGTCGAACTCCCGTTCGTGCCGCTACCCCCGATGGCGGCACGTCGGGCGTGGTCGTGGCCGGGCAACCGGCCGCGGCCACACTCGCTCGGGGCATCGCGCGAACAGCGGTAAGGATGCCGGTTTTTATACCATTTTTCCGTTGTGGTGTGGGGGCAGCCGATGACCCGTCCGATCGGCACCGGATTCGAATTCCGGCTGCTCGGCCCGCTCTCGGTGACCTATCGCGGTCAGCCGGTGCCGCTCGCCGCGCCCAAGCCACGGGCCCTGCTCGCCGCCCTGCTCGTCGATGCCAACCGGGTCGTCCCGGTCGACACCCTGATCGAGCGGCTCTGGGGCGACCACGCGCCCGGCGGCGCCCGGGTGACCCTGCAGAACCACGTGCTGCGGCTGCGCCGCGCGCTCGCCTCGGTCGCCGCCGCCGACCCGGTGCTCACCGCGCCGGACGGCTACCTGCTCGCCGCCGACGACGACCGGATCGACCTGCGCCGCTTCGACACCCTGCTGGACCGCGCGAGCGCGATGCTCGCCGAGCACGACCCGGCCCGGGCCCGTCCGCTGCTGGGCGAAGCGCTCGCGCTGTGGCGCGGTGACGCGCTGGCCGACGTCCGCTCCGAGGCCCTGCACCGCGAGGTCGTGCCCGCGCTGAGCGAACGCCGGATGCGCGCGCTCGAACTGCGCGTCGAAGCGGATCTGCACCTGGGCGGGCACGCCCGGCTCAGCGCCGAACTCGCCGAGCTGACCGAGCGCCACCCGCTGCGCGAACGCCTGTGGACCGCGCGGCTGCTCGCCCTCTACCGCGCGGGCATGCCGGCCGAAGCGCTCGCCGTCTACCGCGTCGCCCGGCGCACCCTCGGCATCGAACCCTCGTTCCGCGCGCCGGTGCTCTGTCCGTCCACACGGGACGAACTGCCGCCGCGACCGGCCGACTTCACCGGCCGGTCAACCGAACTGGCCGCGCTGCTCGCGCTGGGAGATCGCGGCGGCGTCGTCACCATCGACGGCATGCCGGGCGTCGGCAAGACAGCGCTGGCCGTGCAGGCCGCGCACCAGCTCGCCGTCCGCTATCCGGATGCCCAGCTCTACGCCGACCTGCACGGACACAGCCCGCGCGAACAACCGGTGCGCCCCTTCGCCGCGCTCGGCGCGTTGCTCAGCGCGCTCGGCATCGCGTCGCTCCCATCCACAGTGGACGAACGAGCGGCGCTGCTGCGCGAGACCCTGGCCGGGCGCAAGACCATGCTCGTGCTGGACAACGTGCGCAACTCCGATCACGTTCGACCGTTGCTCCCCGATATCCACGGCTGCCTGGTGATCGTCACCAGCAGGCCTCGGCTGACCGAAGTGGACGCGGCGCTCGCGCTGCCCCTGGACGTGCTGCCGCCCGCGTGCGCGGCCGAACTGTTCCAGCGCGTCGCGGGCCAGGGCTCGGCGGAGGTCAGCCACGAGGTGGCGCGCCGCTGCGGTCAGCTGCCGCTGGCCATCCGGATCGCCGGGTCGACCCTGCGCGCCCGGCCCGCCTGGACCGCCCAGCACCTGCTGAGCAGGTTGCGGTCCCGCAGCAGGCTGACCGAACTGGCGATCGGCGAGCGCAGCGTGCTGACCGCGTTCGACACCTCCTACCAACGGCTGGGCCCGGCCCAGCAGTACCTGTTCCGGTTGCTCGGCCGGTTGCCGGCCGCCGGGTTCGACGTATCCGCCGCCGCGTCCGTCGCCGGGCTGGAGCTGCCCGAGGTCGCCCGGCTGCTGGCCGACCTGTGCGACGCCCGGCTGCTCGACCTGCCGGAGCCCGGGCGCTATCGCGCTCACGAGCTGATCCGCGAGTACGCGGGTATCCTCGAATTCACGGCCAGCACCGACCTGGCCGCGGCTCGTCCGGCGTGACCAGGACCACCCTCGGCGGTGAACGAGGGGGGCGTTTTGACCCTGCCGGGGGCCGACAGGTATCTTCATTGGGTAGTTGTGCGGAGCCCGGCGCGACGCGTGTTCGAAGGCGCGGTCGTGCTTGTATCCCGGGATCGGGATGCAGCCGCCGCGAACGACACCCCAGACGCAAGTGATGACGAGGTAGATCCGTGCGCACGTACAGCCCCAAGCCCGGCGAGGTGACCCGCGCCTGGCATGTGATCGACGCCGAGGACGTGGTGCTCGGCCGGCTTGCCACGCAGGCCGCCACGCTGCTGCGCGGCAAGCACAAGCCCACCTATGCACCGCATGTGGACACCGGCGACTTCGTGATCATCATCAACGCGGAGAAGGTGGCCCTCACCGGTAACAAGCGCGACCAGGCGTTCGTCTACCGGCACAGCGGCTTCCCGGGCGGTCTGCGCAAGCGCTCGTTCGGCGAGATGCTGGACAAGCAGCCCGACCGCCTCCTTGAGCAGGCCATCAAGGGCATGCTGCCGCACAACCGGCTCGGCCGGGCGATGGCCAGCAAGCTGAAGGTGTACGCGGGTCCCGAGCACCCGCACGCCGCACAGCAGCCCAAGCCGTTCAAGATCATCGACCAGAGCAAGGCGAGCCGATGACCAGCGCCGAGAACACCGAGGAAGCCCCCGTGACCACTCCGGAACCCACCGAGGCCGTCGAGGCCGTCGAAACTGAGGCACCGGCCGAGGCCGCCACCGAGACCGAAGCCACCGCCGAGGTCACGGAGAGCACCGAAACCGCCGAAACCGCTGAGGCGACCGAGGCGCCGGCCACCAAGCCCGCCCGCGTCATCCCGGCAGGCAAGCCCGTGCAGACCGTCGGCCGGCGCAAGCAGGCCATCGTCCGCGTGCGGCTGATGCCCGGCTCCGGCAAGTTCACCCTCAACGGCCGCAGCCTTGAGGAGTACTTCCCGAACAAGGTGCACCAGCAGCTCATCCGCGAGCCCCTGGTGACCGTCGAGAAGCCCGAGTCGTTCGACATCTTCGCCAACCTCAAGGGCGGCGGCA
>DATFHN010000182.1:0-55400 GCA_035248365.1 Pseudonocardiaceae bacterium | reverse complement strand
CGACCGCTCCCCCGACTACTGGTTCCCGCGCCAATGCCCGCGCGCGATGGCCTGGGTGACACCAACGACGACGGACGACGACCGCGACCGGATCATCGGCGCGGGCAGCGGCAACCGCGTGCACGCCATCGAATACCGCTGGCTGGACGCGATGCGCACGGTGAAACTGTTCGCCTACCGGCTCCCGGCCGACCGATTCCGGCCGTTCGGCACCCCGCCGAACGCGCACGTCGCCACCGAACCGGTCGAGCCGCTCGGCCCGGCCGAACCGGTCGGGGATCTGTTCACGTTGCACGAGCAGGCCGGGATCCAGCTACGGGTACTCGCCAGCCTCGGGCCGTTCTGGCAGGCGGTGATCGGCAGCAGCCTCGGGTTCAGCGGTATCCGGCTGCGCAACGCACAGCCGGATACCACGCTCAGCCGACCGCAACGGTGAAGCCCGCGGTGTGCAGCACGCCGCCGGTCTGGAACTGGACGTAGACCCGCCAGGTGCCGGACGCGCTGAACTCGGCGTCGAAGGTCAGGTCCGGTCCGCCGTGATCACCGTCGACCGCGCCGCCCGGGTGCAGGTGCGCGAAGGCCAGGTCACCGGCGTGGAACGCGGACAGGTGCGCGTAGGTGTCAAGGTAAGGCTGGAGATCGGTGACCGGCTGACCGTTCTTGGCCACGTGCAGGCTCATCGAGTCCGCCATCCCGGCCATCGGTTCGCCGGACAGCGTGAGCGTGTAGCCGTCGACCGTGGTGCTCGGCGCGGGCGCCGGGAGCGGCGTGGTGGTGGCGGTGCCGGGCACGGTGATCGGAACGGACAGCGCGAACGCGATCGGCTTTCCGCTCGCGTCCGGGGTCGTGAACGTGGTGTAGGCGCGGTAGGCGCCGGGGGTGAGGGTGGCCAGGTCGGCGGTCCAGGTGCCGTCAGTGGCCATGGTCGGGTGGACGTGCTGATAACCGCTGAGGTCGTCGCGGATCAGGTAGACGTGCATGAGCTTGGTCTGGTCCGGCTCGAACGTGGTCACCGGCTTTCCGTCCGGGCCGGTGATGTGGAAGGCGAACTGGGTGGGAGTGGTGGCCGTCGGCACGAGGGTGTAGCCGGTCCAGCTGGACTGGGTGCCGTTGCCAGCGGGCATCGGGTCGCTGGACATGGTCATCGAATCCATGCTGGACACGGTCGGCGCGGTGGCTTTGCCGCAGCCGGTCAGCGCGACGGCGCAGGCCAGGGCGGAGACGATCAGGACAGAACGCAGCACAACGGAAGCCTTTCGGGTGTGAGTGACGGACGGAGCGGCGCACGGCCGATCACGTCCGGGACACGCACACCCGGCGCAGCAGGGAAACTCCGGAATCCGGTGGTGACCGCCCGGAAACCGATGGCGCCCAAGCCAAACCCAGGCCGATCAACGCCGCGAGCGTGACCAGCGCGAGGAGGGCGAGGGTCAGCGGCGGCCAGCCAGCCGGGGCGACGAACAGGCACATGCTCCCCGTCATCGGCCGCATCGCCGGAGCCGCAGTCGGCTGGCCGTGCCTCGGCTGGCCGCGCATCCCGATCGGCTGGCCGGGCAGGGCGGCCGGCAGACCGGGCAACGCGACCGGCAGGCCGGGCGTCGGCTGGTCGAGCATCGCGGTCGGCTGGCCGGGCGTCGGAGTCGGCTTGTCGGGCATCGCGATCGGCAGGCCGGGCAGGGCGGCCGTGCTGGTCATCGTGGCGGACAGGTGACAGCCACCGGCTTCGGGCGAGGCGAGACCGTGCATGGCGAACAGGCCGGCGAGCACGGTGAGCACGCACCACAGCCGCTCGCTTCGCCTGCTCCAGCTCACCGGCCCAGGGTAGCCAACCGGCCAAAGGTCGGACCTATCTTGCCTCTTACGCCCTTCAGAAGCACGGTTGACGGCGACTGGAAACGTTTACATACTATGTCTCGCGAACACGGGAGCGAGCGCCAGGCGCTCGCCGGCGCGCGGGTTCGCAGGCGATGTGCCTGATTCATCGGCAGTTCACGGCAGCTGACGCTGGGAGTAGCCATGAGAAACACGCGCAGCCCTCGATTACTGGTCACCGCCGCGATCGTCGGCGTGGCCTGCGGACTGGTGACGAGCAGCCATGCCGCCGCGACACCGCACGCGGCGAAGTACGACTGGCTCCAGTTCGGGTTCGACGAGACCAAATCCGCTGACGACACCGCGGAAACCGCCGTCAACCTGGGCAATGTCACCGGCTTGAAGCAGTTGTTCTCGGTGCCGCTCACCGATGTGCCGGATGGCGCGCCGGTCGAGCTGAGCGACGCCACCACCGCGAGCGGACCCCGCGATCTGGTGTTCGTGCAGGGCGAGCACGGCCGGGTCACCGCGTTCGACGCGCACAGCGGCGCGCAGGTCTGGGCGGACAGCTTCACCGGCTCGGACAACAACGCCAACACCGCGCCCGCCATCGACCCGAACCGGCACTACGTCTACGCCAACGGCGATGACGGCTTCATCCACAAGCTCGACGTGGCCACCGGCGCGGAGGTCAAGACCGGCGGCTGGCCGGAACTGGCCGGTACCGGAAAGAGCGCGTCGCAGCTGACCATCGGCACGGCGAGCGACGGCGTCAGCTTCCTCTACGCGTCCAACTCCGGTCACGGCCACGTCACCACGGTCGATCTGGCCACCGGCAGCCAGCACGTGTTCAACCTCGGCTGCGCCAATCATCCGGACGTGCACTTCGGTTCGCCCGGCCAGCCCAACACCTGCACGGTCAACGGACCGGAGCCGTGGTCGCGCTCGCCCTCTTACGACCCGAAGCTCGATCGGCTGTTCCAGATGGGCGGCACCAACAACGGCACCACCTGGGTCCCGGGCCAGGTCTACCGGCAGAGCTGGGTGGCGTTGGCGCCGGACGGCAGCACCGCGCTGCGCAACGGCGGCGGTTATCCAGTGGACAGCTACACGCCGGCCAACTGGGCGGCCTCGGTCAAGTCCGATCAGGACATCGGCAGCGGCGGACTGCTGATCCTGCCGACGACGCTGAGCAAGAAATACCCGAACCTGGGGGTGAACCCGGGCAAGGACGCGAAGATCCGGTTGCTGAACCTGGCCGATCTCAGCGGTAAGGGCGGTCCGGGCAACCTTGGCGGCGAGCTGTCGCTGTACTCGTTCCCGCAGATGAGCGAGATGCGCGCGTCCGGTGCGGTGTGGACGGACCCGGCGACCGGGGCGGTGTGGGTGTTCGTTCCGGGCAACAACGGGCTGGCCGGGTTCCAGGTCGTGGTGGACGCGAACGGCAATCCGAGCCTGAGTCTGAAGTGGAGCATGTTCAACGGCTGGACGACGTCGGTGTTCGTGGCCAACGGCGTGCTGTACGCGGCCAACGGTGGCGGTGAGCACAGCAGCACGCTCAAGGTGCACCAGTTGCAGGCGATCAATCCGGTCACCGGCAAGGTGGTGTGGACCGCGAAGATCGGCGTGCACCACTGGTCGAGCCCGATCATGGCGAACGGGATCGTCTACCTGGCCGACGGAAATTCCGGTGGGTTCGGCAGTGGCACCAGCGGCAACCTGATCGCCTGGTCGCTGCGCTGAGCCAGCGAAAAACGAACGAGAAGGAGATCGAGATGGACACGCCGTTGAGCCGTCGCAGGCTCGTCACCTGGGGCGCGGCCGGTATGGCGGGGGCGGCTCTGCCGCTGGTCACGGCCGGTACCGGGCATGCCGATCCGGTACCGGAGAACTTCGGTGGTGGCGGCATCGGCCGCGTTTTCGACGTGACGCACTTCGGGGCGCGCGGCGACGGCGTGACCATCGACACCGACGCGATCAACCGGGCGATCGCCGCGGCGGCCAACGGCGGCGGCATGGTCTACTTCCCGGCCGGAACCTACGCTAGCTACTCGATCCACCTCCAGTCCAACGTGTTCCTCTACCTCGGTCTCAACGCGACGCTGCTGGCGGCCAGCCCGGCCAACGGCCGCGGCTACGATCCCGCCGAGCAACCGGGCGCGGGCAACCCGTATCAGGACTTCGGGCACAGCCACTGGCACAACAGCCTGATCTGGGGCGAGAACCTGACCGACATCGTGATCGGCGGGCCGGGCACGATCGACGGCAAGGGCCTGATCGCCAGCGGCAGCCTGGAGTCGGCGCCGTTGCAGGGCAACAAGATTCTCGCTCTGAAGCTGTGCCGCAACGTGGTCGTCCGCGACATCACCATGGTCAACGGCGGCCATTTCTGCATCCTGCCGACCGGCGTGGACAACTTCCGCATCGACAACGTGGTGATCGACACCAACCGAGACGGCATCGACATCGATTGCTGCAAGAACGTGCGGATCTCCAACTGTACGGTGAACTCCCCCAACGACGACGGCATCGTGCTGAAGAGTTCCTATGCGCTGGGCGAGGTCCGCGACACCGAGAACGTCACCATCGACAACTGCCTGGTCAGCGGCTACGACCTCGGCACGCTGGTCAACGGCACGTTCAAGACCGGGCCGTTCGGTCGCACCGGGCGGATCAAGTGCGGCACCGAATCCAACGGCGGTTTCAAGAACATCGCCATCTCCAACGTGATCTTCGAATACTGCCGGGGGCTCGCGCTGGAAACCGTGGACGGCGGCCAGTTGCAGGACATCACGATCAGCAACCTCACCATGCGCAACGTGCAGATGCCGATCTTCATGCGGCTCGGCGCGCGGATGCGCGGGCCGGCCGGAATTCCGATCGGCACGCTGAGCCGGGTCAGCATCAGCAACGTGATCGCACATAACGCCGACCCGCGCTACCCCTCCTGTATCGCGGGGATTCCCGGCCACAACATCGAAGACATCCGGATCAGCGACGTGCGCCACCACATGGTCGGCGGCCTCACCCCGGGTGCGGCGGTCGCCGATCCGCCCGAGCTGATCGACGGCTACCCGGAGCCGACCATGTTCGGCACGTTACCCGCGTTCGGTTTCTTCATCCGGCACGCCGACCGCGTCACCCTGGACAACGTGGAGGTCCGCTTCGATCAGCAGGACACCCGCACCGCGTTCGCCGTGCGCGACGTGACCGACGTGGACTTCCACCACACCAACGCGGACAAGGTCGCCGGTTCGCCGACGTTCACCCTGGATGCCGTGGACCAGTTCATGGTCACCACCAGCCGCCCGGTGCCGGACACCCGGCTCGACCATGTCGATCACGACGAACTCTGACGCGGCAGACACGGAACCGGGCCGGCCTCCGATCGCGGAGGCCGGCCCGGGGCGGTGAATCAGTTGCCGAGGAGGTCGTTGAGATCGTCCGCGTGTTCCTCTTCCTGCGCCAGGATGGTTTCCATCATCCGGCGCGTGGTGGGGTCGCTCTCGCCGATCCAGCGAATGATCTCGCCGTAGGTGGCGATCGCGATCCGCTCGGCGACCAGGTTCTCGGTGAGCATCTGCCTGAGGTCGGCAGCGGGCGCGGTCACGTACTCCGTATGCGCGCGCTTGGCCAGGGTGCTCGGATCGAAGTCCGGTTCACCGCCGAGCTGGCTGATCCGTTCCGCGGCCATCATGCCGTGGCCCATCTCCTGCGTGGCGTGTTCCCGGAACTCGGCGGCCACCTGCGCCCGGTCCATGCCGGTCGCGGTGATCGCGTGCTGGGAGTAGCGCAGGAAGCAGACGATCTCGCTGGCCACGACCTCGTTCAGCACCTCGATCAGGCGCAGCCGGGCGGCGTCGTTGTCGGCGATCACCGGGCCGGCCGCCATGTATTTCCTGGCCTCGTCTCGAATGCGGGTCAGGTTGAGTTCGAATGCCGTGTCCATGTCCTGATCACTCCGGCCGGGTCGGATCGATGGGTTCCGGTGCCGACGGCGGCTCATGCGGCGGAGCCGGGACCGGGGTCCGCTGGGGGACGAGCGGTTCCTCCGGCTCGGTCGGCATCGGTCGTTCCGGTGCTGGTGCGGTCATGATGTCCGGTCCTCCCTCGGCATTGCTCGCGCGCGGTCAGTCTTTGCGCAGCGCGTTCTTGACCTTGTCGATGGCTTGCTTGACGCCCGCCTTGGCCTGGTCGTTGCGGCCCTGCTGGGCCAGTTCCTCGTCATCGGCGAGTTTCCCGGCGGCTTCCTTGGCCTTGCCGCCGTACTCCTCGGTCTTGTGCTCGGTCCTGTCCTCCATGGACATTGGCGATCACTCCCTTTCTCGGTATCGGTTACCCGGCCACCGGCGCTCTCACACGGCGTCACCCGATCAATTCGGCCATGGCCGCGTTGGCCACCAGGACGCCCATTTTTCCGCCGTTGACGTGGCCGTCCTCGAATTCGGCGGCCGCCGAACCAATGCAGCTCAGCACGACCGCCAGGCCACCGGAGGGTTCCGCGTCGACCAGCATGCCGAGCATGTCCTCGACCGGCCTGATCGCCCGCACGAACCGGGCCAGCAGGTTCTGGCCGATGCGCGAGGCGAGCGGGTCGGTCTCGTCGAGTTCGTGCAGGTCCAGGGCGAGCACGGCCAAGGCGCCGGCAAGCACCTCGATCGCGCCCGATGGGTCCTCCTGGTGCTGGTCCGGGTTCATGATCAGGGCCGGATCGACCAGGGTCAGTTCGCTGTCCGGGCGCACGATCGGCACCCAGACGGTTTCGGTGTCCGGATCGGACACTCCATCCCCCGCGACGACACCGTGCCGGAATTCGGCCTCCGGGGCGGAGGTGTCGAGATAGGTGACAACGGTGCCGGCCGAACCGCCCGGCGTGTCGCTCATGAAAGCCACGGATTCCTCCCTATACCGCGAGATTGCGTGCCGTCTTCACGATCGCGGCGGCGTCGATACCAGCCGCGGCCAGCGACTCCTGCTCGGTGCCGGAGGTCGGCATGTCGCGCACGGCCAGGCACCGCACCGGGGCCGGATGGTCGGCCAGTGCGGCCAGCACGGCGTCGCCGAGGCCGCCTTCCGGCCAATGGTCCTCGACGGTGATCAGCACACCGGTGTCGTCGGCGGCCGAGCGCAGCGCCTGCTCGTCGATCGGCTTGATCGAGTAGCAGTCCAGCACTCTGGCGTGCAGGCCCTCGTCGGCCAGGATGTCGCTGGCGTGTTCGGCCTCGCTCACGGTGACCCCGCAGGCCACGATCGTCAGAGTGTCCTGTTGGGACTGACGGACGAGGCGGCTGCCGCCGATCCGGACGTCCTCGTCCGGCATGGTCCGCACCGGTGTCTTGCCGCGCAACGTGCGCAGGTAGGAGATGCCCTCGCGGTCGGCCATCTCGGCGACCAGCCGCGCGGTCTGGTTCGCGTCCGAGGGGTGCAGCACCACGCTGCCGTGCACGGCCCGCAACGCGGCCATGTCCTCCAGCGCCATCTGCGACGGCCCGTCCGCTCCGATCGACACGCCGGCGTGCGAGCCGACCAGCCGCAGGTTGGCCCGCGAGATCGCGGCCATCCTGATGAAGTCGTAGGCGCGGGAGAAGAACGCGGCGAAGGTGGACACGAACGGCGTCCAGTGCCGGACCTGTAAGCCGACCGCGGCCGCGACCATCTGCTGTTCCGCGATGTACATCTCGAAATAGCGGTCCGGGTGCGCCTTGGCGAAGATCTCGCTGTAGGTCGAGTTGGACACCTCGCCGTCCAGCGCGACCACGTCCGGCCTGCTCGTGCCGAGCGCGGCCAGCGTGTCGCCGTAGGCGCGGCGGGTCGCGATCTCCTCGCCCACCTGCCAGGTCGGCAGCACCGCTTCGCCGGGCATGAAGGCGTGCGGGTTGGCGGAGGTGTCCGGGTGCCTGACGGACACGGTCAGGTGGCGTTCGCCGCCGAGTTCGGCGATGGCCGCCTCCGGGTCGTCCAGTGGCTTGCCGTGCTTGCCCGGCTGGTCCTCGACCGCGCGAACGCCCTTGCCCTTCTTGGTTTTCGCGATGATCACGGTCGGCCGTCCGCTGGTCTGCTCGGCGTCGGAGTAGGCGGCTTCGATCGCGTCGAGGTCGTGGCCGTCGATGACGATCGCGTGCCAGCCGAACGTGCGGGCTCGTGCCGCGTAGGTGTCGACGTCCCAGCCGAGCATGGTTTCGGTGGTCTGGCCGAGCCGGTTGACGTCGATGATCGCGGTCAGGTTGTCCAGGCCGAAGTGCGCGGCGTGCTCGAACGCCTCCCAGATCGATCCCTCGGCCATTTCCGAGTCGCCGCACAGCACCCACACCCGGTAGGGCAGCCGGTCCAGCTTCTTGCCGGCCAGCGCGACGCCGACCCCGATCGGCAGGCCCTGACCGAGCGAGCCGGTGGCCACGTCGGTCGGTGGGATGCGCGGGGTCGGGTGGCCCTCCAGCCTGCTGCCGAGTTGCCGGTAGGTGCGGAACTCCGATTCGGTGATCGCGCTCGCCGCTTTGAGCATCGAGTAGTACAGCGGCGAGGCGTGGCCTTTGGAGAAGATCAGGTGATCGTTGTGCGGGTCGTGCGGGTTCGCGTAGTCCAGGCGCAGATGGCCGTCGAGCAGCACCGCCATCAGGTCGGCGCCGGACATCGACGAGGTCGGATGACCCGACCCGGCCAGCGAGCTGACCCGCACCGAGTCCACCCGCAACTGCTGGCCCAGCTCGCGCCGAAAGTCCTGGTCCGCCATGATGCTCCTCCCGCTCGACATCCGCGCGGAAAAACCACGCTGGCAGTCGCTTACCCGCCGGGATTCGCCGTGATACCGCGACCTACTCCTCGGGTAGGAATGCCTCGCGCAGTTGGGCGACGCTCTGGGTGAGCAGGCGCGACACGTGCACCTGGGAAATGCCCATCCGGCCTGCGATCTGGCTCTGGGTCAGCTCGTCGACGAAGCGCAGCCGCACGATGTTCTGTTCGCGTTCCGGCAGTTCGGCCAGTGCACTGTGCAGGGTTTCCCGGTTGTCGACCTTGTCCATGCCGGAGTCGACGACGCCGACCGGTTCGGCGACGCGTTCGTCGTCCTCCTGGCGCGGCGAGGGCGCGTCGAGACTGTCCGCCTGATAGGCCATGCCCGCTTGCAGGCCTTCGTAGACGGCTTCCAGCGAGATGCCCAGCCGGTTGGCGATCTGTTGTGGTCTGGGCGAGGAACCCAGCTCGACGGTGAGTTCACCGACGGCACGGAAAACCGAACGGTTGAGTTCCTTGAGGCGACGGGGAACCGAGACCATCCAGGTCGAGTCCCGGAAGTAGCGCCGGATCTCGCCCATGATCGTGGGCACCGCGAACGACACGAAGTCCTTGCCACGGCAGGAATCGAAGCGATCGACGGCCGCGACGAGACCGACTCTGGCGACTTGGCGGAGGTCCTCCATGGACTGTCCGCGCCGCTGGTATTTCATCGCGATGTGCTCGGCCAGCGGAAGGTGACCAGCGACGATCTCCTCGCGGATCCGCTGCCGGTCTCGCTTGGCGAGCGTAGGATCGGCGAGTCGCTCGAACAACGGCAGCAGGTGCTGGTAATCGGTGTCGTGGTGCTTGTGTTGAACTGGCAATGTGATCAACCCGCGTCACTGTTGGTTGTCCTCGGGCGGCTGTGTGATCAACCGTGCCGTGCCACTTCCACTGTAGGCGCATCTGCCCAGATCGCAAACGCGGTGGTCACATACGGTTGCGATCATCGACTCAGCGCGACGCCGCTGTCCGGAAGGCCGCGTACGGTTCTTCCCGCGAGCCGAGGCCGACAACATCGTGCCGGAAGGGCAGGCCGATCAGCCAGTCCGCGGCAATCCGCAGCCTGCGGTTCCAGGTCGGAATCTGGCTCAGGTAGTAGGCGCGCCGCGCGGTCCACGCGAACGGTCCGCGCACCTTCACGCCGAGCATTTCGCCGACCGCCTTGTGCCGGCCCAGCGTGACGAATTCGCCTCGGTTGTGATACCTGAATGGACGAGTGGGTTCGCCCCGCAGCGTGGCCACCAGGTTGTCGGCCAGCACGTTCGCCTGGCGCACCGCGTACTGCGCGGTGGGCGGGCAGAGTTTGCCGGTCACGGTGTCCGGGACGGCCGCGCAGTCACCCGCCGACCAGACCCGTTCGGTGCCGATCGCGCGCAGCCGGTTGTCCACGGTCAGCCTGCCCCGCTCGTCGGTGGGCAGGCCCGCGTCGGTGACGATCGGATTGGGTCGCGTTCCGGCCACCCACACCAACGTTTCGGTAGGCAGTTCGGATCCGTCGGACAGCCGGGCGACACCATCGTCGATGGAGGTCAGGCGGGTGTTGAGCCGCACGTCGATACCGCGACGTTCCAGTTCCTGGCGGGCGTAATCGCTCAGGCTCGGCGGCACCGTGCCGAGAATCCGGTCGGTCGCCTCGACCAGCACCCACGTCGGATCGTCCTGGTGCAGCGCGGAATATCCGTGCAGCACGCTCGCGGCCATGTCCTGCGCCTCGGCCAGCGCTTCGACACCGGTGTAGCCGCCGCCGACGAACACGAAGGTCAGGGCCTTCTTCCTCCGCGCGGGGTCGGAGGCGGTGGACGCGAGTTCGAGTTGGCGCAACACGTGATCGCGCAGGTACATCGCTTCGGCGACCGAGTTGAACCCGATGCCGTGCTCGGCAAGACCCGGGATCGGCAGCAGCCGGGCGGTCGCGCCCGCCGCGATAACCAGCTGGTCGTAGGGCAGGCGCAGTTCTTCGCCGTCGTAGACCTCGACCGTGGCGAGCCGCTCCTGGGTGTCCACTGTGGTCAGTCGTCCGGCGACGAGACGGGTGCGTTTCAGCGCGGCGCGCAGTGGCACGACGGCGTGCCTGGGTTCCAGGGTGCCCGAGGTGACCTCGGCCAGCAGTGGCCGGTAGACCATGAAGTTCTCCGGGTCGACCAGCGTCACCTCGGCTTCTTCGGTCGCCAGCTTGCGCTCCAGCCGCAGCGCCGCGTACAGGCCGACGTAACCGCCACCGATGAGCAGAATCCGCTTCATCCGGTGCTCCCGCCCCGGCTGCGCCGCCACATGGTGCCGTTCAGCGCCCGAGCGGCCATCCACATCAGCAGCACCAGGCCCAGCGCGGCGAGCGCGCCGTGCAGGACCGAGTCGGCGCCGTCGCTGAACGAGTTGCGGTTACCCGCCGAAATGATGAACACGAACAGGTAGCAGACGGTTTGCAGCCCGGCGAAGGTGACGCCGAGCCTGCGCTCACTCGCCCCGACCGCCGCGAGCACACCGGTACCGAGGATCACCAGCGCGTGGATCATGGTGAACCGCATACCGAGCACATACGCGCCGTCCGGTGCGGTGCCGTGGTATCCGGCGGCGGCGATCGCGCCCCAGATGCCGAGCGCGATCAACAGCACGGCTTCGACCAGCAGGATGATCCTGGCCTGGCGGAACCGTGGCGGATCGGGATCGACCGGGACGAGGCCGGGCACCGCGCTCACCGTCGTGGTGGCGCTCATCGATTCATCGGTGCGGTCCTCGATCTCGACCGGTTCAACCGGTTCGTTGGTCATCGGGTATCAGCCTCCTCCCGGTTCGCCTACCCGGGCCGGTCGGTGCTGATACCGGTTCAGTCGCCCAGTTCAGCCGTGCAGCATCGCGGCGTCGAGCAACTCCGGCGGGATGGCGAACGCGTCGACCAGGGTGGCCGCGTGCGGGCGCAGCGCGGCGCACAGCTCGTTGACCGCGCTGGTCACGACCTTGCCTCGGGCCGAGGTCAGCCGGTCGTGGCCGAGGAACCAGGCCAGGTCCTTTTCGATCGTGCTCAGCACGTACAGGTCGCAGACCCGGTCGAGCAGGGCGGCGGCCTGCTCATCGGCGCACCGGTCGATGGCGGCCACGAACGCCTCCAGCACCACCCGGTCGACGTGCACCCGCGCGGCCCGCAACACGTGGTCCTGCGCGTTGTTGAACACCTCGAACGCGTCCTCGGGCGAGGCCCCGGAGGCGCGCCGCAGCCTGCGCGCGAGACCGTCCAGCACGTGCTGTTCGCGGTCCTCGAACGCGTGCAGTTGCCAGGCGCGGTCGAACAGCGCGTCCTCGTCGGTGCGACCGGGTCCGGCCGCCAGGATCGCCTCGATCACCGAGTGCGCCGCGGTGCGTTCGATCACCGTGTCGACGACCTGCTCGGCCATGAACCGCGCGGTGCCCAGCGCGCCGAGGTCGCTGACGTGCTCGCGGTAGCTGGTCAGCAGGCCCTTGGCCAGCAGTTGCAGCAGCACCGTGTTGTCGCCCTCGAACGTGGTGAACACGTCGGTGTCGGCCTTCAACGTGGTCAGCAGGTTCTCGGCGAGGTAACCGGCGCCGCCGCAGGCTTCCCGGCAGGTCTGGATGGTCGCGGTCGCATGCCAGCTGGCCACCGCCTTGATCCCGGCCGCGCGGGCTTCGAGTTCGCGTTGCCCGCGCTCGTCGGTGATGCCGCCGGACTGCACCTCGTGCAGTGTGGTGACGAGTTCCTCCTGCGCGAAGTGCAGGGCGTAGCTGGTGGCCAGCGCGGGGAGCAGTTTGCGCTGGTGGGCGCGGTAATCCAGCAGCACCACCTCGCCGCCGTCGGCCGCTTGAGAAGGGCTCCGTTCGAACTGGCGGCGCTGCTGCGCGTAGCGCAACGCGATGGCCAGCGCCCGTTTGGTCGCGCTACCGGCGAACCCGGCCACGCTGACCCGGCCGCGCACCAGCGTGCCGAGCATGGTGAAGAACCGCCGGCCGGAACTTTCGATCGGGCTCCGGTAGGTGCCGTCCGCGCCGACCGACCCGTACCGGTCGAGCAGGGCGGTGCGCGGCACCCGCACGTGGTCGAAGCTGATTCTGCCGTTGTCCACCCCGTTGAGCCCGCCCTTGACGCCACAGTCCCCAATGGACACTCCGGGCGCGGCGTTGCCGTCGGCGTCGCGGATCGGCACTACGAAGGCGTGCACGCCGTGCTGTTCGTCGCCCACGATCAGCTGCGCGAACACCACCGCGGCCAGGCCGTCCCGCGCGGCGTTGCCGATGTAGTCCTTGCGGGCGGCCGGGGTCGGCGTGTCGAGCACGAACTCGGCGCGCTGGGCGTCGTAGGTCGCGGTGGTGCCCAGGTGCTGCACGTCCGAGCCGTGGCCGGTCTCGGTCATCGCGAAGCAGCCGGGCAACGTGAGATCCATGATGCCGGGCAGGTAGCGCTGGTGGTGCTCGCGCGTGCCGAGCAGCTGCACCGCGCCGCCGAACAGGCCCCACTGCACCCCGGCCTTGACCATCAGCGACAGATCGGCGAAACCGAGCATCTCGAAGGACACGATCGAACCGCCGACGTCGCCGAGGCCGCCGTATTCGGGGTCGAAGCCGCGGCGTTGCCAGCCGGTCCCGGCCAGGTCGCGCAGGCGGTCGAAGACGGCGGCGCGGTAGTCGGCGGTGCTGCGCTCCTCGGCCGAGGCGATGGTGAACTTGGCCAGGTGGTCGCGGGCCTCGCGGCGCACCTGGGCCCAGCGGCCGTCCAGCACCTCGGTCACCGAGGCCGGGTCGACCTGCTCGGGAACTGCCGGCAGCCGCATCATTCCTCCTGGTCAGTCGTGCGCGGTGCCGGTCGGCAGGTGGTGGACCAGCTCGGCGTAGTCCGGGTGGCGCTCGATCCAGCCCTTGATGAACGGACACAACGGTACGACGCCGAGGCCGCGTTCGCGCGCGTCGTCCAGCACCGCCCTGGCCAGCTGCGATGCGACGCCCTTGCCCTGGTAACCCTCCTCGGTCTCGGTGTGGGTGAAGACGATCAGGTCGTTCTGGGTGAGCAGGTAGGACACCAGCCCCGCGAGGGCGTCACTGTCCTCGCCGTCCCTGGCCTCGTACCGCAGTTCGGCGGGCACGTCCTTGACCACGATGTTCATTGGTTCGGTATAGCACGAATCGGACGTCCTAGCCGTCGCGGCATCACATATTTGTTGTTCGGTGAATAGCCGGTAATGGTCTGAACCACTTCAGAGAGGTAAAGATGACGAGACCGGAAATCAGATGACAATGACGCATTTGATATGGAGGTTTACTTATGTTGAACCGCCGCTCGTTTCTCGGCCGCGGCGCGGCCGCATTGGTCGGGGCGGGACTGATCGGCACCGCACTGGACGGTCGCGCATTCGCCGCAAGCGCGAATACGTCGAACGCGCTGGCCATGAAGATCGTCAACCACACCTACCGGTACACCAACGCACAGATCTGGTACTACATCGTCGGCACCGACCTGAGCACCGGCCGCCAGGCCTATGTCGCGCCGGACGGGACGCTCACCCCGGTGTCGTTGTCCATCAACGGCCCCAGTGGCTATGCCGACCTGTCGATCGCGCTGGCCGGTGACGGCGACACCGACTTCACGCTGCCCGCGAACATGTCGGGCCGGATCTATTTCTCGATTGTGGACAAACTCCAGTTCAGGGCGGTGGCCGACGGCAACGGCAACCCGGCCTTGCAGTACCCGGCCGGCTGGGTGACCTCGGACGTGAACTACCCGGTGCTGCACGACTTCTTCGAGTTCACCAACAACGGCGGCGGCATGAACTGCGACACCACCATGGTCGACCAGTTCGCCATCCCGCTGGCGATCACCTTGCAGGGCGCGCAAACCCAGAGCGCGGGGCGACTGGTCTCCGGCGGGCGCGACAACATCTTCTCGGCGATCGCGGCCCAGCCGGACTTCGCCGGCCTGATCGTCCAGAACAACCTGCGGATCATCGCGCCCGGCCACGGCATCGACTCGGGCATCTTCTCCAGCGGCTACTTCGACTCCTACATCGACGCGGTGTGGAACCAGTACGCGTCCAGCACGCTGACCGTCACCACCAACACCGGCAGCTTCACCGGTCAGGTCTCGAACGGGCAGTTCGTCTTCAGCGGCGGCGTCGCCCCGTTCAACAAGCCGAGCACGCTGGACGTCTTCTACTGCAACGGCGCGCTCAGCGCCCCCAACGACGGCCTGACCGGACCGGTGGCCGCGGTGCTCGGCGCCGGGTTCAACCGCTCGACCCTGTTGTCCGACTCGTCCCAACCGGACACCGACCCGGGCACGTTCTACCAGGTGGCGCCGACCAACTACTACGCCAAGGCCATGCACGACAACATGGCCGACGGCAAGGCCTACGGGTTCCCGTTCGACGACGTGGGCGGTTTCTCCTCCGATATCTCGGACGGCGCGCCGACCCTGTGCACGCTGGAGCTGACCCCGTTCTGATTGTCAATCCTGTGAAATAAACACCGTCAACCGCGACCGGGTACCACGCAGAATGAAACCGCAGGAAATTCCCGATCCCGTGTAACAACAAACCCGCCGTGTAACAAATCCGTGTAACAAAGTCTCATTCTGTCATGCCCGAAAGAAGGTTCGGTGTGCTTACCCGATTATCTCACCAATGGAAAAGATCCGGCCTCGCGCTGCTGAGCGCGTTCGCGCTCGCGCTGGGCGCCCTGGTCATGCTGCCGGGCACCGCCCAGGCCGCCGGTTCACTCCCCTGCGACATCTACGCTTCCGCGGGCACCCCGTGTGTGGCCGCGCACAGCACCACCCGGGCCCTGTTCGCCGCCTACAACGGACCGCTCTACCAGGTGCGCCGCGCCTCGGACGGCGCAACCAGCGACATCGGCCTGCTCAGCGCGGGCGGCTACGCCAACGCCGCCGCGCAGGACACGTTCTGCGCCAGCACCACCTGCCAGATCACCAAGGTCTACGACCAGACCAGCGACCACAACGACCTCGGGATCGGCCCGGCCGGTGGCGCGTCCGGCGCCGACCGGGGCGCCGACGCCGCCGAACTCGCGGTCACCGCGGGTGGTCACAAGGTGTACGGGATCTGGGTCTCCCCCGGCGTCGGTTACCGCTACGTCGGTGCCGCGCGCGGGGTGGCCACCAACGGCGCGCCGGAGGGCGCGTACATGGTGGCCAGCGGCACGCACGTGGGCAGCAACTGCTGCTTCGACTACGGCAACGCCGAGGCCACGCCCTACGACACCGGCAACGGCCACATGGACGCGGTCAGCATCGCCACCACCTGCTACTTCTCGCCGTGCAGCGGCAATGGTCCCTGGGTCGAGGCCGACATGGAGAACGGCATGTTCCAGGGCGCGAACGGCTCCAACACCGCCAACACCGGCATCAACAGCACGTATGTGACGGCGATGCTGCGCGACGACGGCCAGACCACGTACTCGCTGGCCGGCGGCAACGCCCAGTCCGGCGGGCTGAACACGTACTGGGACGGGTCGCTGCCGACGCAGGGCGGGTACAAACCCATGCACCAGGAGGGCGGCATCATCCTGGGCACCGGCGGCGACAACAGCAACTGGAACATGGGCTCGTTCTTCGAGGGCGTGATGGTCGCCGGTTTCCCGAGCGACGCGACGGAGAACGCGGTGCAGGCCAACGTGGTCTCGGTCGGCTACTCCGGTGAGACCAACGTGCCCAACGGTCCGGAGGGCACCATCGGCGGCCCCGGTGGTCAGTGCGTCGACGTCGGCGGCGACGACACCGGTTCCAACGGCACCGCGGTGCAGCTGTGGGGCTGCCAGAGTTACGCCGAGGACCAGCACTGGCAGCACAACGCCGACGATTCGCTGTCCACGATCGGCCGCTGCCTGGACATCATCGGCGACGGCACCGCGCAGGGCACCAAGGTCGAACTGTGGGGCTGCAACGGGGTCGGCGGCCAGAAATGGGTCCAGCAGTCCAACGGCTCACTGCTCAACCCGCAGTCCGGCCTGTGCCTGGACGATCCGAGTGACAACACCGCGAACGGCACTCAACTGCAGATCTACACCTGCAACGGCACCGCCGCGCAGCAGTTCGCGGTGCACGGCGGCGCACCGGTGATCAACTCGCCGGGCAAGTGCGTGGACGTGCTCGGCGACGACAGCGGTGCGAACGGGACCGCGGTGGAGATCTGGGACTGCCAGTCCTGGGCCGTCGACCAGCACTGGTACCACAACGCCAACGGCTCGCTGGAGACTCTGGGCCGGTGCCTGGACATCAACGGCGACGGCACCGCGGCCGGTACGCCGGTCGAGTTGTGGGACTGCAACGGGATCGGTGGCCAGCAGTGGACCCAGCAGTCCAACGGCTCACTGCTCAACCCGCAGTCCGGGCTGTGCCTCGACGATCCGAGCGGGAACACCGCGAACGGCACCCGGTTGCAGATCTGGACCTGCAACGGCTCGCCCGCGCAGAACTTCCCGTTGAGCTGAAACCCTGATCCACGCGGGGGTGCGGGCCTTCTCGCCCGCACCCCCGCTGTGCTACCGTCGCTGATTACGTTCTTATATATGACTCCGTTCATGTATGTGAATACATCACCAGATCGGAGGAACACCCGCCATTCCGCCGGATGGTTCGCAAGAACGATCCAAGGAGTCAGCGAATGAAGCACACCAGAATCCAGGCCGCCCTCTGGGGGGCCGTGGTCGCATTGCTTGTGGTGTTCATGTCGGTGGGCTCGGCCGATGTTGCGGCGGCCGACACCACGCCGGCCTGGACCGGTACGTTCGACAACTTCCACAGCTCCGGTTGGAACTCATCGTGGGGCCTGACCTCGGACACCGCGCAGTGCGCGATCGCGGTCGGCAACTACAACTGCAACTGGGGCTACCCAAACCTGCAGGCGGTCAACGACTCGACCAGCCCGAACGGGCAGGCCCTCAAGGTCACCTACCCGGCCGACAGCGGCCCGCCCAGCTGCTTCCTGGGCACCAGCGGCTGCAAGCTCGGCGGCGGCCAGTTCTACCAGGACCTCACCACCAACGGGCAGACCGCGCTGCACAACAGTTCCACCATCGATCTGAAGTACTACTACAACTTCCCGGTCGGGTTCGACTTCGGTGGGAAGACCGCGGGCAAGATGCCCGGCCTCTACGGCGGTGTGCCCGGCTGTGAAAGCGGTGGCCAGCACTGCCAGAACGGGTGGTCGACGCGATACATGTGGCGCGGTGGCAGCAAAACCGCGCCGGATGGCGAGCTGTACTTCTACGGTGGCAGCGGCGATGGCTACGGCGATGACCTCTGCCTGGGCAAGTGGACGTTCCCGGCCGACGGCACGTGGCACTCGATCGAGCAGCTGGTGAACATCGGCACCGGCGACGTGACGATCTGGAGCGACGGGCACAACGTCTGCCAGACCAAGCAGAGCTTCTCCTCCGCGGTCTCCGGCGTGTTCTTCTCCACCTTCCACGGCGGGCACGACCTGTCCTGGAGCCCCACGAAGACCACCACCTCGGAGTTCGCCGACTTCACCCTGGCCACCAACGGCCCGCAGGGCGGAGGTGGCGGCGGGACGGCACCGGCCACGCCGACCACGCTCAAGGTCACCGGCAGCAGCGAATCCAGCATCGGCCTGTCCTGGAAGGAGACGAACAACAGCGACCCGGCCGTCTCGTACAAGGTGTACGAAGGCAGCAATGTAGTCGCGACAACAACCTCGCCGAGCGCGACGGTCAGTGGCCTCGCCGCGGGCAGCTCGCACACCTACACGGTGACCGCGGTCGACGCGTCCGGCAACGAGTCGCCGCCCAGCACGCCGGTCACCGGCAAGACGACCGGCACCGGCGGATCGGCGAGCGTGACCATCAAGAAGACCAAGAGTTCCGGCAAGACCTTCACCGACACCGGAACCATCGTCAACAACTCCGGTAGCGCGATCGACGGCTGGAACGTCCAGCTCGACCTGGCCGCCACCATGAAGATCACCAAGGGCGGCAAGGTGACGGTCAGTTCCAGCGGCAACCACTACACGCTGACCAGCACCAGCGCGGACGCCAAGATCGCCGCCGGCGCGCGGGTGACCTTCACCTTCACCGGCAGCTTCACCAAGTCCTACGTGGCCCCGACGAACGTGACGTTCACGGCCACCGGCTGAACGAGGCGGGCTCGGGCGCGGTCGTGCGCCGGAGCCTGGCCGGCTGCGTAGAATGTCCGATATGGGATCGGACTGGTCGTGGTCGCTGGCGCTGCCCGGCGACGGAGTGACGACGGTGGCCATCGAGCGGGTACTGACCATCGCCGAGGCAGCCGGGCTGTCGCCGAAGCGACCGGACGGACTGATCAACGGCTTCGACAACACGCCCGGCCACGAAGGCGAACACCGCGCGATCGACCCCGACGAGCTGGTGCACGGCCTGGCAACCGGTACCTGGAGCACCAACCTTTGGAACCAGTCCGAAGTAGACATCTGGCTGACCACGAGGTCCGGCACCGTGACACTGTCGCTGGACGCGGTGCACTGCCGCCGGACCCCGGTCGCCGCGGCGCAGCCGTTCCGGGACCTGCACCACCTCCTCACCGAGCTGTGGGTGGCCATCGCCGACGAGACCGGCGCGCTGTTCGGCCGCGTCGAAGACGAATGGTCACTGGAACAGATCTGGTCCGAGCTGACCGATCCGGCCTCGGGCCCGACCCCGCCGCCCGTCGGAGCGCTGCCGGAATGGCTGAGCTGGTCGACCTACTTCGACGCACCGCGCTACCGGCGGCTGCCACCGCTACCCGGACAAGGGGACGCGACGGTGCGCCGGACTCCCGGTGGAGCCGCGGTGATCACACTGCTCACCGACCCGGCCGCGGTCGACCCGGTGCGCTTCGCCCGGCTGCACCACGACTACGTCGCGCGCTAGTTCTTGGTCGCGGTGTAGTTGCGGAATAGCAGGTAGGTGTCGATGATGTCGGCCTTGGCGCTCTGCACCGAGCGGTAGATGCCCCACTTCGGCCGCACGTAGTCGCCCTGATCCGGGATGTTCACTTTGGACAGCTTGCCCTGCGCGACGATCGGCGCCGAGCCGGTGCCGTTGCGGATCAGGAAAGCCGCCGTGCCGGACGTGCCCGGGGTCAGCGTCCACTGCACGCTCACCCACTTGTCCCGCAACGGAGCGAGGTCCGTCGACGCGATGTCCGGCGCGCCGGACGTGCTGTAGGCACGCGCCCGCAGCAGTTCCTTGCTGCCGCTGCGGCTCAGGTCCAGCGTCACCCACGGACCGCCGTTGGTCGCCGGGGTCTTGGTCTGGAAGATGTGGGTGAACTTGCTGGTGCCGTGCAGGGTGGAGGGCATGTACATGTCGTAGCCGATCACCCAGGTCTCGCCATTGTGCATCTTCTGGATGGCGCCGTTGCGCACCATCCCCTTGGATTCCGTGCGTTGCCGGTCACCGCCACCGGTGGTGTCGCGGTCGTCCGCCCAGATGTTGAACCGGTAGTGGTCGCCGCCTTCGACGTAGACGTACTTGCGGTCCGGGTGTTTGTTCACCCGGTCGGCTTCGATGCCCTCGAAGGCGTTCAGGCCGTCGGTGGCCGGATTCGGGTGCCACAGCAGCGTTGCCGCGCTCGCCGGTGGCGCGAACAGGGTTTCCCAGGCAAGCGGCGCGGCAACCGCCGCGACACCGAACGTCCGCAGCGCGGCGCGCCTGCTGACGCCGTGCGGCTGGGTGGATTCCGACATCGTGAAGGATCCCTTCCTGGAGTGGGTATCCGGGCGCGGCCGTACGGAACAGTCAGGTACGCGCGCCACAGACCTGCCACCCCGGAGGGGCCGCACATCCGAAGAATCATGCTCGGCCAGCCTAGCCCGGCAACTCCACCAGGCACCAGTCCAGTACCGAATCCGGCCCGCGCAACGCGATCGGTGTCAGCTCGTCCAACGGCAGCAACTGCCCCGGCAGGCAGTCCGCCCGCGACGACGCGATCACCCGCCCGGCCGCGTTGGTCAGCGCCACCGGCCGGCCCAGTTCGCGCAACGCGGGCAGCACCCGCCGCTCCAGCCGCGACACCGGCACATCGGCGGCGACGATGCCGAGAAACCGTTCACCCGCGCGCACCGCAAGCGCCACCGTCGTCGCATATTCGGTGGTACAGGCGTAATCCACGTACGGACCGGCGACGTGACCGGCCAGCGTGCGCTCCGGGGTCCGGTACCACTCGGCGGCGGGATATTCGAAGAAGTCGGGCGCGGTCGGGTCGAGGTTGACCCGCAACGCTTCCGGCGTGCCGGAGGGCCGCGTCCACCACCATTCCAGCCAGTGGTCGGCGTCGGTCAGCAGCCCGGGCGCGACGATCGCACCCGCGCCCGCGACCAGATCACGGTTTTCCGCCAGGATGTGAAAAATTGGTTCACGCAACGCGGCCAGTCGTTCCCGGTTCGGCGCCTCGATGGCGGCGAACCGATCGGCGAGCGGACGCAGCGCGGCGATGATCCGCTCGAACTCGGCGGACACCGTGGCCAGCACCTCCCGCCCGGCCCGCACCGACCACCGGCCGCCGCTGGCGTCGTCCTGACCCAGCGCCAGCAGCCGCCGCGTGTCGGCGGCGACGAGGTGCTCGGCGGCTTCCCGCGCGCGGGCCCGCTGTCGCTTGCCGACCGCGTCGACCAGCCGGAACCGCACCCGCACGGCGGCATCGTGCTCAGCGGGCGAGAGGCGCAGCCAGAGCAGATCGCCGATCTCGGCCAGCAACCGGATCGCCTCGGTGGTCAGCCGGGAGGACTGAGCCGCCGACGCGAGCAAGATCGTGAACTGGGTGTCCGCCCGACGCCGTTCGCTGGGCGTGCGCGCCGCCCGCAGCCGTTCGACCTGGCGCAGCAGATCGTCCACCTCGTCCGGCAGGGACCGCTGCGCGGCCAGATCCGCGACCGTGGTGGCGATGGCCGTGCGGTGATCGGCCAGCTCTCGGATGTGCTGCGTGCTCAACGCGGCCACCCGGGCAGGCAGCGCGCCCGGGTCGGCGTCCAGCGGAGCGCGCACGAACGTGCCACCGGCCCGCCCGCGCCGGGTCAGCACCAGCCCCTGTTCCCGCAGCGTGGCCAGGGCTTCCCGCAAGGTCACGTTGGCGATGCCGAGTTGCTCGGCCAGCTGGATCTCGGACGGCAGCCGCTCGCCGTCGAGGATGAGCCCGAGCCGGATCGCCCGGCCGAGACGGTGCGCGATCTGGTCAGCCCGGCCAACCGGTTCGGTCCCCGAGCCCATGATGACGCGCGCGGCGGCCGTGGTCAGGCCGACGCCGGGCGAATCCGCCGCAGTCATATCGCCTCCCCTTAACGCTCTCTTGACATCTAAACCTATGGTTTTAAAGTGTAACGGCATGAGCGACCCGCCTCGCGACACGACCAACCGGCAGCCGAGCACGAACCGCAGGAGCGAGGCGTCCGCATGAGCCAACCAGACGCGGACGCCGCGCACCTCGAACGGTTGGGTTACAAGCAGGAACTGCGCCGGGTGCTCGGCCTGTTCGACAACTTCAGCATCGCCTTCTCCTACCTCTCGCCCATGGTCGGCGTGTACTCGCTGTTCGTGCTCGGCGCCGGTTCGGCCGGGCCGCGCTACCTGTGGCTGATGGTCCCGGTGGTCGGGTTCATGCTGCTGGTCGCGCTGGTGTTCGGCGAGCTGGCCAGCCACTACCCCGTCGCAGGGGCGCTCTACCAGTACGGCAAACGCAGCGTCGGGCCTGGCTACGGCTGGTGGGTCGGCTGGATCTACGGCCTCGCGCTGCTGGTCACTGTGGCCAGTGTGGACACCGGCATCGTCGGCTACCTGACCACGTTGCTGAACAACATCTTCCACACCAGCCTCGATCCGACCAGCCACACCACGATCCTGATCGTCACGGTCGCGCTGATCGCCGTGCAGACCCTGCTCAACACGGTCGGCGCCAAGGCGATGGGCCGAGTGTCCAAAATGGGCGTGTACGTGGAAACCATCGGCACCTTCGGCGTGGCGATCGCGCTGGCCATCGTGGGTTTCCACCACGGCTTCGGCTTCCTGTTCTCCTCCCAGGGCGCCGAACACGCCAGCGGCAACCCGCTCGGCGTCGACTTCGGCGGCAACTGGCTGATCGGCGCGGCTCTGGTCGCCGTCCTCGCGCACGTCTACATCTTCTACGGCTTCGAATCAGCCGGTGACGTGGCCGAGGAGACCAGACAAGCCTCCCGCATGGTGCCACGAGCGATGCGCTCGTCCCTGCTCTACGGCGGCATCGCGTCCTTCGTCCTGGTCGCCGCCTTGCTCCTGGCCACCCCCAACACCGCCAAGGGCTACAACAACGCGGTCTCGCTCAACGGCGGCGTGCCCGCGATCCTCGCCCAGCTGCCCACCTGGGCGCAGGACCTGTTCCTGGTCGTGGTCTGCATCGCGTTCTTCTCCTGCGGTACCGCCGTGCAAGGCGCGGGCTCCCGCCTGACCTACTCCTACGCCCGCGACAACGCGATCCCGTTCAGCAAACGCATCCGCAAGGTCTCGCCGCGCTTCCACACCCCCGTCAACGCGCTGCTGGTCGCGGCCGTCATCCCGGCGCTGTTCACCTTGCTGGTCAACGTGAACCCGTCGCACAACGTGCACATTCTCTGGTTCGTCTTCCCCGCCGGGATCAACGCGCTCACCGCACTGGTGTCGTTCGGCGTGTCCGGCATCTACCTCTCGTTCCTGCTCACCGTGATCGGCTCGATGATCGCCAGAGCACGCGGCTGGCAGCCGGAAGGCTCGTTCACGCTGGGCCGCTGGGGCTGGCCGGTGAGCATCCTGGCCGCGCTCTACCTGGCCGCGATGCTGCTCAACATCGTGCTGCCCTCGGGCCTCACGTCGCCGCGCGCGTCGCTGTTCAACTACGACTGGATCACCCTGGTCGTCATGCTGGCCCTGCTGATCATCGGCGGCATCTACTTCCTCCTCGCCCGGCCCCATCGCGTCACCGAACCGGAAAGGACAACGCCATGGCTCGCCCGATCCTGATCGCCGCGCTCGCTGGGGCCGCGCTCGCCATCGGCGGGACCGGTGTCGCGGTGGCCACCACCCAGACCAGCCCGCAACACGGTGACAACGTCACCGTGGTCGAGCACGCGATCACCGACACCACGGTCGACATCGGCCCGCACGGCGACAGCCTCGGCGACATCCTGGCCTTCGGCAACCCGGTCTACGACGCCGGCAACCACGTCCAGGTCGGCAGCGACCAGGGTTCGTGCACGCGCACCAAGGTCGGCGTGGCCTGGGAATGTTCGTGGACGACCCTGCTGCCTGGCGGCTCATTGACCGTCGAAGGCCCCTTCTACGACAGCGCCGACTCGGTCCTGGCCATCACCGGCGGCACCGGCAAATGGGCCAGCGCCCGGGGCCAGATGATCCTGCACGCCCGCGACGCGGCAGGAAGCTCGTACGACTTCCGCTTCAGCGTGACGAACTAAGGAGACCGCCTACATGGCACGCACCCAGCTGGCGCGCATGATCGGCTCGATGTTCGCCGAGCGGAACGAGCGCAACGGGATCTCCCGCCGCACCTTCCTGGCCGGCGGAGCCGCCCTCGGCGTCGCGGCCCTTGGCGCATTGCCCGCAGCGGCAGCGGCCAAACAGCGGATCGCCATCGTCGGGGCGGGTATCAGCGGCCTGGCAGCCGCCCTCGCCCTTCAGGACAAGGGCATCCCCGCCACCGTCTACGAAGCCAACCGCCGGGTAGGCGGCCGCATGTTCTCGACCGTGCCCGGTGCGTACTGGTCAGCCGGGCAGGTCTCGGAGTGGGGCGGCGAGCTGATCGACACCGACCACACCACGATCCAGTCCCTCGCCCAGCGGTTCAACCTCCCGCTCGACGACCTGCGCGCCGCGATGCCCGCCGACGCGACCGACACCTACTACTTCAACGGCCACTACTACCCGTACGCGCAAGCCAAAGCCGACTTCCAACCGGTCTA
The DNA here is from genome assembly GCA_035248365.1 of Pseudonocardiaceae bacterium. Classification (GTDB taxonomy): domain Bacteria; phylum Actinomycetota; class Actinomycetes; order Mycobacteriales; family Pseudonocardiaceae; genus CAJCJE01. The sequence goes on along the minus strand of DATFHN010000182.1, from coordinate 30,903 downwards.
CGACGCGCTGCAAAAAGACCTGGCCTCGTTCGACTATCCGGTCACCTACGACTCCGACCCCTCCCCCGCGGGCATCGCGCTGTCCAACATGACCGCGTACGAGTGGATCGAGACGCGCGTGCCCGGCGGCCACCGCAGCCTGTTCGGCACGCTGCTCGACGTCGCGTACAACATCGAGTTCGGCGCGGAAACCACCGCGCAGACCGCGCTCGGCCTGATCGGTCTGCTCGGCTACCAGTCCGCGCCCGGCGCGTTCGACATGTTCGGCACCAGCGACGAGCGCTACCACATTCGCGGCGGCAACCAGCAGCTCCCGAAAGCCATCGCCGCCGCCTTACCGCCCAGCAGCGTCAACTTCGGCTGGCAACTGACCGCGCTCGCCACAAACCCCGACAACACCCAAACCCTCACCTTCACCGTCGACGGCAAAACCCGCACCGTCACCGCCGACCACACCATCCTGGCCGTGCCGCTCGGCGTGATGAAGCGCATCGACTTCTCCCGCGCCAACTTCGACGCGCGCAAACGCGCAACCTACGCGGCCATGACGATGGGCGTCAACGGCAAACTCCAGCTCCAGTTCGACTCCAGGCTGTGGAGCCAGCGCAAGTCCACCGGCGAGAGCTACGCGGACACCGGCTACCAGAACACCTGGGAGGTCAGCCGCGCCCAGCCCGGAACCCAGGGCATCCTGGTCGACTTCGTCGGCGGTAACGTGGCCCGCTCGTTCGCCCCGGCCCACGCCTTCGGCTCCGCCGACGACCCGGTGATCAACGCCTACGCCCAGCGATTCCTCAGCCAGATCGAACCGGTCTACCCGGGTCTGACCAAGCTCTGGAACGGCAAGGCCCTGCTGTCCACCTGGTACCTCAACCCCTACTCGCACGGCTCCTACTCCTACTGGCCGCCCCGCTACTGCCAGAACTACGCCGGCTACGAAGGCGTCCGCCAAGGCAACGTGCACTTCGCGGGCGAACACTGCTCGGTCAACTACCAGGGTTACATGGAAGGCGGCGCCGAAGAAGGCCAGCGCGCCGCCGCCGAAATCATTGCCGACCTGCACGCCTAGTCACGCCTGCGCCCCGGCCACCGATAGGGACTCCGAGGGGTGGTGAGCGGAGGTCGGGTCGAGATGGACGCGTTCGACGAGTACAGAGCCACGGTCAGAAAGATCTTCAGGAAAACAAGGGAACAACAGGACGTCACGCTCCAGGAACTCGAGGAGTACCTGAACATCATCGACGAGATCTCCGATACGACGACGATGTTGGTCGGGGCCGTCGACAGGCAGACCCAGCTCAGAACGATTCGGAGTCGGGTCGTCTGGTCGGTTGCCGTCGTGTCCACGATCATGGGGGTGCTGGCGATCTGGTGGGCATCAGGACGCAACGTCGGCTTCCCTCATGACCTCCTTGAAGCCATTGGTGCCGCCCTGGTCACGTTCAGCCTGGTGGAGGTGTTCCTGCACTGGCTCATCGGGATACCGACCAAGCAAGCCCGTAAACAGGCCAAGGTGGTCGAACTGGTGAAGACGGCGAGCAGGAAGATGGCCGAGCTCAACAAGGGCCCAGGTGTCAGGAAACGCATCGCCGAGATGAAGGCGATCTACGCTCAGCTCGACGGGCAGATCGAGGTCCTCTGAGGGCAAAGCGGACAGGAACTGACCGCTACCCCTGCCACACTGATCCCATGCTGAACGAAACCGAACGCACCGACCTGCTCGCCCAGCTCGCCAAGGTCCGCGCCGCGCTGGTCAGGGCGGCCGACGGCCTCACCGACGAACAGGCCGCCGAGCGGCCGACGGTGAGCGAGTTGTGCGTCGGCGGGCTGATCAAGCACGTCGCCGCCGTGGAGGACAGCTGGCTGCGGGTGATCACGGACGGTCCGGCGGCGATGTCGTTCGAGTTGCCCGAGGGTGTCAGCTGGGGCGAGATCATGAACGGCACCGCGGCCGAGTATCCAGAGTGGATGATCAAGCGTCAGCGGGAGTTCCAGGTATTGCCGGGCGAGACACTGGCCGAAATCCTGGCCGGCTACGCGGAAGTCTGCGCGCACACCGATCGGATCATCGCCGGGCTAACCGACTTTGACGCCACATTCACTCTCGCATCGACGCCGTGGGGCGAGCCGGCTCGGGAGCAGAGCGTCCGTGCGACGTTGTTGCACGTCATCGCCGAGACCGCCCAGCATGCCGGGCACGCCGACATCATCCGGGAGACGATCGACAAGCGGAATTCCGGCTGAGTTCCGACGTATCCGGGACCCGTATATCGAGCAAACGGCTGAGCGAAGCCGGTTCTCGCACTTCACACTCGGCCAAATCTGTGAATTCTCGTTGATTCCTCCGATCTTTGAAAACGTTTACACTTTCGGCCATGCGTAGGCACTGGCTGATCATTCCGATCGCGCTGGCCTCGATCATCACGAGCGTCAGCATTCCGGCAGCAACCGCGGCCACCAGCCCGACTTCGGGTCTGCGCCAGTACACCGACGACTATTCCGTGCAGCATCCGTACAACCTCCCGCAGTCCGACCGGTTCTCGGTCGACGCGGGACCGGTGTACAACGCCTGGATCGACAAGGGCGACGCGCCGTTCAAGCAAGGTTCCGGCACCGGGCCGCGCACGGAAATGCGCTGGCACACCAACTGGAACGAGACCGAGCACCAGTGGCAGGGCGACGTGCTGATCGACCCTGGCACCAACGGCGCGTGCATCATGCAGGTCAAGGGCGACACCGGTGGCGAAGCCATCTACATCAACACCCACGACAACGGCAACATCTACAACAGCGTGAACAAGACGCCGCTGGCCACGAACATGTGGGGCAAGTGGTTCCAGCTCAACAGCGATTTCAACCCGGCCAACGGGACCCTGCGCGTGTGGATCAACGGCAACCTCGTGCTCACCACGCACTATTCCGCGCCGGCGAGCAAGGTCTGGTACTTCAAGAACGGCGTCTACAACACGACGGGCGCCAAGGCCGAGGCGCATTTCAAGGACATCACCTTCTGGCAGAAATAACCCCAAAAACCGGAGGTCTCATTGGCCAGGCACAAAAGCTTGGCGATCGTGGCGACCGTCGCCGCGGTCCTGATCGCGATGTTCAGCGCGGCGGTGGCGAACTCGGCGAGCAGCCCTGCCGCCGATTCGTTGCTGTCGTTGCACAAACCAGTCACCGCGTCCTCGTCCGGCAGCTGCTGCCCGCCGGCCAACGCGGTCGACGGCAGCGCGACCACTCGCTGGGCCAGCGCGGCGAACATCGATCCATCCTGGATCTACGTCGACCTGGGCGCCACCTTCGCCATCGACCGGATCGAACTGGACTGGGACGCGTCCTGCGCCACCGCGTACGAACTGGACGTGTCGCCGGATCACAACCAGTGGACGCCGATCTTCCAGACCACCAGCGGCAAAGGTGGCGTGGAAAACCACACCGGGCTCAAGGGGAGCGGTCGCTACGTGCGCATGCTCGGCTCGAAACGTTGCCGCGCCGACGCGTCGCACGGCTATTCGCTGGACGAGTTCTCGGTCTACGGCGGCGGCAGTGGCGACACCACTCCCCCGACCCCGCCCGGCACGCCGACCCTGGTCAGCGACACCGCGAACAGCGTGACCGTGGCCTGGACGGCGTCGAGCGACAACGTCGGTGTCACCGGTTACGAGCTGTTCCGCGACGGTCAGCTGTGCCAGCAGGTCAGCGGCACCACGTTGACCGCGACGTGCGGCAACCTGAACCCCAAGACCCAGTACGGGTTCTACGTCAACGCACTGGACGCGGCCGGCAACACCTCCCAGCCGAGCGGCACGCTCAGCGTGACGACGCCGTCCTCCGGTGACAACACGCCGCCGACCGCACCGTCCAATGTGCACACCACATCGGTGACCAGTACCAGTATCGGACTGGCCTGGACCGCGTCGACCGACAATGTCGGAGTGGCCGGCTACGATGTCGACAACGTCGTGAACGGGACGCCGACGCAGCTGGGCACCTCGAACGGGAACACCCCGAGCGCGCAACTGTCGGCGTTGACCCCGAACACCACCTATCACCTCCAGGTGACCGCGTTCGACGCCAACAAGAACGTGAGCGCGCCGAGCACGCCGGTGTTGACGGTGACCACCTCCGGCGGCGGCTGCACGCAGCCGATCTGCACGGTGACCCAGGTCGGTACCGACGACGACGTGGTGTGGGGCCTGGTCACGTTGCCGGACGGCACGATCCTGTTCAACGAGCGGGACGCGCACGACATCATCCATTTCAACCCGAAGACCGGCAAGAAGGTCTCGATCGGCACGGTGCCGAACGTGCAGAGCACCAACGGCGAGGGTGGCCTGACCGGCCTGGAGATCAACCCGGCGAGCTACTCATCCGACCACTGGCTCTACATCATGCACACCTCGCCGACCGACAACCGGATCGTACGGATCAAGTACGACGAAACCAGCGACACGTTGCAGACGGGCACCGAGCAGATCCTGCTCACCGGCATCCAGCGCAACCAGTTCCACAACGGCGGCCGGCTGCGGTTCAGCCCGGACGGCAAGTTCCTCTTCGCAGGCACCGGCGATGCCGAGAACGGGGCGAACGCGCAGAACACCAGCAGCCTCAACGGAAAGGTGCTGCGGATCAACCCGGACGGATCGATCCCGCCGGACAACCCGTTCCACAACGCGGTGTGGAGCTACGGCCACCGCAACGTGCAAGGCCTCGCCTTCGACTCACAGGGCCGGTTGTGGGAGCAGGAGTTCGGCAACAGCATCATGGACGAGACGAACCTGATCACCAAGGGCGGCAACTACGGCTGGCCATCGTGTGAAGGGACGTCCGGCACCTGCGGAACGGCGGGCTTCATCGCGCCGAAACACACCTATCCGGTGGCGCAGGGTTCGTGCAGCGGCATCACGATCATCCGCGATGTGCTGTACGTGGCCTGCGAACGCGGCACCCGGCTCTACCGCGAGGTGATCAGCGGGAGCAGCCTCACCAACGTGACGGCGTTCTTCGTCGGCACCTACGGCAGGCTGCGCACCGTCGAACCCGCGCCGGACGGTGGCATGTGGATGGCCACCAGCAACGGCGGCGACAAGGACAGCACCCCGCACAACAGCAACAACCAGATATTCCACGTCGCACTCGGACAGTAGGTAACCGGATCGGGTCCGCTCCTGGCAGGGAGCGGACCCGATCTGCCTGCGACAATCGCGGCATGACCACGATCCCCCGCTTCCACCTGGCCATGCCCGTCGACGATCTCGCTGCCGCGCGCCACTTCTACGGCGAGGTGCTCGGCCTCGACCAGGGCCGCAGCGCGGACACCTGGATCGACTGGAACCTGCACGGCCACCAGTTCGTCACGCATCTCGCGCCGCAGCGGCAGCACCGCGTGCACAATCCGGTCGACGGTCACGATGTGCCCGTGCCGCACTTCGGTCTGATCCTGACCATTCCGGACTTCCACGAGCTGGCCGAGCGGCTGCGCGCCGCCACGATCGAGTTCGTGATCGAGCCGTATGTCCGCTTCGCCGGTCAGCCCGGGGAGCAGTGGACCATGTTCCTGCTCGACCCGGCCGGCAACGCCCTGGAGTTCAAGGCTTTCGCCGACGACGCGCAGGTGTTCGCGGTCTGACCTTCAGCCGATCTGGGAAAGCGGTTTCTTGTCTCGCCTGTCATCTTGACGGCGAAATCCGGGCTTGGGCAGTCTCATGGCAACGTTGTCATCCCCGAATGACCAGGCGATCCGCGCGATCGGAGTTGTCCCGCATGCCCGAAGAATCCGTCCCCCAGCCTCGTGCCGAGTCCGGCCTGTCCCGCCGGGGTTTCATTGCGACCGGCGCAACGCTGCTGGCCAGTTTCGGCCTGAGCACGATGCTGCCCGGCACACCCGCGCAGGCCGACCCGGCGCACAACACTCCCGCCACCCCGGCCGACCTCGCGGTGGGCCGCCCGGTCACGGTCTCCTCGACCGACTACGCGCCGACGCCGGCCGAGTTCGCGGTGGACGGGCTCAACTCGGTGGGTGTCGCCGGTTCGGGGTGGCGCGCGGCCCAGGGCGACCCGCAGTGGATCATGGTCGACCTGCAGGCGCCGTGCCAGATCAGCTCGGTGGTGCTGACCTTCGAGGCGAAGCCGGGCGATCCCGCGTTCGACCCGACCCAGTCCAGGAGCAACACCCTCGGCACCGAGATCCAGTCCAGCTACGCGACGGCGTTCGCCCTGGACGTGTCCAGCGACGGCCAGAACTTCTCGACCGTGTACCAGACCTCATCGGGCACCGGCGCGGTCACCACGATCCCGCTGACCAGCCCGGTCACCGCGCGCTGGGTGCGGCTGTCGGCGTCGAGCCGCTCAACGACCAATCCGCTCGGACTCAACGGGTTCCAGGTTTTCGGCACCGCGAGCGGCAACCGCCCGCCGGCCCGCGCCTGGACGACCTGGCCGGTCAACCACACCCCGCCGCCCGCGCTGAGCGTGGCGGGCGACGGCACGGTTCCGGTCGAATCGGGCTGGGTGCTGACCCTGGACGACTGGACCAACGGCGCCGGCGGCGCGACGCTGTCCGGCCCCTCGGTGGACACCAGCACGTGGCTCCCGGCCAGTGTGCCCGGCACCGTGCTCGGCTCCCTGGTCGAGCAGGGCCAACTGCCCGATCCGGTGTACGGGATGAACAACCTGCACATTCCGGAAGCGCTTTCCCGGCACGCCTGGTGGTACCGCCGTGCGTTCAGCGTCCCGAGCGGCCTCAACACCGGACCCGGCCGGCACGTCTGGCTGGAGTTCGACGGGGTCAACAACGAGGCCGACATCTACCTCAACGGCACCTCGGTCGGCACCCTGTCGCACCCGTTCGGCCGCGCCGCCTTCGACGTGACCGGCGCGCTCAACGGCTCCGGCCAGCAGGCGCTGGCCGTGAAAGTCTCGCCGATCCCCTACCCGGGCAGCCCGGGCGACAAAGGCCCGGAGGGCAAGTCGTTCGTGGACGCGGGCGGCACCATGTTCAAGGACTCGCCGACCTACATCGCCGCCGCGGGCTGGGACTGGATGCCCGCGGTCCGGGACCGGGTGAGCGGTATCTGGAACCATGTCCGGTTACGCTCGACCGGCGCGATCGTGCTCGGCGACGTGCGCGTCGACACGGTGCTGCCCAACCTCCCGGACACCAGCGTCGCCGAGGTGACCATCACCGTCCCGGTGCGCAACGCGGCCAGCACCGCGCAGCAGACCACCGTCACCGCGTCGTTCTGCAACGTGAAGCTGTCCAGCACGGTGACCGTCCCGGCCGGGCAGAGCATGAACGTGGCGTTCGCGCCGGCCACGGTCACCAACCCGAAACTGTGGTGGCCCAACGGTTACGGCGACCCGAACCTGTACACGATGTCGCTCTCAGCGACCGTCGGCGGCGCCACCAGCGACAGCCGCACCCTCAAGTTCGGCATCCGCAAGATCGACTACCAGTACCACCTGCCGATCGTCGTCAACAACGACCGCGCCCCGCAGACCGTGAACTTCACCGCCCAGCAAGCCCGTTACGTCCGGGTGCAGGGCGGAACCCGGGCCACCGGCTGGGGCATCTCGCTCTGGACACTGTCCGTCATGGACAGTTCGTCCCCCGGCACCGACCTGGCCCTGAACAAGACCGCGACCGCGTCCTCCATCGACAACGACAGCGACCAGCCGCCGAACGCGGTGGACGGCAACGACAACACCCGCTGGTCGTCGAACTACACCGACAACCAGTGGATCCAGGTCGATCTCGGCGCGGTCGCCACGTTCGACACGGTGCAGCTGGAGTGGGAGCAGGCCTACGCGCGCACCTTCGCCATCCAGGTTTCCAACGACGGCAACAACTGGACCACGGTCTCCTCGGTGGACAACACGCCGAACCCGCTGACCATCCTGGTCAACGGCGTCAAGGTGTTCTGCCGGGGCGGCAGCTGGGGCTGGGACGAGCTGCTGCGCCGAATGCCGGACTCGCGCACCGACGCGGTCGTGGCCATGCACCGGGACATGAACTTCAACATGATCCGCAACTGGATCGGCTCCAGCTACCGCGAGGAGCTGTTCGCCGCCGCCGACCAGTACGGCATCCTGGTGTGGAACGAGTTCTGGGACGGTTTCGGCACCGACCCGGCCAATCACGACATCTTCCTGGCCCAGGCCGAGGACACCGTGCTGCGCTACCGGTACCACCCGTGCCTGGTGATCTGGTTCGGCTGCAACGAGGGTTCGCCGCCGGACGCGATCAACACCGCGCTGAACCAGTTCGTCACCAGCAACTCGGACCTGCTCTACCAGCCGGACTCGAACGCGGGCGTGATCACCGGTGACGGCCCGTACTACTGGGTCGACCCAGTGCAGTATTTCACCGGCCAGGCGACCGGCGGCAGCATCGGTTTCCACAGCGAGATCGGCATTCCGACGGTGTCGGTGGTGGAGAGCATGCGCAACCTGGTCGGCCCGAACGATCCGGGCTGGCCGATCGACGCGCCCTGGTTCATGCACGACTGGTCCTCGCAGGGCAACCAGGCGCCGCAGACCTACCTGGCCGCGATCAACGCGCGGCTCGGCGCGTCCAGCAGCCTGGAAGAGTTCTGCCGCAAGGCACAGTTCGTGAACTTCGAGAGCATGCGCGCGATCTTCGAGGCGTGGAACGCGAAACTCTGGAACAACGCCTCCGGCGTGCTGCTCTGGATGTCGAACCCGGCCTGGCACAGCACGGTGTGGCAGACCTACGACTACGACCTCGACGTGAACGGCAGCTATTACGGCTCACGCAAGGGCTGCGAACCGCACCACGTCCAGGCCGACCTGTCCAGCTGGCAGGTGACCGCGCTCAACCACACCCCGGTGCCGATGAGCGGTGTCACGGTGTCCGCCCAGCTCTACGACCTGAGCGGCAACACCCTCGGTGACGCGCAGACCGCGACCGTGAACATCGCGGCGTCGAACTCGGCGCCCGCGTTCACCGTGCCGTTCGGTTCGGCCCTGCCCGCGTTCCACCTGTTGCGGCTGACCATGACCGACAGCAAGGGCAACCAGCTCTCCCAGAACACCTACTGGCGCTACCGCGCCGACACCGACATGCAGGCGCTCAACCAGGTGCCTGCCACGCAGGTGTCCGGTTCGCTGACCCAGCACGGCAACACGTACACGACCACCTTGCAGAACACCGGCAAGAGCGTGGCCGCGATGATCCGGCTGTCGCTGCGCACCAACAACGGCAACACCCGGGTGCTGCCGACTCTCTACAGCGACAACTACTTCTGGCTGTTGCCGGGCGAGTCCAAGCAGATCACCATCTCCCCGCGCATATCCGTGCACGGCGCGTCGCTGCTGGTGGAGGGCTACAACGTGGCCGGCCGCAACCTGCGCTGATCCCCGCGAGCAGGGCCTGATCGTCGACCGCTCAGGCCCTGCTCCCGGCAGGCCCGCCGACCGATTTTCCCGCCATACGATGATCACCTCCTAGGGAGGGATCATTGGTGCCCAAGAACTTCTTGTTCGTGACCGCGCCGGCCGCCGGTCATGTCAACCCCGCGTTACCGCTCGTCGCCGAGCTGACCCGGCGCGGACATCGCGTCAGCTTCGCCACCGGCCCCGCACACCTCGCGGCCGCGTCGGCCGCCGGTGCCAGCACGGTCGAGTTGCCGTGGACTCTCGACCCGACCGGCCTGTCCCGTGACACGTTCAGCACGACCTCGTTCATCGGCCTGCTTGACAACCTGCTGACCACAGCAGCGCCAGCGCTGGACGCGCTGGTTGACACCGCCCACGAACGCGGCACCGACGCGGTGTGCTTCGACGCCACCGTCGCCCCGATCGCTGCCGCCCTGGCCGAACGGCTCGGCGTACCGGCCATCTCGCTGATCCCGAGCATGGCCGTGAACGAGCACCTGCCCCTGGCCGAGCTGCTGCCGCCGGACTTCCGGCCGGACAACGAAGCCCTTGTCGGCTACGCCACCCGCCTGTACCAGTTCAGCGGCGAGCAGGGCCTGGCGGCGCCATTGGCGCCGATGGCGATCCCGCCCGTTCCGCTCACCGTCGTGTTCGTTCCGCCCGCGTTCCAGATCGCCGCCGACACGTTCGACGAGACCTACCGCTTCGTCGGCCCGACCGCCGCTCCCGAGACCGCCGACTGGACGCCGCCCGCCGACGACCGGCCGATCCTGCTCGTGTCGCTGGGCAGCGCCTTCACCGATCGACCGGACGTGTTCCGCGCCTGCGCGGACGCGTTCGCCGACACCGACTGGCACGTGCTGATGTCGATCGGCCGCACCTCCCGGGCCGATCTCGGCCCGGTGGCCGCCAACATCGAACTCGCGGAGTACCTGCCGCAGCAGGCGATCCTGCGCCACGCGAGCGCGTTCATCTCGCACGCGGGCATGAACTCGATCATGGAAGCGCTCGCGGTCGGCGTTCCACTGGTCACCTTGCCGCAGGTCCCCGAGCAGGCGCTCAACGCGCGCCGGGTGGCCGAACTCGGGCTCGGCGCCGTGCTGGACAGCGACAACCTCTCCCCCGCCCTGATCGCGGACACGGTCGACAAGATCAGGTCGGACGAATCGGTCCGGGACCGGCTGGACTGGATGACCCGCGAAATCGCCGCCGCGGGCGGTGCCGTCGCGGCGGCCGACGCCGTGCTGAACACCCTCGACTGACTCACGCTCACCCTTTAGATTGTGACCGCCATCTAATTACTGGACTTAGATGGCGGCCATAATCTATGTTGGCTGGTGAGCGGAGGTGGTCCGGATGGCCCGGGTATCGAAGGAGCAGGCGGCGCAGCACCGTGCCGAAGCGGTGGACGCGGCGTCGCGACTGTTCCGGGATCGGGGCTCCAACGAGGTTGGCCTTTCCGAGGTGATGGCCGCGATCGGCCTGACCCAGGGCGGGTTCTACAAGCAGTTCTCGTCCAAGCAGGCCCTCGCCGCCGAGGCCACCGATCGCGCCTTCGAGTTGGCCAACGCCGACATCGAGGAGGCGACCGAGCAGCATCCCGACGATCCGGTCGAGGCGCTGCGGGCCTTCGTCGCCGACTATCTCTCGGCGCACAAACGGGACGAGCGGGCCGACGGCTGCGCGGCCACCGCGCTGTCCGCCGACGCGACGCACGACGAGGCCGACGGTCCGATACGCGCCGCGTACACGCGCGGCGTGGCCGGGTTCATCGACGCGCTGATCCCGTTCACCGAATCCGGCGATGACCGGGCGCAGCGCATCGCGACCGTGTGCACCCTCGTCGGCGCGCTCACGCTATCCCGGGCGACCGCGGGCAATCCGCTCTCCGAGGAGATCCTCGCCGCCGCCCGCGACCACCTCATCCCACCAGAGTCCACATCGGACTGAACCATCGAGGAGCATGTCATGGACTTCACCAACACGGTCGCCGTGATCACCGGCGCCAACCGCGGCCTGGGCCGGTCACTGGCCGCCGAGCTGATCGAGCGCGGCGCCAAGGTCTACGCGGGCGCTCGCGACCCGAGAACCGTCGACCTGCCGGGCGCGATCCCGCTGCGGCTGGACATCACCGACCCCACCTCGGTCCAGCGGGCCAGCGAACTCGCCACCGACGTGAACCTGTTCATCAGCAACGCGGGCATCGACACTCGCACCCGGCTGATCGACGGTCCGTTCGAGAACATCCGGCAGGAGCTGGAAACCCATCTGTTCGGCACGCTGACCACGTTGCGCGCGTTCGCGCCGGCCATCGAGCGCAACGGCGGCGGCACCATCCTGAACATTCTCTCGGTGCTCAGCTGGGTGCACCCGTCCTTCCACGGCGCCTACAGCGTCGGCAAGAGCGCGGCCTGGGCCATGACCGACGTGCTCCGCGAAGAACTGGCGCCCAAGGGCATCAAGGTCGCCGCGCTGCACGTCGGCTACATGAACACCGATATGGCGCAGGGCGTGCCGCCGGAGGCGCCCAAGACCGACCCGCTCGACGTGGCCAGGGCCGCGCTGGACGGCCTGGCCGAGGGCAGCAACGAGATCATCGTCGACGAGTTCAGCAAGCAGATCAAGCAGAGCCTGGCCGCGGCCAAGTAAGTCAGCTCAATACGGCTCGCTTTCCTCATCGGTGGCGATGGCGAGCACCCCGTCCAGCTCGCTCAACTCGGTGATCACGGTCTGCAGGTTCCCGTGCCCGTTGAGGTGGACGATCACTTCCACCGATTCGGATTCCTCCCGGCGCTGGCGCGTCGTGGCCACGTCCGAGACCTGGAAACCGGAATCGGTGATCAACCCGAGGACCTCGCGCAGCAGTCCGCGACCGTCCAAATAGTTCACTCGAAGCAACGGCCGGGCATTGCCGGTCAACCGCGACGCGAACCGGGAAATCACCGGCAACGCCAACGCGATCACCAGATAGCCGCCGGTCGCGATCGCGGCCAGCACCAGCAAACCCGCGCCCGCCGCCGAACCGACCGCGGCCGTGAGCCAGATGCTCGCGGCCGTGGTCAGTCCGCGTACCGAATCGCGTTTGACGAAGATGATCCCGCCGCCGATGAAACCCAGCCCGGACACGATCTGCGCCGCCACCCGGGACGGGTCCAGCTCGATCCGGCCGGTCTCCAGCACATCGGTGAAGCCGTACTTGCTGACCAGCATGAACAACGCGGCGCCGAACCCGACGACCGTGTAGGTGCGCAGCCCGGCCGCCTTCTGTTTCAGCTCGCGTTCCAGCCCGATGATCGCCGAGAGCACGAACGCGGCCCCCAGCTCCGCGACCTGCGTCCAGCCCTGCCCGGTCGGCTCACCGAACACTCCCTGCATGTACATGGTCCTAACTTAGAACCGTCCCCCGAGATCGCACGCCGAGCACGGGCAGCCGCTCCGGACCGTAGAACTCCACCTGACGCAGGGCGATGTCCGTCCCGACGCGAACGTCGGTGAATTCGTCGAACAACCGGTGCAGCGCGATCTCGGTCTCCAGCCGGGCCAGCGGCGCGCCGAGGCAGAAGTGGATACCGTGGCCGAAGGCGAGATGCCTGCCCGCCGCGCGGGTCAGGTCGAACCGTCGCGGCTCCGCGAACTGCCGCTCGTCGTGGTTCGCGGACAGCACCCACAACGTCACCAGGCTGTTCGCCGGGATCACCTCGCCGCCCAGCACGACCTGTTCGTTGGTGATCCGGCGCTGCTGCGGAATCGGCGGCCGCACCCGCAACACCTCCTCGACCGCCGCCGGGATCAGTGAGCGGTCGGCGCGCAGCGCGGCCGCGATCGCTGGCTCGTCGCGCAGGCACAGCAACGCGTTGCCCAGCAACAACGTCGTGGTCACGTAGCCCGCGGTGAGCAGTAGCGTGGCGAACGCGCACACCTGCGCGTCGCCCAGCCCGGCCGCGATGAAGTCATCGAGCAGGCCGTCCTCGGGTCGCGCGCGCCGCTGCTCGACCAGGTCGGCCAGGTAGGCGTCCAGATCCTTGGTGGCCTCGGTGACCATCGCCGCCAACTCCTCCTGCGACGCGTCCGGGTCGACGCGCAGGCCGAGCCGCCGATCGGCGCAGTCGCGGAAGAACTCCCGATCGCCCGGGCTGACGCCGAGCAGTTCGGCGATCACGATGATCGGCAGCGGATAGCCGACGGCTTCGACGAAGTCGAACTCCTCCTCCGGAGCGGCCGCGATCAGCCGATCGGCGATCTCGGTGATCCGGCCGCGCAGCGCGGCGATCGCCTTCGGCGTGAACGCGGGGCTGATCACGCTGCGCAGCGGCCGGTGCGCGGGCGGGTCGACCCAGATCAGGTTGTAGGCGAGTTTCTCCTGGTCCAGGAACGGCATGAGCCGCCCCAGGTTGGACGAGAACCGCTGCGGATCGCTCGCGATCGCCTGCACGTCGGCGTACCGGAAGACGTGCGTGCCGCCCTGCTCGTCGACCCACAACGGCTGTTCAGCGCGCATCCGCGCCAGCCAGGTCAGCAGCTCGGGATCGGTCAACCGCGGTGTTGTCATGGCTCCTCCGACCGCTAGGACGAACTTTAGACCGCTCGGTCGAAGGATAGCACGGCTCATCTGAGCACGCGGCGGTGTAACAACCCATTGCCAACCAGGACGAATTCGGCGAATTCTGTCAACGTCAAATGATGTGCCTTTGTTTCAGGTGTTTCCCCGTGGACCATTTCCTCCGTGAGACGAAACTCCATGAAGCGAATCATCACCTCATTAGGCGTGCTCGCGACGGTCGTTGTCGTCCCCGTTGTACTGGACGGCACCGCCTATGCCGACATTCCCTTCGGTCAGCCGGTCGACGGCAACGCGACCTACTACAACGACGCGGGCTACGGCGCCTGCGGCACCCAGATCGACGCGTCATCGCAACTGCTCGTCGCCGTCCCCGCCGCCTACTGGACGACCGCCAATCCCAACGATGACCCACTGTGCCAAGGCGTTTCCGTGCAGGTGAGCTACAACGGCACCACGATCAACGTCCCGGTGCAGGACAAGTGCCCGACCTGCGACGCAGGCCACATCGACCTCAGCCAGCCCGCGTTCGCCGAACTGGCCGACACCGGTCTCGGCAACATCCCGGTGACCTGGGAATTCGTTCAATCCTGAGCCGAGGAAAGCACGCGACAATGGCGATATCCCGTAGATCATTTCTCACCATCGCCGCGACAACGGCCGCACTCGCCACCCTTTCCGCTCCGGCGAATGCCGCGACGTCGAGCCGGAAAGGGGTGAGCGCGAACAATGTCGAGGGCGCCGCCGGCGCCCTCGCCGACGTCGGCGCGAGCTGGTTCTACACCTGGGCGTCCGACACCCAGGGCATCACCGCGCCGGACGGCGTCGAGTTCGTGCCGATGATCTGGGGCGCCGACTCGGTCAACCCGACCCAGCTCGGCCAGGCCCAGTCGCTGGGCAGCACGCTGCTCGGCTTCAACGAGCCGGACCTGTCCGGTCAGGCCGGCATGTCCGTGTCGCAGGCGCTGTCGCTGTGGCCGCAGATGCAGGCAACCGGCCTGCGGCTCGGCGCGCCCGCGGTCGCCTACGGCGGTGATACGCCCGGCGGCTGGCTGGACCAGTTCATCAGCGGCGCGGCGGCGCAGAACTACCGCGTCGACTTCATCCCGCTGCACTGGTACGGCGGCGATTTCTCCAGCGCGGCCAGCGGCGAACTCGGGTCCTACCTGCAAGCCGTGTACGACCGCTACCAGCTGCCGATCTGGGTCACCGAGTACGCGCTGATCGACTTCTCCGGCTCGACCCCGGCCTACCCGTCATCGGAGCAGCAGGTCGAGTTCATCAACGCGTCCACCGCGATGTTCGACGGTTTGTCCTACCTGGAGCGCTACGCCTGGTTCTCGCTGTCCACCACGACCGGCCCGACCGGCCTCTACAGCGGAACGACCCCCAACGACAGCGGCGTGGCCTACCGCTCGGCCACCTGACCCGATCCGCCAAGGAGCCAATTCATGCGAGCGAAGCTATTCGTCGCGGCACTGAGCCTGCTCACCGCGCTGCCACTGACCATGGCCGCCGCGCCTGCGGCCGATCACACGGTCACGTTCGTCAACCAGTCCGGTCAGACCCTCTGGATCGGCAGCACCGTCAACGCGGACGGCTCGCAGAACTTCACCGACCTGCCCACGCTGGCCGACGGCCAGTCCGCGACCGTGACCGTTCCGGAAGACCAGTCGCCCAACCACTGGCGCGGCAAGTTCTTCGCCCGCCAGTACTGTTCCGGCGCCTCCGGCAACGACTTCAGCTGCCTGGTCGGTGACTGCGGCAACGACGCCGCCGCCTGCACGACCGGCCAGCAGCCGGTCAGCCTGGCCGAGTTCAACTTCGACCAGTCCGACTCGCTCGCGCCCTGGTACGACGTGAGCTATGTGGACGCGTTCTCGCTTCCCATCACGATCGACCCGGACAACGCTCCGCCCCCGCCGGCAGGCGGCGGCAGCTGCCAGGAGATGGGCTGCCCGGACGACCTGCTCCCCTACTGCCCGTCCGGCGACCTGACCACCAACCCGGACACCGGCGCGCCGATGCTGTGCGTCAACCCGAGTCGCGACACGCAGACCGACTACAGCGACAACCTCGGCGCGCAGTGCCCCTACGCGTACACCTGGTCCAAAGCGGACACCGTGCCCGGCAACCAGGTGATGCGCCAATGCTCCGCGTGCACCGGCTTCACCGTCACCTTCCACTGAGCTACCGTGATGGCTGAAACGTTTTAACGGCCACCACGGAGGGCGCGATGACGATCAACGAACTGCTGCCGGCCAGGACCCGGCGCCAGACCCGCATCGGCCTCGTCTCGGGCGGCCTCGGCACCTACTGGCCACAGTTCCCCGGATTGTTGTCGCAACTACAATCGTCCGCTCGGTACGTTGCCGAGCGCTTCGGCGAGATGAACGCCGAGGTGATCGACGCCGGCTTCGTGTCCGACGCGCAGGACGGCGCGGCGGCCGCCGAGAAGCTGCGCGCCGCCGACTGCGACCTGATCGTCCTGTTCCTGGCCACCTACCTGACCTCGTCGATGGTGCTGCCGATCGCCCAGCGCACCGGCACCCCCGTGCTCGTGCTCGACCTGCAACCGTCCGAGCGGATGGACCACGAGAACTTCGACACCGGCGCCTGGCTCGCCTACTGCGGGCAGTGCCCGGTGCCGGAACTGGGCAACGTGTTCCGCCGCGCGGGCATCGGCTTCCGCTCGGTGTCCGGCTACCTGCGACAGCCCGCCGCCTGGCAGCGGATCAGCCGGTGGGTGGACGCCGCCCACGTCCGGGCCGCGCTGCGGTACGCCCGCCACGGCCTGATGGGCCACGTCTACCCCGGCATGCTCGACGTCTCCACCGACCTCACCCTGCTGCCGACGACCTTCGGTTCACACGTCGAGGTCCTGGAGTTCGACGACCTGCGGGTGCGCGTCGAGGAGGTCACCGACGCGGAGACCGACGAGCGGGTCGAACTGGCCACCAAGCTGTTCACGGTGGACGACTCGGTGCAGTCGGATGATTTCGCCTGGGGCGCCAAGGTTTCCGTCGCGCTCGACCGCCTCGTCGACGACTTCGCGCTCGACTCGCTCGCCTACTACCACCGCGGCCTGGCCGGCGAACAGCACGAGCGACTCGGCGCCGGCATGATCCTCGGCGCCTCGCTGCTGACCGCGCGCGGTATCCCGGCCGCAGGCGAGTACGAACTGCGCACGTCGGTCGCGCAGCTGGTCACCCAGTCGGTCGGCGCGGGCGGGTCGTTCTGCGAGATCCAGGCGCTGAACTTCGAGGACAACGTGGTCGAGATGGGCCACGACGGACCGGCGCACCTCGCGGTGTCCGGCCGGGATCCGCTGTTGCGCGGGCTCGGCGTGTATCACGGCAAGCGGGGCTGGGGCGTGAGCGTCGAGTTCGACGTGCGACCCGGCCCGGTCACCCTGCTCGGCCTCGGCCAGGACCGCGACGGCACGCTCTCGTTCATCGCCTCCGAGGGCACGGTGGTGCCGGGACCGCTGCTGGCGATCGGCAACACCACGTCCCGGGTGGACTTCGGCGGCGACCCCGGCGAATGGGTCGACGCCTGGAGCGCCACCGGGGTCGGCCACCACTGGTCGCTGTCGGTCGGGCACCGGGCGGCGACCTACGCGGCCGCCGCCGACCTGCTCGGCATCCCGTTCCGCTCGGTCTAGCCGAAGTCGTACTGGCCGGACCCGACCTGGACGGTCCGGCCAGGCAGTACCACGGTCGCGCTGACGCCCACCGGGACAGCGATGTGTATCGATACACTGCCGTCGCGGACGGACCAATCGCTGGCCACCGCGCCGTACGGCGTCACGTAGGTGCTGGCCGCGTGATCGAGGCCGACGCCGACGGCGGGCCGGATGGTCACGTGGTCGGCGGCGACCGAACCGGGATCGACCCGGATGCCGCCGAGGCTCGAGCCGAACCAGGCATCGATCGCGCCGAGCATCATGTGGTCCTGCGAGTAGTTGTTCACCTCGGCCGGGCCGTCCCAGTTCTCGGTGAGCGCCGTCGCGCCGTGCAGGACCTGGAACCCGTAGCTCGGGCTGGTGGTCTGGATCGCCGTGTCGTAGACGACGTCGTCGCGGCCCGCGCCGGAGAGCACCCGGAACACGGCGGGTAGCGCGATCTCGCCGACGGTCAGGTGCTCGCCGTGTGCGGTGATGCTGCCGACCAGGTGGTCGAGCACGGCCTGCCGATCGGCGGCCGGGACCACGCCCATGTCGAGCGCGAGCGCGTCGTCGCCCTGCGAGCCGTTGTCGTAGGTGCCCTGGTCGGCGTGCAGGAACCGCTGGTTGAAGGCGTCGCCGATGGCGCCGGTCAGCGTCTGGTACCCGGCGGCGTCGCTCGACCTGCCGAGCGCGGCGCTGATCTGGGTCATCGCCTGCGCGTCCTGGTAGAACGCGTAGTTGATGGTGTACTGGCCGGAGGTCAGGTTGTTGTCCGAGTTGGTCCAGTCGCCCAGCGAGGGGAAACTGGCGGGCAACAGGTTTCCGGATGCGTTGGCGCGCAGGTAGTTCAGGTAGCTCTGCATCGCGGGATAGAGGTCGCGCAACGTGTTCACGTCACCGTAGGTCTGGTAGAGCCGCAGCGCGCCGAGGATCAGCGTGCTGCCCCAGTTCGGGTCGGCGACGAAACCGCCGGAGAACACCACGTATTCCGGTGCGATGTCCGCGATCGCGCCGTTGGACTGCTGCGAATCGGCGACCGTCCGGAGGAACTGCCGGAAGTAGGCGGCGACGTCGTAGTTGCGGCTGATCGCGTCGAACAGCAGCTGGTCCTCTTCCAGCCAGCCGAGTTTCTCCCGGGCCGGGCAGTCGGTCGGGATGCCGAACAGGTTGTTCTGGATGGCCTGGGTGATGATCCGGTGGATGCTGTTGATCAGGTCGTTGCTTGAGGTGAACGTGTCCGCGCCGGGGCTGACCGAGCTGAGTTCCAGGCCGGCGATGGTCGCGCTGGTGGGCGGGGTGGTCAGGCCGGTCACTTCGACGTAGCGGAAACCGTGGTACATGAAGTCCGGATGCCAGCTGACCGGTCCGCCCGCGAGGGTGACCGTGTCGAAGATCGGGCTGCCGGTGCTGGCCTGGCTGACTGTGCCGTCCGGGTTCACCTGCTCCCCCGGCCACATGACCACCTTGGTGCCCGCGGCTCCGTTGGTGTTCAACTGTTCCCAGCCTGCGATGTTGGTGCCGAGGTCGAAGACGTAGTCGTCCGGTTTGACCTGGGTGATCGACACCGGGTGCAGCGTCCTCACCTGCCGAACCGGCGGCGCGGCCTGAGCGCTGAGCACCGTCTGCGGTGTGGGCGCCGAGGACGGCACTGCGGCGCGCCACGAACTCAGGTCGGCGCGGGGTCGATCCCAGCCCGGTTGGACCAGCCGCGCGTCGTAGTCCTCACCGCCGTACCAGCTGGAGAACGTGGTCGGGCCGGACGAGGTCAGCGAGGACGGGTCGGTGCCGATCCGCGCGGTGCTGCCATCGGTGTAGGTGACCTCCAGCTGCGCGAGCAGCCGGGGACTGGCCTGGGTGCCGGCGAACTTCTGGTAGCGGCCGGAAGTCGTTGGCACGGCGGCGGTTCCGTCGCCGAGGGTGAAGCCGAGGGCGTTCGCGCCTGGGTGGAGTTGGCCGGTGACGTCGTAGGTGGTGTAGAGGACGCGCTTGGGGTAGTCGGTCGGCGGCGGCTGCAGGACCGCGTCGGTGATCGGTCTGCCGTTGACCCGCGCGTCGTAGACGCCGAGCCCGGCGACGTAGATCCGCGCGCTGCGCACCGGTTTGGCCAGGGTGAACTGCTTGGCGAACTCGGGCGCGGCGAAGCTGTGCAACGGCGGCGGAAGCTGGCCGGTGACGGTCGCGATCGTGCTCAGCGTGTCCGTCGCTCCACTGTGGAGGGTGTAGTCGACCGGGAAGTTCGGGGTTGTGAAGTCGGGGGTGGTCGCGTCGGTGCGCGGGTAGAGCAGTACCTCGTCGAAGTGTTCGACCTGGCCGAGGTCGAGTTGCACCCAGACCGGCTGGGCCGGGGTTTGGGTGCTCGACGCGCCGCTGGTGTAACCGAAGGGCGCCTGGTCGCTGGTGAGGGTGCCGTCGGTGAGGTACTGCGGTTCCCACGCGCCGGGCACGATCGTGGAGGTGTCCGAAACGCTGACCGCCGCGCCCCGCGCGAGGTCGACACTCGGATTCGCGCTGTCGGCCAGGGAGATCTCGGCCAGTTGCATCCGGGAGACCGGCTGGGGGTAGCCGCCTTCCTTGATCGGCAGGCCGAGCTTGGTCACGTCGAGCCGCAGGTAGCGGGCGTCCTGGGCGGGGACGTGCAGCACGATCGGGTCGGCCGGGTTGGTGATCCACTGCCCGGTCCAGTCCGATGGCGCGAGCAGGCCCATTTCCCAGTGGGCGGGGGCGCTCCACGCGGAGACGACGTCGTGCGCATCCCATGCCCGGACGCGCCAGAACACCGTTGCGCGGGAACCGAGTTTCGCGCCCGCGTAGTCGATGCCGGTCGAGGTCGCGGAGCCGACCCGGCCGGTGTCCCAGAGGTTCGGGCGCCCCTGGGCAAGCGCGGCGGCGCTGCTCGCCGCCTGCACCTGGTAGCCGGTTTGCCGCTGGTTCTGGCCGCTGGACCGCAACTGCCAGCTCAGCGTCGGGGTCGGATCGTCCGTGCCGAGGGGGTCGACCTGGTAGTCGGCCCGCAGGCCGGCCACGGTCACGCCCGCGTTCCGCGCGCTGGCCTGCTGCGGAATCGCGACGAGTGCGAGGATCGCGAACAAGCACGCTAATATCCCGAACATCCGAGTCCGCATCGCAGCCTCCTGCGCGAAGTTGACTGATTGCGCCCCTGATCGAGCACCTACTCTCGCGCGATTGCAGACTCAGCACAAGACTTTGGCTTAAATCGTTTCAAATTCAGTGGCACCGCCGCCGGACCGGTCACTACGTTGGCAACGGTGAGCTACGAACACCCGCTGGCCTACGTGCTCGGGTTGGAAGGATTGGCGCTCCTGCGCGGATTCACCGACGAGTACGACCGGGAATTCGTCGAAGCGCGCCTCGCTGAAGTTCGCCGATTGGTGAACGACGAATCCCTCGCCGCCGCGATCGACATCACCACCGTCACCCCGGGCGAGGGCTACCGGGTCTGGTCGCGCTTCTACGACGTCGGCCACAACACCGCGTTCGACATGGACGAACCGGCCATCAACGAGATCATCGCCCCGCTCCCAGCGGGCATGGCGCTGGACGCGGCCTGCGGCACCGGCCGCTGGGCCGAGAACCTGGCCGGGCGCGGTCACCAGGTCATCGGCGTCGACGCGTCGCCCGAGATGCTCGCGCAGGCGAAGACCCGCGTGCCGCAGGCCGATTTCCGGCTCGGCGACCTGCGCGAACTGCCCGTCGACGACAACGCGGTCGACCTCGTGCTGTGCACGCTCGCACTGACCCACGCGCCCGACCTCGACCCGATCTTCGCCGAATTCGCCCGGGTACTGCGCCCGGGCGGCCATCTTGTCGTCTCGGACATGCATCCCGAGAGCGTGCTGCGCGGCTGGAACCCGAGGCTGCCCCTGGACAACGGCGATCCCGGTCGCGTGGCCAGCTATCGGCATCTGGTCGGCGACTACCTGCGCGCCGCCCTGCCGGTCGGCCTGCAACCGCGCCGATGCGTCGAACCGACCGCGCCACGATCCGAGCCCAAACCGCCGTCGAACTCGCTCGGACCGTGGGAAGTCTGGCCGTGGTCGGTGTCCGACGTCCTCCCCGAAGCGGCCCGCGCCGCGAACGCCGGTGTGCCGGTCGCGCTCATCTGGGATTTCCAGCACTGAACGGAACCGGCGACCGCATGCCCTCGTCCGATGGGCATGCGAGTGGATCCAGGTGGCGGCGACGGCTTCCAGGTAGATCCGGCCAGTCTCGGCGGGGCCGCCGGACAGCTGGGCCGCGCCTACGACGACTTCGACACGGCGATCACCGACTACGCCGGTACCGCCTGCTACGGCCAGCAGGACTTCGGCGACTTCGGCATGGGCCCGGCCTGGTCCAATTTCGACGGTGCCTGGGCTGGGGAGATGGGCGTACTCGACGCGGCCATCGCCGAGCTGATCAAGAAACTCGACTCGACCGCGGCCAACTACTCCGAGAACGAGAGCGGCATCGCGGACTCGTTCGACAAGATCGGACCGAGATGACCACCCTGTCGGATCTGGAATCGGCCAAGGTTCTGATCGAGATGGCGACCTGGACCGCTTCGTCGTCCATGCTCGCGGCCGCCATCGAGAACGCCATCACACCGCCCGCGCCGACCGGGTCGCCATCAGCGATCAACGGCCAGGCCGCCGCGTACGCGAAGACCGCGGCCCAGTGCGGCCTGGTGGCCAAGGACATCGACGCGGTGGCCACGAGGTCGTTGCCGGAGGCGTGGCATGGCGCGGTAGCGGAAACCGCGGCGCAGGCCGTGCAGGCAGTCGGCGCGGACGTGCAGAACGTGCAGCTGGTGCTGGACAAAGCGGTGCCCGCACTGGAGCACTGGGCGCAGACGCTGGCGTGGGCCCAGGCCACCGACACGGCCGGGCTCGCGGTGCTCAACTCGGCCAAGAGTTCGCTCGGGTTCCTCGGTTTCGAGGTGTGGAACCTGCCTGCCGCGGCCCAGCAGGCGCTCGACGGCGTCAACATGCGCATCGCCGCCGCTTCGGCCGCGCAGACCACCGGCACCAGCACGGCGAGCCTGCTCAACCAGCTCGCCGACCAGGCCAGGGCGGAGCGGATCGCCGAAGACAGCATGGATCCGTTGTCCGCGGTGGTGCTGGCGGGCGAGACCAACCCGGGTGGCTCGGTCGACGGCGGCAAGATCCTCACCGAGAACCAGCTCGCCCGCGGCTCCCAGGTGCTCGACGGCATGTCCGCGGCGGATCGGGCCACGTTCCAGCAGTTGCTCGCGCAGTGCCAGTCGCCGCAGGAGGCGGCGTACCTGTGGAAGGCGCTGGCGGCGGGTCACTCGCTGAACCAGGTGCAGCAGTTCGACGCGGCGATCCACCCGCACGGCAACGACCCAGCCTGGCTGGCCGGCCATCTCACGCCCGCCTTCGAAAAGAACAACAGCAACAACGGCACCAACGGCACCAACGGCAGCGAGACGACCACGGCGGCGTTCCTGACCTATCAGGGGCAGCAGTTCGGCAACCTCGACTCACACGGCTGGGGCATCTACGACCAGGGCGGCGTCAACGACTGCGTGGCCGCGTCAACGGTGGTCGCGCAGGCCAACGTCGATCCGATCACCATGCTGAACCTGACCACCGGCGGCACCGCGAACGGCGACGACAGCCCGGCCGCGTTCCACCAGCGCATGCAGAACATGTTCGTGCAGAACTACATCGAGGGCCAGAAGGCCGACGGCGACTCGCACACCTACCCGAAGGAAGACAGCGGCCTAGGGTCGTCCGGCGAGACCGTGCTGGCCAACCAGGATCTCGGCCCGAGCACGGGTTCGCAGTACCACTACGTGAGCCTGGACAACGATTCCGATCGGCAGAACGCATTGCCGGGCATCGAGCAGGCGGTGGACGCGGGCAAGCCGGTGCCGATCGACGTCACCAACGGCAAAGAAGGCCACCAGCTGATGATCATCGGGCACGACGGCGACAAGCTGGAGGTGTACAACCCGTGGGGTTACACCTCCTGGGTGACCGAGAGCCAGTTCCTGAACAATCAGCTCGGCAGCCTCACCACGACCGCAGGCGACGGCTCGCTGAAGACCGCGGATGGACTGGAGCTACCGCAGTGAACCCCGAGACGACCATCCGGCCGGACAGCGAACTCGCCGAGCTGGACATCGAAGCCGCCATCACCACCGGCCTCGCCGAAGGCGGCGCCGCCCACGGCAACCTCGCCACCGCGACCAGCCTCACCCACGCCGCAGCCGACCGCAACCGCGCCACAGCGACCAGCCTCACCCACGCCGCCATCACCAGCCACAACCTCGCCACCGCGGCCAGCCTCGCCAACGACAGCCGCTCCACCGAGACCAGTCTCGCCCAGGACGGCACCGCCCGCCGCCATCTGTTCACCGCAGCCGCCATCGCCGCCGCACTGCGCCTTGAGCCCTACGGCACCGGCCCCTACCCACTCCGATTCCTGGCCCGCTACGTCCGCGCCGCGGGCCGAACCGCCGCGCTGGCGCTGCCCGAGCCGCTGGCCGGCGCGCATCCAACCATCTTCGCCCGGCAATGGCTGTCGGCCGCGTCCACAGTAGACAATGGCCTGGCCGGTGACCAAGCGTTCGCCCAGTGGCTGGACATGGTCGCAGCCATCATCGCGATCCGGCGGCACACCCGATGACCCGCGCCGTCATCCTGATCTGCGCCCTGCTCATGCTGGTGACCGCCTGCGGCAGCACGCAGTCGAGCGACCCGGTCGCCACCATCACGCTGACCATCCCGAACCCATCGAACCTCCCCAGCGTGACCCGAGCCCAGCGGATCTCCGTCGGTCAAACGATCGCCGTGCATGTCGAGCACACCGATGGCCCGGGCTACTGGCAGCAGGTCGACCCCGGCAATGCGGCCGTACTGGCCCAGCAGGGTCCGGCGACGACCGCCAGCGACTGCCAGTCCGGCGAGGTCGGCTGCCCGTCGACGAGCGAACTGCTCTATCTCGCCGTCAAGTCCGGTAGCAGCAACCTGGTGTGGCACTTCCTCGGGCTCGGACCTGGCCTGCACAAACCCGGTCAGCCGAGCGCGCCGTGCCCCGGCGACACCGGCCAGGAATGCCCGGTCGGCAGCTTCTCGATCGACGTCCAGGTGGTCTGACTCAGAACAGGTCGAAGTATTCGCGCTGCTCCCAGTCGGTGACGGCGCGCTCGAACCGGGCGATCTCGGCGCGTTTGATGGCGGTGTAGTACCCCACGAACAGCTCCCCCATCGCTCTGGTCAGTTCGGCGTCGGCTTCGAGAGCGTCGACGGCGGCACGCAGGTTGGTGGGCAGGCGGGCGGCGTCGGTGGTGTACGGGTCGTCGGCGGAGGGTGGCAGTGGCGTGTTGTTCGCGATGCCGTTGAGGCCGGAGTGCAGCTGGGAAGCCAGGTAGAGATACGGATTGGCGGCCGATTCGCCGACGCGGTTCTCGATGTGCGTGCTGCCGTCCTCGGCCGAGCCGACCAGCCGGATCAGCGCGCCACGGTTGTCACGAGCCCAGGCGATCCGGTCCGGCGCCATCGAATAGGGCTGGAAGCGCTTGTACCCGTTGATGGTCGGGTTCGCAAACACGCACGCCCCGGCGGCATGGGCAAGCTGCCCGGCGACGAACTGTCTACCAACGGTTGACAGTGGACCATCGCCGTCCTCCGGAACGAACGCGTTGTGCGTTCCGTCGAGCAGGCTCTGGTGCAGGTGCCAGCCGCTGGACTTGCTGTCCTCGATCTGCGGCCTGCACATGAATGTCGCGTGATACCCGTGCCGCCTCGCCACCTGCTTGATGCTGCTGCGCAACAGGATCATGGTGTCGGCGGCGGCCAGGCCGATCTCGGGTTCGAGGGTCAGTTCGAGTTGGTTGGCGCCGTACTCCACCTCGATGCTGCGCAGGTCGATGCCCAGTTCGGCGAGCACGTCGCGGATCCGCCGCGTTGCCGGTTCGACCTCGTCGGCGCGGTCTTCGGCCAGGAGTTGGGTGCCGTGGTTGATCGGTTCGACCGGGGTCGGGTGCACACAGCGGCCGATGCCGTCCGCGTTCGGTTGGTGTTCGGCACGGCGGTACAGGTGGAACTCGATCTCCAGGCCAGTGCGGTAACCGTAACCGGCGGACGCGGCGCGATCGAGCGCGGTGCGCAAGACACCCCTGCTGCAGAACGGGACCTGTTCACCGTTACTGAAGCGCAGATCGCACAGGATGCGCGCGGTCCCGTCCACCCACGGCAGCAGGTGAAACGTCGCCGGATCGGGCACCAGCACCAGGTCGGCCGCGCCGCCCATCTCGGCGACGCCCACACCACCGTCCGCGTTGAACGCCGCGAACACGGTGTTGCCGGAGGTGTCCTTGGACAGCAGCGTGGACACGCAGGTGATCCCGCTGCGGAACACGGCGGCGAGGCCGTGCGCGGGAATGGTCTTGCCCCGCAACAGACCGTGTTGGTCCACTAAGGACAGTCGGACCGAGCGGAACTCCTCGTGCCGCGCCCGCACCAGAATGGCCCGCGCCGCGTCCTGCTGCGCTTCGGTCCAGAGGTCGTACTTCTCGATGAAGTCCACGTCAGTCCTCCGCCCGCGCGTAGGCGTCGGGCAGCTCGGACCGGTCCGGTTCGAGTACGGAGCCCGGCACTCCCGCCGGTCCGGTGGCCAGCGCGGCGTGCAGTTCCGCCGCCCAGGGACTGGCCGCGCGCAGTTCGGCGATGGACGTGGCCCAGTACTGTTCCCACGCGCCGGTCGGGCCGATGCCGTCCAGCGGGATCGGGCCCCGGCTTTCCACGTCGGCCTTGTCCAGCAGCAGCGTCTCCGGGTTGCCGCCGGCCGCGACCGTGTCGATGGCCTGCAACGCCATCCGGCGGTAGGTGATGATCGCGCGGTCCGACCGGCTCAGTTTCTCCCGGCTGCGGTCGTAGATGTAGCCCTGGCCCTCGACCGCCATCTGGTCGTGCACGTTGATGTCGCGGCCGAGCCCGGTGTAGGTCTGGGTGCGCTGCTCGTGGACGTCGAACTGGTAGTTGTTGGCGCGGTTGCGCAGCGGTTTGTAGCCGGGCAGCGTGATCGCGTCCATCCGTTGCGCGCGCATGGTCGCCTTGTCCACCGGCTCGTCCAGGCTGGTGAACATCGCGTACCAGTAGCTGGACACGTCATCGATCGGCACGTGCCACTGGGTGATCGCCATGGTGGAACTGAGCGGGATCGTGATGCCGTGCGGGAACACCTGGTGCGTGATCCGCACGTGCGTTGTCGACCCGTCCAGGCCGTCCTTGTCGAGCGTCCGCAGGGCCACTATGCGCTGGCCGTACTCGGTGCGTGCGTTCAGGATCTCCGGACGACCGTATTCGCGGAGGATCTTGGTCATCGGCAGGTTGGTGCCGAGCGACGCGCCGCGGAACTGTTTGCCGTAGCTGTCTTCTGGTGCCTCGTCCTGTTCGAACCGGTGCAGGTAGGAGGCGTGCGCGGGGTCGATGCCGACTTCGAGGGCCTGTAGCCAGTTGCAGTCCAGGTAGCCCTTGAAGGCGAAGGTGTACTCCTCCGGCGCGACGAAGCAGTCCAGCGCCGGCAGGTTCGGTGGTTCGCCGCTGCCGAGGAAGCCCCAGACGATGCCGTTGCACTCGCGCACCGGATACGCGCGAATGTGCACTTTGGACTTGAGCGGGCTGTCCTCGGGTTCGGCAGGCGTGTCCAGGCAGCCGCCGTCGCCCGCGAACAGCCAGCCGTGGAAGTAGCAGCGCAGCCCGCCGTCCTCCAGCCGACCGAGCGATAGATCGGCGCCGCGGTGCGCGCAGCGACGATCGATCAAGGCGAGGGAGCCGTCCTCAGTTCCATCAGCACTGCGGAACAGGACGAGATCTTCACCGAGCACGCGCACCGGCACGACCGGTCGCTCGGTGTCGAGTTCCTCGGTGAGCGCGACCGGCTGCCAGTACCGGCGCATCCAGTCGCCACCGGGCGTGCCCGGCCCGGTCTCGGTGAGTTTCCGGTTGTCCTCAGCGCGCATAGCGGCAGGCTAAGCGAGGTGTTCTATATTGAGCAAGCTGTGCGTTAATCGAACGGAGCAGACGTGGCGAAACTGAACGAACGCGACGCAACCCGGCGCGCGAACCGCGATGTCGAGGCGAACCGCGCGGACTACTCCGAAGCGCTGGAACGCGGACTGCTGGTGTTGAACGCGTTCGAGCACGGCGAGGAGCGACTGAGCCAGGCCCAATTGGCCCGCAAGCTCGACCTGCCCCGCGCGACCGTCCGCCGCGCGCTGCTGACCCTCGCCCACCTCGGCTACGTGGTCACCGACGACCGCGCCTACCGGCTCGCGCCCAAAGTGCTCACGCTGGCCAGCGCCTACCTGACCACCAACCCGGTCAGCCGCGTACTGCAACCCGAGTGCGATCGCCTCGCCGACACCTTCCAGGCGTCGTGCACCGCCGCCGTCCTGGACGGCCCGGCCGCGGTGATGATCGCCAGGGCCCTCCCCCGGCATGCCCTGCCGATCGGCCAAGGGCTCGGCTTCCAAGTACCGGCCGCGCGTTCCGCGCTCGGCCTGGTGTTGATCTCCGGCCTGACCGGCGATCGGTGCGCGAACTACCCGGAGGTGCCGGCCACGCGACTCGAGGAGGTGACCGAGCAGGGCTACGCGTACGTGGCCAACGAAGTCGAGGCCGGGTTCCACTCCATCGCCGTGCCCCTGCGACGCTGGGACGGCACCCGGATCGCCGCGCTGAACGTCGGTAGCACCATCGAGCGGCTCGCCGAGCGCGACATGATCGATCGCGTGCTGCCGATACTCCGCGTGACCGCCGAGCGCCTCCAACCACAACTCGTCTGACGAATTCATCTTCGCCAAGCCGATTTCCGTGCTACCGTTTTATCGGATCACAATCGGACACTTCTGACGACCGCCTGACCAATTGTTGGGGTTGCGAAGTGGACAATTTATGCGATGCGGGCACCCTGGTCGAATACCTGGGTGACTGGATGACAATGCGTGGACCGATCTATCGCAGGCTGGCGGGCGCGTTGGCCGATGGCATCACTTCCGGCGATCTTCCGGCCGGCGAACGACTGCCCTCCGAACGAGATCTGGCCAAGATGCTCACGGTGAGCCGCGCGACCGTGGTCGCCGCCTACGACGAACTGCGCGGCGGCGGACTGGTGGACAGCGTGCGCGGCAGCGGAACCCGGGTGTCGAGCGCGGTGCGGCCGCGCCGCTCCGGCGACGACGGCCGGGTGCCGGGCGGCCGGGCGACCTCGATCTTCCAGCACCTTGTCGACGGGCCCGGCAAGATCATTTCGCTGGCCATGGCGGTCGAACCGGCCGCGCCGGAACTCGCCGACGCGATGTGGAACCTGGCCCGCGAGGACCTGCCCGAACTCATGGCCGACGTCGGCTACCACTCGCGCGGCCTGCCCGCGTTGCGCGAGGCGATCTGTGATCATTTCGGCGATCAGCTGCTGTCGACCAGGCCGGAGCAGGTGCTGGTGACCAACGGTGCGCAGCAGGTGATCGGCCTGGTGGCGCAGATGTATCTCAAGCCGGGCTGCACGGTGGTCGTCGAGTCACCGAGCTGGCCCGGTTGCCTCGACGTGTTCCGGGCGGCGGGCGCGCGGCTGGTGAGCGTGCCGATGGACGAGGACGGGGTGCGGCCGGACGCGCTGGCAAGGGCCTTCGCCGAGCACAATCCGGCGCTGGCCTACGTGATGCCGACCTATCACAACCCGACCGGGGTGATGATGTCGGCGAGCAGGCGGCGGCGGGTCGCGGAGATCGCGGCGAAGTACCGGGTGCCGTTGTTGGAGGACAACGCCTATTGCGGCATGCCCGCGTTCTCGGGCGCGGCCACGCCGCCGCCGGTGGCCGCGTACGCGTCGGACAACGCGGAGATCCTGTCGATCGGTTCGCTGGCCAAGACGGTGTGGGCGGGATTGCGGATCGGCTGGGTGCGCGGACCGGCGGAGATCGTGGAACGGTTGGCGCGCCACAAGGTCCGGGCCGATCTGGGCAACGCCGTGCTCGATCAGGCACTGGCCGCGCGGCTGCTGCCCAAGCTGGCCGACATCGCGACCGGTCGGCGCGCCACGCTGCTGGGCAGGCTCGATCTGTTGCAGGACCTGCTGATCGGGCAACTGCCGAGCTGGCGGTGGCGGCGGCCGGAGGGCGGGTCCGCGCTGTGGGTGGAGCTGCCGGAGGTGAACGCGCAGGTGTTCGCGCAGGTCGCGTTGCGGCACGGGGTCGAGGTGGTGCCGGGTTCGGCGACCGACCCGAGCGGCGCGCACGACAACCACATCCGGGTGCCGTTCACGCTGCCCGAGGCCGACGTGACCGAGTTGGTGACGCGACTGGCGGCAGCCTGGAACGAGCTGGTCAGGCCGTGAACTTGCTCAGCGCGATGCGGTTGGGCAAGCCCGTTTTGAAGATCAGGCTCGACACGTGCTTCTCGACCGTGCGCAGGGACAGGTGCAGCTGATCGGCGATCTCCCGGTTGCCGAGCCGTTCGGCCAGCAGCCGCAGCACCTCGTACTCGCGCACGGTCACCCCGGCCGAGCGCAGTCGTTGCGGGACGCGTTCGATGCCGTTGCGCCGCTGCGCGACCCGGTTGCCGGTGCTGCGCAACAGCGCGCGGCAGGCACCGGCGACCGCGGTCATTCCGTTGCCGTGGAAGTAATCCTCGGCCGAGCGCAGCCACTCGGCCGGTTCGCCCCAGCCGTCCGCGAACGCGGCCTCGCCGACCAGCCGCAACCCGAGCTGTTGCCCCATCGCGTACGGCGCACCCACCTGCAACGCCTCGGCGACCGCCGCGACCGCTTCGGCCTTGCGGCCCTCGCGACCAGCCAGAACGGCGCGGGCGAACAGCGCGAACTGGCGATCCCAGCGCAGTCGCGCGGCGGGAACCGAGGTGGTTTGCTGGTAACCGGCCCAGTCCACGTCACCGGCCAGCGCGTCCAGCAGCAGGCTCAGGCCGTAGCGGCCGGCCAGGTGGAAGGTGGTCGGGCTGGTCTGCTCCGCGCTCAGCGCGACCGCCAGATCCTTGCGTGCCTGGTCGCGGTCCTCTTCGAGCAACGCGCACAGCGCCCTGGCCAGTCCGCGCACCCTCGGCGCGTACTGGGCCTGGTCGCCCTCGCATTCGCGCAGGTCGGCCAGGGCGCGGTCCATCTCCCGGCGACGGCCGCGATGTCCATTGAGGACGGCGCGCAGCACCAGCATGTGCTGGGTGGTTTCCAGCAGCTTCAGCCGGGTGGTGTCGGCCAGCACCTGGTCGATCAGGGTTTCGGCCGGGCCGAACTCGCCGCGCAGGAT
>DATFHN010000181.1:0-18807 GCA_035248365.1 Pseudonocardiaceae bacterium | reverse complement strand
TCCACGTGTTCGAGGCCATCATCCGGGTCGTCGGCGGCCTCATCGCTGGATACCTGGCGGTCAAGGACAAGAAGCTGCTGGCGCTGGCCGTGGACATCACCGATCGGCTGATGCCCGCGTTCGCCTCACCGACCGGCCTGCCCTACCAGTACGTCAACCTGCACACGGGCGCCGTTTCCGGCCCCACCCCGCCGCTGGCCGAGATCGGCACCAACATCCTCGAGTTCGGGGTGCTCTCGCAGCTCACCGGCGACCCGAAGTACTTCAACGCGGCCAAGAAGGCCTACCAGGTCACGATGGCCAAGAAGTCGTCGCTGAACCTGCTCGGCACCTTCCTCAACGTCGAAACCGGCGAGTGGACCGACAGCACCGACCAGGCGCCCAACCCGCCGGTCGACTCGTTCTACGAGTACCTGTGGGGCGGCTGGGCCATGTTCGGCGACCGCGACTGCCTGAACTGGTTCAACGAAACCAACGCGGCGCTGACCAAGTACAGCCTGGAAACCTACGGCGGCCTCAGCTGGTACAAGCAGGTCGACTTCCGGACCGGCGCGCTGGTCGGCCGCGAGCAGTCCGAACTGGCGGCGTTCTGGGCGGAGGTGCTTGGCCACGCCGGTGAGCTGAACCTCGCCCACTCCTACTACCAGTCGTGGACTCAGGTGCTGAACAAGTACCCGGTCCTGCCCGAGGGCTTCAACTACGCCACGTTCACCGCCGATTCCGGCAGCGGCAACCAGTTCCGCCCCGAGTACGTGAACGCGTCGTTCGACCTGTGGTTCACCACCCACGATCCGTACTACGCGACCACGGCCTGGCAGTACTTCCTCGGCATGAAGCACAATGCGAGGGTCACCAACGGCTACACCATCATCAACGACGTCACCACGTCGCCGATGCAGCTGGGCGACCTGTTCCCCGCCTACGGTTTCGCGGAGAACTGGAAGTACCTGTACCTGATCTTCGCCAACTCGCCGCGGTTCAACGCCAAGAACTTCTACCTCTCCACCGAGGGCAAGATCCTCCGAGGACTGAAGTAAGCGCCGCGCTGGCCCGGCTACTTGGCGTCCTTGGCCGCCTGGTCCAGCCGGGTCAGCGCACCCCGCACGACCTTCGGGTCGGTCGTCGACCAGAACGGCGGCAGGGAGGCGCGCAGGAAACCGCCGTACTGCTTGGTGGCCAGCCTCGGATCGAGGATCGCCACCACACCCTTGTCCTGCATGGACCGCAACAACCGGCCCGCGCCCTGCGCGAGCAGCAGCGCCGCGTGCGTCGCCGCGACCGTGATGAACCCGTTGCCACCGCGCGATTCCACCGCGCGCTGCCGCGCCGACGCGAGCGGATCGTCCGGGCGGGGGAACTGGATTCGGTCGACGATCACCAGTTGCAGCGACGAACCCGGCACGTCGACGCCCTGCCACAACGACAACGTGCCGAACAGGCACGTCTCCGGGTCTTCGGAGAACTTGTTGACCAGCAACGAGGTGCTGTCGTCGCCCTGGCACAGGATCGGGTAGTCCAGCACGCCGCGCAGTTCCTCGGTGGCCTGCTTGGCCGCCCGCATCGACGAGAACAAGCCCAGTGTGCGGCCGCCTGCGGCCTCGACCAGTTCCTTGATCTCGGTCAGGTAGGAGGGCGGCAACCCGTCCCGGCCCGGCGTCGGCAGATGCTTGGCGACATAGAGGATCCCGCACTTCTCGTGCTCGAACGGCGATCCCACGTCCAGCCCGCTCCACTTGGGAACGCTCCGATCGCTCGGCGGCTCCTTGTCGGTCGCCGTGCCCTCGGCCTTGCGGGCGGGTTCCTGGCTGACCGGTAGCCCCCACTGCCGGGCCAGCGTGTCGAACGCGCCGCCCAGGGTCAGCGTCGCCGAGGTGAGCACGGTGGTGTGCTGACCGAACAGCCGCTCCCGCAGCAGGCCCGCGACCGCGAGCGGCGCGACGCGCAGCGCGTTGGTGAAGCTGTTGCTGTTGGCCTCGCCGGAACCCCACACCACGTCACGGCGTTTGGCGATGTCCTCGTCGAAGGAGTCCAGCAGCCGCACCGCGGTGTCGTGCACCTCGTCCAGCATGGCTCGCGCCATCTTGTACGCGGTCGCGTCCTCCACGTTCTCGCGCTGGTTGGCCCGTTCCGGACCGAGCGCCACCACGCACGACCGCGCCGCGTCCCGCACCGCCCGCAGCGACCCGGCCAGCGGCTCGGGCAGTTCGTCGAGCCTGCCGATCGGCAGTTCGGTCAACATCAGGGTGAGGCCGTCGCCGGCTTCCAGCAGCTTGTCGGCGATCTCCTGGCTGATCAACCGCCCGGACCGCCGGGCCGCCGCCGCGATGCCCGCCCCGCTCAGCTCGGCCGTGGCCACCGAGGTCACCCGGTCGACCAGGTCATGGGCCTCGTCGACCACGACAACGTCGTGTTCGGGCAGGACCTGGATGCCCTCCAGCGCGTTGATCGCCAGCAGCGCGTGGTTGGTGACAACGATGTCGGCCCGGCCCGCCTCGGCCCGCGCCCGCTCCGCGAAACAGTCCACACCGACCGGGCAGCGGTTGAGCCCCAGACATTCCCGCGCGCTCACCGAAACCTGCCGCCAGGCCATGTCCGGCACGCCCGGCACCAGCTCGTCCCGGTCGCCGGTCTCGGTGTCGCTGGACCACTCGTGCAGCCGCTTCACCTGCCGCCCCAGCGCGGAGGCCGCGAACGGGTCGAACAGCGTCGCGTCCTCGGGCTCGTCCGCGACGCCGTTGTGCACCTTGTGCAGGCACAGGTAGTTGCGGCGGCCCTTGAGGATCGCGAAGGTCGGCGCCCGCCCGATCAACGGCTTCAGCGCCTTGGCCAGGCGGGGAAGATCCCGATCGACCAGCTGGCGCTGCAGCGCGATGGTCGCCGTCGAGATGACCACGGTCGCGTCCTCGGCGATCGCGTGCCGGATGGCCGGGACGAGATAGGCCAGCGACTTACCGGTGCCGGTGCCCGCCTGGACCGCGACGTGCTCACCGGTGCGAATGGCCCGCGCGACCGCCTCGGCCATCTGGACCTGCCCAGCCCGCTCGGCGCCGCCCACCGCGGTGACCGCGGCATGCAGCAGGGCGGTGACCGGCGGCAGCGTGTCGACCACGGTTTCCGTGGCATCGGGGAGGGTCCTGGGCACAGCATCAGACCGTACCCGCCACCCCCGTCACTCCGGCGCGCCCGCCGCCCCGTGTCTACTCGCCGGTTTTCCCGACCCCGACCTCGGCCATGATCCGCCGCCCCAGTTCGACCGCGGCCCGGCCGTGCTTGTTGCTGAGTTTGACGTCCTTGCCTGCCCGCTCGGCGACGATGTCCAGCAGCTGTTCGGCCAGGTCCGGCCAGTGCTCGGCGGCCAGCTCGCCCGCCCGGCTCTTGCTGACGATCTCCCCGGTCTCAATGGTCCGCCACAACCGGGCCGGACCGAGGCCGACCCAGACCACCGTCCACAACCACCCCGGGGTCAGCGGCGCGGGCGCGTAACGCAGCATGATCCGAGAGCCGCCGGTCAGCCAGTCGTTCCAGTAGCTGACCAGGTTGTGCTTGCAGAACTCTTGCGCGGCAGGCACATCCGGCTCGATCGCGGGCGCGTCGCCGCGAATTGTCGCTGCGTAACTGGCCAACTGCAGCCGGGTGACCGCATGTAACTTTTTGACCGCGAAATGCACCACGCCATCGCTGATCAAGGACGCCATCGGCGCCGGATCGGTCAGCTTTCCGCTGGCCACATAGGTTCCCTCGACTTTCGCCCCGGCGCCGACGTGCGCGTCGAGCAGCGCGCGCAGATCCGCCTCGCTCGGATCGTGGGCGAGTTCGATCACCAGATCGAGATCGGACGTGCCGGGGTGATAGTCGTCCAGCACCGCCGAGCCGATCACGTGCACGGCGCTGACCTGGCCCGGAGCCAGTGCGTCCAACCGAGCGAGATGCGCGGCCGCGTCCGCTGCCGCGGCGTCGGAGAGGGTCACGATCTGAAAATACCGAGACCGTCTCACCCCGGCGACCACCGCCCCAACCAGCGGAAGTGCCTACCGCTGGTTGGGCTAGCGGCGTGTTTACGGAGCAATCGGGATTTACAGCTTGATCACGTTCAGGCCAGGGATGTCGTCGTAGTCGGCGTCCCGAGTGGCCAGCGGTAACTGGTACGCCAGCGCCGTCGCCGCAATCCACGAGTCGTTGGCCGCCAGCTTGCGCCCGATGTCGCGCAACGTGATGCGAAGTTCCGCCCACGCATCCGATACGACATCGTCGACCGGCAACGGGTTCAGCGCGAGTGCCTTGGCGAGAGTGCGCAGCCTGGCAGCGCGGATGTGCGGGTCTGTCGCGCTGAGGACACCGAGCTTCAGTTCGCCGATCGTGACTGCCGATACTGCCAGTGTCTTCGGCATTTCATGGCTGCTGAAACGTTGTTGCTCCCAGCCGATCAACAGTGAGGTATCCGCGAGCGCACCGTCGACGCTCACCGCCAGGCCGCCTTCTCCCAGGGGTCTTCCATGTCGTCGGTCGTGTCGGGCACCA
Organism: Pseudonocardiaceae bacterium; assembly: GCA_035248365.1. GTDB lineage: Bacteria > Actinomycetota > Actinomycetes > Mycobacteriales > Pseudonocardiaceae > CAJCJE01. The sequence goes on along the minus strand of DATFHN010000181.1, from coordinate 14,289 downwards.
GTTCACGTAGTTCATCGGCGAGACCGGGGTCGGCCGGATGAGCCAGGACTTGCTGCCAGGGCAGGAACCTGGGGCGGCGTGGCAGCGGAACGATTCGCGCAATGGGATTGCCGTTCACGGTCAGGGTGAGTTCCTCGCCGCTTTCCAGTCGGCGAGTCACCTCGCTCGTGTTGTTTCGCAGGTCGCGAATCGGCACATCACCCATGGCACGAATGTAGCACTGTTGCGACGGGTGTGGCGTCCGGGTTTCAGTGCTTGAAATCAATGCGCGAACGGGTGGTTCAGTTGTCGAGCGCGTCGCTGATCAACTGGCTCAGTTTGGCCAGGTCGGCCGGGATCACGCTGAGCCAGCCGTCTCGGCGGCGCAGTACGTAGCGGCCGTCCGGGGTGTCGACCCAGTTGATGCTCTCGGCCCCTCGGGCACTGATGTCGACCTGGCCCGCGCCGTGCCGCTCGGTGATCGCGCGGGCGAGGGTGCGGGCTTCGGCGTCGCGCAGGCCCGCGTCGTTGAGCGCCCACAGAAACCCGTCGGTGCCGTCGAGTTCGCCGTCCCGGCAGGCACGCAGGTAGTCGGCCCAGGTGACGTTGGCGGTGACGCCCGGACCGGCCGCGACTGCGGGGATTTCGTCGATGATCGCGTCGACCAGCGTGGCCGGGCGCAAGGTGCGCACAGCGACCGTTTCGTTGACCACGACGGCGATGGCCGCGCCCTCCGGGCCTCGTCCGGCGATCGCGCGATAGCTGCCGTCGGCCCATTCGACGGCGAGGGCGAGCGTGAGTTCACGATGGCCGAGCGCCAGCAGCGCGTCGGCCAGATCATCGGCCGGCTTGGTTACGGTGCCGAGGCCGCGCTCGGCCAGACCGGCCGAGAAGTCGTCGGCGAGACGGTCGCGTTCGGCGCGGGTTCGGCCGAGGTGGCGCAGGTTCAGCACGTCCGGCGGGTCGCCGAGGTCGGCGGCGTCCCAGAGCAGGAAGAACTCGGCGCTGGAGAGCCGCAGCCACGGATCAGTCACGCTTTTCGTCGCCGATCACCCGTGGCCCGATCCGCGTTTCCACGTCGAACAGCCCGTCGTCCGCCTGCCAGTACCTGCGCTTGTGCTCGCCGTCCTCTTCGCGCCGTCCGCCCGCGCCGGCCATCCCAGCCGCGGGCATGCCGGTCCGGACGCCTTGCGTCGTTTCCGCTTCGGCCGCGAACCCACTACCCGTGCGGGCCGGCGACTCCTGCTGCGGCGACTCGATCCCTGTCGTGCCACCGGGTCCGCGCGGTGGCACGCCACCGGTTTCCTCCGCTGGCATGCTGCCGCCCGGCGCGACCCGGCTGAAGCCGCCGCCGATCGGGGCCGGACCCGGGTGCGGCGCGCCTCCCGGTGGCGGGACCGGGGTGGGGGCCGGCGGCTGGACCGGCCCGTTGACCGGGTTGGTCGGCGCGGCGAACTGCGGGATCGTGCGCGCGATGTCGGCCGAACTGCTCTGGTACTGCTGCATCACCCGCGCCGCCTGCTGATGCGCCTCGACGGCCGTCCTGGTCGACGCGATCGGTCCCGGGGTGGCGATCGGCGGCTGCGCGAACGGGCCCGTCCTGTCAACCGGGATGACGATCGGTGCGGGTGGCGGGGCGGGCATCGCCGAACGGGCCGTTTGCAGCGCCTCGGCCTGCCTGCTGACGCAACCCGACACGACCACCGCGTTCTCGCCGGTGCTGTTCGTCCAGTTGGCCAGCCCGCCGAGGCTGCTCCGCGCCTGGTCGGCGGCCGAGCCCTGCCAGCCATCGGTCGACGCGGCCAGCGCGGCGTTCAACGTGTTGCCCATCTGCAGCAACGTGTCCGACAACTGGGCCCACGACCCGGCGACCTCGGTCGCGCCGGTGAGATCGACGCCGTTGTTGACCATGTCGTAGAGCTGCTCGTGGCTGTAGGACATCCAGTCGACGTGCTGGTCGAGTCCCTGGTACTCGACGGGATCCGGCAACGGGAGGGTCATCGCAGCTCACCGGCCTTGCGCAGCAGTTCGCTCTGTTCCTGGTCGTTGCGCACGGTCAGGTTGGCCGCCTGGGCGATGGTCGCTTCGGCCTGGCTGAGCACGTTCGCGAACTCGACCAGCACCGGCCGGATCGAACTGCTCTGCCCGGCGGCGACCGCGCGCAGCCTGCTGTCCATGTTCTGGCCGACCCAGTTGTGCCCGAAGTGCAGCGGTTTGTCGATGGTGTCGGCCAGGCTGATCAGGTCGTTCGCCTGATCCTTGAGCTGTCCGATGCTGCCGAGCAACGTCTTCGCGGCATCCTGCGACAGGGTGAGCGACCCGCTCGCGACGGCCTGCGCCACCCCGGCCATGCCGGCCGAGACGCCCGCTATCCCCGCGGCGGCGCCCGCTATCGCGGCGCCCGGGGACCCCTCGATCCCGTTGTTCCCACTGTCGGTCACGGGCCCAACGGTAGCGAAATCCGCCGGTCGGGTCGGGGGTTTTCCGGAAATCAGCCGACGACGGGCGACCCGGTCAGGGTGATCCCGGCGACGCGCAGTTCGGTGAGGGTAGAGTCCACTGTGGACCGGCTGACACCCGCGGTGAGGTCGAGCAGGACGGTGGTGCGCAGGCCGGCCTTGGCCGCGTCCAGCGCGGTCGCCCGCACGCAGTGATCGGTCGCGATGCCGACGATCTCGACGGTGTCGATGTCGCGGGCGCGCAGCCAGTCGGCGAGGCCGGCCCCGTCGCGGTCGCTGCCCTCGAAACCGGAGTACGCGGCCTGATGCGCGCCCTTGGAGAAGACCGCGCCGATTCGGGTCACGTCCAACTCCGGGTGGAACGACGAACCGGGCGTGCCCGCGACGCAGTGCACCGGCCAGGTCCGCACGAAATCGGGGTGCTCGCTGAAATGCGCGCCCGGGTCGATGTGATAGTCCCGGGTCGCCACAACCTGGTCGTACCCACTCGACGCGATATGCGCGGAGATCGCCGCCGCGACCGCGGCGCCCCCGGCGACCGGGAGGGAACCGCCCTCGCAGAAGTCGTTCTGCACGTCGACGACGATCAGTGCGTCCCCCATCGATTCCTCCCTTACTTGAAGTCGAAAGTGGTCGGGATTGCCGGTTCGCCCTGGGAGAGCTTGAGCCCTTCCCACGGTACGCTGACCAGCGCTTCTCGCAGCCGCTGGCGGCTCTCCTCCAGCGAGGGCAGGCCATCGGCCGGCTTGCCCGCCCGGATCAGCGGAATCTGCAGTTCGCGGTCGTGCGGGCCGAGTTCCGGCCGGGGGAGGGCCTCGCCGACGTGGTAGACGACCTCTTCCAGCGCGGTGCCGCTTTCCTTGTGCCGCCGGAACGCCGCCTTGCGCCCGCCCCGGGATTCCTTGTGCGAACTGCGTTTCGCGACCGGCTTGCCCTCGACTTCGACAAGTTTGTAGACCATGCCCGCGGTCGGCGCCTTCGAGCCGGTGACCACCGAGGTGCCGACGCCGTAGGCGTCAACGGGTTCCGCGCGCAGCGCCGCGATCGCGAACTCATCGAGGTCGCCGGACACCACGATGCGGGTGTTGCGGGCGCCCAGCGCGTCGAGCTGATCGCGGGCCTGGCGGGCCATCACGCCGAGATCGCCGGAGTCGATGCGGATCGCGCGCAGTTCCGGTCCGGCCACCGCGATCGCGTTGTCGATGCCGCGGCTGATGTCGTAGGTGTCGACCAGCAGCGTGGTGTTCGTGCCGAGCACGTCGACCTGGGTGCGGAAGGCCTGCTGCTCGCTGTCGTGCAGCAGCGTGAACGCGTGCGCGCTGGTGCCGGTGGTCGGGATCCCGTGCCGCCTGCCCGCTTCCAGGTTCGACGTGGACGAGAACCCGGCCAGATACGCGGCCCGGGCCGCCGCGACCGCGGCCTGCTCGTGGGTGCGGCGCGAGCCCATCTCGATGATCGGCCTGCCGTTGGCCGCACTCACCATCCGTGCCGCCGCCGAGGCGACCGCGGTGTCGTGGTTGAGAATGGACAACACCAGGGTTTCCAGCAGCACGCCCTCGGCGAACGTCGACCGCACGGTCAGCAGCGGCGAGCCGGGGAAGTACAGCTCCCCGTCCGGATAACCGTCGATCTCGCCGCTGAACCGGTAGTTCGCCAGCCATTCCAGGGTCGGGTCGCCGACGACCTCGGTCGCGGCCAGCGCGTCGATTTCCGCGTCGCTGAACCGGAACTCGGCGATCGCGTCGAGCACCCGGCCGACCCCCGCGACAACGCCGTAGCGCCTGCCCTCAGGAAGGCGTCGCGCGAACGCCTCGAACACGCACTGTCGGCGACCGCTACCGTCGGCCAGCGCACTGGCCAGCATGGTCAACTCGTAGTGATCGGTGAGCAGCGCCGTGCTCGCCCCGTTGGCCGTCATATCGGCAGCCTATGCGGTTGGCGGCGGCTGCCGCGCGGGTCCCGCGAACGAGTGATTATCGGCAGGCCGGTTTGAACGTGGTATGGCTTTCGTCACTCGTGTGCGGAACGCGATCCCACCAGGGTCGGCCGGGCATGCCACCATTGAGCGTATGACGACGCCCGTCGAGCAGGAGAGCGTGCAGATCGAGCCGGAGTCCGCCGAGTCCGGAACGGCCGAGCAGCCCTGGCAGACCGTCGTGTGGAACGACCCGGTGAACCTGATGTCCTACGTCACCTACGTCTTCCAGAAGCTGTTCGGCTACGGCCGCGACCACGCCGTCAAACTCATGCTGGATGTGCACCACAAGGGCAAGGCGATCGTGTCGTCCGGTTCGAAGGACAAGGTCGAAGGCGACGTTGCCAAGCTGCACGCGGCCGGCCTGTGGGCGACCATGCAGCGCACGTCCTGACCTATCCGACAACGACGAACGAGCTGAGGTAACTGGGTGAAGGGCTGGCGCCGCAAGGGTGACCGGGTCGTCGCGGTGCTGGATCGGCAGGAGGCCGCGCTGGTACGCGGGCTGGTCAGCCAGATCCAGGAAATGCTCGAGGTCCGGGCGGAAGACGCGCCGCAGGACGAACTCGCCGAGCTGACCGGCATCCGCACCGGACCGTCCACGTCGCCGGACGACCCGATCCTGTCCCGGCTGCTGCCCGACTTCTACCGGCTCGACGACGACGCACCGTCCGCCGAGGACCAGAACTCGGCGGCCGCCCTGCGTTCGTTGCACGAACCCGAACTGCTCGACCACAAGACCGGCGTTGCCGCGACCGTGCTGGAAACCTGCCCGCGCAACGGCGGCGAGGTGCGGCTGGAGCTGGAACAGGCCGAAGCCTGGCTCTCCGCGATCAACGACGTCCGCCTGGCGCTGGGCACCGCGCTGGACGTCAGCGAGGAAATGCCCGAGGAACTGCCGGAAGACGATCCGCGCTCCTCCCACCTCAGCGTGTACCACTGGCTGACCTGGGTGCAGGAGAGCCTGGTCCAGGCGTTGAGCGGGGAACGATGAGCACGCTGCGGGCTGGCAGGCACAACGCGATCACCGACGTGCCGGGCGTGCTCGTCGGGCACCACCAACGGACCGAGGAAGGCTGGGCGACCGGGACCACGGTCGTGTACGTCCCGGACAGTGCGGTCGGCGCGGTCGACGTTCGCGGTGGCGCGCCCGGCACCAGGGACACCGATCTGCTCGATCCGTCCACTCTGGTCCAACGCGTGAACGCGGTGTGTCTGAGCGGCGGCAGCGCGTACGGCCTGGCGGCGGCGGACGGTGTCATGCGCTGGCTCGGTGAGCACCACAAAGGCCTTCCGGTCGGGGCGCAGCCTCACGAAGTCGTGCCGATCGTGCCCGGCGCGGTCATCTTCGACCTCCCGCGCGGCACCTGGGGCAACCGCCCGACCGCCGATTTCGGTTACGCCGCCTGCGAAGCAGCCTCGGACGGCCCGGTCGGGCAGGGCTGCGTCGGTGCCGGAACCGGCGCGAAACTGGGCCGGTTGAAGGGCGGCGTCGGCACCGCGAGCGTGGTGCTGCCCGACCCGGAGGGCGACATCGTGGTCGGCGCGCTGGTCGTCGCCAACGCGGCGGGCAACGCGGTCGACCACGACACCGGCCGCCCCTACGCGGCCGACAGCGAACTGAACGGAGAGTTCGGCGTGACCTGGCCGGAGCGGCCCGGCGCCGAGGTCCCCGCCGGTTACGCACCGTTGAACACCACGATCGGCGTGGTCGCGACCAACGTCGACCTGACCCAGGCCGAGGCCCGGCGGCTGGCCATGGCCGGGCAGAACGGCCTGGTCCGCGCGGTTCGCCCGTCGCACACCATGCTGGACGGGGACACCGTGTTCGCGCTGGCCACCGGCACCCGGCCGCTGCTCACGGGCACCAGCACCTTCGCCGATCCTGGCCGGGCCAGGCAGCTCGACCGGTGCACGGCGGCGGCCGCCGACGTGTTCGCCCGCGCCATGGTGCACGCGCTGCTGCGCGCCCAGAGTCTGGCCGGGGAGTCCGCATACCGGGAGGTCTGGCCCGGCGTAGTCGGCTGACCCTGGCGCTCTCACATGTCGGAATCAGAGATATCGGCCGGTGGGCGCCCCGTAGGATGGTGTCGTGCTGGTGATCCGACGCGACCTGGTCGACGCGATGGTGGCGCACGCCCGGCGGGACCATCCCGACGAGGCCTGCGGCGTCATCGCCGGACCTGACGGCGCCGACCGGCCGGAACGGCTGATCGAGATGGAGAACGCGGAGCGCTCGCCGACCTTCTACCGGTTCGACTCCGGGGAGCAGTTGCGGGTGTGGCGCGGGATGGACGCGGCCGACGAGGTGCCGGTGGTGATCTATCACTCACACACCGCGACCGAGGCCTATCCGTCCCGGACCGACGTGTCCTACGCATCGGAGCCGGACGCGCACTACGTGCTGATTTCCACGCGTGACCCGGAGGAACACGAGCTGCGGTCCTACCGCATCGTGGACGGGATCATCAGCGAGGAAGAGATCGACGTCGTCGAGTCGTACATGTTCTCGCACACTGGACGTGACGACACCGTCGATCGGCACTGAGCTGGCCTGCCCCGGAATACCGGGTCAGGTCCCGAGCGTCTGCATCTGATAGCGAACCCAATCCGGAGGTTGTTCCACCATGGCCGTCACCGTCTCCATTCCCACGATCCTGCGCACCCACACCGGCGGCCAGAAGGCCGTCGAGGTCAAGGGCAACACGCTGGCCGAGGTCATCGACAGCCTCGAAGCCGACCACGCCGGCCTGAAGGCTCGCCTGGTCAAGGAGGGCACGCTGCACCGCTTCGTCAACGTCTACGTCAACGACGAGGACGTGCGGTTCACCGGTGGCCTGGAGGCCAAGGTCGCCGACGGCGACACCGTGACCATCCTGCCGGCCGTCGCCGGTGGCATGCGCTGATTCTTCGGCTTTGAGCCAGAGTTGGGAGGCCTTCGATGGCCAGGTACGACTCGCTGCTGCACGCGCTCGGTGACACCCCGCTGGTCGGTTTGCCCGGGTTGTCACCGGCGCCCAATGTCCGGTTGTGGGCCAAGCTGGAGGACCGCAACCCGACCGGCTCGATCAAGGACCGGCCCGCGCTGGCCATGATCGAGAAGGCCGAGGCCGAGGGCAAGCTCAAGCCGGGCGACACCGTGCTGGAGCCGACCTCGGGCAACACCGGCATCGCGCTGGCGATGGTCGCCAAGCTCAAGGGCTACCGGCTGATCTGCGTGATGCCGGAGAACACCTCGATCGAGCGGCGCCAACTGCTCAAGGCCTACGGCGCGGAGATCATCTTCTCGGAGGCGGCAGGCGGCTCCAACCAGGCCGTCGCCACCGCGAAGAAGCTCTCCGCCGAACACCCGGACTGGGTCATGCTCTACCAGTACGGCAACCCGGCCAACCCCGGCGCGCACTACCACGGCACCGGCCCGGAGATCCTGCGCGACCTGCCCACCGTGACGCACTTCGTCGCCGGTCTCGGCACCACCGGCACGCTGGTCGGCGTCGGCCGCTACCTGCGCGAACACAAACCGGACGTGCAGATCATCGCCGCCGAACCGCGCTATGGCGAGCTGGTCTACGGCCTGCGCAACCTCGACGAGGGTTTCGTACCCGAGTTGTACGACCCCGAGGTGCTCAACGGCCGGTTCTCGGTCGGCTCGCACGACGCCCTGCGCCGCACCCGGCAACTGCTGGAGACCGAAGGGATCTTCGCGGGCATTTCGACCGGCGCGATTCTGCACGCCGCGCTGGCGGTAGGTGAAAAAGCCGCGGGCACCGGAGACGACGCGGACATCGTCTTCATCGTCGCGGACGCGGGCTGGAAATATCTGTCCACCGGTGTCTACTCCGGCACCCTGGACGAAGCCGCCGAGCGCATCGACAGCACCCTCTGGGCCTAGGCTCTCGCGTGGATTTCGGCAGGACAGCGGCGGATTACGGCCGGTTCCGGGTGGGGTTTCCGGAAGGGTTCTTCGCGCGGCTGGCCGAGTGGGGGATCGGTCTCGCCGGGCAGCGCATCGTCGATCTCGGCACCGGAACCGGTGTGCTGGCACGGGAGTTCGCGGCGGCCGGTTGCGTCGTCACCGGAGTGGACGTCGCGCGTGAACTGTTGGATGACGCGGCGACGCACGGGCCGGAGGTGACCTACCGGCTCGCGTCGGCCGACGACACCGGATTGCCGGGCGACGCCTGGGATGCCGTGACCGCGGCCCAATGCTGGCACTGGTTCGACCGGCCCAAGGTCATCGCGGAGGTGCGGAGGCTGCTGGTGGACGGCGGATCGCTGGTCATCTGCGGGCGCGATTATCCGCTGGAGCCGGGCAGTCTTGGCGCGCTGAGTGAGGAACTGGTCCTGCGGCACAACCCGGACTGGGGCGCGGTGGGCAACTTGGCCGACGAGCCCATGTGGACGGAAGAGTTGCGCGCCAACGGGTTCGGCGCGGTGCGCACATTCGAGTTCACTGTGGACGTTCCGTTCACGCACGAGGCGTGGCGCGGGCGGATGCGCAGCTCCAACGGGGTCGGCGCGTCGATGAGCCCGGACCAGGTCGCCGCGTTCGACGCTGAGCTGGCGCGGTTGCTGGCCGAGCGCTTCCCGGAGCCGCTGTTCGTGCCGCACCGGGTGTGGGCGATCGGGTCAACCAAGGAACCGGGTGCCGGGCAGGCCGACGCCGGCGCCTGACACCACGAACACCGAGCCCGCGGTGATGTAGAGATCGGCGAAATCGGTGCCGCCGAAGCAACATCCGGTTGGGCCGGGAACGTCCAGGGTCCGATCGAGAGTGCCGTCGGGCGCGTGGCGGCGGATCTGGTTTGCCTCGGGGACGGCGATCCAGAGGTGGTCCTCCGCGTCGACGCAGAGTCCGGCGACGCCTTCCGGGACAATGAACAGTTCGCCCGTGCCGAGGATTTCGACGCCGTGCGCGGTCGCCAGGTAGACGCGGTCGGTTGCGGCCAGGCCGGTGATGGTTGTGCCGGTGCGCGTGACTTTGGGACGGCCGTCGGGTTCGACGTGGATGAGCTGGTCGCCGGTGACCGCCCAGAGGCTGCCGTCCTGAGCGACCGCCGCCGGACCGGCCGACGCGCCGTCGCGTTGCCAGTAGACGAGCCAGGTGAGCCGATCGTCGAGGTCGCGCAGGCCGATGCCGTCGCGCAGGTTCGCCACCAGGCCGCCGTTCGTGCGCGGTGCGATCGCGCCGATCGGTTGCGGGACAACGGTTTCCGAGTGCGTTTCGCTGCCGGGGTGCAGGCGGTGCACGGTCTCGCGCTCGACCCAGAGCAGGCTGGCGCTGCCCGCGTCCCAGATCGGCGCACTGCTGAGCGCGGCGTCGTGGACGAGCTTCATGACAGCGGACGGGCGCCGGGGCCCGGTTCGGCGACGGCATCGGTGCGGCTGTCGAGCTGGTGCCCGTCCTCGCAGAACATAGCCACGTGCACCTCGGCGCCGCAGTCCTGGTGCCGGTAGACCGTGGCCGGGCCGTTCTCCCCGGCCAGGTGCGCGTCGCCCCAGTCGCGCAACGCGAGCAGCACCGGGAACAGTTCGAGTCCCGCCTTGGTCAGGTGGTACTCGTTGCGTTCGCGGCTGCCTTCCTCCCGGTACGGCACGCGTTCCAGCAGACCGGCCTCGACCATCGCCGTCAGCCTGCGGCTGAGCACCGGCGGGGACACGCCGATGTGCCGCCGGATCTCGTCGAACCGGCACAGGCCGCGGAAGATCTCGCGCAGCACCAGCAGGATCCACGGCTTGCCGATCACGTCCAGGGTGAGCGTGAGGCTGCAGCTGCTGGGGTCCTGTTCGGCCCAGCGCATCGTCGGCATACCCCATCCTATCTGGGTTTCATGTCGATAGTCAGGGTGCTAGGGTCTGGGTAACAGACTGAAAGCCAGAAGGGGGAACGTCATGCCATTCGTTCGGATCACGCTCAGCGCGGGCCGGTCGCAGCCGCTGCGCGACGCCATCGCCGAAGGCGTGCACAACGCCATGATCAGCGCGATCGGCATTCCCAAGGGCGACCGGTTCCAGGTGGTCGACGCCCAGCCGGACACCGCACTGCACTTCGACCCGGAGTACCTCGACGTCGACCGGCGCGATCCGGTCCTGGTCGAGATCACCCTGGTCAAGGGCCGCAGCCGGGACCTGAAGCAGGCGATCTACCGCGAGATCGCCGCGAACCTCGCCGACGCGGGCGTGCGCCCGCAGGACGTGATGGTGATCCTGCACGAAACGTCCCGAGAGGACTGCTCGCTCGGCAACGGCGACATGCAGATGTTCGACGAACCGCTACTGCGCAAGTACGGCTGGACAGCGCCCGGGGAGTAGTCAGGGTTTCTCCCGATGCCGGACACGATTTTTGCTCGTAGCCTCGATGGTGTGGACGTCAATGCGACAACGCAGAGCGTGAGTCCCGCCCGGCCCGGCAACGCGGTCAAGCGGATCCTGCCGCAACGGCCGGTCCGGGCCGCGATCATCATCGCCGCCTTCACCGCCGTGCTCTACCTGGTCGAGTTCGTCGACCTGGTGGCCCTGCACGGCAGCCTCAACAACGACGGCATCCGGCCGCGCACCCTGTCCGGCCTCGGCGGCGTGATCTGGTCCCCGTTCCTGCACGAGAACTGGGGCCACCTCGCCGCGAACACCATCCCGATCCTGGTCTTCGGCTTCCTCGTCATGGCCGGTGGTCTGGCCCAGTTCGTCTCGGTGACCGTGCTGGTCTGGCTGGTCAGCGGGCTCGGCGTGTGGGCGACCTCGGGCAGCAACACGATCACCATCGGGGCGTCCGGTATCGCCTTCGGCTGGCTGGCCTTCCTGCTGGTGCGCGGCCTGTTCAACCGCAGCTTCGGCCAGATCGCGGTCGCGCTGGTGCTGTTGTTCTACTGGGGCAGCGTCCTGTGGGGCCTGATCCCCGGTCAGCCCGACATTTCCTGGCAGGGCCACGTGTTCGGCGCGATCGGTGGCGTGCTCGCCGCGTTCCTGGCGACCCGCGCCACATCCCGGCGTCGCAGGGAAACGAAGCCGGAGCTACCCGGTAGCGTCGAGGTGTGACCGCAACCGCTGATGCCCCCATCGGTGTTTTCGATTCCGGCGTCGGCGGTCTGACGGTCGCCAGGGCGATCCTGGACCAGCTGCCCGGTGAGCGCATGCGCTACGTCGGCGACACCGCGCACAGCCCGTACGGGCCGCTGCCGATCGCCACCGCGCGTTCCCATGCCCTCGCCGCGCTGGACCGGCTGGTCGACGACGGGGTGAAGCTGCTGGTCATCGCCTGCAACACCGCATCGGCCGCCTGCCTGCGCGACGCGCGCGAGCGGTACCCGGTGCCGGTGGTCGAGGTGATCGTGCCCGCGGTTCGCCGTGCCGTGCACACCACCCGCTCCGGCCGGATCGGCGTGATCGGCACCGTCGGCACCATCCGCTCCCGCGCCTACGCCGACGCGTTCGCCGCCGCCCGTGACGTGCGCCTGACCAGCGTGCCCTGCCCGCAGTTCGCCGAGTTCGTCGAGCGCGGCATCACCTCCGGCCGTCAGGTGCTCGGCCTCGCGCAGTCCTATCTGGCGCCGCTGCAAGCCGCTGACATCGACACGCTCGTGCTCGGCTGCACGCACTATCCGCTGCTGACCGGGGTCCTGCAGCTGGTCATGGGGGACGCGGTCGACCTCGTGTCCAGCGCCGAGGAGACCGCCAAGGACGTGCTGCGCGTGTTGACCGAGCACGATCTGCTGCGCGAGCCCGACCCGGACAATCCACCCGCGCACGAGCTGCTGGCCACCGGTCCGATCGAGCCGTTCACCAAGCTGGCCCGCCGCTTCCTCGGCAACTATCCGGGTCTACAGGCTGTTCCGATCGGCAACTGAACCGGTGCGGTGTGACAAGCTCGGACCTGTGCTGTTGACCGTGCTCGGCTGCTCAGGCAGCGTCCCAGGCCCGTCGTCACCCTCATCCGGGTACCTGATCGACGCGGGCGGCGCGCGCATCGCCGTCGACCTCGGCAACGGCACGCTGGGCGAGCTGCAGAAGCACGCGGACCCGTTCAGCCTGGACGCGCTGCTGTTCTCCCACCTGCACCCGGACCACTGCGCGGACTTCAGCGCGCTCACCGTCATGCGCCGATACCACCCGGACCCGCCGGCCGACCGGGTCGCGAAACTGCCGGTCTACGCACCGGAGGAGGCGCCGACCCGGTTCGCGGCCCAGTACGCGCCGGACGCCGAGGAACGGGCCGAAACCGACCTTTCCGACGTCTACCAGTTCCACGCCTGGCCCGTCGAGGCGCCGATCAACGGAATCGGCGTGCGCGTGGCGCGCGTGGCCCACCCGTGCGAGGCGTACGGGATGCGGTTCGAACACGAGAGCCGCACCATCGTCTACACCGGTGACAGCGGTGTCTGCGATGCGTTGACCCAACTCGCCGAGGGCGCGGACGTCCTGCTGGCCGAGGCGTCCTGGACGCATTCGCCGGACCGTCCACCGGACCTGCACCTGTCCGGCCGGGAAGCCGGTGAACTGGCCGAGACGGCGCGGGTCGGCAGGCTGATCCTCACCCACGTGCCGCCGTGGACCGACCCGGACGCGGTGCTCGAAGAGGCCAAAGGCGCGTTCAGCGGTGAGGTCGTGCTCGCCGAACTGGCCGCCCGTTACGAGATCTGATCAACGCGTCTTGCCGACCCACACGGCCTGCGCGCCGGTCGTGCCGATCCGCACGACTTCGACCGTGGTGAGCGCGGCCATCGCCACCACGAGCACCGAGATCAGCAGGGAGACCCGCTGCCAGGTCTTCGCGCTGCTCTCCTCGGCGGCCCGCTCCCGGTCGGCCAGCTTGCCCGCGACCAGCAGCACCACCACGGCCACGCCGAAGCCGAGCGCGTAGGGGAGCAGCTGGTTGCCCAGCTCGACGTGGTGCGCGATACGCGGATCGGCGGTGCCGAGCCGGGCGGCGAGCTGTTTGCCGGTGAACTGGGCCAGCGGCACGGCGGCGACCGCGATCGCGGTGAGCACCAGCGTCGCCGAACCGAACCGCTTGCGGAACCCGCGGTGCACGGCCATGCCGATCGAGCACAGCGCGGCCAGCGGCAACAGCACCGCGACCGCGGCGACGATCAGCGTGTGCGCGGGCACGCCGGCGATGGTGAGGAACCCGGCCGAGTGGAACCCGCTGCTCAGCGCGGTCTGCCCGAGCCAGCGCAACGGGCCTGCGAGGGTTGCCATACCGATGGTTTTGCCTGTTCCTGGGTCGCTTGGGTCCGGGTTGACCGGTCGGCTCTAGGCTAGCGGCGTGCTACGAGCGGATGGACGCGGCGATGACGCGCTTCGTGAGGTAAGGATCACCAGGGGATTCCAGAAATGGCCGGCCGGCTCCGTGCTGGTCGAGTTCGGGAACACCAGAGTGCTCGCGGCGGCCAGTGTCACCGAGGGCGTGCCGCGCTGGCGGACCGGATCCGGGCTGGGCTGGGTCACCGCCGAGTACGCGATGCTCCCGTCGGCCACCAACACCCGCAGCGACCGCGAGTCGGTGAAGGGCCGCATCGGCGGCCGCACCCACGAGATCAGCAGGCTGATCGGGCGCTCGCTGCGGGCCTGCATCGACCTGGCCGCGCTCGGCGAGAACACCATCGTGATCGACTGCGACGTCATCCAGGCCGACGGCGGCACCAGGACCGCGGCCATCACCGGCGGCTACGTGGCGCTGGCCGACGCGATCACCTGGCTCGGCGCGGCCGGCCGGCTCGCCGATCCGAAGCCGTTGTCGTGCGCGGTGTCCGCGGTCAGCGTCGGCGTCGTGGACGGCCGGGTGCGCCTCGACCTGCCCTACGAGGAGGACTCGCGGGCCGAGGTCGACATGAACGTGGTCGCCACCGACACCGGCACCCTGGTCGAGGTGCAGGGCAC
>DATFHN010000180.1:0-4404 GCA_035248365.1 Pseudonocardiaceae bacterium | reverse complement strand
CGAGCAAAAGGAACAGCTCGAGCGGCTAGCGGCGGTCGAGGCCGAACTCGATCACCCGCGCCGCGACCAGGCGCGGGCGTTCGCGGCCGGCCTCGCCGGGCACGTCGAGCTTGGCCGCGAGGGCGTCGAGGCGGCGCTGCGCGGCGTGCACACGGTCGTGCACTGCGCGGGCTCGCAGAGCGGCGACGAGGACAAGGCCCGCGCGCTGGTGAAGGCCGCGATCGCTGCCGACGTCCGGCACATCGTGAACATCTCGGTGGTCGGCGCGGAGCGGATCCCGGTCAACGGCGCGCTGGACAAGGCCATGTTCGGCTACTTCGCGATGAAGTTGGCCACCGAGCAGATCATCGCCGACTCGGGCGTGCCGTGGACGACGTTGCGCGCCGCCCAGTTCCACACGCTGGTGCTGACCGTGCTGCGGGCCATGACGAAGCTGCCGGTACTGCCCGTGCCGACCGGGTTCGTGGTGCAGCCGGTCGACGCGGACGACGTGGCCGCGCGAATGACCGAGTTGGCCCTTGGCGAACCGGTCGGGCTGGTCGAGGACATCGCCGGGCCGACCGTCTACGGCATGGCCGAACTGGTTCGCGGTTACCTGGCCAAGACCGGCCTGCGTAGGCCGATACTGCCGATCCGGCTGCCCGGCCGGGCCGCCAAGGTATTCCGCGCGGGCGGCAACGTCGCCCCGGAGCACGCGACCGGCCGGCGCAGCTGGGAGGACTTCCTCACCGCCGAACTGGCCGGGGAGAACTAACCAACTGCCGGGTGAGACTGTTAGTGTTTCACGAATCGTCGACCAGTCACCCGTTCGTGCCCGACCGTCCCCACGATGGCGGATGCGTTCGATCTGGCCGGGCTGACAGGCTCGATGCATGACTGAGACGGTCCCCGCAACCGAGCCGACCAGCGCGGCCGCCGACATCCCCACCACGCGGGACTGTCCGGCGCCGCCGAGTCCGGCAACCGTCCTGGGCGGCGCGAACTGGGGCATCCCGTCCGGTCTCGGCACGTCGGCCGCGAACATCGCGGGCCTGCGCACTCCGGCCGAACCCGGCTACGTGTACCGGGAATGGGGCGACGGCTCGCATCCCCCGCTCTACGTGCCGGTCGCCGAGCGCCAGGACGAGGCATTGGCCGAGGAGGTCAACCGCAGGCTCAAGATCTGGGCGGCGGACTGCGGGTTCACCGAGGAACAGGTGGATCTGTTGGGGCGGGCCGGTTTCGGCAAGCTGGCCATGCTCACCCACACCGACACCGAGGACGTCGACCGGCTGTTGATCGCCGCGCAGCTCAACGCCGCCTGGTGGGCGGCCGACGACCTGTACGCGGACGACACCTCGCAGGGCGCCGTCCCGACCGAACTTCCGCCCAGGCTGGCCATGGTCATGGCCGCGATGGACCCGGTCGCGCCGGCCGGCGAGTTCTCGCTGCCGCTGGAGGAGGCGCTGCGCTCGGACCCGGTGCTGATCGCGCTCAACTCGGGCATCGAGCACCTGTCCCGGCACGCCTCCCCCGCGCAGGTGCAGCGGGTCAACTACTCGACGTTCGCCATGTTCGTCAGCTGGAACGCCTACGCGGCCTGGCGCTACACCAACGCCTACCCGCCCGCCTGGCAGTACCTGGCCACCCGCCAGCACGACACCTTCTACACCTCGATGACGCTGATCGACGCGGTCGGCGGCTACGAACTCGACGCCGGCATGTACTACCAGCCGAGGGTGCGGCTGGCGCTCACCCAGGCCGGCACCGCGGCCGTGATGCTCAACGACCTGGTGTCGGTGGCCAAGGACGCGGCCGACGAGAACCCGGTGTGCAACATGGTGTTGCAGGTGGCCGCCGACCGGAACTGCTCGATCGCGGACGCCACCGCCATCGTCGTCGACCTGCACAACAACCTGGTGCGCGACTTCGAGGAGACCCATCGCGGCCTGGCCGCGGTGCCCTCGCCGCAGTTGCAGCGGTTCCTACGGGCCACCCAGGCGTGGATGGGCGGCGGTGCCGAATGGCACATCACCAACCCGCGCTACCGCTCGGCCTGACCCAGCACCGCACCCAGCGCGGCCGCGCCCGCGGCGACCGTGAACACCCCGATCCGGCTCGCCCTGGGCAGTGACCGCCAGTTCAGCACGGTCGCGAACGCGTCGGCGGCGTCGGCGAACGCGCCGAGCCGAACCCACCGACGGAACTGCGCGTCGTCCTCGCGCGCGGTCAGCGCGCCGATGGCCAGCGCCAGGTCGCGCGCGCCGAGCGCCCGGCCCAGCACCCGACCGGCCGGACCGCGACCGTGCTCACCGAGCCAGGATCGGGCGCCGAGTTCGGGGAAGGCACTGGTGGCGATGCCGATGGCCAGCCGGCCGGTCGCGAGCAGCGTGGCGAGCGAGCGGGAGTCCGAGGTGGTTGCCATGGCTCCATGCTTACCGGCTCAGCGGAACTCGCGCAGGAATTCGAGCACGGCCCGGCTCGCGAGGTCGCGGAATTCGACGAAGTAGGCGTGCCGCGCGCCGTCGATGAGCCGCACCCGCGCGTTCGGGATGCGTTCGGCGAGCAGTCGCGCGTTCGCGGTCGGGTTCAGCCGATCGTCGGTGCCGTGCAGGATCAGCGTCGGAGCCTTGATGTCGGGCAGCACGTCCCAGGCGTTGTGGCCGTTGCTGGCCAGCAGGTGCCACTTCTTCGCGTACGGCGGCATGTGCGGATCGCCGAGCACGGTGTAGCGGCCGGTGTGCGCGGCCGAGAAGGCCGGGGTGAACATCAGGTCGATCAGCGCCTGTTTGGCCTCGGGCGTGCCCGGCCTGGCCAGCGAGACGCGCACCGCGTTGTCCCGCTCGATCGAGTGCGGGCCGCCGGGCGACGTGCAGCCGAGCACCAGTGAGCCGAGCCGGTCCGGATGGTCGACGGCGAACCACTGCGCGACCCGCCCGCCCATGGACGTGCCGTAGACGTCGGCCCGGTCGATGTCGAGGTCGTCGAGCACGGCCAGCAGGTCGCCGGCGAACTCCCTGGTGCGGTAGGGCCGGTCGGGCTTGTCGCTGTCGCCGGTGCCCCGGTAGTCCAGGGAGATCGTGGTGTGCTCCCGCTCGAAGTCCGGGCGGACGCCGTCCCACCAGTGGTGGCTGTTGGACTGGCCGGCCAGCAGCACCAGCGCCGGCCCGTCACCGTGCACCTGGTAGGCGATCCGGGTTCCGTCCTCTGTCGACGTGTGCGGCATGGTCCATGACATATCACGGGCACAATCGGGTCATGCACGACTGGGGTCCGTTCTTCGCCGTTCACGCCCATCGGGCCGACGCGACCCCGACGCCGCCCTGGCGCCCGTTCCGCGAACTCCTCGACGAGCCGGGGCGGCTGGCCGAGCGGGTGAGCGCGATCCAGGCGTACCTGGCGGCGGGCGGTGGCCGGCCCGCTCGCCGCGTTGCCGAGTCGGTCACGCAGCTGGGCCTGGTCGCGCGGTTGGTGTCGCCGACGCTGGCCATGGCCGTGTCGACCGGCGAGTTTCCCGCGCTGGAGCTGGACGACGTGTGGTGGCAGCCGGAACTCGGCGGCACCTTCCCGCTCTCCGCGCACTATCGCGACGGTGGCTCGGCGGACGCGCTCGTTGACGGTCCGTTGTGGACGTTGACGAGCGCGTTCGCCGGTTCGGACAAGGTGTTGTCGGGCAATGTGGCGTCCGCGATCAACGGCGCGGCCACCATGATCGCGACCGCGCGCCCCGACCTGGCCGCCCGCGCGCACGCGCTGGCCGACGAGCTGCTGGCCACTCCCCGGCTGCGCGCGACGAGCGTGCGCGGACCCGACGGCCGGTTTCGCCGGCGCAGCTGCTGCCTGATCTACCTGGCCGCGCCGACGCCGAGCCGGGCCGCGGTGTGCGGCGACTGCGTGCTGGTCCGCTAACCCAGCTCCACCACCAGCTCGGTCAGCCGCCAGGCACCCGGATCGGGCCTGCGCAGCGCGCTGACCAGGGCGAGATCGGGGAAGCGGCGCAGCAGCGCGGTGAGCGCGACCTCGGTCTGCACCCTGGCGAGAGCCGCGCCGACGCAGTAGTGCGCGCCGTGCGCGTAGGCGAGGTGGGTCGGCTGGCCGGTCGGGCGGCGCAGGTCGAGCCGGTCCGGGTCGGTGTAGGCGCGGGGATCGCGGTTGGCGCAGGCCAGCGCGGCGCTGACCGGCTCGTCCCGGCCGATGACCACGCCGGCGAACTCGGTGTCCTCGTGGAGAAAACGCGGCAGGCTGAGCAGTTGCGGACCGCACCAGCGGGTCAGCTCCTCGACGGCGCGCGGCATCAGGCTCGCGTCGGCGCGCAGCGCGGCCAGTTGGTCGGGATGTTCGAGCAGCGCGTGCACGGCGTTGGTCACCAGCAGGGTCGGGACCTGGCCGGCCAGCACGAGGTGCCAGACGAAGGTGATCAGCTCG
>DATFHN010000179.1:0-29958 GCA_035248365.1 Pseudonocardiaceae bacterium | reverse complement strand
TAGCGGGACAGCGCGCCGAAGTCCTTGTTGGCGTGTACGGCGAGGCGGCGGCTGAGCTGGCCGTAGGAGTCGAACAGCATGCTGCCGAGCGCGTCGATGGTGAACGGGAGGTCACCGGCCTCGTCGGTGCCGATCATGCTCTCTTGCAGGCTCGCGCCGGTCTCGACGGCGCCGGTCGGCAGCGGGAAGGACTCGACGCCCGGGTAGTACTTCTCCGCGCGCGGGCGGTCGTTCCAGTCGGGCTGGAAGCCGACCGGCTCGAACGGTTCGCGGGCCCGATACAGCACGGAGTGCAGGTAGTCAGCCGCAATGGACATGGCAATTCCTTTTCTTGGCTAGGGGAACGGGTGCGGCACGAGGTTGAGCCCCGCTGCGGCAACGGCGCGCATCCTCGGCATGGTCAGTGCGCGCTGCCGGTGCCAGCCGAAGTCGATCGGCATCAGCCCCGGCACGATCACCGCTGCCGTGTGCAGCCCGAGCGCGCGCTGTTCCGGCAACGTCTGATCGATGATCAGCACGTCGAGCCCGGTGGATGCGAGTTGGTTGACCGTCCATTGCAGACCGTCGAGCAGGTTGGCCGACGACGCGGAGGCGTCGAGGCCGCCGGCGAGTTCGCCGACCGATGCCGTCGTTGATCTCGGTTTGAGCAGGAAGTCCAGGTGTGGGGCCATCTCCGGCAGGCCGTAGAGCCGCCAGTGGTCGTTGAGTTCGCGCACCTGGCCGAAGTCCTCGACCATCGCGCGCAGGCGGCCTTCTTCGCGTTGCGTCGACTCGGCGAGTTTCGGGGTCAGGGCGGCGACCTCGCTGAGCGCGGACGCGATCGCCGCCTCCGGTGCCAGGTTCGCGCCCGACCCGAAGCAGAACGCCCCCAGCCCGCCCTCGATCCGTTCGGCCACCGCGATCACGGCCGGGACCGGGAAGACCATGCGCGCGTCGAAGAAGCGGGTCCGGTAGCCGTACATCGCCAGCCGGTCCAAGGTGTGGTGCACGTCGGCGCGGGTGCTGGTCTTCGGGTCGACCTCGGTCAGGCCGGCCTTGCTGTACCAGGCGAGCAGGATCGAATCGCGCTCGATCAGCTCCATCAGTCCGTAGTAGACGGCCTCGGCCAGCGAACTGCCGGTGGCGCAGCCGTTCGAGCATTCCTGGGTGAACCGGGGCCAGGCGCCGTGGCTGTGCTGGTAGGCCAGGATCTCGGGTACCAGCACCGGCCTCTGGTCGCGCAGGGAGTACGCGGTCACCCACGGGATCGCGGCATTCTCGTCGAAGGGCACCACGTGCCTGTCGATCGCGTAGCACTCCGGCGGATACGTGCCGCAGGTGCGCGGATCGAGCGCGGTATCCCCCAACTCGGCCTGCGACGCCATCACCGGCGCCGCCGCCCTCGGCAACGTGCGCGCGATGCGTTCCAGGCCTTCCACCACGCCGATCTGTTCGCTGGCGTGGAAGGAGTCGGCATGCCCGCTCCACTGCGTGTCGGCCAGGTGGTCGCCACAGCGGACGGTGAAGAAGCCGCCGACCCGGGACACCGCCGACGAACCCAGCTCGGTGATCAGCTTCGGGCCCAGGGTGCCGCAGAACTCGTTGACCAGCGCGCCGACCGGCAACCGGTAGTCGGTGACCTTCCTGCCGCGGAACACGTCCGGCTTGAGCTTCGGCGAATCCGCGAGCACCGGCATCGTTTCCTTGGCGGGAGCGGGGCCGCAGACCGGGCAGGTCGAGTCGGGCAGCATCGGCACCCGCCGGACCAGCAGCGTGCGCAGGTCGAGCACGTCGACGGCGTCCTCGGGGCGCTCGCGCTGAACGAGCGCGGCCAGCGCGTCGATGGCGAACGCGTTGCCGAACGGCGGTTCGCCTGCCGCGACCACCTCGGTGCCCAGTTCGACCGCGTCCCGCACGACCCTGGTGCGCACCGACTGCCAGCGCCGGGCCAGGCAACGCGCGCAGCCCCCGCCGACGATCGCGTAGCGACCGGTGAGCTGGATCGGTACGCCGCGCGGGACGCTCGGCGGCGCGGTCAGCTCGTCGCGCACGCCCAGCGCGGTGACGGTGACCGCGCGCCCGGTGCGGGCTTCGACCTGCGCCCGCACGCTGGTGCAGACCCGGGCCCAGCCCGGCGGGGCGGCGGTGTCGGTGCTGGTGGACATGTCGTCACTTCCGCCCGGTGAGCAGCACGCGCGCGGTGGCGACCCCGCCCTTGGCCAGGTCTTCGCTGGTCGTGCGCACCGCGTAGGCGTCATGGCCCGCGGCGCGGAGGTTCTCCAGGATCGCGCCGAACGTGGTGCCCTGACCGGCCGGCAGCGGCGCTTCGGCGTTGACCGTGAGCGCGGCCGCGTCGAACCGGTCGACCAGTTCGTCGCCGCAGTCCACCGAGTCGACGCCATCGGTCTCGCGGCCGAGCTGGATGCGGCCGAGCAGGTCGCCGACGGCGCGCACCGCGCAGGTCAGCGGGTCGAGTTCGGCCGCGATCGCGTAGCGGGTGATGCCGTCCTCGACGGTGCGGGCCAGCATGACCTGCGCGGAGGATTCCGCGGCTTCGCCGAGGTCGAGCAGCTGGATGTCGACGCCCATGGTCTGCGCCGAGCGCAGCAGGAACACCAGCTCCGGGTGCTCGACCGAGTCGATGCCGATCTCGGTGACCTGGCGACGGCCGCGCATGGCCAGCACGAGCGCCCGGTAGGAGATCGCGGAGAGCAGGCCCTTGCCGACCGCGGCCGCGTCGCTCGCGCCCGCGCCGGTGCCCGCCGATCCGGTGCTGAACCGGCGATCGGTGTTGTAGCGGCCGAAGGGCTGCACCGCACCGGCCGGGACCAGCGCGGTTTCCTTGTGCGGCAACGACACCGCGGGCACCCAGGCGCCGATCGTCTCGGCGCTGACGTCGATGCCGGAGGCGAGGTCGAGCAGCATCGGGTCGACCATCGTGATCGCGCCTGCCGCTTGGATGTCACGCAGCGGCACCACGTGATCCGCGTACACACCGGCCGCGGCGTAGAGGGCCTTGAGCCGGGCGCGGAGCAGCGTGTGCTCGTCGAACCCGGCGATCGTGCGGGCCGCGCCTTCGCCGCCGTCCCAGGCCAGTCGGCCCAGCTTGAGCGGGGACTGGCCGAGGGTGTCGTCGGTGAACTGGGTGAACACGCCGATCTTGCGGCCGACCAGCGGCGAGGTGCCGTCGAAGCCGTCGTCCTCGACCGTCTCGGTCCTGACGGTCAGGTCGACCACCAGCGGACCGGCCGACTTGGTGGCGCAGAACGGGCAGCGCGGATGCGGCAGCAGCTTCTCGGTGGCCACGTCGGTCGACGCGAGCTGCTGCACGATCACCTTGTCCTGGGTCTCGGCGGGCAGCGCGCCGGTCAGCAGCCGGAACACCTCGTAGCCGGCCAGGTTGCCGAGCATCGCGGTGAGCGGCCGGGTCGGCGCGTTCGGCGTGTCGGTCTCCGGCAGGCTGATCCGCCGCCACAGCTGCGCGGTGCCACCATCGTCCTCTTTGGACGTCTGCCGCAGTACGGCACACACCCAGCAGGTGGTCGCCTCCTCGGACATCAGCGGGCCGACGAACGCGCGTTCGGCCGTGGTGGTGATCGGCAGCAGCGTGCGACCGGCCGGAACGCCCGCCGACTTCAGCTCGAACACCGACGCCGCGCCACCGGCACCCGCGCTGATCACCACGACCTCGTAACCCTCCAGGTCGGCCCAGGTGCCGCCGGAGAGCCGGTCGATGGTGACCGGGCAGCCGCGCTGCGCCATGGCCTGTGCCTCGGCGAACACCTCGCCCCAGCGGGCATCCGCACGGCGCGCGTCGTCGGCGTCGAACCGCACGCCGATGTGCGCGGCACCGTTGCGGACCAGGCTCAACGCGCACCAGGCGGCGATCGCGTCGTCGCCGAGCACCGCCACCGCGGTGTCCCGGAAGTGCAGGAAGCGCTGCTGCGCGTTGTCCACGTAGTGGTCGATGTAGCCGATCTGCTCACCGAACGCCGCGACCACCTCGGGCAGCAGCGTCGGCGCGTCGTCGGCGGCGGGCTGCTCGTCGCGGGCGAACGCGTGCTCGTAGAGCGCGGAGATCAGCTCGGCGATCATCGCGCGCTGCGCCTCGCCGAGCCCGCCGCACAGCGAGGCCACCGTGTTGTGCCCGGTCAGGTGGGGCACGATCAGTGAGGCCAGCTGGTAGCCGACGGCCGAGCGGACCTCGAACCCCTCCTCGGAGTTGTGGAACAGCACGCCGTCGCCGAGCTTGGCGAACAGCACGTCGCGGCGGATCTTGGGTCGGGTGTCTGCGATGTCGTCGTAGGTGGTCACGGTTGTCTCTCCACTTCGGATCAGCCGGCAGCTAGCAGGCGAAAAATCTCGGGGACGTGGTATCGGGCGGGTGCACACTGTTCGAGCACGTTGTGGGCGACCAGCCGTTCCAAGGTGGTGGCGGCCCAGTGTTCTGGGGTCAGTTCGGCGGCAGGCGCCGCGCAGATCAGCGCGGCGTCGGCGTCGAGGAATTCGCCGAAGAGTTCGGCGACGGAAACGTCCTGCAGGGCCAGCATGGTGGCGGGTGCGGCGCGCAGCGCGGTCACGTAACCGGCGATCGGGAACTTCGGCCGCAGCGCCAGCCGCGCGGCCGCGATCCGCAGCGCGATCGGGAAACCGCTGCACACCTCGACCAGTTCGCCGACCGCGTCCGGTTCGGCCTGCACGCGTTGGGTGTCGAGCAGCGTGCCGAGCAGTTCGTGCGACTCGGTCTCGACCAGCCCGGCCAGCCGGATCACCCGCGCGCCGTGGTTGATCGACAGCGCGGGCAGGCAGTTGCGGCTGGTGACGATGATCAGGTCGCCGCGCCGCCCGGTCAGCAGCGGCGCGACCTGTTCGGCGTCGGCCGCGTCGTCCAGCACCAGCAGGCGCGGACCATCCCCGGTATCCGGCACCCGGCCCTGCGGCAGCGAGACAAAGCCCCGGCTGGGGAAATTCTCCGCCAGCAGGTGGCCGATGCGCACCGCGAGCGCGGACTTGCCGATGCCGGGCGGGCCGGTCAGCACCACGATCGCCGGGCCGGAGAGGTTGGCGGCCACATGCGCCCGCAGCGCATCGATCTCGGCCGACCTGCCCACGAACTGGGGCAGGTCGGCCGGGAACGCGTCGCTCCGTTGTGGAGCGTCGGCGAGGATGTCGGCTTCGAGTCTGCGTAATTCGCCGCCGTCGGTGTGGCCGCGACCGGCCCGGCAGGCGGTCAGCGCGTCGGTGCGGCGACCGGAACCGGCCAGCGCCTGCGCGAGCAGCGCCCAGAACGGCTCGTGGGCCGGATGGGCCTCGGTCAGCGCGCGCAGGTCGGTGATCGCGCCGCGATGCCTCCCCAGTTGCAGCTCAAGGGCGAAGCGGCGTTGCACCACCGCGAGCCACTGCGCCTGCAGCTTGGGCACGGCGTCACGGTGCAGCAGCTCGGAATCCACGTTGGCGAGCAGTTCGCCGTGCCACAGGTTCTGCGCTCGGCGCAGCAGGTCCAGTTCGGTCTCGGGGTCCGTAGCACCATCGGCGGACCTGGTCAGCTCGGTGAAGCTGACCAGGTCCGACGGCACCCCCAGTCGGTACCCGCCAGGAACCGTTTCGATCAGGTCCCGTGACAGACCGAACTTCCCGAACAGCGCGCGCAGCCGCGACACGTAGGTCTGCAGCGTGGCGCGGGCCGTGGTCGGCAGCCGGTCTCCCCAGATGACCCGCTTCAGATAGCCGACCGGCACGACCTCGTTCGGTGCGAGCAACAGCGCGGCGAGCAGCGTCGCTGACCGCGATGGCGGCAGCACCACTCGTTCGTTGTTGTCGTCTGCGATGCCCAGCAAGCCGAGCACCAGGAATTGAGCCCCCATGAGCCGTCTCCTTGATAACTGGCGGAGAAGTGTGAATAGCTCGTTGCCATGAATGGGACCCCGCGACCCCGTCCCCAGTCAAGATTCCTTGCTATCACTGGACTATCGCGGCCGAGATAGCGCCGGTCCGACATGGACGGAACCAAATCGGGAATGCTTCAATTTATTCAGGTAATACTCGGAGAAAGTAGGAAACCATGCCGAAACATGTACTGGACGAATTCCCGCCGTCACCGGCGGTGGACGGTGGCGCCGCGCTGGTGGCCTGGATCGAACGGCACAGAGCCGTCAGCCCGATCTGGTTCAACCAGAAACTCGGCCTGTGGCACGTGTTCGGTCACGACGCCACCCAGCACATCCTCACCGACACCGCGACCTTCTCCTCTGACCTCTCCGCGATGGCGCCGGCCACGTTGTTCATGAAGGGCAACTTCATGCGGATGGACCCGCCGGTGCACCGCAAGCACCGCAAGCTGGTCTCGCAGGCGTTCACCGCGCGCACCGTCGCCGATCTGGCGCCGCGCATTCGGGCGATCGTGCACGAGCTGCTCGACCAGGTCGGCGACGCCGAGGAGATCGACCTGGTGTCGACGCTGAGTTTCCCGTTGCCGGTCACGGTGATCGCGGAAATGCTCGGCGTCTCCGCCGCCGACCGGCCGCTGTTCCGCAAGTGGGCCGACGACATGTTCTCGGCCAACTTCGACAAGCCGTTCGACCCGAACAGCGTCCGCGAGGTCGAAGCGGCCGCGATGCCCATGCACGACTACCTGCTGACCCAGATCCAGGAACGCCGCGTCGATCCGCGGGAGGACATCCTCACCGCGATCGTCCAGGCCGAATTGGACGGTGAGCGCCTCGACGACGAGGAGTCCGTCACCTTCGCCGCGCTGCTGCTCATCGCAGGCCACGTCACCACGACGCTGCTGCTGAACAACACCATGCGTTGCCTGCACGAGAATCCACAGGTTCTGGACGCGCTGCGCGCCGATCCGAGCGGGATTCCGGCAGTCATCGAGGAAACGCTGCGCATGCGCCCGCCATTCCTCGGCGTGCCCAGGATGACCACGGCAGACGTGACCATTGACGGCGAAGAAGTGCCCACCGGCAGCATGGTGATCCCGTCGCTGCTCGGCGCCAACCGCGACCCGGCCCGCTTCCCCGACCCCGACACGTTCGACCCCAGCCGGGACAACACGCACATCTCCTTCGGCCACGGCGCGCACTACTGCATGGGTGCTCCGCTGGCCCGGATGGAAGCCCGGATCGCGCTGGGCATCCTGCTGGAGCGCTTCCCCGAACTGCGCATCGACGAGACCAAGGAGATCGTCTATTTCGGCGCGCAGGGCGTGATGGGCCCCAAGCGCCTGCCGATGGTGGTCAAGCACCACGCCACCGTCTGAACCAGGCCAACGAAGAAGGCCCCGGGAGAAATCCCGGGGCCTTTCTCGTTGTGATGTAAGGAAGAACTACGCGGAGCGGTCGAGCTGACCGAGCCGCAGCGCGAACTGCTGCCACTGGGTCGCGAAGCTCTGCGCCACCTCGGCGACCAGGCTGGCCGCGTGCGGCGGCAGCGAGTTCACCAGCGCGTCCCAGTCGGCGGGCGCGGCGCAGGCGTCCAGCCAGCGCAGCAGCGCGCGGCCCGAGTCGGTGAAGCGCAGCGACGGATCGGTGCGCAGCGCCTTGATGATGGCCGCCCGATCCCGGCCGCCGGACTGGCGCGGCAGCTCGGTGACCTGCTCGCGGCGCGGCTGCGCCGCCCTGGCCGGCACCGGGTCGGACCCGCCGAGCACCCGCTTGCGCACGTCCTGCACGGTCGCGGTGGACATGCCGACGGTCTGGGCGATCTGCCGGATGGACGCGTGCGGGAACTCGGCGATCAGCTGGCCCGCCTTGGTGCGGCCCTCGCTGTTGTCCACCGGCCGCGCCCGCCCGTCCCGCCCGATCCGCTTGACCGACTGGGGAATCTCCCCGATCAAACAGCGCCGGATCGAGCCGACCGTCTTGTGGTCGAGCCCGGCCACCGCGGCGATGGCGCGGTCCGACCATTGCGGGTGCGAGCGGACGATCCGCTGGGCGGCCAGCTTGCGCTCGGCCAGAGTCAGCGGGAGGCCCTGGAGAACGTTGGACTTGACGGCCAGCAGGAACGCGGCGGCGTCGTCGCCGTCGAAGAACCGGGCCCGGATGGTGTTGGCGCCGCGCAGCCGAGCCGCGGCGATGCGGTGCGCTCCGTCGATCACCCGCATGCTGGCGCGGTGCACCAGGATCGGCGGCAGCTCGGCGTCGGTCTCGGCGAGGGTACGCACGTGCGCCTGGTCCTCACCGGAGGTGCGCGGCGAGTCGGCCGGGCGCAGCGCGCTCAGCGCCACCTCGACCACCTGGTCCCCGCTGGGCCTGGACACCAGCGCGAACACCCCCTCGCGCCGGGTCGCTGTCGTCGCCGTCGTCGCCGCCGCGGTCTGAATCCCCATCTGAATCGTCATGGTCCTCATCCCCATCCCGGGCAGCCGGCTCGTCGGCCTCCCCTGTGGTCTTTGTGGTTGTTCGCCGTACCCAGTTGGTCGTGCGCTTGCGTTGGGACCAAGGTTGCGGTGCGCCGCTATCGCGGCGCCATCACGGCGGCATGGTGACCGGGATAGTGCCTGGTCAGTTCCGTGATGGCCGGATGATGCCGACAGGCCCTAACGTTTGTTCCATCAGCGCGGCACCGCGTTGAAACTGGGGAAAGCAAGACTTTCTGGGGAGAGAGACATGCGTATCACCAAGAAGCTCATGGCCGCTGTCGTGACAGCCGCCGCCATCGCCGCTCCGGTCTTCTTAGCGACCACCACATCGGCCGCCACTGCCAGTGCAGGCCTGCACGCCCAGGTCAGCGCGGCAGCGGCCCCCGCCGACAGCGGCAGCGGCCCCGACGACACCCCCTGGCCGTGACCGTCTGAGATTTGGCCGGGCCGATGCTGAGCGCCCGCATCGGCCCGGCCGCGCCAGGACCGAGGTGCGACGGACCGAGGTGCGACAGAACCAGCGCAGCACAACGGCCGGGCTCCTGAAAACAGCAGCCCGGCGCTCCAAACCTTCTACGCGCGGCTCAAGTAGCCGCAGACCATCACTGCGCCGCTCAAGTAGCCGCACAACCATCCATGCGCGGCTCAAGTAGCCGCACACCTTCCAGGCGCGGCCCACGCGGCCGCGCCCACCCCGCAAGCAGCTCAGGTGGCCGCGCTCAACCGCCCGGTATCCAGCTCGGCGGCCTCGCCCGAGCGCAGTTTGGCCAGCTCGGCCCGGACCTCGCCGGCACCGGCATGATCCATCGTCTGCTCGCGGATCTCCAGCGCGTCCCGCAGCAGCGTCTTGGCCTCGTCGACGCGACCCAACTGGGCGACCAGCGTGCCGAGCCTGCACAGGATCCGCGACTCACCGACGATGTCGTGGCCGTCCCGCACCATCTTGAGCAGGGCGGCCAGTTCGGTTTCGGCCTCGGCATAGCGTTCGCGCAGCAACATCAGTTCGGCCTGGCTGTAGCGGATCTGCACCTCGACCCGCTCGTTGCCGATAGCCCGGCAGGTGTTGAGCGCCTCGTCGATGTGCGCGCCCGCGTCGTCGAGCAAGCCGCTTTCCAGCTCCAGCCGGACGATCTGGCCGAGCACGTGCGCCATGCCGACCTGATCACCGGCCTCGCGGAACTCCGCGAGGGCCTGCTCGTTGCGCAGCATGGCACTGGCCGTGTCACCGCTGCGCGCGTCCAGCATGGCGAGGTTGCGTCTGGCCAGCGCGGCCCCGTGCACGTCGCCCAGTTCCACGAACGCCTCCAGGGCCGGGATCAACTCCCGTTCGGCGGCGGCGTACTGGCGGCGGCTCAGATACAGCGAACCGAGCGAGCACTGCAACGCGGCGACCCCGCGCAGGTTGCCCGCGGCGCGCACCGCGATCAGGGCCAGTTCGTGCGTGCGTTCCCAGTCGTCGAAATAGCAGCGCGACTCGAACAGCGTCACCAAGGTGACCGCGAGGTCCCAGCACGCCTCGTCGAGACCGGCGGCCGCGCCGAGCGCGACGGCCGAGCACAGGTTGGTGTGCTCGGATTCCAGCCACAGGAAGGGGTCGTTGAGCACCCGGTCCACGTAACTGGCGGGCGGCCACCAGCGCGGTGCGCTGCCGTGCAGCACCGTGTAGTCGCCGCCGTACACACGCCGGTGCGCCTCACCGGAGACCTGCAACCAGCCGCCGATCACCCGGGTGCGCGCGGCCTGCTGCTGCTCGGCCGAATCGTGCGCCTCCAGTTGTTCGCGGGCGAACAGCCGGATCAGCTCGTGCAGCTTGTAGCGGGGCGAGCCGGACAGGTCGATCGCGGCGACTTCGAGCATGTGCGCGTCGACCAGCATTTCCAGCAGGTCGGCGGCGTCGAACAGGTCGGCGTCCAGCAGCGCGGCCGCCACCCAGGGCGGGAAGCTCAGCCCGTCGAGCGTGCTGAGCAGCCGCAACAGCTGGCGGGCGCGGGGTTCGAGGCCGTCGTAGGTGAGCGCGAGACTGGCCCGCACCACCAGTTCGCCGTGCGCGAGTTCGTCGAGCCGTCGGCGTTCGTCGGAAAGGCGCTCGACCATCCAGGCCAGCGACCAGTGCGGTCGCGCGGCCAGCCGCGCCGCCACGATGCGCAGCGCCAGCGGCAGCCTGCCGACCATCCGCACCAGCACTTCGGCCGCGGCGGGCTCGTCGTTCACCCGTTGCTTGCCGATCGCGTTGGCCAGCAAGCCGATCGCCTGGTCCTTGTCGAACACGTCGACGTCGATCACCCGAGCGCCGGGCAGACCGGTCAACCGATTGCGGCTGGTGACGATCACCGTGCTGCTGCTCGACCCGGGCAGCAGCGGCCGCACCTGGTGTTCGGCCGACGCGCCGTCGAGCACGATCACCATTCGCCTGCGCGCCACCAGATGCCGGAACATCTCGGCGCGTTCATCCAGGGTGTCCGGTATCGAGGTGCCCGGGATGCCCAGCGCGCGCAGGAACCGGCCGAGCACGTCGACCGAGGTGGCCTGGTGCGCGCGGGTGTCGCCGAGGTCGCAGTAGAGCTGGCCGTCCGGGAAATTCTTGTCCAGCAACAGATGCGCGGCATGCACGGCGACCGCGCTCTTGCCGACACCGGGCCTGCCCACGAGCACGGCGACCCGCGCGGCCAGCGAGGTGCCGTTGCCCGCGACGATGCTCGCGATGGTGTCGAGCACGCTCGCGCGACCGGTGAAATCGGCGATGTCGGTCGGCAGCTGCGAGGGCGCCACGATCTCCGGCTCGGCAGGCGCGGACTCGCCTGCCGCCCGCACCGAGTCGCCGGTGAGATCGAGGCTCGCGTCCTCGGCCAGGATGCGCGATTCGAGTTGGCGCAGTTCGGTTCCCGGCTCCAGCCCGAGCTGGTCGATCAGCAGCGCCCGCCCGGCCCGGTAGGTCTCCAGCGCGTCGGCCTGCCGCCCGGACCGGTAGAGGGCCAGCATCAACTGGCCGCGCAGGCGTTCCCGCAGCGGTTGCTCGTTGACCAGCGCCACCAGCTGGCCGATCAGCTGCCGGTGCGCGCCGAGCCGCAGTTGCAGGTCGTGGAAGGTCTCCAGCGCGGACAACCGGTTCTCGTCCAGTTGCGCGGCCTTGGCCTCCAGCGTGCGGCTGGTGATGCCGGAGAGCGCGGGCCCGCGCCACAAGCCGATCGCCCGCTGCATCAGCTTGGCCGCGTCCGCGATCGCGTCGGCCCGGGTCAGCCGGTCCGCGTCGGCGACCAGCCGTTCGAACACCTGCGCGTCCAGTTCGCCCTCGCCGACCTGGATCAAATACCCGGACGGTTTGGTCACGATGGTCTTTTCCCGGCCGATCTTGCCCAGATTGGTACGCAGACCGGAAACACAGATCTGTACCTGCGCGCGTACTGTCGGTGGCGGGTCGTCCTCCCAGATCGCATCGATCAGATGGTCGACGCTCACCACACGGTTTGCTTCCAACAGCATCGCGGACAGCGCGATCTGTTGCCTGCCAGGCGGAATCCGCAAGTCGACGTGGGCCCCAGTACCCACTTCAAGCAGGCCGAGCATCCGATATATGGGCACGTCAGTTTCGTCAAACTCCACAGTCGACGCCACCCCCAGTGGTCTAAACCCGGGACCACACTAAGTGATCTCGGCAACCGTGTCATGCCTTCTGCCGCCAGCTCACCGTGGTGCACTTTCTGTAGCCGGGTGAACCTTCTGCGTCAACGCGAAGGTCGGTACTCAGGTCTTTCCCGGTGAACGTAGCAAACGGAGCGTAGCAACCAGACCGTGGAAAACGTAGGATAGTTCGGCGATAGGTGCTGGAAAGACGCTCCTGCCAGGCTGTTGACATGAGGCGGGGGAAACATCCGAGCGCCCGGCCCCGTACCACGGGGACGACGGCAGCGGGACTCGATCATGTCCGGTTGAGCTACCACTACCTCGATGTCGCGGACCTCGACGGCTACGGATCGCTGTTCGACGTCGACGCGGTCCTGAACGCACCCGGGATGTCACCCATTCGGGGGCGTCGGCAGATCGAGAAGTTTCAGCAACTGCGGGCCGGCACGGCAGGCGGGCGGCACGCGCTCGATCACGTTTTCGGCAGCAGTGGCCGGATCACCGCGATCGGCAAGTACTTCACCACCGACGAGGACGGCCGTGAAGGATCCATCGAGTTCGCCGACCTGTTCACGATTGCCCCGAATGGCCTCATCGCCAGCCAGAAAACCTACCTGTACCTGGCCGCGGATCCGGCTCCGTGATCGATCCATCACCAATCGTGTCCGCGCCAACGCTTTTCTTGGAGGTCCATTAAGGACGAACCAGGGCGGGAACCGGACCAATCTCCCGCGCGTTGGACGCACATGCCCATGGCCCTGCTGGCATTCGGACTGCCCCTCGTCGCGCTGCTCGCGTTGAGCTGGCTGATCGTCCGGCACAAAACCGGAAAGCGGACCAACCGCTCGTTCACCGAGATCACCGTGAACGAGTACACCGCCCTGTTCTACGGGACCAAGCGGCGCGAACTGGACCACCGCGACTCGTGGTCCATGATGCGCGACGAGGAAGCCCAAGGCGCCCCGCCCGGTGGACCCGCGATCGATCTCAACGCGGGCACCATGACCATCCGCCCCGAGGACGGTCATCCCGCGTAGATCAATCGGCCATTTCGGCGGATTGCCCTGGGGCACATCGGAGTGTGGCCGGAAAAACGCGAAACCCCAAGGCGCGCAGCCATTCGAGGGCTCAGCCATTCGAGGGATGGACAGCAGCCGTTCAGCGCAACCTGGTCTACCTGAACGATTGGTGCCCCCGACCGGATTCGAACCGGCAACACTTCCCTTTTAAGGGGAATGCCTCTGCCTGTTGGGCTACGGGGGCGGGCGCAGCTTATGCGGTTGTCACCCATTCGGGGAAGCTCTTGAGCAAACTTGTTCGTCCGACTCCGACCTGGGACGCCTTTTCCGCTGGTCAGGACGTATGCAAAGGTGGAGCACGATTAGCTCACGGAAGGGCTACGAACGACGCCGTAACTCTTCGAACCGGGTCGCCACCCACGTGGCCACCGCGGCCGACACCGCGGGTTCACCCGATCGGCGTTCGAACCACTGCCAGTCACAATTGACGTTGGCTTCGAGGAAGACGGTGTCGTCGCCCCGCACGAGTAAGTCGAAGGCAACGACATCCAGGCGCCAGTACCGGGTCAACGCCAGCAACGTCTCGCGCAGCGCGCCCGGCAACTCGACGCGGCGCACGTCGACCGCGTCCGGATCAACCCACAGCTGAGCCGGATCCAGCTTGTCCACCCGGTACGCGATGGCCTCACCGGCGACCACGAACACCCGCAGTTCATGATCGGCGGTCAGGTACTGCTGCACGATCACCGGCGCGGGCTCCGGCGCGAAACTCGACCGGTGCGTGTCGAGCGGACGCGGGAACAGCCCGTGCTGCACGCCGGAGGTCGGTTCGACGAGATGACGGCCCGCGGCCTTCACGATGCATCGCCCACCGCCCGGCCGATGACGGCCAGGTTGGGTGGTGACGACGGTCCGCGGGGTGCGGAGGCCGAACGCGGCCGCGTCGGTGAGCTGGGTGAGCCGATCCAGCCGCCGTCCGAACGGGACAGCGTTCACCTGGGCCCAATCGGTCCGATTGGTGATCCAGTCGGCGACCGAGCGCCACTGGTCCACCGCGTACGCGCCGAACAGCGTGCCCGGATCGGCCGGCAGCGCGGCCAGTTCGAAGTGCCTGCGCCAGACCAGCAGCGGGCGCAGCATCCAGCGGCCCAGCTCGACCAGCGGCGCGTCCGGATACACGGTCAGCGGAAGGTCCAGACAACGGTCGACGTCCAGCCGGGCCATCCGCACGCCGCGCTCGGCCAGCGCGATCGACAGCTCGTTCATCTCCATGTCGGCCGAGCGGGCCAGCACCAGCACGCACGGTTCCGGGTTGCCGTCACCGGCGTCGACGAGATCGAGCTTGTGGATCTGCTCCTGGAAGTCGCGCGCGGCAACGCGCAGCCGCAGGACGTACTCCTGACCCTGGAGCAACAAGGGAGTGTGCCTGCCGATCGGCTGAGCCGGAACCGTGCGCAACGAGCCATCATCGGCAACGGCGGTCTCCCCGAATGGGGGAAACTCACCATCGGTGCGCCCGTTGCCGTTCGTGGTCAGGTCAGTCGTCCTTCTTGTTGCGGAAGATCAGTTCGTCCCGGGCGTACTCGGCCGCGTACTGGGCCAACTCGGCATTATCGATCTCCCCGCTGCGCAGCTGCGCCGCCAGTTCCTCGATCGACATGCCACCCTGCTCCTCGCACCGGAAACGGCGTCGCGTTCACACGTTCGGGCTACAGACGACGAGTAGTTTCCGATTACCGCAATTTCTTGTCAAGACTCCCCGCGTTGAGCTGGCCGAATCGTCAGGGACCAACGCGCGATTAATCGCGCAGTGTCCCATTTTCGGGGCCCTTAACGGCACAACCCCCGCCGCCAAGCAGCGACGGCACACCCACCGCCGTCACCCTACCGAACGGCCGGTTCACCCTACCGCTGCCCGGCGGTAACTATTGATCCCCGCCCAGCCTCAACACTTGACGCCGGGCGAGAACCGGCGGATCAGCTGTTGGCCGCCCGCGCGAACTCCGCCTTCGGGTCGTTGATCTGACCGAGCGAGATCACTTCACGCCGGAAAAGGCCACTTACCAACCAGTCGAGCTGAATTCGCACCTTGCGGTTGAGGGTGGGCATCCGGCTCACGTGGTAGGCGCGGTGCATCAGCCACGCC
The DNA here is from genome assembly GCA_035248365.1 of Pseudonocardiaceae bacterium. Taxonomy (GTDB): domain Bacteria; phylum Actinomycetota; class Actinomycetes; order Mycobacteriales; family Pseudonocardiaceae; genus CAJCJE01. The sequence continues at coordinate 14,828 of DATFHN010000179.1, read as the reverse complement.
GGGTAGCCCTTCAGCTTGACGCCGAAGGTGTCCGCGACGCCCTTGCGGACGCCGAGGCTGGCGACCGAGCCCACGTTCTTGTGGTAGTAGTCCTTGGCCTTGCCGCCGCGCATCACGGCCATGATGTTCTTGGCCAGCAGGTTCGCCTGGCGCACCGCGTTCTGCGCGTTCGGCGCGCAGGTCGCCGACGGGTCCTCAGCGGTCCGCGACAGGTCCGGCACCGCAGAGCAGTCACCGGCCGCCCACACTCCCGGCACGCCCTCGACCTGCATCGACGCGGTGCAGATCAGCCGGCCGCGCTGGTCGAGCGGCAGGTCGGAAGCGGACATGATCGGGTTGGCCTTGACGCCCGCGTTCCAGACGATCGTGTCGCTGTCGAACTCGGTGCCGTCGGAGAGCACCACGTGGCCGCCCTCGAACGACTTGGCCTGGGTGGAGAGGTAGACCTCGATCCCGCGCTTCTCCAACTGCTCGACCGTCCACACGCCGAGGCTCTCGCGCACCTCGGGCAGGATCCGGCCGGCTGCCTCGACGAGCACCCAGCGCAGGTCCTCCGGCTCGATGTTCGAGTAGTACTTGCACGCGGAACGCGCCATGTCCTCCAGCTCGGCCAGCGACTCGACGCCAGCGAAGCCGCCACCCACGAAGGTGAAGGTCAGCAAACGCTTGCGGAGATCCGGGCTGAGCGTGCTCGACGCCAGGTCGAGCCGGGACATGACATGGTTGCGCAGGTAGATGGCCTCACCGATGGTCTTGAAGGCGATGCCCTGCTCCGCGAGACCCGGGATCGGCAGCAGCCGGGACACCGAGCCGAGCGCCACGACCAGGATGTCGTAGCCGATCTCCTCGACATGCCCGTCGGTCGCCTCGACCGTGACCATCTTGCGGTCGTTCTCGATCTTGCGAACGCGCGCGGTGACCACGTGGCAGCGCTTGAGCGTGGTCCGCAGCGGAACCACCACGTGCCGCGGCTCGATGGACCCGGCCGCCGCCTCCGGCAGGAACGGCTGATAGGTCATGTGCGGCTGCGGGTCCACGATGGTGACCGACGCCTCTTTCAGGCGCAGCTTCTTCTGCAGACCCATGGCGGTGTACAAACCAACGTATCCACCACCGAGGACGAGGATTCGTTTCGGTTGCGATTTCCCAGCGGCCATACGTCTATGGTCGCACTCTTTCGGCGCCTTCGAAGCACCACCCGCCACGAGTGTGAGCGCCGTCGCTGAATCGAGCTGTCCAGGGGCGTCAGGTTATCGATCATGCGGCGCTAACCTCAAGATCAACTTGTCGTCAACCGTTGTCCCGCCGCTGTCAATACGCCGCCCGACGTACATCGAAACCGCTGCTACAGCGCCCGGCCGACACCCACCCAAAGTAAAACCGGCGTGATGTCCCGCCGCGTCGACCGGCCGAACGGTCATCCGAACGGAGTGCACGGCATCACTGTGTGGCCTCGATCTCGCGTTTCCTCAGGCCGCCCCGACAACCCTCAACCACTCCTCGACATCGACCAATTGATCCACGGTAATCCCGACATGCGGATCAACCCGGACCAATTTCACCCGTCCCCGGCGCCGCGCCACGAACGCCTCCCGCGCCGCCGGATACAACTCGAAGTCGTCGTCGAACCACACCAACGGCCGATCACCCGCGAACCGCGACACCGCCGGGAACTTCCACTGCCCATCCCCCAACGCCGACCCCGGCACAAAGTTGATCGACGCCAACTCCGGCAACCCCAGCGCGGGCCCCACCGTCGCGTTCGCCGCCACCCCCCACGTCGACGCCCACACCAACTCGGCCCCGGTCCGCTGCGCCAGCTCCAGCAGCAACGTCCCGTGCGCCGGGTTCAACCACATCCGCAACCGCCGCCGCCCCCACCGCGACACCCGGAACCGATGCTCCACGAACCCAGCAGGCCGCTCCCCGGCCGCCCACAGATTCAGCGGCCCATCAACATCGAGAAAAACGATCGGCCGCAGCTCAACCGGATCAGCCGGCCGATTCGCTGGACTACTCACATGCTTCAACCAGCTCCCCGATCAAGGTGGCGACCGACTGCGTCGTCGTATCCCAGTTATCCGTGGGCACGGCAGCCGCGGTGAGCCTGGCGATCAACCCTTCAGGCTGACAGCCGTCCTCACGTAGCACAGCCAATGCCCTGGCTGTCACATCGCCGGCCAAGGGATCGGCCAACAGCGCGCACAGGCGATCAGAGATGATCTTCATATCGACCAGCTGAAGCAGACGCAGAACGTCAAGACCGTCTTTCGGCTTCAGCCGGCGCGGATTGTCACGGCGTTCGCTGATCTTGATGATCTTGGCAACGATCAACGCGGCCGGACCGGCCACCCGCAGCATTCGCCGCCTGCGGTCCGCACGGGCGAAAGCCACAATTTCCCGAGGCTCGTTGTCCACGATGGCCGCTTCCAAACCGACTGTCCGCCGGGCAACCCTGTTGCCATGCACGGGTAGCCGCACACCTCGCGTGCCGCCGGGCGGACACAACGCGTCCGGCACCATGATGTCGATAGCGACATCGCCCTTTCCGATCCAGCTGCCAGGGTTGTTGCCAGGTACGAAACCCGCATCGGCAAGAACGCCGCCGAGCAGCGGCTCGTCGGCAACCCGATCCGGTGCCAGTGCGACATCGGCATCGGTCGTAGTCGGCGCTACGGACAGGTCGGTGTCACCAGTGTGCATGTACACGGCCTGAGCCCCGACCAGGATGATCGCATCAAGGTGTGCTTCCAGGGCATCCAACGCATCCAGCAACACGGAGCGAGCAGCGACGTACTCCGGTGGAACAACCAGGCCGGTCAAGTCATCCATCCTTGGTCTTCGGTGGCCAGCACCTTGATCAATTGCTCTGCCTCTTCGCTTGACCGGCCCGGACCGGTCAGCAAGTCCGCGACCACCTGCGCGGGCGCCGCGCAACGAATGCCGTCGATCTCTCGCGCCCGGTCCAGCAACACCTCGTCGAAGGGCTTCACCACCAGCACGTTCGCCCCTCGTTCGACCTGTCGCAAACCCGTATCCCGGATCAGGTCGACAGGTCGATCGGTATGCACGACGAGGGTGGTCAGCGGCGTCACTGGAACCATCCCGGTAGGCAGATACGCACGCGCAGCCACAGAACCGGTCACAACATGTCCGTCGGCGGCTGACCGCAGAGCCGTCAAGGCGTGATCGATGCCTCGTGGATCAAGCATGCCGGTGACGTGGTTCGAGGACACCAGGCCGTAGTCATCCGTCCAACGCTGGATCAAGGCTCGTTTGCGGACCGCGACGACCCTTCCTGAGTCCTCTCGGGTGATCAGCCCTTCCCGGCTCAGCAGCTCCAAGACACGTGAGCTACTGCCACCACCAACATTCGCCTCCTGGCCAAACATACGGACCCCCAGCGGCAACGGGAGTTCGCACAATGCGCGGACCACTCGCGCGGACGCGGGGCCACGCAGTGATTTGAGTCGGTGGTCGGCAGGGTCGACGAATGGATTGCGGGATGCTCCGATGCTGCTGAGAAAGACCGCCGGTTGGTCCATTCGCACCTGCAGGTTTCCCGTTGCGTCGAACCAGCCAACACCTGCCTCGGCCAGTTTCTCCCGGGCGAGGGGGGAGACGAATGGGCTGATCAAGACGGTCGTGTCCGCGCCGATCAACTCGCTGACGTGCCACAGTTGGCTCGTGACGGCAGTCAGGTCACGCGGAATGACGTTGTACTTCACGTCGGCCACGATGGTCGCCAACTCGCCGCCGGGCGCTTTCAGGCGGTAGATCGCGTCAGGAAGGTAGCCGGCAACGCCGGCCGAAGCCTGCCGGGCCAGTTCGACACCCCAGTTTCCAGGCAACGCGGTTCGCAGTGCGTGCTCGAACCCGTTGAGTAACTCAATGACCGTGGTTCCGGTTTTCGCCTCGTTCCGCGACACATGGAACATGCTACTTTGCGGAACGCATGTACGCCAATCGGACTAGCGTCGATCAGTTTGTCAGAGATCATCGGCCGCGCCTAATGAGACTGGAGGTTGAGCCAGAACTGTTCCGAAGTCCCGAAGAAACGGGCCAACCGCAGCGCCGTATCAGCCGAGATACCCCGCTTGCCGTGCACGATTTCGTTGATACGTCGAGGCGGCACACCGATCTCGACAGCAAGGCGGTGCTGGGTCACGCGGAGGGGCTCCAGGAACTCCTCAGCCAGGATCTCCCCGGGGTGAACGGCCGGGAACCTATCCTCATCGGTCACTTCTCCTCCTCTCAGCATGGCCGGATCAGGTGACCGGCGACGGTGTTCTGCTGCCAGATGTAAAAGCAGCTGGGCAGGCGCAGACACGACCTTCAGCCGCCCCTCCCATGCCTGGCATCAGAGCAATCCACGACAGGCCTTCGCGAAACTCTGGCAACCCTGCCCAGGCCCGGCGAGAACTTTCAGCAGATCGTCGATCGTGCGCGGTTCCCGCCGATAACGCGAGACCTGTCGGCGTAGACCAGCGAAAACGACGGCCGGGGACAAGTCGAGCTGATCAAGCAGGAACTCGTCCTGGTGAATGGCGACGATGTCGTACTGAGCAAGCGACGAGGCAGGGAAGTCCTTGAGGTTCTCGGTTACGAGAACCTCGGCGCCGCCGCGGACCGCTGCGGCCAGGACGTGCCGATCCTTCGGATCGTTGGTCATCGCTTCGATCAACCACTCATAGCCCACGACTTCCGCGTCCGGGAAGCTCGTGGTCATCTGGCTGAGCCGATGCGCGACCTGCGCCTCCGTTCCGCCGAGCCGACGCAGGTTGCGGTCCAGTTCCTCCAGGATCTCCGCCGACCACATGGGCCGGTAGAGGCCGGTGTCAGCGATCGTCAGCAGGGTGTCGCACAGCTACGACTTCATCAGCACACAGGTGTCGAAGAAAACCGGAAACATTGCTATCCGTGATCGTCAGTCGAGCTCGCGATCGACGGGCAGTCGCTCGATAGGACCGCCAGTGGGCAGCTCGTAGAAGCCGTCTTCCTCACTCACCCGAACCATCTCATCAAGGTGCGCCGCCCTGGCACGGCGAGCACGGGCTTGATAAGCGAGGACGTCGGCCAGTCGGATCCGACGGTGCCGGCCGGGCTGCTCGAAAGGGATCTCGCCTGCTTCAAGCAGCCGGACCAAAGTGGGGCGCGAAATGCCCAGCATCTGCGCTGCCTCACTGGTAGTGACCACGGTCTGATGCGGAGCGACCGTTACGGCCAGGCCGTAAGACATAGCCTGGACCACTTCACGGAGCACCTCGAATACCTCAGCCGGAAGCTCGAGGCGCGTGCCGTCCGGTCCAATCAAGGCAGCGCGGGGACCCCCTTCCGGCCCCAGCAAACCCAGCACTTGGGAGAGGCGGTCCGGGTGAGCGGGAGGTAGCACAGTTCGCTCGTCCATAGTCGCTGTCACCACCCCAGCGTACCCCGAAACGAACAAAACGAAAATCGATCGTTGCCGGTCAACCGGCCAGACCTGCCAGGGCTTTCGCGCTGATCAGGACGTCTTCGAGCATGGCCGGGGTCAGCCTGCCGGTGAAGGTGTTCTGCTGCGAGACGTGGAAGCAGCCGAGCAGGCGCAGCTCGTCGGCGCGGTCCGCGCGCTTCAGCGTGACCTCGGCGCCGTGACCGAAGACCGGCCGGGGACGCGGGATCTGCCAGCCGGCCGCGTCGAGCACCGGCAGCAGTGCCTGCCAGCCGAACGCGCCGAGCACCATGATCACCCGCATGGTCGGTGCCAGCAGGTTCAGTTCGGCGGCGAGCCAGGGGCGGCAGGTGTCGCGCTCGACCGGGGTCGGCTTGTTGGCTGGGGGCGCGCAGTGCACGGGCGCGGCGATGCGGGTGTGGAACAGCTCAAGTCCGTCGCCGATCCGGGTCGCGGTCGGTTGCGAGGCGAGGCCGACGGCGTGCAGGCCGGCGTAGAGGAAGTCGCCGGACCGGTCGCCGGTGAACATCCGGCCGGTGCGGTTCGCGCCGTGGGCGGCGGGTGCGAGGCCGACGATCAGGATCGACGCGTCGGTCGCGCCGAAACTCGGCACCGGGCGACCCCAGTATTCCTGATCCGCGAACGACGCGCGTTTGACCCGCGCGACCTCTTCGCGCCACGCGACCAGGCGCGGGCACGCGCGGCAGTCGATCAGCGCTGCGTCGAGTTCAGCGAGGGTGCGCGCCTTGGGCGCCGCTGTGGTGGGATCGGGCACGGATCAACTTTCTCCGACGTCGGTTCGTTTTAGGGTGACAGCATGGCATCCGAGGACACCAAGCCCAGCGAACCAGACGCCGCCGACACCGAGGAGTCGAACGGCCAGCGGATCGAGCCGACCGACGACCTGGTCAGCAGCGAGCACACCATCACGCTGGCATCCGGCGAACTGCGTTACACCGCGACGACCGGACGGATCGTGTTGCGCAAGGAGGTGCTCACCGACGGCGCGTCGGACGGGCACGTGGCCAAGGCGGAGGTGTTCCTCACCGCGTACGTCGCGCACGGCGGCGACCCGGTGGACCGGCCGGTGACGTTCGCGTTCAACGGTGGGCCCGGTTCGTCGAGCGTGTGGCTGCACCTCGGCCTGCTCGGACCGCGCCGGGTGCTCAGCGGCGATGTCGGCAACCTGGTGCCGCCACCCTACGGTCTTGCCGACAACGCGGAAACCTTGCTGGCGCACAGCGACATCGTGTTCATCGATCCGATCTCGACCGGTTACTCGCGGGCGGGCAAGGGCGAGAAGCCTGCCGACTATCACGGCTACAGCGCGGACATCGAGTCCGTCGGCGAAGTGATTCGCTTGTGGACCGCGCGCAACGGCCGGTGGATGTCACCGAAGTTCATCGCGGGCGAGTCCTACGGCACGCTGCGCGCGGCCGGTCTCGCCGAGCATCTGCAGACCCGGTACGGGATGTACCTCAACGGGCTGATGCTGATCTCGTCCGTGTTGGACCTGGGGACGATCCGGTTCAGCGAAGGGAATGACGTCCCGTTCGTCAACTACCTGCCCACCTACGCCGCGGTCGCGCACTACCACGGCAAGCTCGGTGATCGTCCGCTGGCGGAGGTCGTCGCCGACGCCGAGGAGTTCGCCGAACGCGACTATCCCTGGGCGCTCGCGCGCGGCCATCGACTGTCCGATGAGGAGCGCGCGGCGGCCGTGACCAGACTGGCCGCGTTGACCGGGTTGTCGCAGGAGTACGTCGACCAGGTCGACCTGCGCATCGAGCACGTCCGGTTCTTCACCGAACTGCTGCGCGAGGATCGCAAGGTGACCGGCCGGCTCGACGCGCGGTTCACCGGCTGGGAAAGCGACTACGGCCGCGAGCGGTTCGAGGAAGACCCGTCGTTCTCGGCGATCCTCGGCCCGTACTCGGCCGCGTTCAACCACTACGTCCGCACCGAACTCGGCTACGAGAGCGACCTGCCCTACGAGATCATCAACGGCAACGTCCACCCCTGGTCGTACAAGGAGTTCGAGGGTTCGTCGGTGACCGTCGCGGACAAACTCGCGGCCGCGATCCGGGCCAACCCGAACCTGAAGGTGCACGTGGCCTTCGGCTACTACGACGGCGCCACCCCGTACTACGCGGCCGAACACGTGCTCGCGCATCTGGCGATCCCGCGTGAACTGCACGGCAACATCAGCCGTGAGTACTACGAGGCGGGCCACATGATGTACGTCCACGAGCCGAGCCGCCTGCGCCAATCGGTCGATTTGGCCAATTTCGTGGGCGGTTCATCGAATCGTTGATTGTGGACCGCTTCGTGATCAGCGCGTCGAAGCGTGAGCGCGACCCGGTTGTGTTGAGCTACTCCTCACAGCGCGAGGGCAGGAGAGGCGGCATGACCGGGGTTAGGCGATTGGCCGACTATCGCAGGGAGAAGGCGCGGGCCGAGGCGGCGCGGCGCAAGCCGCAGTCCATGCGCTATCTCCTGTACATGTACTGCGACGCGGCGGATGAGCTGGACGAGCGCAGCCTGGAACGGCAGATGAAGGAGATCCGGGAACTCGCCGAGGACTACGCGTGGGTGGTCACCGAGTCGGTCGAGCCGGTCTCGGAGGACGCCGACTAGAGCGAGCCCGGCTCCTCCACGGGGAGGTGCCGGGCTCGCCGGGATTTCCGGGTCAGGCCTCGCTGAGGCCGTCGAGGGTGATCTTCTCGAAGATGTGCGGGTAGGACACGATGTCCTCGGGGACCTCGGTGGCCATGGCCTGAAACCGCGGGTTGCCGAACGCTTTGGCCAGGGCCTCGGCCGACTCCCAGACCGCGACGTTCATGAACAACTGGCTCCCCGCCGCGCCCTGGTGCATCTGCAGGGAGACGAATCCGGGCTGCGACTTCATGAACTCGGCCTGCTTGGTGAAGTGGGCCAGGAACGACTCGGACCGGTCTTTCGGGACGACGAAGGTGTTGGCCAGGACGATGGGTCCGGTCTTCTCCTTGAACTGCGCGAATATCGGTGTGGTCGGGTCCAGGTTCTCCAGCTTGGCCATCTTTGACTCTTCCTTTCACGGCTCAGACGAGGGCGGTTGCCAGCAGGGCGAAGGCGGCGACGATCACCGCGACGCGGGCGTAGTGGTAGCGGTTCCAGCGGTTCATCTGCTGCTTCCAGTCCTCGGGCCGGTTCTCCGGTGTCCAGGTCTTGTTCCGGTTGTTGATCGGGACGAGCAGCAGCAGCGACATGATCACGCTGACGATCAGCAGCGCGGCGGCGATGACGACCAGGCCGGTGCCGGGGTGATGCCAGCCGGCGATGGCCCAGATCGCGCTCAGGATGAGCGAGCCGATGTACCAGAACGGCATGAGCGCGCCGAGCATCCGGCCGCCGTGGGCGTGGCCGAGTTGGGCGCTGTCCTCGGGGAGCCCGTTGAGGATCCGGTTGAGGATGAAGGCGACGGAGAACTCCACCCCCACCATCAGGCCGACCACCACGATGGTGACGACTTCGAGTGCGTTGAGCATGATGACCCTCCGGGATCTAGCGTTGCTAGCTGATGTGGCAACGCTAGCACTAGCTTCGCTCGGTTGTCTAGCAGCGCTAGTATTTGCCTATGCCGGTACCTGAACGCAAGCGGCGCGAGTGGGCGGACCGCGAGCGCCTCATCGTGGCGGCGGCCCGCGAGCTCGCCGAGCAGCAGGGCTGGGACGCGGTCACCATCCGCCGCCTCGCCGAGCGCATCGACCGCAGCCAGCCTGTCCTCTACTGTCACTTCCGCGGCAAGCGCGAGATCATCGGCGCCGTCGCCCGCCAAGGTGCCGCCGAACTGGCCGGGGCGCTGCTGGCCGCGACCTCCGCCGCGGACGGCCCGCGCGCGCGGATCACCGCTCTGGCCCGCGCCTACCTCGACTTCGCCGAGCACAACCCGGCGGTCTACGACGCCATGTTCCAGCTCGACCTCGCCGGGGACGTCCAACCGGCCCTGTGCACCGAGGTGTTCTGGGCGGCCCTGCACGGGCTGGCCACGTTGACCCGGGCGGGACGGCTGCCGCCGGGGAACGCCGAGCGGAGGGTGGAGCTGCTGGTCGGGCGGCTGGTGATCGTCTGACCCACCGTCTCGGCGGCCGGGTTCAGGCCAGGGACAGGGCGATGCCGTCCAGGATGTCGTGTTCGCTGACCACCATCTCGGTGAGGCCGGCGCGCACGGCCAACTGTTCGGCGACGGTGCGGACGATGAGGGCGCCGCCGCCGATCACGTCGACCCGGCCGGGGTGGATGGCCTGGATCTCGGCGCGCTGTTCGCGCGGCAGTTCGAGCAGGCGCGCGGTCGTGCGGCGGATCTCAGTGAGCGACATGGTCGACAGGTGGGTGCGTTCCGGGTCGTATTCGGTCAGGCCCTGGTTGACCGCCGACAGCGTGGTGACCGTCCCGGCCACACCGATGAAGGTGCGGGCCTCGCGGACGTCGACGGCGTCGAACGCGACGGCGAGGGTGTCCATGGCCACGTCGACGGCGGCGGCGATCTCCTGCGCGGTGGGCGGGTCGCTGGGCAGGCAGCGCTCGGTGAGCCGCACACAGCCGATGTCGACCGATTTGGCCGCGCGGATGTCGGCGGTGATCCCGTTCCAGGTGCCGAGCACGAGTTCGGTCGAGCCACCGCCGACGTCGACGACGACGAACGGGCCGCGCCGGGGTTCCTGTTCGCCGACGGCGCCGGTGAAGGAGAGCGTCGCCTCCTCGTCGCCGCTGATCACTTCGGCTTCGACGCCGAGCACGTCGCGAGTCATCGCGAAGAATTCCTCGCGGTTGCTGGCGTCGCGGGTCGCGGACGTGGCGACCATCCGCGCCCGCTGCACGCCCTTGCGCACCGCCATGATCTGGTAGTCGACCAGCGCGGCGCGGGTGCGTTCCAGCGCTTCGGGGGCGAGTTTGCCGGTGGCGTCGACGCCTTGGCCGAGCCGGACGACGCGCATTTCCCGGTGCACGTCGCGCAGCCAGGCGCTGCCGTCGTCGCGGACGGTGAGGTCAGCGATCAGCAGGCGGATCGAGTTCGTCCCACAATCGATCGCGGCAACCCTCGTCATGCGCTCCTCCTCGACCCGGCCTTCCCGATCCCTTGACCGAACCGTATGCGATCAACGGTGTGCGGTACCGGGCCGGGCCGAGGACGTGCGCGTCAGGGCGTCGGGGTGACCGTGCTGCCGGTGCTGCCGGAGTTCTTGGCGCTGGTGGGCGGCGCGCACGGCGGCGGGGCCGGGCTGGTGGTCGTGGTCGGCGGCGGAGTCGTCGTCGTGGTGGTCGTGGTCGGCGGCGTCGTGCAGCTCGGCGGCGGCGTCGTCGTGGTGGTCGGCGGCGACGTGGTCGGCGGCTTCGTCACCGGGGTGAGGGTCGTCGTGGTGGCGCCGGTCGTGGTGGTGGGTGGCACGGTCGAACTGCGGCTGCCCGGGGTGCTCGGCGGCGGGGTGCTGCTGGAGGACGGCGGCGTCGTCGGCGAGTTGGGGATGCCACCGTTGTAGGGCGGCGGCACGTCGATCGGACCGGCTCCGACCAGCACCGGGGACGGCGGCAGCGGGTGGACGCCGAGCTTGTAGGCGTTCGCCCAGAGCAGCACCTTGGCCACGTAACTGTTCGAGTGGTTGTAGCTGAACACCGCCTGGGCCTGCTGCGCTGGATCGGACAGGTCGCGGCCGCCGTTGCACAGGTAGCGGCCTGCGGCCAGCGCGGCGTCGAAGACGTTGCTCGGGTTGCTGCTGCCGCCGTACTTGGGCCAGGTGGAGGGCAGGAACTGCATGGGGCCGACGGCGCGCTCCCAGGTCGGGTCGCCAGTCAGCTGGTAGCTGTAGGCGGTGGCCGCGATCGCGGCGGAGCCGTTGGTGCCGTTGAGGACCGGGCCGAGGATGGGGCGCAACGTGTTGCCGTGCGCGTCGACCTCGCCGTTCTCGGCCTGGTTCGACTCGATCTTGCCGATGCCGGCCAGCAGCCACCAGGGCAGGTTGCAGCTGGGGTCGGTCTGCGCGAGCGTCGCCTGGGCCTGCTGGTAGGCCTGGAGCACGATGCCCGGGATGCCGAGCGGGCCGTTGGGCACCTCGGCCATCGGACCGGCCGCGGTCAGCAGGGCCTGCGGGTTGCCAGCGTTGTGCAGCAGGGCGGGCGAGAGGCCGCTGTCGTGCGGGGATGCGCCGCTGGCGCCGTCCGTGGTGGGAACCGGCGGGGCGAACGGGGAGAAGGCCGGGAGGGTGTTCGGGTTGCTGCCACTGGCCAGGACCACGTTGGCGGAGCCGCCGATCATCGAGATCGGCACGGCTAACGCCGCGGCCGCCACGATGCCCAGCGCCCTGCGTGTTCGCCGCGACAGGGGGGTTTGGTACATACCGACGGTGACCTTGCGGGTCGGTATCACTACGAAACCGCCTCTCCGTGTCGGCGACTTGGCGATCATTGGTGATCAACTGGTGGCCCTCACCGGCTCCCCAGCCTGCCCTATTCGGCTCGCCATGTCATGGGGCTGCCGGAATTGATTGCGCTTCCGCCAGCCACGCGCTACCGCTTGTACAGCCGAATTACACCGGCTGGACCAACGCGTTACTACTTGCCGGTAGGTCAGCGCTGACCTGCCGGAATGGCGCTCTGCCAACGGATCCGTAGCTGGTCAGGTGCCATGAGTCTGATCGCGATCGGTCCTGCGATCGTTTCCCGCGACGCTCGGGGAACCGACGAAAAACTGTGAAAATTCATAGCTTGGAGAAAACTGGGAAAGGTCCGTTTCCCCGTGAGTCAGCCGGCGCAGTCGCCACTGGGCCAGCTCTGGCGCACAAGCGCCAGGGTCTCGTCACCGAACGGGTTGACGCCCGGCCCCTTGGCCAGCGTGTGCGCGAGATGCACGTGCAGGCACTTGACCCGGCCGGGCATGCCGCCTGCGCTCACCTCGGTGCCCAGCGACTCGATCGCGTCCCGTTCGGCCAGGTACTCCTGGTGCGTGCGCAGGTATCGCGCGGCCAGCTCGGGGTCGTCGGTGAGGCGCTGGGTCATCTCCTTCATGATCCCGCTGGCCTCCAGCGTGCCGACCAGCGAACTCAGCTTCGGGCAGGTCAGGTAGTACAGCGTCGGGAACGGAGTGCCGTCGGGCAGCCGGGGGCTGGTGGAGATCACCGCGGGATGACCGCTCGGGCAGCGCGCGACGACCTCGCGGATGGCGCGCGGCGGACGGCCGAGCTGCTCGGCGACGGCGGCCCGGTCCGCATCGGAGACCGACGGGGTGTGCGTGTTCATCAGGGACTCCCCACGGCCGAACTCCACAGTTGCTGATACCAGGCACCGGGCGAGGTGGTCGGCGCGACCGGCTGGGTCGTGCCGTTGTTGCCGGTGTCGCCGGGCAGCTGCACCACGTAGGGCGTCTCTCCCGGCATCACGTAGTGCAGGCGCTCCCTGGCCTGGGCCTTCACCTCGGCGGTGTCGGAGAGCTGGGCCTGCTGGCGTTGCAGCTGGCTGAGCTGGTTCTGCAGGCTCTGCTGCTGGGCCAGCTGATCTTGCAGGTCGGCGCGCTGCGAGAAGTACGTGCGCAGCGGCACCGCGATGCTCAGCGCCAGCGCGGCGACGACGAGCGCGAGCAAGGCCGCGCGGCGGGTGGTCAGCCTGCCGAGCAGGCGGCTGGCCCTGGCCATGGCCGCGGTCCGGCCCGCCGAACGGGGGCGGCGCGATCCGCGGTCGGGTACGGAGCTTGTCGAGGGGCCCTCGCGGCGGCGCGCGGCGGGCTTGGACTCGGCAGGCGTGGTGGTCCTGCTGGTCTTGCCGGTTTTGGCCGCACCGGATTTGGTGGCCGCGCCGGTTTTGGCTGCGGTGCCCGGCTTAGCTGCTGTGCCGGATTTGGCTGCCGGGCTGGGCTTGCCTGCTGCGCTGGGCTTGGCTGCCGGGTCGCGGGATTCGGCGCGTTGGCGGGCTCGGGCGGCGGCGCGGGCGGCCGGGTCGGTGGTGTTGCCCCGGCTGGCGGCGCGTTCGGCGGCGGCCCGGCCCGCCGCGGTTTTCGGCGTTCGCTGGGCAGCCGAACCGGACGCGGCCGAGCGGCGAGCGGAGTCGGCTCGGCGGGTCGACGGATCGTCCTTGTCCCGTCGACTGGTGCCGCGCCGGTCGCGCTCGCCGCTCGCCATGCGTCTACCCCTCAGCCCTCGGTGCTGAACCGCGGGAAGGCCAGGTCACCCGCGTAGCGGGCGGCCTCGCCGAGAGCTTCCTCGATGCGCAGCAGCTGGTTGTACTTGGCGACCCGCTCGCTGCGCGCGGGCGCACCGGACTTGATCTGACCGGCGCCAGTGGCGACGACCAGGTCGGCGATGGTGGTGTCCTCGGTCTCACCGGAACGGTGGCTGATCATGCAGCGGTAGCCGCAGGTGTGCGCCAGGGTGACCGCGTCCAGGGTCTCGGACAGGGTGCCGATCTGGTTGACCTTGACCAGCAGCGCGTTGGCGGCGCGGCGGGCGATGCCTTCCTCCAGCCGCTCCGGGTTGGTGACGAACAGGTCGTCGCCGACGATCTGGACCTTCTCGCCGAGGCCCGCGGTCAGCCGCACCCAGCCGTCCCAGTCGTCCTCGGACAGGGGGTCCTCGATGGACACGAGCGGGTAGTTGGCCAGCAGTTCGGTGTAGTACTCGGTCATCTGCTCGGCGCTGCGCTTGGTGCCTTCGAAGGTGTAGGCGCCGTCGCTGTAGAACTCGGTCGCGGCCACGTCCATGGCCAGCGCGACGTCGCCGCCGACCTTGAAGCCGGCCTTCTCGATCGCGGTGGTGATCAGGTCGAGCGCGTCACGGTTGCTCGGCAGGTTCGGCGCGAAGCCGCCCTCGTCGCCAAGACCGGTGCCAAGGCCCTTGCCCTTCAGCACCGACTTGAGCGCGTGGTAGACCTCGGCGCCCCAGCGCAGGGCCTCGCGGAAGGACTCGGCGCCGATCGGGGCGATCATGAACTCCTGGATGTCCACGTCGCTGTCGGCGTGCGCGCCGCCGTTGAGGATGTTGAACATGGGCACCGGCAGCACGTGCGCGTTCGGCCCGCCCAGGTAGCGGAACAGCTCAAGGCCGCTGGACTCGGCCGCGGCCTTGGCGACCGCGAGCGAGACGCCGAGGATCGCGTTGGCGCCCAGCCTGCTCTTGTCCGGGGTGCCGTCCAGGTCGACCAGCTTCTGGTCGACGATGCGCTGGTCCACGACCTCGATGCCGGCCAGCTCGGGGCCGATCTCGTCGAGCACCGCGTTCACGGCCTTCTCGACGCCCTTGCCGCCGAACCGCTTCGGGTCCCCGTCCCGCAGCTCGACCGCTTCGTGTTCGCCGGTGGACGCGCCGGAGGGCACCGCGGCCCTCGACAGCGTGCCGTCGTCCAGCGCGACCTCGACCTCAACGGTTGGGTTACC
>DATFHN010000178.1:0-17985 GCA_035248365.1 Pseudonocardiaceae bacterium | reverse complement strand
CATCACCTTCGACGTCACCACCACCGGATGGACCCTGCTCGGCGACGCCCCCGCCCTGGAACGCGCCATCCTCAACCTGCTGGACAACGCGGTCAAATTCAGCCCACCCGGCGGCCACGTCCGCGTCACCCTCCGCCCCCTCGGAGACGGCACCGCCGTCATCGAAGTCGCCGACACCGGCCCCGGCATCACCGAGGCGGACCTCCCGCACGTGTTCGAACGGTTCTACCGCTCCGCCGACGCCCGCCAACTCCCCGGCTCCGGCCTGGGCCTGTCCATCGTCTGGCAAGCCGCCCAACGCCACGGCGGCATGGCCTACGCCGGCCACGCCCCCGAAGGCGGCGCCCTGATGACCCTGCGCCTCCCCGGCCGCCCCAGCGACACCAACTAACGCCCGGCTGAACGATGCCTCGGCGCTTCCCCGGCCGCGCCGATGCCCCGGGCCTCCCCGGCTAAACGATGGCTGTGCGTCCGGGCCGCGCCGGCTGAGCGATGCTGCGCCTCTCTGGCCGCGCCAGCTAGCCGATGCCCTGCGCCTTCCCCGCCGCCCCGGCTGAACGATGGCCTTTCTGAGAGCCCAGCTAAACGATGGGTCTCCTGACCGCCCAGCTAAACGATGCGTCTCCGGACCGCCTAGCTAAACGATGCCCTGCGTCTCCCTGGCCACCCAGCTAGCCGATGCCCCTGCACCTCCCGCCGTGGCCCGACATGCCCTGGCGTGGCCCGGGCGTGGCTCGACCAAACCAGAATCTTCTTCGCATCTCTCCCATTTCGTCCCTAACCCAACCCCGCCCCAGTGGGAGGGGCCGCTGCGTGTTTGGTTGGGCTGATCTCAGGGGAGGGGTCTGACAGGAAATGAGCGGGGTTTGTGGGGCTGTGGATGGTTGGTGAGGTGCCGCGAGCCTGTGGACAAGTCCCTGTTGGGACACGCTGACGCGAGATCCGCAGGTGGGAACCATGCCGTTGACCTGCTGGTATTGGCCAATTGACCCACTGTTACCGCAACGGTTACACATATCCCAACACGCTCGCTGTTGGAATGTGTAGACTTTTGGTGTATTCGGCCGGTCTAGTCAGCGGATCCGGGGCCCGGCTGGGGAGCGGAACGGAGTGTCACGTGCTGGCTCGACAGCGGCAGTCGGTCATTCTCGACGAAGTGCGGCGCACTGGCGCGGTGCGCGTGTCCGACCTGGTCGATCGGCTTGGCGTGTCGGACATGACGGTCCGGCGCGACCTCGACGTGCTCGCCGCGCGCGGCCTCGTCGAGAAGGTCTACGGCGGCGCCACCTCGCTCGCCGGGCGCAGCATCGAAGAGCCCGGCTTCGAAGCGAAGTCGGTTCGCCAATTACCGGAAAAGGAAGCCATCGCGCATCAGGCCGCGACCCTGGTCAGACCAGGCACCGCGATCGGCCTCTCCGCCGGCACGACCACCTGGACGCTGGCCCGGTTCCTCGCCGACGTGCCCGACCTGACCGTGGTCACCAACTCGATCCGGGTCGCGGACGTGCTGCGCCAGAGCGGCCGCGCCGACCGCACCGTGGTGCTCACCGGCGGCGTGCGCACCCCCTCCGACGCGCTGGTCGGGCCGGTCGCCGTGCAGGCGCTGCGCACCCTGCACCTGGACATCGTCTTCCTCGGCGTGCACGGCATCGCCGACCGCTCCGGGTTCACCACGCCGAACCTGAACGAGAGCGAAACCAACCGGGCGTTCGTCGAAGCAGCGGGCCGACTGGTCGTGGTCGCGGACCACACCAAGTACGGCGTCGTCGGCATCTCGACCATCGCCGCACTGAACGAGGCGGACGTACTGCTCGTTGACGACGGCTTGCCGGCGGACGCCCGTGCGGTGCTCGCCGAACAGGTCGGCGATCTACTGATCGCGCCGGTCCCACGGCGCCAAGAGGAGACCGCGTGAAACGTTCGGTCAGCCACCTTGCTGACGGGCGCGAGATCATCTATTTCGATGACACCCCCAACGCACCGGAACGGACCGCCAAGGACACCAGGGACCTACCGGAACAGGCGCCACATTCGGTCATCCGCCGCGACCCGCTGCTGAACGAGTGGGTCGCGGTCGCCTCGCACCGGCAGACCCGCACCTACAAGCCGCCCGCGGACCTGTGCCCGTTGGATCCGAGCAGTCCCGGTCGCCCGACCGAGATCCCGGAGAGCGACTACGACGTCGTCGTGTTCGAGAACCGGTTTCCCTCCTTCGCCCAGTCGGTCCCGGACACCGAGCCGACCGTGCCGGGCATGGCGATGGTGCCGACGGCCCCGGGCAACGGTCGCTGCGAGGTGGTCTGCTTCACCAGCAACCACAACCAGTCCTTCGGCGAACTCTCGCCGAGCCGGGTCCGCACGGTCGTCGACGTCTGGGCCGACAGGACGGTCGCGTTCGGCGAAATCCCTGGTGTGCAACAGGTTTTCCCGTTCGAGAACCGCGGCGAGGAAATCGGCGTCACGCTGAGCCATCCGCACGGCCAGATCTACGGCTACCCGTTCATCACGCCGAAGACCGAGCGCATGCTCGCGACCGCCCGCGACTACCTCGCCGAGCACGGCAGGCCGGTCATGGGCGACGTGCTCGCGGCCGAACGCGCGGCCGGGACGCGCGTGGTGGCCAGCGGCGAACACTGGACCGCGTTCGTGCCCGCCGCAGCGCGCTGGCCGGTCGAGGTACACGTGGTGCCGCACCGTCAGGTGCCGGACATTCCCGCGCTGACCGAGGCGGAACGCGACGACTTCGCCGATTTGTACCTGCGTGTCCTGCATCAGCTCGATGCCCTTTATGGCCGTCCGCTGCCCTACATCGCCGCCTGGCACCAGGCGCCGGTGCACACCGACCGCGACCTGGCCTGGCTGCACCTGGAGGTGTTCTCGGTGCTGCGCACCAAGGACAAGCTCAAATACCTGGCCGGTTCCGAGTCCGGTATGGCGGTGTGGATCAACGACGTCACCCCGGAACAGATCGCCGAACGGCTCCGCGCGGCGGGCACGAATCAGGGAGACGGCCAAAGCTGAGGAACGAACCCCTTGGTGCACGGCAAGTCCTCACGATGCGCCAAGGGGCATCTCAGCCTGTTCTCAGGACCGTGCCGCACAGTAGTGGCCATGACGGAGAACACCCCGGGTGCGGCGGGAAATGTTCCTGAGCACCAGCAGCAGTCGCCGGAGGGCTCGGCGACCCCGGCTGCGCCGAGTTCGGTAGGCGGTCGGCAGCCACACGAGACTCCCGCGCCGGAGTCCGGGCAGGTGCCGCCGTCCGGGGAACCGAGCCCGTGGTCCTCCGCCGGCTACCAGACCTACCGTCCGGCCGAGCAGACCACCTATCCGTCGGTCCCGGCCGCGCAGTTGCCCGGCGCTGAACCGCCCGCCGGTTACCCGCAGTCCGGCGGCTACCCCAGCCAGAACACCGCGCAGACCTTCCAGGGCCCGGCCGGTGGGGAGACGCCATCCTCGGGCTACCCGAGCGCGGGCGTCAACTTCGGCAGCTACCCGCCCCTCGGCAACCAGCAGACGGCGACCATGCCGGCCAGCTCCACGCCCAAGCGCGGCCGCTCCGGCCTGATCGCCGGGGTCGTCGTGCTCGCGGTGATCGTCGGTGGCGCCGCTGGCAGCCTCGGCGGCTTCCTGTTCAGCGGCAGCAACGGCAACAGCCCGGTGCAGAACGCGCTGACCGAGCCGGTGCCGACCGCGAGCCAGGCCGCGGCCCCGGCCGGATCCGTGCAGGCGGTGGCCAACAAGGTGCTGCCCCAGGTCGTCGAGATCTCGGTCCAGGTCCAGTCCGCGCAGGGCATCACCGGTGACACCGGGTCCGGCATCATCCTCTCCAGCGACGGCCAGATCCTGACCAACAACCATGTCATCGCCGAGGCCGCGACCGCAGGCGCCGGCCAGGCTCAGCTCCAGGTGATCTTCTCCAACGGCCGCACGGTCAACGCGACCGTGCTCGGCCGCGACCCCACCTCCGACATCGCGGTCATCAAGGCCCAGGGCGTTTCCGGTCTCCCGGTCGCCTCGCTCGGCACCGCGAGCAACCTGCAGGTCGGCCAGGAGGTCGTCGCGATCGGCGCGCCCTACGGCCTGTCCGGCACGGTGACCTCCGGCATCGTCAGCTCGCTGCACCGCCCGACGGTGGCAGGCGACGGCGGCCAGAACAGCCAGACCACGGTGATGGACGCCATCCAGACCGACGCGCCGATCAACCCGGGCAACTCCGGTGGCGCCCTGGTCAACATGCAGGGCCAGGTCATCGGCATCAACTCGGCGATCTACAGCTCCAACTCCGGCAACGGCCAGCAGGGCGGCAACGTCGGCATCGGCTTCGCCATCCCGATCGACCAGGCCCGCAGGCTCGCGGGCGACATCATCAGCACCGGACACAGCACCCAGACCGTCCTCGGCGTGCAGGTCTCCGACAACGTCGAAGGCCTCCCGGCCGCCCAGCAGGGCCAGCTCACCCAGGACCAGCAGGCCCAGGAGGAGCAGGCCGGTCTCACCAACGGCGCCTACCTCGACGCGATCACCCCGGGCGGGCCTGCCGACAAGGCCGGGCTCAAGCAAGGCGCGGTCGTGGTCAAGGCCAACGGCCGGTTGATCACCAGCGCCAACGGCCTGGTCGCGGCGGTGCACGCGGCCGCTCCCGGCGACCACATGGCGCTGACGCTCAGCGATGGCAGCACGGTCACCGTGACCCTCTCCGGCGAGACGGTCCAGACCAACTGAGTCCAGCTCGACAACTCCACAGGGTTTCCGCGGCGATCGGCCTACTGCCCCAGGCCCGCCAGGTCAGGCCGGCCGCCGCGGATTCAGGCGCCACCGCTGCTCGCTGCCCCGAGCCGCCAGGTGGCCGGGCCGCACGTTCTCCGACACCCTCACCGGAGCGCGTGCGGCCCATTTTCGTGTTTGGTGAGTTCGACGAACCAGCGCTCCGAATGACTGCCGTGCCAGGTGGGCACCAGGCCCACTCGGCTGCCGATGGCGACGGTCGCCTGCGCGTCCACTACCGCCCACGGAAACCACGACTCGTCGGCGCCCGCCAACCGCACCGGGGTGCGCAACAGCCCGGTCCCGGGCGCGGCCACCTCGACCAGCGCGGTACCGCCGACCTCCAGCAAGCCGGCGACGCGGCGCAGCAGCACGAGCGGGTCGCCGCCGATGCCGACATTGCCGTCGGCGAGCAGGGTGTGCCGCCAGCGACCGACGCCCGGCACCCGGCCGAACACGTCGCGCTGCAACGCGGCACCGCCGCCGCGCCTGGTCAGCCGCACTGCGACCGGTGACACGTCGACGCCGAGCACGGGAACGCCACGTTTGGCGAGCGCGACGGTCAACCGGCCCGGTCCGCAGCCGATGTCGAGCGTCGGGCCTTCGCAGCGGTCGAGCAGTAGGTCGTCGGCGGCGTCGGCGGCCGCGTGCCAGCGCGCGACCGGCAGCCTGATCCGGGCGCCGTCGGCGAACTCCAGCACGCAGTGTTCGGCGCGCAGCGCGTTGTCGAACGGCGAGGGCTGGCCGTTGCGCAGCGGTGTCAGCACCGTCGCGCTCCGGCGGTCGCGTGCACGGCGGCAGCGAAACGGCTTTCCGGAACCTCGCCGGCGACCTGTTCCGCGTCGGCGATCGTGTCCACATCGGATAGTTCGGCGACTTTGCTGGCGTGTAGACCGGCGTCGACCAGTGCGGCCCAGGTGTCACGGAAGGTGTCCGGTGTGGACATTGGTACCCCGCGCAACAACTCGGCGTTGGCCGGGTTGGTCAGGCCCAGCACCCACCAGCCGCCGTCGGTGGCCGGGCCGAGCGCGGCGTCCGCGTCGTCGAGGGCGGACGCGGTCGCGACGAGCAGTGCGGGCGTCACCTGGGGGGTGTCCATGCCGATCTGGACGATCGGCAGTCCGGGGTAGGCCCGGGCGGCGTCGGCGTGCGCGTTCGCCAGTCGATCGGCGAACCGGGTCCCGCGCTGTTCGACGACGAACGCCCTCCCAAGTCGCGAACGCAGTTCGTCGCAGCGGACGGCGTTGGTCAGATCGCCGGTCATGGCGACCACCGGTAGCGCACCCGGCGTCGCCAGCATCGCGTCCAGAGTGTCCAGCAAGGCGGCAGCCGCGATCTCCGCTGCCTGGTACGGCGTCGCGGGCGGAGTCAGCCGGGTCTTGGCCAGACCGGCCACCGGCGCCTTGGCCACCATCAACACCACGAACCTGGTGATCATCGCAGCACTCCCGCCATGTCCCGGATGGCCCGCGCGGTCCCGCGCACCGACCCGGAAACCTTCGACTTCGTGCCCGTCGTTCTCGGCCGATAGGCCACGTCGAACTCGACCACCCGCCAGTCCGCCTGCGCCGCTCTGAGCAACAGCTCCAACGGATAACCGAACCGGCGATCGCGAATCCCCAGTTGCAGCAACGCTTCCCGGCGGAAGGCCCGGATCGGCCCGATGTCGCGGACGCCGAGCCCGCGTCGGCGCAGCAGCCCGGCGAGTACCGCGTTCCCGGCCCGCGCGTGCCACGGCCACGCGCCCGCGCCGACCGGCACCCGCCTGCCGACCGCGAGATCAGCCGTTCCGGCGAGCACCGGCGCGGCGAGCCGGGGGAGTTCGGCCGGGTCGAGCGAACCGTCCGCATCGAGCACACACACCACCTCACTGGTCGCGGCGAGGATCCCGGTGTGCACGGCCGCCCCGTAACCCGGCGATGGCTCGGCGAGCACCCGCGCGCCGTGCTCGGCCGCGATCGCGGGCGAACCGTCCTGCGAGCCGTTGTCCACCACCAGCGCGCGGAACCCGGGCGGGAACGCGGCCAGCACTCCCGGCAGCGCGGCGGCCTCGTTCAGGCAAGGAAGCACCACGTCGACCGTTGCGGGTTGGTTCGTCACTCAGGTGACGATAAGTGCGGGCCGGAATAGCGAAAACCGTTGTGGCGCTTACCGAATTGTGACGAACGTCCAAGTATTACGGAGGGCTGACGGATGACCCGCTCATCGCGCGACGCGCCCCGGACCTGTACTAACCTGGCCTTTCGGGCTGTGTTGCGAACCGAGGGTCGCGCCCCGGTCGGAAGGAACTCCTGGTGAGGCCGATACAGCGAGAAGGCGCGGCGGGCGCGGGCCGGGTACTGGTCGTCGACGATGACGTGAACGTGCGCGACGTCGTGCGCCGCTACCTCGAACACGCCGGCTACGCGGTCGTGCTCGCCGGTGACGGCGAGCAGGCGTTGCGGCTGGTCGCTGAATCCGAACCCGATCTGGTCGTGCTCGACCTGATGCTGCCCGGCATCGACGGCCTCGAAGTCTGCCGCCGCATCCGCAGCCGGAGCGCCGTACCGGTGGTCATGCTGACCGCCCTCGGCGAGGAAGACGAGCGCATCGCCGGTCTGCAACTCGGCGCCGACGACTACGTGGCCAAGCCGTTCAGCCCACGCGAACTCGTGCTGCGGGTCGGCTCCGTGCTGCGCAGGGCGCGCGGCACCGCCCCGGTCGGCCCGGTCCAGCTCGCCGACGGCGATCTGCGGCTCGACGTCGCCGCGCGCAAGGCGACCCGGGGCGACGAGCCGCTCGCCCTCACCGTGCGCGAATTCGACCTGCTGGTCTTCCTGATCTCCCACTCGGGAGAGGCGTTCACCCGGGCACAACTGCTGGAACGGGTCTGGGGCTGGGACTTCGGCGATCAGTCCACTGTGACCGTCCACGTACGACGGTTGAGGGAGAAGATCGAGCCCGATCCGGCCCGGCCCAGCCGGATCGCCACGGTCTGGGGTGTCGGCTATCGCTACGACCGCACGGGATGATGCCTTGTGCTGACCGAGATCGCGCACATCGCGCCGTACGCCATCCTGTTCTCGCTGCCCGTCGTGCTGGTCGGCGTGATCATCCTGCGGGTGCTCGGCGAGCGTTCGCTGCCCGCGTCCATGGCCGTGCTCGTGCTGGTGCCACTGGTCGCCGAACTCGTCGGCGTGCTGTGGGTCAGCGGGTTCATGTTCAGCGTCAGCCTGGACACCAACCTGCTGATCAGCCTGCTGTCCGCCGTGGTCACCGTGCCGACCGCGCTGTTGCTCGGCCGATCGGTCGCCCGGCGCAGCGTGTGGGAACGCCAGGCCCGCGAACGCGAACGGTCCGCTGAGGCGTCACGGCGCGAACTCATCGCGTGGGTCAGCCACGACCTGCGCACCCCGCTCGCCGGGATCAGGGCGATGGCCGAGGCGGTTGCCGACGGCCTGGTCACCAGCGAGCACGAGGTCACCCGCTACGCGGACCGGATCAGCGGCGAGGCGACCCGGCTGGCGGGCATGGTCGACGACCTGTTCGAGCTGTCCAGGATCACCGCGGGCGCGCTGCGCCTGACCCTGTCCGCGGTGCCGCTGCGCGACGTGGTCAGCGACTCGGTCGCGGCCGCGCTGCCGGTCGCCGAACGCAAGGGCGTCCGGGTGCTGGCCGATGTGCAGGCCTGGCCGATCGTGCTGGGCAGCGACCCCGAACTGGCCAGGATCGTGCGCAACCTGCTGTCCAACGCGATCCGGCACACCCCGCCCGACGGCACCGTCCTGGTCGGCGTCGACGTGGACGGCGACCAGGCCCTGTTGCGGGTCGACGACGCCTGCGGCGGCATCCCCGAACAGGAGATCAGCCGCGTCTTCGAGGTCGCCTTCCGCGGCTCCGCCGCACGTACTCCCGCCGACCCGGAGGACGACGCGCCCGCGGGCGCCGGTCTCGGCCTGGCCATCACGCAGGGCCTGGTGCACGCGCACCAGGGCAGCATCGAGGCGATCAACCACGGGCCGGGCTGCCGGTTCGAGGTGCGCCTACCGCTCGCGACCGTCAGTTAGACGAGCGCGGAGTCACGCAGCGGGTCGGTCGCGAACGCGGCGATGCCCTCGGCGAAACCGACCCGCGCGGTGAACCCGAGCAGTTCGCGTGCTCGCGCCGGATCGGCCACCACGTGCCGGACGTCCGCAGGCCGGGCCCCGCCGACGATCCGCGGTTGCGGTCCATCGCAGGCTTTGGCCAGTTCGGTGGCGAGTTCGCCGACCGTGTGCGGCACACCCGAGCACACGTTGACCGGCACCAGCTGACCCGCCGGTGCGTCGGTTTCCGCGGCCAGCGCGTTGATCAGCGCGACATCGGTGACGTGCACGAAATCCCGCTGCTGGCGACCGTCTTCCAGCACCAGCGGCGCCTCGCCGCGCTGCAACGCCGACCGGAACAGCGACGCGACGCCGGCGTAGGGCGTATCGCGCGGCATCCGCGCGCCGTAGACGTTGTGGTAGCGCAGCGCCCACACCGAGCCGCCGGTCTGCCGCGCCCAGGCGGCGGCGTAGTGCTCCTGCGCGACCTTGCTGGCCGCGTAACTGCTGCGCGGCTCCAACGGCGCGTCCTCCGGCACCAACTGCCACGCCAACGGCGTCCCGCACACCGGGCAGGGCGGGTCGAACTCGCCCGCGTCCACGTCGCACTGGCGCCTGAGCCCTGGCCGCACCACGCCGTGCTCGGCGCACGCGTAGCGGCCCTCGCCGTACACCACCATCGACGAGGCCAGCACCAGCTTGCCCAGCCCGGCTTCGTGCATGGCGGCCAACAGCACCGCGGTGCCGACGTCGTTGTGCTCGGCATAGGACGGTGCGTCCGACGGGTCGATGCCGTGACCGACAACGGCGGCCTGGTGACACACCACGTCGACGCCGGTGAGCAGTTCGCGCAGCAGCCCGGCGTCCCGCACGTCGCCGATGGTCAGCCGATGCCGCCGAGTCCATTCCGGCGCCCCCGCGTCACCGTGGGCCTTGGGCAGCAGCGCATCGACGCCGAGGACCTCGTGACCGCGTTCGACCATGACGTCCGCGATGTGCGAACCGATGAAACCGGCCATTCCGGTGATCAAGACACGCATACCCGGCACGCTAATGGCGGCGGCGCGAGACGGCGTGATCATCGGCCGACCCGTCATCGAACCGTCAGATCCGGAAACGGACACTGCGCGCACGCGCGCGAGACCGAGGCTCTACCGTGACCGGTATGGAACACAGCGCGCAACGCCTTGGGCGGGCTCTCGTCGTCATCGTCGATGACCGCCTGGTGCACGGGGAGCACGACGACAAGACCGGCCCCCTGGTGACGGAACTGCTCGAGGAGAGCGGCTTCATCGTGGACGGGATCGTCGCGGTGGCCGGTGAAGTTGTCGATATCCGCAGCGCGTTGAACACCGCCGTGATCGGTGGCGTGGACCTGGTGATCACGGTCGGCGGCACCGGCGTCTCGCCCCGCGACGTCACCCCGGACGCCACGCTGGGCGTGCTGGACCGGCCGATCCCCGGCATCTCCGAGGCGCTGCGTTCCTCCGGCCTCGCCGCCGGCGCCGTGGACGCGGGCATCTCCCGCGGGCTCGTCGGCATCTCGGGGAGCACGCTGGTGGTGAACCTGGCCGCGTCGCGCGGCGCGATCCGCGACGGCATGGCCACGCTGTCCGCGCTGGTGCCGCACGTGATCGAAGAGATCTCCGGCCTCGACGAGGCATGACGAGCGAGGAATCCCGGGACGAGTCTCGGGATGAACGCGAGGACAAGCCGGCGGCCCGAGCGCAACCGCGCCGCCGGCTGGTCAGCGACCCCTTCGGTGATGTCCTGCCCGACACCACTGCCGATGAGCGTGACCCGGGATCGACCAGTCGGGACGACGAGGCCTGGTACCGGGAAAACCGCCCACCGCACCATGATCGATAGTGATCGAGCCCGGCGGATCAGTTTCGATCGTTCGGCGCTCAGTTGTTGGAACGTTGTTCGCGGAGCAGGTCGCGGATCTCGGTGAGCACGTCGACCTCGGTGATCACCGCGGCCTCCGGCTCCTTGCCCCTGGCGCGGCGTTCCATGATCTTCGCGATCGGCATCACGAACGCGAAGTAGACCACGGCCGCGATCACCGCGAAGTTGATCACCGCCGTGATCACCGCGCTGAAGTCGATGACCGTCTTCGGGTTCTTGCTCCCGGAAACCAGCTGCAGGGTCAGTTTCGAACTGGTCGGTCCGGCACCGATCGCGGCGATCAGCGGATTGATCAGGTTCGTCACCACCGCGGTGACGACCGCGGTGAACGCGGTGCCCATGACCACCGCTACCGCGAGATCGAAAACGTTCCCCCGCATGATGAACTTCTTGAAACCCTGAAACACGGCGCGCTCCTCGATTCGATGGACGGCCCTGGCGCCATCCGGGCCCTGGTGGCTAGCGGAGCGTAACCGTCACCGGTTGCCGGAGTGACACGGCAGCCACTCGTGTCGCGACCTGTTCGGGTAATGCCAGGACAACCAGCCGGCCATGCTGACCGGGCGCGGTGTCGGCATCGCGCACGGTGAGGACGATCGCGCCCGAGGCCAGCAACGCACCGGTCGTCCCGGATGGCGAGCCGGCCGCCCATGATGGGTCGTCGGCCTGGTTCGCGTCCATGGTCACCACGTCGACCCGGACGCCGGGGCGCAGCAGATCGGCGACACCGGGATCGGCGAGCCGGACCGGCACGGCCGACGAACCCGGGACCCCTGCGGCGATCCCGGTGTCGACCAGGCGCACGTCGGTGATCGGCTCGCCCGCGCGCAGCGCGCCGCCCAGCACGTGACCCGTTGCCGCGCGAACGGTGGTCAGCGCGCCCGAGGGCAGAAGATCCGCGGGTATTCGGCGCAGGGTGACGTCGGCGGGAGCGAGGGTGCTGCCCGGCCCGAGATCGTGTCTTGCGACCAGGACAGGCGCGGTTGGATGCGCGCCGGCCGAGTCGGGGCGCAGGGCGAGCACCAGGGCGACGATGACGCAGACGGCCGCCAAGCCGCGCCGAACCCACGGCCCGCGCAGACCGAACAGGCGGCGAACGCGATCAACGGCTGACGGCGACAGAACGTCACGCACGACTCCTCCCAACCTTCGTCGGCGGCGGGAGCGCTGGGCGCGCTCACCTGCCGCGACGAACAGTAGGGAAGATCGGGAACCTCGATCAGGCGCAGACCGCTACCTGTGGACAACTTCGAGGGCTGTGGACAACTGTGCTCAGGGCGCGGCTTTGGTCGTGCTCGACGAACTGCTGGTCGAGGTCGACGAGGAGGACGACGAGCCAGTCGAGGACGACGAGTTGGTCGAGCTGCTGCCGGAACTGGACGAGTCCGAGGACTTCGAGCTGGACGAGGACGAGTCGGAGCTGCCGGTGCTCGCGTTCGCCTTGGCCTTGCTACCGGACTCGGACCGGCTGTCGGTGCGGTAGAAGCCGCTGCCCTTGAACACGACGCCGACGGAGCCGAACAGCTTGCGCAGCTTGCCCGAGCACGCGGGGCACTCGGTCAGGGCGTCATCGGAGAAAGACTGCACTGCCTCGAACCGGTGACCGCACGCGGTGCAGGCGTACTGATAGGTCGGCACTGTCGCTCCCCTCGCGGCAACCCGCGAAACTCGTTCTGGCACTCACGGGCATGGAGTGCTAATGCTCACTGTCGATGATGCGCCAGCCTGGCGGTCGAGCGCAAACATGGCCGGTGCACATCACGTCGTCGGGCGGCCGACTTCGGCTGGTGATGACGCGGAGTCGTACGCGGGACGACACAGGGTACTCAATCCGGCAAGTCGAGCTTTCTGATGCCCTGACCTGGGGTCAGCGTCGCGGTCATGCGCACGTCGTGCGGCTCGGCGGGGAGGCGGTCGAACAGTTCGTCGTCACGCACGATCGCGATGAGCGCGGCGTCGGCACGGGCCTTGGGGAGCGAGCGGTCGTAGTGGCCGGCTCCGCGGCCGAGCCGGACGCCGTGCCGGTCGACGGCCAGAGCCGGGATGAGGATCACGTCGGCGAGAGCGATCGCGTCCGGGCCGAGTCGCGGGCCGCCGGGCTCGCGCAGACCGTACGGACCGGGCACCAGGCTCGTCTCGCCCGTGTATTCGGCCCAGTCGAGCGGGGCGGCGCCGGTCACGATCGGCAGGAGGACCCGGGCGCCGATCGCGTCGACCATGGCCACGTTGCCGGGCTCGGTGCCGACCGGCAGGTAGCAGCAGACCACCGCGCCGGACAGCTCACCAACCCACTTGACCAGCGCCGATGCTTCGGCCGCGCGGATTTCGGCGGGCAGCTCGCGGCGCGCGGCGGACAGCCTGCGGCGCAGTGCCGCCTTGGGCTCGGGATCTTGTGCCGACTCGGTCACGCCCTGACATTAGGCGCGGTTAGGCTCGCAAACCATGAGCCCGACGAGTTCGTTCTCCACCGCTATCGTGCCGGCCGCCGGACTCGGCACCCGATTCCTCCCCACCACCAAGGCCGTTCCCAAGGAACTGCTGCCGGTCGTCGACACCCCCGGCATCGAACTGGTGGCCTCCGAGGCCGCCGAGGCGGGGGCGAATCGCCTGGTCATCGTCACCTCGCCCGGCAAGGACGCGGTCGTGCAGTACTTCCGACCGCAGCCGGAGCTCGAGCAGACCCTGACCGAACGCGGCAAGGACGACCTCGCCGCCAAGGTGCGGCGTTCGTCCGAATTGCTCTCCGTCGAGACCGCGATCCAGGACAAGGCGCTCGGCCTCGGCCACGCCGTCGGGTGCGCGGAGGGCAATCTGACCGACGAGGACGACGCCGTCGCCGTGCTCCTGCCCGACGACCTGGTGCTGCCCGCCGGGGTGCTGAACCGGATGGCACAGGTGCGGGCCGAGTTCGGCGGGAGCGTGCTGTGCGCGTTCGACATCCCCAGGTCGGAGATTTCCGCGTTCGGCGTCTTCGATGTCGAGGACACCGGATCGGCGGACGTCAAACGGGTGAACGGCATGGTGGAGAAGCCGGCCCCGGAGGACGCTCCATCGACCTTCGCGGCGGCCGGGCGCTACCTGCTCGACCGGGCGATTTTCGACGCGCTGCGCCGGATCACGCCTGGTGCGGGCGGGGAGCTGCAGCTCACCGACGCGATCGCGCTGCTGATCAAGGAAGGTCACCCGGTGCATGTCGTCGTACATTCCGGTGGCCGACACGACCTCGGTAATCCCGGCGGATTCATCCGGGCCAATGTTGACTTTGCGTTGAAGCACCCGGTCTACGGGCCGAGCCTGCGCGAGTGGCTGCGGGAGCTGCTCGACCAGTCCTGACCTTTCGACCAAACCAGATGTATCGCGCAACGACGGGGAAGCGCCGATGAGATCAGTAGACGAGCAGCTGCGCAAGGTGATCGCCGCGGCGGTGCGCCCGGCGCCCGTTCGAGTAGCGATCTCCGAGGCCCAGGGCCTGTTGTGCGCGGAGGAGGTCGTTGCCGAGCGCGCGCTGCCCGGCTTCGACCAGGCGGCCGTCGACGGCTACGCGGTGCGCAGCGTCGACGTGAATTCGGCCGGGGTGGAGCCGGTCGAGCTGCCGGTCGTCGGGGAGATCCCGCCCGGTTCGCGTCAGCCACGACGGCTGCAACCCGGTCAGGCCGTGCGGATCGCCACCGGCGCGCCGCTGCCCACCCTCGCCGACGCGGTCGTGCCGGCCAGCTACACCGACGGCAACGACGCGCGGGTCACCGTGAACCAGCCGGTGCCATCGGCCGCGTTCGTGCGCCGGACCGGGGAGGATGTCCAGCCTGGCGACGTCGCGGTGCGCAAGGGCGCCACGATCGGGTCGGCCCAGGTCGGGCTGCTGGCCGCAGTCGGCCGGGACAAGGTGCTGGTGCACCCCCGGCCCCGGGTGTCGGTGCTCGCGGTCGGCGACGAACTCGTCGACATCGAACGCACGCCGGGGCCTGGTCAGGTCTACGACGTGAACACCTACGCGCTGGCCGCCGCCGCGCGCGACGCCGGGGCGGACGTGTCCCGGGTCGGCATCGTCGCCGGTGGCGCCAACCGTTTGCGCGAGGTGGTCGAGGGCAGGCTGCTGCTCTCCGAGATCGTCGTGGTCGCCGGTGGCATCGGCGGCTCCGGCGGTGAGGACATCCACGCCGCCCTGTCCGAACTGGGCACCATCGACGTGACCAGGGTCGCCATGCACCCCGGATCCGTGCAGGGCTTCGGCAGGCTCGGCCCCGACCTGGTGCCCACCTTCCTGCTGCCCAGCAACCCGATGAGCGCGCTGGTCGTGTTCGAGGTGCTGGTCCGGCCGCTGATCCGCACCGCGCTGGGCAAGCGCAACGCGCAGCGCCGGGTGGTGTCGGCGCGGCTGCTCTCGCCGATCGTGTCCACCAAGAGCAGGCGCGGCTTCCTGCGCGGCCAGCTGCTGCGCGACAGCAAGACCGACGAGTACCTGGTCCAGCCGCTCGGCACGTCGGGCGCGCACCTGCTGGCCTCGCTCGCCGAGGCCAACTGCCTGATCCAGGTGGACGAGGAAACCACCGACGTCGCGGTGGGCGACGACGTCCAGGTCACCTTCCTCGCCCAGCGCGGATAGCCCACGTGCCCGACTTCCCGATCGCCGGCTACTCCGGGGCGGACGACCAAGACTCCGGCTGGACCCACCTTGAGACCATGAGCCGACACCCCGGCTGGCCGGTCAAGCTCGGCCCGCTGGCCGTGGCCGCGGGCACCGTCGCCCTGCGTCCGCCCCGGCTGTTCGACGGCCCGGCCTGGAGCCGGATCAGGTTGCGCGACCGCGCCTACCTGGAGAACTGGGAGCCCAGCGGTCCCGGCACCTGGGAGGAACGCAACGCCGCAGTGGCCTGGCCCGGTCAGTGGTGGTCGCTGCGCAGCCTGGCGCGTCGCGGCCACACGTTGCCGCTGGTCATCACCGTCGACGGCGAGTTCGCCGGTCAGATCACGGTCGGCAATGTGGTGCGGGGGTCACTGTGTTCGGCCTGGATCGGCTATTGGGTCGCTGAGGAACTGGGCAGGGGTGGCGTGGCCACCGCGGCGGTGGCGATGCTCACCGATCACTGCATGTTCGCGGCCGGTCTGCACCGCATCGAGGCCACCGTCCGGCCCGAGAACGCGGCCAGCCTGCGGGTGCTCAACAAGCTCGGTTTCCGCGAAGAAGGCCTGCTCCACCACTACCTGGACGTGGCAGGCGGCTGGCGCGACCACGTCCTGCTGGCCCTCACCGTCGAGGACGTGCCGAGCGGTCTCGTGCACAAACTCGTCGCCGACGGACGGGCTCGTTTCCCCTAGATCGCTCGTCCGCCCGGCTCGTCTCCGGGGTCCATTCGGCGGTTGATTCCCGGTGACGGGAACCGACCGTTACCGGCGCGCCTCCGACACTGGTGTGACTGTTGTGACTAACGTGACGAGTGCAGCCTTGAGCGAGCCATGTGCGGATCGGGGGAGGTGGACGGGGCCGTGCCTAGTTCGTTGATCATCGTGGCACTTGTTGTCGCGTGGCTCCTCGTGCTCGTCCCCATTGCCGCACGTCGGCGCCAGGAAGTGGCCAAGACCGCGGACTCCACCCTCGCCGCCCGAGTGGTGCGCAGCGGAGGTGTGAGCGCCAAGGTGGAGGAGGCGTTCACCGTGTCCGATGACCCGGACCACGAGACAACCAAGTCACAACTACTACCGGTCGACATCGACGAACTCGACGAGGACGACCTGGACGAAGAAGACCTCGACCAACTCGACGACTTCTCCGACGAGGACCTCGAACCCGAGGAACTCGACGCGGCCGAAGCCGACGAGCTGGCCATCGAGGACTACGACGACGACCTCGAAGACGAATACGTCGACGAGGACGAGATCGTCGACGAGTACTACGACGACGAGGACGACCAGCGCCGCATCCGGCGCCCCTACCGCCCGGGCCGAGGCGGCTTCGACCCGGCAGCGGCCGCCGCCAGCGCCCGCGCCAAATACGCGATCCGGCAGCGGATCGTGCTGGTCATCATCGTGGCCGCCATCGCGACCGCGATCCTGGCGGTGCTGACCAAGCCGGTCATCTGGTGGGCGCACGCCCTGCTCGACATCGGCCTGATCAGCTACCTCAGCTACCTGCGCCGTCAAGTCCGCATCGAAGACGACATCCGGCAACGTCGCACCGCACGCCTCGGCTCGGAAGCCGAGGACGAGGCGTACAGCAACGACTACAGCGACTACGACGCCGAACGCGACTACCGCGAGGCCGACCGCTACGACGCACCCCCGGCCCCGCGCGCCACCATGACCCGCCCGGTCGCCCGGCCGCGCCCCCGTCCCGGCACCGTCGTCGTGGAGACCGACGACGACGACCCGATCTTCGACGAACTCGACCAGCCCGACGTCCTGCCCTACCGGCGCGCCGTCGGAGAGTAGGCACCCCGGGTAAACGGATCGGCGGAGGCTGCTAAGCTGACGTCGCACCGAGGGGCTGTAGCACAGTTGGTAGCGCGTCTCGTTCGCATCGAGAAGGTCAGGGGTTCGATTCCCCTCAGCTCCACCCATAAGAAGACTCGTGCTCGTATGAGCACGAGTCTTCTGTTTTGCATATCTGCCGGGTGTCAGACCCATACGGTGCGATGGGTTGCTGACCTAGCGTGACCGAGTTGATCTTGCAACAGTCGAAATCTGACCGCTGGGCCTTCCGCAACGAGCCAAAGGGTCCTATGCCAATGCGGTCAACCCCACCATCGTGGCCTGCTCACACCATGATCTTGAGAGGGGTCGGTGGAGCTCCCGCAATGCGTTGCTAGTGAAGAAGCAGGAGGGCAGAACGTGCGCTAGTCCAGCTGAGTTCGCCAGCGCCGGAGCCTGTGGCCGCTTCGGCGCGTGCCGGTTAATTCAGCGACCTCAGGACCGATCCGATCCGAGCACTAGTAGCGAGCTTACGACGTAATGAGGTCAGGACGATGTCTAGTTGTACTGACCACAGAGGTTAGGTCCGGAGCGACACGGACCCGGATGATCTTGAAATAAGGGAGGACCTCCCGGTTCGGTGTGGATCACCACAATCTGCACCGCACCACGGAGGTCCTCGTGCCCCACGCTAACGCACCCCTGACCGAGACCGGCCGCCTACGCCTGGCCCGCTGCATCGTCGAGGACGGCTGGCCACCCCGACGCGCCGCGGAACGCTTCCAAGTCGCCGAAACCACCGCCCGGCGCTGGGCTCACCGCTACCGCACCGACGGCCCGC
>DATFHN010000177.1:0-15417 GCA_035248365.1 Pseudonocardiaceae bacterium | reverse complement strand
AGGTGATCGACCTCGGCGTGATGGTGCCGGCGGCCAAGATCCTGGACACCGCCATCGCCGAGGACGCCGACGCGATCGGCCTTTCCGGACTGATCACGCCGTCGCTGGACCAGATGGTCAACGTGGCAACAGAGATGGCGCGGCGCGGCCTGAAGCTGCCGCTGCTGATCGGCGGCGCCACCACCTCCCGCCAGCACACCGCGGTCCGCATCGCGCCTGCCTACGACGGCACCACCGTGCACGTGCTGGACGCGTCGCGGGTGGTGGGCGTGGTGTCCAACCTGCTCGACCCGGAGCGCGCGGCCGCGCTGGCCGTGAGCAACGCGCAGGAGCAGGAGAAGCTGCGGATCGCGCACGCCAACCGGCAGGAGAAGCCGCTGCTGACCTTCGCCCAGGCGCGCGCCAACCGCGAGCAGGTCTCCTTCGACGATCTGCCGGTCCCCGCGTTCACCGGCGTCCATTTCGTCGAGCCGGACCTGACCGAGTTGCGGGCGATGATCGACTGGCAGTTCCTGTTCCTGGCCTGGGAGGTGAAGGGCAAGTACCCGGCGATCCTGGACCAGCCGGTCGCGAAGGAACTGTTCGACGACGCCAACACGCTGCTCGACGAGATCATCGAGAAGGGGCAGTTCACCGCGCAGGGCGCCTACGGCTTCTGGCCGGCCTACTCCACCGGCGACGACCTGGTGATCGACGCCGACCTCGGCCCCGGCACGCCGCCGGTCGTACTGCCCATGCTGCGCCAGCAGACCGAGAAGCCCGAAGGCAGGCCGAACCGCTCGCTGGCCGACTACGTCGGGCCGGAGGGCGACCACCTGGGCGGGTTCGCGGTCGCCATTCACGGCGCGGACACGCTGGCCGCCGAGTACGAGGCCGCCAACGACGACTACCGCGCGATCATGGTCAAGGCGCTGGCCGACCGGCTCGCCGAGGCGTTCGCCGAGTACATCCACCTCAAGGCGCGGCGCGACTGGTTCGAGCCGGACGCCGACCCGAAACTGGAGGATCTGCACGCGGAGCGCTTCCGCGGCATCCGGCCCGCGCTCGGCTACCCGGCCAGCCCGGATCACAGCCAGAAGGAAGTGCTGTTCGAACTGCTCGACGCCAAGCGGCTGAACATGGACCTGACCGAGAGCTTCGCGATGACCCCGGCGGCGAGCGTCAGCGGCCTGATCTTCGCCCACCCGGACTCGCGCTACTTCACGGTCGGCAGGCTCGGCCGGGACCAGGTCGAGGACTACGCGGTGCGGCGCGGGATGAGCGTCGCCGACGTCGAGCGCTGGCTCAAGCCCAACCTGGCCTACGAACCGGAGTAGCCGCTCGCTAATTCGGCTGGCCCGCGGTGGCCAGCAGGCCGCGGGTCACCCGGAGCATGACCGCGACCAGCGTCGCCCTGGGCACCTCCTGGTGATCCAGCCACCACATGGCCAGGCCGGTCAGGCTGCTGCGAATGACCTCACCGAGCGGTTCGAGTTCAGCCTCGGGGATGCCCGGCGCGAACTCGCGGAGCAGCGCGACGTCGCCGTCGCGCTGCAGCCTGCGGATCTCCGCGTGCAGCGCCTGCACGTCCGGGTCGCCGGTCACGTCGTGGAACAGCATCCGCCAGGTGAACGGGTGCGCCTGCACGTGCTGAAACCAGGCGTCGATCATCACCGGTATGCGCTCCAGCGAGCGTTCGGTACCCAGTTCGGCCAGCGCCGACGCGGCCAGTGCGGACTGGTGCGTGCGTAGCAGCGCCAGGTGCAGATCGCGCTTGGACGCGAAGTGCCGGTACAGCGCGGGCTTGCTGACCTGCGCCGCCGCCACGATCTGGTCGACCGTGGTCTCGGCATAGCCCTGCTCGGCGAACAGCCGCGCCGCGACCTCCTCGATGTGTTCGCGTTCCCGCGCGCGGCGGGACTGGCGTTCGTCCTGCGATTCGGCCGCCATGAAATACCTCGGGCTAACTCGTACTGATCGGTGTACCGTCGAGTGTACTGCTTGGTACGACTTTCGGAGGTGGCTGGTGATCGGTTCGGTTCATCTCGCTGATGTCGGCGTGCGCGGCAGGCTGGCCGCGCTGACCGGTCCACGCCCTTCGGCCCGGGACGGTGCCCGCTACGCGGCAGGCGTGTTCGCCGCCGACCTCACCGACTCGTTCCTGCCTGCGCCCGACCTCAGGCGGGTCGGCCTGATCGCGTTCTGGGACAACGAGGACGCGCTGGAGAACTTCCTGGCCGGCCATCCGCTCGCCGGCATCCTGGCGCCGGGCTGGCACGTCCGGCTGGCGCCGATCCGGGCCAGCGGCGCGTGGCCCGGACTGCCAACGGATCTCCCGCGCGGCCACTCCCCTGTCCCCGACAATGGTCCGGCCGCGGTGCTCACCCTGGGACGGGTGCGATTTGGCCAACTGGGCCGGTTCCTGAAGGCGAGCGCACGAGCCGAAGGCCGGCTGAGGGACGCCGATGGCCTGGTGTGGGCGACGGGGCTGAGCCGTCCGCCGGTCGTGTCGACGTTCTCGCTGTGGGAGTCATCAGCCGCGTTGTCCGACTACGCCTACCGGGACGGCGCACACGCCGACGCGCTGCGCGCCGACCGGGCCAAGCCGTTCCACCACCGGTCGGCGTTCGTGCGGTTCCGGCCGTACTTCTCGGCGGGCCAACTCGACGGCCGAAACCCGCTCGCCGCCAACTGGGCCGATGCGCTCACCCGCGATGGCTGATCACCGCCGGTTCCGGATGATCTGCCACGAGGCCGCCCGGCGCACGGGCGGTTCGGTGCAGGGCATCATCGACTACCCGGATCGGACGGTCGCCGTCGTCCGGGTCCGGGACTCGCTGATGCTCGCGGTCGCCCAGCCGAGGGCCCGCGAGGGTGCGGTGACATCGTTCGAGGCAGTTGACTGGCCGGACATCAACAGGGCCGACATCAAGTACTGGAAACCAGAGACGGTAGGCGAGGCTCTGTTCCACTACTGGGACTGATGCACACGAGATCTGCACATCTTCTGCCGATCTTGTCCACGAACGCAGCCTAGAGTCGTTGCCATGCAAGGGAAAACGGCGACGGCCGGGCTCGTGGTGCTCTCGTCGGTGCTGTTCGTGGCGGCGGGGGTGTTCTGCACGTTGTTCCTGTTGAACCAGACCGATCCGCACGCGAACAGCTGCCTGGCCGCGGCTCATCTGTTCGCGGGGGTCACCGCGCACGTGACGACCGTCGGGGTGCCGAGCGGGTCGGCGCTGGCCGTCGCGTCGGTGTTCGTGCGGGAGTGCACGACGAAGGCCTCGTCGTGACGAGGGTCAGGCCGGGACCACGACCTTGCCGAGCGGCATCAGCGAGATCGGGATCAGCTTGAAGTTGGCCAGGCCCAACGGAACCCCAATGATCGTGATGCACAGCAGCACGCCGGTGACCACGTGCCCGATGGCCAGCCACAGTCCCGCGACGAGGAACCAGATGACGTTGCCGATGAAGGCCCCGGCCCCGGAATTGGGCGAGTCGACGATGGTGCGGCCGAAGGGCCACAGAGCGTAACCCGCGATCCGGAACGAGGCGATGCCGAACGGGATCGTGATGATCAGGACGCAGCAGACGATGCCCGCCAGGCAGTAGCCGATGGCCATCCAGAAGCCGCACAGCACCAGCCAGATGACGTTCAGGATCAGCTTCATACCGACAATTATGCGTTCAGCAGCGCCAGCGGGACGTGCATGGACACGACCCAGTTCGGCAGGTCGACGATCTCGCTGATCTTCAGGTCGGCGGACACGCTGGCCAGCAGGTAGGCGTCGACCGGGGCCAGGCCGGTGCGGCGGACGATCTCGTCGATCATGGCCTTGGTGGCGTCCTTGGCCGCGGTCATCAGGTCGGGGCCGACGCCGGTGGTGGCCAGCGCGGGGCCGGGCCGGTTGGCGGCAGGTGCGGTTTCCAGGATCGGGAAACGCGGTGCGGCGCCGGGGAGCAGGCCGATTTCGAGGACGGTGCGGGCGGAGGTTTCGATGCCGGTGCCGCACACTTCGCCGTCGCCCATGGCGGCGTGCGCGTCGCCCGCGGAGAGCAGCGCGCCCGGGACGCCGACCGGGAGGGTGATGGTGGCGCCCTCGGTGAGGTGCCGGATGTCCAGGTTGCCGCCGTGCCTGCTGGGCGGCACGAGCGAGTGCGCGCCGGGTTCGGGCAGGGCGAGGCCGAGCGTGCCGATCATCGGCACCGCGGGCAGCACCGGTCCGAACGGGAGGGCGATCTCATTGTTCGAGATACTGGAAATCGCCAGGTGGGCGTCGGTGAACTCGTCGGCGAGCAGGCCGAACCCGGGAATGCACGCGGTCCAGCCCCAACTGTCCACGGCGAGTTCAACGACCCGGATCGTCACCGCGTCGCCCGGTTGCGCGCCGCGCACGGCGATGGGCCCGGTGACCGGGTTGACCCTGGCGAAGTCGAGCGCGGCCACGTCGGCGACCGTCGATTCGGGACCGAGCTGGCCGCCGGATGAGTTCATCAGGTCGAGTTCGACGCGCTGACCTGGCTCGATCTCCAGGACCGGGGGCAGGCTGTAGTCCCACGCATGGTGTACCGACTCGGTGCCAATCCGCACGGGCTCCTCCAGATTTCCGGGTGCCCTGGAGTCTATTCGCCGGTAGGTCTGGACCAGTTCAGCGAGTGGTCCGTTAACAGTTTTTCGTTGTCTGGCAATGACTTCGTGGCCAAAAGTGGATGAACGGGGCCTTGACGCTCCTACACCCCGGGCGTACGGTTCGCCATATGTAAGGAAGATTTCCTTACATATTCATCCCGTAACCGATCAGACACCACTGGACAAGTGGAGTTCGAGCGCGCCCTTTTCGACTGGGAGAAACAGACAATGGCACGTAATCTCCGCAGGTCATTAGTCGCGGCCGCGATCGCGATGCTGCCTGCCGCGCTGGTCATCAGCAGCGCGACGGTGTCGGACGCGGCGACCGCGGCACCGGCCGCGGCATTCCCCGCCCACTTCTCCGCGCCGTACCTGCAGATCGCCGGCAGCGACGCCGGAGACCTGGCCGCCGACATGAAGGCGTCGGGCGACAAGTTCTACACCCTGGCGTTCCTCACCTCCAAGAGCGGCTGCACCCTCCAGTGGGAGGACGGCGGCGATTCCGTCGGCGCCTTCAAGTCGCAGATCAGCTCGCTGCAATCGGCGGGCGGCAACGTGGCGGCGTCCTTCGGCGGCGCGGGCAGCAAGGAGCTGGCGGAAACCTGCACCTCGGTGTCCAGCCTCGCAGCCGCCTACCAGAAGGTGATCAGCACCTACGGCATCACCCGGCTCGACTTCGACATCGAGGGCAACACGATCAACAACACCTCGGCCACGTCGCGGCGGGACCAGGCGCTGGCCCAGCTCCAGAAGTCGAACAGCTCCGTCCAGGTCGACTTCACGCTGCCGGTGGACCCGACCGGTCTGGAGAGCAACGCGACCAGCCTGCTCAAGGACGCGAAGAGCAAGGGCGTCAAGGTGTCGGTCGTCAACATCATGACGATGGACTTCGGCGACGGCCAGAATGCCCTGAAGGACGCCGAATCCGCCGCGAAGGCCACGCACGGCCAGCTGGAGAGCGTCTTCGGCAGCTCGTCGGCGGCGGCGTGGCGCCAGCTCGGCCTGACCCCGATCGCGGGCCGCAACGACGACAACGAGAACTTCACCCAGTCCAACGCCAAGACGCTGGAGAGCTTCGCGAAGTCCAACGGCGTGGGCGAGCTGGCCTTCTGGGAGGTCGACCAGTACGACAAGCCGCTGAAGTACGCGTACTCGAAGATCTTCAACGCGATCACCGGCTGATTTTCCGACCAGCAGCGGAGCCCGGGGCCGACTCGTAACGGCCCCGGGCTCCGCTTTCAGCTGTAGAAACGGGTCAGGTGCGGCCACAGCTGTGACCACGGCCCGGTTCGGCCGGTGCACAGGCGGATCGGGACGCCCCACTCGTCGTCGTGCACGCCGTATTCGTTGTAGAACCGGGAAATCAGCCGGCAGCCGGTGAACTGCGCCGGGGTGAACTTGCCGACCAGCAGGACCGGCCCGCTCATGGCGTCAGAGGGTGGGCCCCAGGCCGAATAGGACATGTGGCCGGAGTACGCGGCGGGCAGGCCGTCGAGGTAGCCGTAGTGGTCGATGGCGCCCGCTTCGCCGTAGTTCTCGGTGAAGATCACCCCGGTGTCCCGCTCCCCCGCCGGGATCTGCTGCCACGCCGCGGCGACCGCGCTGGTGAACTGCGGCCAGGCGAGTTCCTCGCCCTGGTCGGGCTCGATGGCCAGGATCGGGTTGAGGGCGGTCTGAGGGAGCGCGGGCAGGCTGATCACGATCGAGATCAGCAGGGCGAGCGCGACGCCGGCCCAGGACGCGACCCGGCCGAGGGTGAGTTTGCCCGTGAGGAACCAGCGAACCGTGGACATCGCCGGTTCGGCGCCCGCCGCGAGAAAGATCAGCAGCACCGGGACCGCGTAGTACGGTTTGCCGCCGACGATCAGCAGCGCGGCGCACAGCACCGGGTAGGCGAGGACGAACGAGCGTGCCCAGCGCAGTTCGGCCCGGCGCCACAGCGCCAGGATGCCCGAGAACCAGACCGGGACCAGCACCGGCGAGAGATACACCAGTTGCAACGGGATGAACGTGATGCGGTTGGTGGTGCCGTCGGTTTGGCTGATCTGCGAGGCGACGGTGAGCTGCGGGAATCCGTTGTGGATCTGCCAGATCAGGTTAGGCACGACGATGAGCACGGCGGCGGCGATGCCAGCGGCCAGCCACCAGCTGCGGAACACCGAGCGCGGACCGACCGCGATCAGTCCGATCGCGACAGCCGCGAGCAGCCCTACCACCAGCCACTTGTTCTCCAGCGCCAGTCCGGACGCGAGGCCGACCGGGACCCACCAGCGCCCGTCGCCGGTGCGCAGCAGGCGGAGCAGCAGCCAGCTGGTCAACGTCCACATCAGCAGGTCGAAACTGCTGGTGGAGAGCAGGTGGCTGACCACGAGCACGAACGAGGACACCGCCGTGGCGCCGGCCGCGAACAGTTGCGGGCCACGTGAGGCGCCGAACTCGCGGGCGATCAGCGCGACCAGCAGCACGGTGAGCATGGCCATGACCGTGCTGATCACCCGCAGGCCGACCGGGGTGTCACCGAAGAGGGTGATGGAGATCTTGGCCAGCAGCGGGGTGATCGGCGGCTGGTCGACGTAGCCGAGCGCGAGGTGGTTGCCCGCTGCGATGAAGTACAGCTCGTCGCGGTTGAACCCGTAGCGGCCGGACAGCGCGGTGAGCCCGGCGGCCTGCACCGCGAGCACGATGGTCAGCGGCCGGAGCGCGAGTCTCGGCAGGTCACCTGGTGGCGTGGTCATGAGATCCCCCCTCTGCCCGGAGATTAGCGGCCGGACGGGTTTCATGATGGCGGTCTTGACATATATCCATATGGGTATATTTTTGTCGCATGGCTCGAGCGGCAACGACGACGGACGCGTTCAACGCGGTGGCCGAACCGCGGCGGCGGCAGATCCTCGATCTGCTCACCGAGCGGGAGCTGTCCGTGAACGATCTGGTCAAGCTGCTCGACCTGGCCCAGCCGCACGTGTCCAAGCACCTCAAGGTGCTCCGCGAGGTCGGGTTGGTCCAGGTGCGCGAGGAGGGCAGGCAACGCCTGTACCGGCTCAACGGCGCACCACTCAAGGCCATTCACGACTGGGTGAAGAGCTACGAACAAACCTGGTCGGCGCGCTTCGATCGCTTGGACGACGTGCTGGCTGAACTGAAGGGAACCGAAGATGACGAGCAGTAGGACGGCAGTCGTGACACTGCCCAGCGACACCGAAATCCTGATCACGCGCGACTTCGACGCGCCCCGGCACCTGGTCTACCGCGCCTACACCGAACCGGAGTTGGTAAAACGGTGGTGGGCCGGTGATCGCGGCGAAGTCACCAAGATCGAGATCGACCTGCGGGTCGGCGGCGCGTGGCGCTACGTGATGATCGCGAACGGCGGCTTCGAGGTCGCCTTCCACGGCGAGTTCACCGAAATCGTGCCGGACGAACGGCTCGTGCGCACCGAAGTCTTCGAAGGCGCTCCGGACGCTCCCGCGACCAGCATCCTGACCTTGACCGAACAGGACGGCAGTACCCGAGCAGAGATCCTGGTTCGCCACAGCAGCAAGGAAAACCGCGACATGCACCTCAACTCCGGCATGGAACTGGGCCTGCAGGAAGCCCTGGATCACCTGGAGCAGGTCGCGATCAGCCTGGCCTGACAAGACCCCGGCCGGCCGTCGGGGAAGACGGCCGGCCGGGGCTGGCAGGGATCAGTGCGTGGTGATCAGGCTCGTCGGCACCACCTGATCGGTGTTGAGATCCTGGAACAGCTGCTTCGACTTGGTCGGATCCCACAGCAGCGAACTACCCGTGGAGCCGCTGACCGGGACCGCGGTGCTGACCACGCCATCGCTTGAGATCCCGCGCATGGCCCAGGCCAGGCCGATCAGGTTCTGCAGGTGGTCGCCATTGTCCACGGTGATCGCGCTGGGCAGGTCGGAGATCATCGGGAAGAAGTCGAACGGGTTGAGCAGCACGCCCGGGCTGGACATCTTGCTGGCCAGCGCGCCGAGGAACTGCCGCTGGTGGTCGGTGCGGGCGAAGTCGCTGGTGGCAAAGGCATGCCTGCTGCGCACATAGCCGAGTGCGTTGGCGCCGTTGAGGGTCTGGCAGCCGGCGGGCAGGTTGATGCCCGCATAGGAGTCGTTGTCCGGCTGGTCGAGGCACATGTCCACGCCGCCGACGTCGTCGACCACCGTTGCGAAGCCGCCGAGGCCGATCTCCGCGTAGTGGTCGATGCGCATCCCGGTCGCCTGCTCGACGGTCTGCACCAGCAACGAGGGGCCACCGAAGGAGAACGCCGCGTTGATCTTGTTCTTGCCATGACCGGGAATGCTGACGTAGGAGTCGCGCAACAGGCTGACCATGGTCGGTTTGTTGCTGTTGTCCGGGATGTGCAACACGATGATGGTGTCGGTGCGGCCACCGGCCACGTCCGCCGCTCCACCGGTGTGCAGCTGCGCGGCCTGCGCGTCGGTCAGGCCCTGGCGGGAGTCGTCGCCGACGACCAGCCAGTTCGTGCCCGCGCCCTGTGCGGGACGGCCCGAGTAGTCGGCCAGCGCGTTGACCCGGGTGAGCGACGAGTCGAGGTAGAACCAGAGCACGATCGCGCCGACCACGAGCAGCACCAACAGCACCGCGACGATCCGGCGGAAGATCTTCCAGCCGCTGCGGCGGCGCATCGGGCGCGGCGGCTTGGGCAGCCGGTCCAGCCGCTCCGGGTCGACGTAGGAATCGGCCCCGAAGCCGGACCGCCGCGCGTCGTCCACCTGCCGCTGGTAGGCCGGTTGCCGGGCATAGTCCGGCCGTGGATTCACCGGCGGACGATGCGGCTGCGCATATTGGTCGTTCCGACCCCACTGTCCAGCCATCGGTACGTCAACCTCTCGATCCGCGATTAGCGTTCGCTCCTACAACTCCAGACGCGGCGTACCCGCTTGGGTTGCCCGCCGTGACAGCAACCATAGGAACAAGGCGTGGACCTCGGGTTTTCGCGCGCCTACTCGATCGGGTGGTACCCGGTTGGCGTAGCTGAGCAAACCCTCAGCTGACGAGATCGGCGGTCAGCAGGCCGAAACCGATGTCCAGGATGTCGGTCACGTCCCGCTTCTGCTCGAACGTGACCAGTCGCAGGCTGGTTTCCAGCACGGCCAGCACGACGGTGGCCAGCATCGCGGCGACGATGTCCGCATTGGACACTCCGTCCAGTCTGGCGCGGAGTTCGGTTTCGAGATCATGCTGCCAGCGCATCCGGATCTCGCAGGCGCGGCCGAGCAACACCCGCGAACCGAGAATCACCTTGATATAGGTGCAGTTCCGCTCATCCGCGCGCACGCTGGCGAGGTATTCGGTGAGCGCGGCCTTGATCGCGGCAAGCACCGGCGCTTGCCTGGGCTGACGAGCGAGCGCCGCCACGAACCGCTCGCGGCGCGAGTTGTCGTCCGCGGCGAGCACGTCCTCCTTGGAGCCGAAGTAGCGGAAGAAACTCGCCCTGGACACCTGCGCGGCCGATGCGATGTCCTCAACGGTGGTCTCGGCATAACCCTGCGCGGCGAACAAGGAGAACGCCGCCTGCTCCAGTGCCTGTTTTGTCTGTTGTTTCTTGCGCTCCCGCAGGCCGAGGGGTGGTTGCGGCGAGTCGGGGCGCATGAACCCACCGTAACAGAACCTGAGACTTCCGTCTCAGGTGTCGACCTGCCGAAATCACGCCGAAAACTAACGCAAGAATAGCGCAACCGAAGAGTCACCCTGCGCTTCCGCGTAAGCTCGGCACGGTGTCATAGTGTCGAACGGATTCACATAGGTGACGGGAGGACAAACAGGCAGATGGCGACCCAGCCGACACGATTGCGGGCCGATGCCGCACGCAACCGGGAACTGATCCTCACCGCGGCCCGGGCGGCGTTCCGCGAGCGCGGTATCTCCGCGCCACTGGACGAGATCGCGCGATCCGCGGGCGTCAACATCGCTACCCTGTATCGGCGGTTCCCGGACCGGAGCGCGCTGATCAGCCAGGTTGTGCTGGACGCGTACACGCTGGTGCGCGACGAGACCCGCATCGCCAAGACCAAGCTCGCCGATCCGGTCGGCGCGATCGAGGACGTGCTGCTGAACCTGGTGCGGCAGCGCGATCAGCTGGTGCTGCCGCTGCTCGGCGGACCCGCCGTGGACAACCCGGAAATCTTCGCGATGCAACGCGAGATCGCCACCAACCTCGAAGCCGTCCTCGCCGCCGGGCGCGCGGCTGGCACCATCCGGTCCGACCTGAACTCGGTCGACCTGATCACCGCCGCCGCGCTGGTGTGCAGGCCCATGCCGCACCTGTCGGTCGCGGACGCGAGCAACCTCTCCACGCGGCACGTGCGCGTGTTCGTGGACGGCCTGTGCCCGCGCGGCGCGCGCCCGATCCCACCGCCGATCACCCACGCCGACCTGACCGCACAGTTCAACCGCCCAGGCACCTGACAACCGGCCGGACCATCGAGTGTCCGCCCGATCAACCGGCCGCGCGGCTGAACGATCGCTCGGTTGTCAACAGCGGCGGCTTGGCTGGCGCTCGGTCAGCTTTGCCGGCCGTCGGTCTCCCCCTGGCCGGACTGGTCGCCGAAGCGCTGCGCGGCGTCCTTGGCCTTCTCGGCGCTCGAGTGGATCTTCTCCGTGTACTTGCCCTGCGTGCCGGAGTCGATCTTGCTCGCGACCTTGTCGATGCCCTCGGCGATCTTCTCGCCGTGCTGGCCGACGAAGTCGGAAGCGCGATCCTTCAGTTCCTCTGCCTGCTTCTTGACATCATCAAGGAAACCCATGTGACCAGTTTATCCAGCTTTGGCGTCTTCGGCATGGCGCGCGGTCGCGCCTCGGGTTTCCCTTGGGGTACAACCGAATCGGGCCCGGTACTGCCGGGCGAAATGCGACACGTCGGTGATCCCCCAGCGCGCGCAGATCGCCGACACGGTGAGCTCGGGCCGCGCCAGC
Source organism: Pseudonocardiaceae bacterium (assembly GCA_035248365.1). Lineage (GTDB taxonomy): Bacteria > Actinomycetota > Actinomycetes > Mycobacteriales > Pseudonocardiaceae > CAJCJE01. Next base: position 3,860 of record DATFHN010000177.1, on the reverse strand, counting down.
AGATCGTGGTGACAGCGGTCCAGGCGACGCGCGCGCAGGTGACCGTGCACGGTGTCGCCGCGCCGGGCGAAGATCCGGTACAGCGTTCGCACGGACACGTGGTGCGCGGCCGCGATCTGCTCGACCGAGAGGCCGGGGTCGCCGAGCCTGCTGTCCACATAGATCGCGACCTGGGTGGCGAGCGCGGCCTGCGGGGGCTGCCAGTCGGCGTCGTCGGCGGCTTCGGCGAGGGTCGCGGCGAACAGTTCGCCCGCTGCCGCTGCGGCCGCGGCGAGCCCGGCCGGCCCGAGGGCGGGGGCGATGCGCATGGTGGCCTGGACGTGTCGGATGAGCAGTTCGCTGGCGCCGGACACGGTCAGCGGCCGGCCCAGCCGCGCGGTCGGCACGCGCGGCGCGGCCATGGCCAGGCTGAGCACGCGGCACTGCGCTGAGTGCGTCGCGGTCATGGGTTCGTCGCCGCCGAACAGGCCGAACGAGCCGGGTTCGAGCAGGTGGTCGGCGTTGCGGTAGCGGACCTGCACGGTGCCGCCGAGCGGGAGGCAGGCGTGCACGGCGGCCGCGTCGCCCTGTTTGACCAGGGACAGCGGGCGATGCGGGGGCAGGCCGGTGCCCCGGTAGGTCCAGTCGAATCCGCTGCTGTTGCTGGTGATCAGCCGCAGGTCGGCGCGGTAGTCGCTGGCCGGGTCGCCGAGCCGGGCGTAGCTGCCGAGCCACTGCTGGCCGACGGGCAGCGTGACGTGCCGCTCGCCGTCGGACGGACGGTGGCGGAACACAGCGGCCGATTCCATGGGCCAACTGTATACAGTATTCGTTATGAGATCTAGTGCTCGATCGGCGCCACCTCGATGACGCACAGTCCGCCGCGCACCGTGACCAGCTCGCGACGGCGAAGCCGGGCGGCAGCGAAGAGCTGGTCGAACTCGGCCAGGTCGCGATCGAGCCCGGCGAACAACGGCACATCCGGGCCCGGCACGAAGTCGAGCACGACCAGGCGCGCGCCGGCTGCCATGGCGCGCCGGCAGGCGCGCAGCAGCCGCACGCACATGTCGTCGTTCCAATCGCGCAGGACCAGTTTCAGCAGGTACAGATCGGCCTTGGGAACGGTGGTGAAGAAGTCGCCGGGCTGGATCGTGCAGCGGCTGGTCAGGCCTTGGCGCCGGGTCTCCGCGATGGCCTCGTCGACGGCGTGGGGTAGTTCGAGGACCAGGCCGCGCAAGGCTGGATCGCGGTGCAGGAGGGCGTGGACCAGGCCGCCGTTGCCGCCGCCGAGATCGGCGACCAGGTCGACATCGGTGGTGTCGATCAAGGCGGCCAGTTCTGGCTCGGGCAGGGCCGCGGCGAAGATGTCGATCTCGGGATTGTGGTCCATTGTGGATGTTCCGGTGCGGATCGCGTCCGGGAAATGGGTCCAGGCGGGCCAATGTTTGGGCGCGGCCATGGTCAGCGCGGTGTCGCGCAGCGAGCCGGGTGCATCCGAGCGGAGCAGGTCGAGCAGCGGCGTTGCCGCGAACCGCTCGTCGGGCAGGACCGTCACCAGGTCGATGCCGACGCACGCGCGCAGCAGGCGCACCGTGGCCTCCGGGTCGCTGCGCTCGATCGCCGCGATGTCCTCGGCATAACGCGGGCCGGCGGCCAGGTGGTCCGCAATGGACAGTTCGGCGACGGCGCGTACGGTTTGCGCGATCCAGTGCCCGGTGATCAACCGCAGCAACCGGAACCGGTCGTCGCGGTCCGCTATCGGCGAGAGCGTCATGTCTGGAGAAAAGTACCGGGGTCGAGAAGTTCTCAGCGCAACGTGGCAGGGGTTGGAGTGTTCAGCCAGACCCGGATCAGGTGACGGCGCCGCGCCGGCTCGGGATGGTCCTGGTAAGCCGTGCGGTTGTGCATGGTCACGTGGTTGTTGAGGAACTGGTAGTCGCCTGCGCGCAGGTCCATGGTGAACGCGAACCGAGGGTCGTGGGTCAGCTCCTCCAGCAGATCGACCAGAGCGGACTGGGCCGGGGTGAACGCGGGCACGTCGGCGCTGCGCTGCGCGGAACGCAGGTAGTCCAGGCCCCAGGCGGCGGAGAGGCGGCCGGTGGCGTCGCGGGTGTAGAGCGGGCGCTGCTGGAAACTGCCGTTGCGCGCGTCGTGCCACCACGGCTGGTAGAGGAGATCGGCGAGGTCCGGGCGGGTGCGCACGATCTCGTCGTGCACGGCGACCGCGTTCAGCACCGCGCTGCGCCCGCCGGATTTGGCCGGTCGCAGGCAGAGCAGGCCGACCACGTCGGTCGGGTCGGCGTGGAAGCTGAGCTGATCGTTGTGCATGTAGCTCAGGCTGGTGGGCGCGGCCGGGTCGGCGCCGATGTCGCGCACGTGCCGGACGAGTTCGCCATCCGCGCCCTGCGCAGCCACGTCGCCGATCCGCCGCGCCACGTCGAGGGCCAGTCGTTCGGCTTGGGCGTCGGTCAGACCGTCGACCGGGAGGCCGCGCAGCAGCACCACGCCCCGGCCGGTCGTGAGTTCCGCGCGGACGGCATCGAAGCGCGCGGGATCGTCGGTGAACTGCCAGGTCCAGTCGTCGTGCGCGGCGAGATCACGCGCGAGCCAAGCCGTCGTCGCCATGCTGTCATCGTGGCCAGCCGAGCTTGGCGCGCGCCACGGATTACGCCACGGGCCGAAAATCGGATGCCGGGAACGGTGCCGCTGGTTAGCTTTTTCGCATGCCAGATGCTGCCGCGCTGCTGCGCGCCTACGACGAGCAGGCCCGACCGGCCGAGACCCGCGACCTGCCGCCGGGCCTCTACGCCGAGCCGGACGGGCCGATCATCCGCGTCGTCGGCGACCGGCGCGGTTTCGTGAACGGCCCGGTCGATCTGGGACTGTCCGGCGCCGACCTGGACGCGTTGATCAAGCGGCAGCAGGACTTCTTCGCCGCGCGTGGCGAGGGCCTTGAGTGGAAGACCCGGGCGCACGACCGGCCCGCCGAACTGTTCGATCGGCTGCTCGCGGCCGGTTTCGTCGCGGAGGACGAGGAGACCGTGCTGATCGGCGTCGCCGCCGACGTGGCCGACGAGCACCCGCCCATGCCGGAGGGCGTCGAGCTGCGCGAGATCACCGACCAGGCGGGGTTCCGGGGGATCGCGGACATGGAGGCCGAGGTGTGGTCCAGCGACCGCAGCCACCTCGTGACCCAGCTGACCAGGGAGGTCGGGGCCGGGCTGGTCACGGTGTACGCGGCGGTGGCCGATGGACGGATCGTGTCGGCGGCCTGGGGCGACTACAAGTCGGGCATCGAGTTCGTCGGGATCTGGGGCGGGGCGACGTTGCCGCAGTGGCGCGGGCGCGGCATCTACCGGGCGCTGGTCGCGAAACGCGCCTGGCTCGCGGTCCAGCGCGGTTACCGGTATTTGCAGATCGACGCGTCCAAGGACAGCAGGCCGATCGTGGCCCGGCTGGGCTTCACCGAGGTCACCACGACCACCCCGTACGTCTGGACGCCGTGATGCCGGACGATTTCGACCGGCTGGTCGCGGAGGGCGCGGCCGAGCCGGTCGAGGGCTGGGACTTCTCCTGGTTCGACGGCCGCGCGACCGAGCAGCGGCCGTCGTGGGGTTACGCGCGGCTGATCGGCGAGCGGCTGGCGCGGGTGCGGTCCGGCCTGGACATCGACACCGGTGGCGGCGAGGTGCTCGCCTCGATCCCGCGTCCGCCCCAGCTGTTGGTGGCGACCGAGGCGTGGCTGCCGAACGTGCCGGTCGCGGCGGCGAACCTGGCTCCGTTGGGTGGAAAGGTGGTGGCCGCGACCGAGCGGGAAAGCCTGCCGTTCGCGGACGGCACGTTCGAGCTGGTGGTGAGCAGGCATCCGGTGGCCACGAACT
>DATFHN010000176.1:0-44919 GCA_035248365.1 Pseudonocardiaceae bacterium | reverse complement strand
GAACTGGGCGGAGATCGCGCGGGTGCTGACGCCGGGCGGATCCTTCCTGTCCCAGCAGATCGGCGCGGGCCAGCAGCTGGAGTTGATCAACGCGATGATGGGCCCGCACAAGCCGGGTGCGCAGCGCAGCACGGACACCGCGATCGCCCGCGCCACCGAGGCCGGCCTGGACGTGGTCGAACTGAGTTCGGAGACCTTGCGCAGCGAGTTCTTCGACATCGGCGCCATCGTGTACTTCCTGCGCAAGGTGCTGTGGACGGTGCCGGACTTCACCGTCGACCGCTATCGCGAGCAGCTGCGGGCGCTGCACGAACGGATCCTCGCGGAGGGCTCGTTCGTGAGCAGCGCGCCGCGTTTTCTGATCGAGGCCCGCAAACCGGGCTGATCTTTCCTGGCAGGATGGTCGGCAGGCGGAGGCGAGAGGATCCCGGCATGGCTGGCCTGCACGGCACGGTGACATCGATCGACCTGGTCAGCAGGCGGATGCGCCGCATCACCATCAGTGCGACCGAGCTGCGCGGCCAGCGGTGGACGCCGGGCCAGCAGGTGCGGGTGCGCACCGGCGACGACGGCCGGGGCCCCAAGCGCAGCTACTCGGTCTACGCCTACGCCGAGGACAGCATCCAGTTGTGCGTGCTCGATCATGGCGAAGCGGGGCCAGGCAGCGCGTGGTCGCGGCGGATCGCGGTCGGCCAGCCGGTGAACTTCTCCCGGCCGGAGGGCTCGTTCGTGCTGCGCGATCCCGCGCCGTATCACGTGTTCGTCGGCGAGGAGACCGCGTCGGTCGCGTTCGCCGCGATGGTCCGCGCGCTGCCGCCGCACGCACGGGTGTTCGGCGTGGTCGAGGTGGACACTCCGGACGACCAGATCACCCTGCCCGACTCGATCACCTGGGCGTATCGCGCGGGCAAGTCCGCGGCGTCGTCGGAGTCCCTGGTGGACGCGGTGCGCGAGCTGAAACTGCCGGACGAGCCCGGAATCGCCTACGTCGCCGGTGAGGCGCGCAGCATCCAGCTGGTGCGCAGGCAGCTGGTGAAGGAGCGGAACTGGCCGCGCCGCAACGTGATCACCAAGCCGTTCTGGACGCCCGGCCGAACCGGCATGGACTGAAAATGCGTGCATAACGCACACATAAGCGACGCCTGGCCGCGCTCTTCCAACGGCGACCGGAACGATTCGTGCACGAGTCGCCGACCGGCGACTAGGATCTTCCTGGGTCGGGGCCTGACGACGACGCCAGTCCGTTCGCGGGCAGGTGAGAGGTGCGCATGCTGCGCAGAATGCCGCGCTGGCTGCTCCGAGCCCCGATTCCGCTGTTCCGGACGGCAAGTCCGCTGCTCGGCCGGGGATTCGTGGTCGTCGAACATCGCGGCCGCGTCACCGGCCAGCGGCGCTATGTGCTGCTCGAAGTCGTGCATCGCGAGCCCGGCGCGCTGATGGTGATCTCCGGCTGTGGCCCGGCCGCGCAGTGGTACCGCAACATCGAAGCCGAGCCGAAGGTGCGGATCTGGTCCGGCGGCATCCGGCGCGCCGCCGCCCTCGCCGTGCCGATGCCCGCGGAGCACGGCACCGCGATCCTGGAAAGCTACCGGCATCACCACCCGCTCGGCGCCCGCGTGCTCGGCCACGCGTTCGGCATCCCCGAGTTCGCGCACGGCAAACCGGTACCGGTGCGCCGGGCCGAGGAACTGCCGCTGCTACGCATCGCGCCTGGACAGCGCGCGGGCGGGTAAACTGACGAGGTAGTTAGTCGTCGCCGGCCTGGTAGGGCACGGTTCTGCGGAAAGGTGCCGTACCGCCGATGAGACGTGCGCGCCCCCTGTTCTTCGTGATCCTGATCGTCGTCCTGTTGCTGCTGTTCGGCGTGCCGTGGTGGACGCTGGTCGCCAGCGACTCCTGGTCCAGCGCCGGGTACATCGTCGGCACGGTGGTCTTCGCGGCCGGCATCGTGGGCTTCCCGCTGGCGATGTGGCGCGGGCACCGGCACGGCGGCAGTGACGCGCTGGCACGGATCGGCGACACCACGCTCGGCGTGGTCTGGGTATTGTTCGTGTGGTCCATTTTCGGCCTGATCGTCCGGCTCGTACTGAAACTGTCCGGAGTGGACGACCCGCTGCGCTGCCGGGTCACCGCGCTGGTCGCCCTCGGCATCAGCATCGGCCTGATCGCGTGTGGCTACCACGCCGCCATGCGCGTGCCCCGGACCCGCGCGGTCGACGTCGTCATTCCGCGCCTCGGCAAGGGACTCGACGGGCTGCGCGTCGTCGTGCTCGCCGACACCCACTTCGGACCGATCAACCGGCGCCGCTGGTCGCAGCGCGTCGCGGCCCGCGTCAACGAGTTGAAGCCCGACGTCGTCTGCCACGCCGGTGACCTCGCCGACGGCACCGTCGAGCAACGCAAGGCGCAGGTCGACCCGCTCGGCGACATCGTGGCGGCCGAGGCGAAGCTCTACATCACCGGCAACCACGAATACTTCAGCCAGGCGCAGAACTGGCTGGACCACATGGGATCGCTCGGCTGGGACCCGTTGCACAACCGGCATCACACGGTGGAACGCGGCGGCGACCGGATCGTGTTCGCGGGCATCGACGACCGCACCGCCGCGTCGTCCGGCGAAACCGGTCACGGCGCCGACCTGCCCGCCGCGCTGGCCGACACCGACGCGAACACCCCGATCGTGCTGCTCGCGCACCAGCCCAAGCAGGTCGCGACCGCGGCGCAGGGCGGGGTCGATCTGCAGATCTCCGGGCACACGCACGGTGGTCAGATCTGGCCGTTCCATCTGCTGGTGCGCTTGGAACAGGGGTATTTGCAGGGATTGAGCCGGATCAACGAGCGCACCCAGCTGTACACGAGCCGGGGCGCCGGATTCTGGGGGCCGCCGCTTCGGGTGTTCGCGCCAAGCGAAATCTCGCTGCTGACCCTGCGCAGCGCCTGACCGAACGCCGGCTAACCCGAACCGCCCGGACGCCCGCGCCGAGCGCACGGGTGGGGCTTTGGTCAGAGGCCGGCCAGCAGGTCGGTCTCGGTGATGCCGGGGCCTTGGCCCGCGCGGATGAACCACTCGGTGCTCCACATCGCCCGGAACACCTCGTCCGGCACGCCGAGGAAGAAGGACTGCTCGCTGATCTGGCTGGCGTGCGCGCGCATCGCGGCCTGCTTGTACTCCAAATACGACGTCACGTCGACGGCCGCGGTGATCTCGGATTCGGGCGTGCCGAACTCCTCGGCGCCTTCCGGCGGCCCCTCGGGCATCTCGATGCCGAGTTCGTCCTTGCGCTCGGCGAGTTCCTTGAAGACCCGTGCTGCGCCGTCGCGGTTCATCGTCGACTGGTAGACGCGCGGCGTGCCCGCTATCTCGGCGGCGCGCAGGCCGACCCGGTGCACCTGGATGTGGTCCGGGTGGCCGTAACCGCCGTGATCGTCGTACACGGTCAGCACGTCGGCCTGTTCGTCGATCAGGATGTCGGCCAGGCGTTGCGCGGCTTCGTCGATGGGCGCGGTCCAGAATGTACCGGGCTCGTCGTTGGTGGGTTGGCCCATCATGCCGGAGTCGCGGTAGCCGAGGAACTCCACGCGCGCGACGCCGAGAATGCCGGCGGAGGCCTGGGTTTCCTTGACCCGCCGCTGCCACAACTGCTCGCCATCGTCGAGGAAGTTCTCGGGGATCTCGCCGAGTTCGCCTTTCGTCGCGACCACGAGCACGACTCGATGTCCTTGTTCGAACGCCATCCGGATCACGCCGCCGCAGCCGATGCACTCGTCGTCGGGGTGGGCGTGGAAGGTCACCAGGGTAGCCACGTGCAGAACCGTACAACCCAGGCGCGCGCCTGTCCGCCGCTCCGGGCTACTTTCTCCCCATGACCAAGCCGCCGACGACCATCGTGCTCGCGTTCTGGGGCTGGGTGGTGACCGCGGCCATCCGGCTGATCGGGGCCGTCGTCGCGATCACCACCCGGCAAACCGTGCTCGACGCGCTGAACGAGGCGAACCTGACCGCAGGCCCGCAGTCGCACCCGTTGCCGGAGGACCAGATTCAGCTGACCGCGAACCTCATCGTGGGCGGCAACGTGGTGGTGTCCGTTCTGGTCGCCGGGTTGTTCCTGTTGTTCGCGTTCAAACTGCGCGCCGGACGCAACTGGGCCCGGATCCTGTTGATCTTCGCCGCGCTCGTGGACCTGTTGCTGTTCGTGCAATCCGGTGACTTCTCGGTGATCAGCGTCGTGTCGGCGTTGATCGCGGTCGCCACCATCGTGCTCAGCTACCTACGGCCCTCCACCGACTACATCGCGGCCGTGCGGGAGAACCGCGCTCAGCGCAGCGGCTGAAACTCCCGGAAGAACCGCTCCGCGTCGACGACCTCCAAGGTGCCGGGACCGGGCTTGCGGCCCGGGTGGAACACCAGGTGACCACCCCGCGTGATCAACGAGTCCGCGCCGGGACCCAGGTGCAGCCTGCCGACCGGCTGACCCGAGTCGTCCATGGTGTTGAACGAGATCTGACTGGGGATCAACCCGCTCAGGTGCAGGTCGATCACCCAGTCGGTCATCAGCGCCAGCGACTCGCCGCCGGTGTGCTCCATGACCTCCACCCGCCTCGGCATCGTCTGAAAATGCTGCCCTCGCCGCGTCATCCCAAGCCTCCCCGTGGCTCACCTTCCCGTCCTTGATTATAGAACATATGTTCGAACGATCGCAGCTCAGTAGACCAGCGTCATGGCGAAGGGCACGAAGCCGTTGATGCGGATGATCTGCGGCACGAACAGCAGAAACGCCTCTGGTCCACGCGCGGTGCGCACGTCGCCGAGGTCGACGATCCAGTCCTCCTGCCAGCCGACCTCGCCGAGCAGTCCGGCCACGGTCCGCTTGGCCTGCTCGTCGTTGCCGGACAGGTACACCGACGGGGGCGCGCTGAGCACCTTGGGGTTGGTCATCACGGTGGACATCATCGTGTTGAGCGCCTTGACGACGTGTGTGTCGGGCAGCGCCTGCTGGAGGTGTTCGGCGAGGCTGCTGTTCGGGTAGATGAGGGTTTCCGGCTCGTCGTCGTGCGGGGGCCGCAGCGCGTTGGAGATGTCGACCAGCACCTTGCCCGCCAGTTCGGCACGCAGCGCGCCGAGCCGGTCGACGGCGGTGTCGCCGGGTGTCGCGTGGAAGATGACGTCTGAGCCGCGCGCGGTGTCGCGGTGGCTGGCGAACACGACGGTCTCCGGGCCTTTCCAGCCGGCCGGCCGCGTGCCGTCCCGGGTGCCGACGACGACGGCGTGCGCGGTCGTGGCGAAACCGGTGGCAATCGCGGATCCGACCCGGCCCGCGCCGATAATTCCAATGGTGATCGAGGGCATGTCACCAGCGTCTCGGGGGCCGGTCAGCGGGTCAACGACCGGCGAGCAGGATGGTCGGACTTAGTCGACTTCACGGGCACGCTCAAGGCCGGGTCAGGGCCATCACGCACCTGTTTGACAGGTTACGAATGGGCGTGCCAGGCTCAGCCACATCGAATTGACGAATCACACGATTTCCCGAAATACCGAGAAAGGCACAGCCATGCCCGAAGTCACTTACACCGCCGTTGCCACCGCGACCGGTGAGGGCCGCAACGGCGGCCGGACCGTCACCGACGACGGCCTGCTCGATCTGAGCCTGGCCATCCCGAAGGAACTCGGCGGCAACGGCGGTGCGACCAACCCCGAGCAGCTGTTCGCGGCGGGCTGGTCATCCTGCTTCATCGGCGCGACCAAGCGGGCGGCCGCGGCGCGCAAGATCACGCCGCAAGACCTTGCGGTGATCGCGGAAATCACGCTGCACCACGAGAACGACGACTTCTGGCTCAGCGCGGTGCTGCACCTGGAGGTCGGCGGGGTCGACCAGCAGACGGCCGAGGAACTGGGCCACGCCGCGCACCAGATCTGCCCCTACTCCAAGGCGACCAGGGGCAACATCGAGGTCACCATCGACGCGACCGTCGCCTGAGCGCGGTTATCTGGCGGGCGGATCGTCGGTGGTGCGTGCCAGACTCCCCCACATGACCGATACTCCGCCCGCCGAGCCCAAGTCCGTGCTGCACGAGTACCTGCGCTCGGCGCGCGCCGCCATCCTCTGGAAGCTGGAGGGCCTGTCGGAATACGACATGCGCCGTCCGCTCACTCCGACGGCGTCGAACCTGCTCGGCCTGATCAAGCACCTGACCGGTTGCGAGGTCGGCTATTTCGCTGACACGTTCGGCCGTCCCTTCCCGGACGCCCCGGAGTGGCTCTACGACGACGATGCCGAGATCAACATCGACATGTGGGCCCGGGCCGACGAACCCAGCGCGGAGATCATCGACCGGTACCGGCGGGCCTGCGCGCACGGCGACGAGACCATCCAGGCGCTGGAACTGGACTCGATCGGCCACGTTCCGCACTGGCCCGCGCCCCGTGACAAGGTCACGCTGCACACGATCCTGGTGCACATGCTCGCCGAGACGAGCAGGCACTCGGGGCATGCGGACATCCTGCGCGAGTCGGTCGACGGCGCGGCCGGTCATCGCGCCGGCGTGAGCAACCTGCCCGACGAGGACACTGCCTGGTGGGCCGCTTATCGCGACAAGGTGGAGCAGGCGGCCGCCGAGCTGAAGTGATCGGTCAGGCTTCGATGTTGCTCATCACGTGCTTGATCCGGGTGTAGTCCTCGAACCCGTACATGGACAGGTCCTTGCCGTAACCGGACTGCTTGAACCCGCCGTGCGGCATTTCCGCGACGATCGGGATGTGCGTGTTGATCCACACGCAGCCGAAGTCGAGGCGCTTGGACATCCGCATGGCGCGGCCGTGATCGCGGGTCCAGACGCTCGCGGCGAGGCCGTAGCGCACGCCGTTGGCCATGGCCAGCGCCTGCGCTTCGTCGTCGAAGGTCTGCACGGTGATGACCGGGCCGAAGACCTCGTTCTGGATGATCTCGTCGTCCTGGCGCAGCCCGTCGACCACGGTCGGCTGGAAGAAGAAGCCAGGCCCGTCGACCGAGTGACCGCCCGCGCGTACGGCGGCGTGATCGGGCAGACGATCGAGGAAGCCGCCGACCCGGGCGAACTGGTCCGGGTTGTTCAACGGTCCGTAGTAGACGTCCTGGTCGGGCGCGCCGGTGACGGTGCCCGCCGCTTGTTCGGCCAGCGCGGCAACGAAATCGTCGTGCACGCCGCGCGCGACCAGCACCCGGGTGGCCGCGGTGCAGTCCTGGCCCGCGTTGAAGTAACCGGCGCCCGCGATGCCTTCGGCGGCGGCCGCCACGTCGGCGTCGTCGAAAACCATGACCGGGGCCTTGCCGCCGAGTTCGAGGTGGGTCCGCTTGAGGTCGGCGGCGGCCGCCTCGGCGACCTGCATGCCCGCCCGGACGCTGCCGGTGATCGAGACCATGGCCGGAATCGGGTGCGCGACGAGGGCGCGGCCGGTGTCGCGGTCGCCGCAGATCACGTTGAACACGCCCGGCGGCAGGAACTCGTTGGCGACCTCGGCGAGCAGGGTGGTGCTGGCCGGGGTGGTGTCGGAGGGCTTGAGCACGATGGTGTTGCCCGCGGCGAGCGCCGGCGCGATCTTCCAGATCGCCATCATCAGCGGGTAGTTCCACGGCGTGACCTGCGCGCACACGCCGATCGGCTCGCGCCGCACGAACGAGGTGTGCCCGGCCAGGTACTCCCCGGCGGAGCGCCCTTCCAGGACCCGGGCCGCGCCCGCGAAGAAGCGGAGCTGGTCGACCGAGGGCGGGATCTCCTCCGATGTGGTCAGCGCCAACGGTTTGCCGGTATCGGCCGACTCGACGCGGACGAAGTCCTCGGTGCGCGACTCGATCGCGTCGGCGATGCGCAGCAGTGCCAGCTGGCGCTCGGCCGGCGTGGTGTCGCGCCACTTCTCGAACGCGTTGGCGGCGGCGGTGAGGGCGGCGTCGACGTCGGCCTGGCCGGACAGCGGTGATGTCGCGTAGACCGTGCCGCCGACCGGGTCGATGATGTCCAGCAGCCTGCCGTCGGCCGCGTCGCGGGACTGGCCGTCGATGACATTGCGGAAGGCGATCTTGTCGGGCACGGACAGCTCCTCACCAGGTCACTTGCCAAGACCGTAACACACGGAAACGGTTGCGTAATCAGCGGAACAGCCACGGTATCGATCGACGTCTGGCCAATCAGCAACTAATTCCGTTGACAACGTCGTTGACATCTGCGGTCTCGGCACTTTAAATGTCCCGACACGGTCTGTGCCGTGGATCACCCGCACCGGAGGTCGGCCCATGAGTGAGTCCCCAGCGCACACCAATGCCTTACGGGCGAACGTACTCGGCGCAGCCGACACCGCGATGATGGCCGTGGCAGGCAGCGCGCCCGCGTACTCGATCGCCGCCAGCACCGCGACCCTGGTCGCGGTCGCCGGCCTGGCCAGCCCGGCCGCACTGCTCTACTGCGGCATACCGATGCTCGGTATCGCCTGGGCCTTCAGCCATCTCGGGCGCACCGAGGTCAACGCGGGCGCCAGCTATGCCTGGGTCGGCCGGGCGCTGCACCCCGCGCTCGGGTTCCTCTCCGGCTGGGCGCTGATCGTCTCGGCCACCATCTTCATGGTCGCCGGATCGCTCCCGGCCGGCTCGCTCACCCTGGCCCTGTTCAACCCGGCCCTGGCCACCAACACCGCGCTGGTCACCCTGGTCGGCGCGGCCTGGTTCGCGGTCATGGTCACGGTCGTGCTGCTCGGCGCGCACATCACCGCGCGAGCGCAGTGGGTGATGTCCAGCATCGAGGTCGCCATCCTGCTGGTGTTCGTGGTGGTCGGGTTCGTCCGCGCCCCGCACATCGCGGTGCACACGTTCTCGTTGTCCTGGCTGGGTTTCGGGCATTTCACCGGTTTCAGCGGATTCGCCGCGAGCGCGCTGGTCGCCGCCTTCTACTACTGGGGCTGGGACGTGGCGGCCAACCTCAACGAGGAGACCCGTTCCGCGCGCCGTTCGACCGGGCTCGGCGGCATCATCGGCGTGCTGATCGTGTTCGCGCTGTTCCTGGGCTTCACCGTGCTGGTCAACCTGCTGCTGACCAGCGACGCGGTCAGCGGCAACAGCGGCAACCTGCTGTTCGTGCTCGGCCAGGCGATCTGGCCCGGCATCGGCGGCAAGGTGCTGTCCATCGCCGCGATGCTCTCCACCGTCGCCACCTTGGAGACCACGCTGATCCAGGTGACCAGGACGATGTTCGCGATGGGCCGCGACCGCACCCTGGCCGGCGCCTTCGGCCGCACCCACCGGCGCTGGCGCACGCCGTGGCTGGCCACCGTCGTGGTCGCGGTGGTGTCGCTGCTGCTGTTCGTGCTGTCCAACCTGCTCGGCTCGGTCGGCACCATCATGACCGACGCGATCAGCGCGATCGGCCTGCAGATCGCCTTCTACTACGGTCTCGCTGGGGTCGCGGTGGTAATCACGTACCGCAGGGAAATCTTCGCTTCGGTGCGCAACGCGATCTTCATCGGGCTCTGGCCACTGGTCGGCGCCGCGTTCCTGTTCTGGGTCTTCGGCGAGTCGATCCACAGCAACACGGCCGCGGTCAACGGCATCGGCCTCGGCGCGCTGGCCCTGGGCATCGTCCCGCTCGCGATCGCCTGGCGACGCCGAGCCCCGTACTTCCAGCGCGCTCGCGTCGCCGCGGACCTCGCGCCGGCCGAAGCGATGACATGATGCGCCCGTGCGCAGGAACAACACGACCCCGGAACAGGCCCTCGTGCTCGATGACATCTCCAAGCGGATCATCGAGCAGTTGCAGGAGGACGGCCGCAGGCCCTACGGCGCGATCGGCAAGGCCGTCGGCCTGTCCGAGGCGGCGGTGCGGCAGCGGGTGCAGCGGCTGACCCAGAGCGGGCTGATGCAGATCGTCGCGGTCACCGATCCGATGCAGGTGGGCCTGTTCCGCCAGGCGATGCTGGGCATCAAGGCGGACGGGCCACTGGAACCGATCGCCGAGGCGCTCGGCGCGATGGACGAGATCGACTACGTCATCATCTGCGCCGGCCGCTACGACCTGCTCTGCGAGGCGGTCTGCGAGGACGACGCGCACCTGCTCGACCTGCTGTCCAACCGGGTCCGCTCGGTCGAGGGCGTGCGCGATGTCGAGACGCTCATCTACCTCAAGCTGCACAAGCAGTCCTACCAGTGGGGGACCCGCTAACAACGAAATTAGTTGCCGAAACGCAGTTGATATGCGATAAACGTAGGAGAGAACGGCCCATGGTTGCGATTTCCGCGACCTACGTCACTCCTGTGAGGACACCTCGATGACCATCGCCGAACCAGCCAGCTCGATCGGCACCCCGACCGCGGCCAACGCCCAGGACCGGCTGTGGCTGCACTTCACCCGGATGTCCGGCGGCGCGGCCGAGGCCCCGGTCATCGTGCGCGGCGAAGGCGCCTACATCTGGGACGCCGAGGGCCGCCGCTACCTCGACGGCCTCGCCGGACTCTTCGCCGTCCAGGTCGGCCACGGCCGCACCGAACTGGCCGAAGCCGCCGCCAAGCAGATCAACACGCTGGGCTACTTCCCGCTCTGGTCGCACGCGCACCCGGCCGCCGTCGAACTGGCCGAGCGGCTGACCGACGCGGCACCCGGCGACCTGAACAAGGTGTTCCTCACGGTCAGCGGCGGCGAATCCGTGGAAACCGCGTGGAAACTCGCCAAGCAGTACTTCAAGCTGGTCGGCAAGCCCACCAAGCACAAGGTGATCAGCCGTTCGCTCGCCTACCACGGCACGTCCCAGGGCGCGCTGGCCATCACCGGCCTGCCCGGCGCCAAGCAGGACTTCGAACCGCTGGTGCCCGGCGGGTTGAAGGTGCCCAACACCAACTTCTACCGCGCCCCGGTACACGCCGACGACTACGTCGCCTACGGCCGTTGGGCCGCCGACCAGATCGCCCAGGCGATCGAATTCGAAGGTCCCGACACGGTGGCCGCGGTGTTCTTGGAACCGTTGCAGAACACCGGCGGCTGCTTCCCGCCGCCGCCCGGTTACTTCGAACGGGTGCGGGAAATCTGCGACACCTACGACGTGCTGCTGGTCTCCGACGAGGTGATCTGCGCGTTCGGCCGACTCGGTTACGACTTCGGGTCCAACCGCTACGGCTACCAGCCCGACCTGCTCACCACCGCCAAGGGCCTCACCTCGGGCTACGCCCCGCTCGGCGCGGTGTTCGTCAGCGACCGGATCGCCGAGCCGTTCCGCCACGGCACAACGACTTTCATGCACGGATCGACCTACGGCGGTCACCCGGTGTCCTGCGCGGTCGCGCTGGCCAACCTCGACATCATGGAGCGCGAAGGCATCTACGCGCACGTCCGGTCCAACGAGGACAAGTTCAAGTCCACTTTGGATAAGCTGCTTGATCTGCCGATCGTCGGCGACGTGCGCGGCGCCGGGTATTTCTACGGGATCGAACTGGTGAAGGACAAAGGGACCAAGGAGACCTTCACCGCCGAGGAATCCGAGCGTATTCTGCGTGGCTACGTGTCGAGCGCGCTGTGGGAGTCCGGCCTGTACTGCCGCGCCGACGATCGAGGCGAACCGGTCGTTCAGTTGTCCCCGCCGCTGATCTGCGATCAGTCCCATTTCGACGAAATGGAGGGGATTCTGCGCGGGGTCCTGGAAAAAGCCTGGACACTCCTCTAACGCACAACGCCTTGCCGGGGCACAATACGAATACCGAGACGTGTGCCGGTTAACCCCCAGGACTGGCCGTTCCGGTAGTTGGTCGGTGGGGTGGCCGGGCGACCGAGCCACCCCACCTCATACCTAAATAAGAGCTAACCGGCCATCAACAACCCTGCCCTTACGGCAACCCTGGATTTGTCGTAGCCCGCCGCTAGCATGACGGCCCGTGACAGACACTCTGGACACGGTCCGCGCCGCCTACGACGAGGCGGCCGATCGATACAACGCCTTTGTCAAGGCCGCGACCGAAAATCCGCTCGATCACGCCCTGATCGACGCGTTCCTCGAACTCGCCGGTGACACCGGATCGATCGCTGATCTCGGCTGCGGGCCGGGCCACTACACCGCCTACTTCGCCTCGCGCGGCCGGGATGCGCTCGGGATCGACCTGTCCCCCGAGATGATTCAGCTCGCCAAGGCGGCTCATCCCGGACTGCGGTTCAGCGTGGGCAGTATGACCCGGCTCGACCTCGCCGACGGCGAGATGGCCGCGATCATGTCGTGGTACTCGACCATCCACACGCCACCGGCCGAGTTGCCGGTGATCCTGCGCGAGTTGAACCGGGTGCTGGCACCGGGTGGGTACCTGCTGCTCGGGTTCTTCAGCACCGCCGATGTCGACGGCGAGCCGCGCGAGTTCGATCATCGGATCACGCCCGGGTTCCGCTGGCCCGCCGGGCGGTTGTCGAGGCTGCTCGGCGAGGCCGGGTTCGTCGAGGCCGCCAGGATGACCCGGGAACCCGTTGGCGCCGAACGGTTCCAGCGCGGCTGCCTCATCGCGACCAAGCCGGCAGGCTGACCCCCAGGTTCCAATGCACTGCATTGCAAAACATGGTCCTCATCGGTTACCATGCAGTGCATTGGAAACCGGATGACCGGGGGGAAGATGACCATCAACAAGGCACGCAACGGAAACGTCGAGCTTGCCTACGAGGCGGAAGGACCGGCGGACGGGATCCCGCTGCTGCTGGCCAGCGCGGGCGCGGGGACGCAGATGGCGATGTGGCCGCACGATCTGATCGGTGGCCTGATCGAACGCGGTTTCCGGGTGGCCAAGATGGATGTACGAGACAGCGGGTTGTCCACCCACCTGACCCAGTACGACAACGTCAAACGACGCCGGGGCGAACTCGCCTACACGACGCGCGATTTGGCCGACGACGCGATCGCCGTGCTGGACGCGCTCGGCTGGCCGACCGCGATCGTGGCCGGTGCGTCCCTGGGCGGCATGATCGCGCAGGTCATCGCCTGCGAATACCCGGATCGGGTGTCCGGGCTGATCTCGATGGCGTCGACACCGACGTCGTCGTTTCTGATCAACCGGCCGAAGATCGGCACGAACCTGCGCATGCTCAAGGTGATGAGCGGAAAGAGCGCCGATCGCGACGCCGAGGGCCAGCGGTGGGTCGAACTGTTCACGCTCTTCGCCACCAAGGGCTATCAGGCCGACGAGGCGCACTGGCGCGAGGCAGGCCGGATCGCGTTCGACCGGGGCCTCAGCCCGAACGGGGCGGTGCGGCAGGCCGCTGCGCTGTTCCGAGCCGGTGATCGCCGAAAGGCACTGGCCTCGTTGCGAATTCCCGCGCTCGTCGTACACGGTTCGCTCGACCGGGTCGTCTCACCACGAGCCGCCCGCGCGACCGTCGACGCGATGGCCGGTGCGCGACTGCTGATGCTGCCCGGGGTCGGGCACCAGTTGCCGCGCACGCTCTGGCCGCTGTTGCTGGACGAGATCAGCGCGACGTTCGCCGGGGCGGCTCGCCTCACTGCGTGAAGCGCGCCGGATCTGGAATCAGGATCGCTTACGCACTAAGGTTTATCGCGCATTGGATGGCAGTAAATGGATGAAGAAAGGAGGAAGAAATGCGGATCGTCACTCCGCCATGGCGCGGTTGCGCGAATTGATGGGCATGCACCGCGCCGGGCCGTCGCTCCCTGCCCCGACGGCCCCGGCTAGGCCGGTGCGTAGCGCGCTGAGCAGTGACGATCCGGTGAGTGGACCGCGCTCCGTGGTGATCCCGCCACCGCCTGTGACCTTTGGTGATTTTTTGGCCGTTCTCGCGACAGTGTGATGGCCGCGCCAGGCGAGCGCGGTGGCAGGGGATCGGGGGCAGGCAGTGATCGAGAGTTCGACGATGACCGAGGTCGCGGGGTCGGCGACCGGGATACCGAGCGCGAATGTGCGCGCGGCGGCGAATGGCAGCAGGCTGGCTGGGGCGGCGGATGGCGGCGGGCTGGCTCGCGCAGCAAACGGTGGCGAGTTGGCTCGCGCAGCGGATGGGGGCGAGTTGGCTGGGGCAGCGAATACCGGCAGGCTGGCCCGCGCGGCGGATGGCGGCGGACCGGCCGGGGCGGCAAATGGTGGCGAGTTGGCTCGCGCAGCGGATGGTGGCGGGTTGGCTGGGGCGGCGGGGTTGGGGGACTCGCGGGGGCGCGGGGTGCTTGAGGGGGCTTTTGGGCTGCTGAGCGCGCTCGGCGAAGCCGATCAGGCGGGGCTGACCGCGCTTGCCGCTGCCAGCGGGCTGCCCAAGGCGACCACGCACCGGCTGCTCGACCAGCTGATCGCGGTCGGCGCGGTGGAGCGCGCGGGCGGCGAGTACCGGATCGGGCCGAAGCTGTTCCAGCTCGGGTTGCACTGGCAGCCGCACCCGCGCCTGATCGAATCGTGCACCGGGCCGATCCACGACTTCGCGCGCTCGTCCGGGGCGACGGTCGCGGTGTGCGTGCTGCGCATGGGTCAGGTGATGACCGTGTCCGCGGCACCGGGCGAGATCGTGATGGACACGCCGGTGCTGGCCGGTGCCTCGCTGCCGTGGACGACCGCGGCCGGGCGACTGTTGCTGGCCAACTCCTCCACGACCAGCAGCGCGCCGCGCGGCAATCCGGTGGCCTGGGCACGGCATGCGGCCGAGATTCGCGAGCGGGGCATGGCGTTCGACCGGGAGAAGGTACTGCCGGGGATCTGGTGTGTCGCCGTGCCGATCCGGCATCGCGACGGCGAGGTGGTCGCGGCGCTGGCCGCGCTGGTTCCGCCGGGTTCGCCGTTGACCGTGGTCGGCGAGGCACTGCACCGGGTCAGCCACGCCATCACCGCGAACCTGTCCGGGCGGCCGGCGAGCGTGGCGAGTTGAGCATGCTGGCTGCCGAGGTGGACGTGCTGATCGTCGGCGGCGGGCCGGTTGGGCTGACCGCGCGTGCCTTGCTGGCGCGGTGGGGCGTGCGCTCGCTGCTGGTGGAGAAGTATCCGAAGCTCTCGCCGTTTCCCCGGTCGCGGCTGGTGAACGTGCGCTCGATGGAGATCTTTCGCGCGCTCGGGATCGCTGAACGGGTCGCTGCCCGCGCGTTCGGCGCCGAGTGGGGACGGGTTCGGTTCCGGGACGACCTGCTCGGGGCGGACTTCGCCAGCGAGGCGATGGTCGGTGTGGCCGCGCCGATCCCGCAGAGCCCGGCGCAGGGGGTGGTGACCTCGCAGGATCGGCTGGAGCCCACGTTGCTTGCGGCCGCGGACACGCCGGTGCGGTTCGGGGCCGAACTGGTGGATCTGGTCGAGGAGTCCGATCACGTTCTCGCGGTGCTGGTCGAGGGTGGTGTCGAAAAGCGAGTTCGGGCTCGGTATGTGCTGGGCGCGGACGGGGCCAACTCGACAACCCGGGAACTGGTGGGGATCGGGAAGACTGGGCCGGGGACGCTGGGCCGGCAGACGATGGTGGTGTTCGACGCGGACCTTGATCACCTTCGGGCCGAGCCGGCCGGCGTGTACTTCACCAAGACGGGCGGGTTCGCGCCGATCTATCCGGAGGGCAGCTGGTTCTGGTCGATGAGCACCCCGGCCGATCTGTCCGATGTGGACTGGGCTGGCCTTGTCGCCGACGCGATCGGCACGGACATCGCGGTGAAGGTGGAGCGGCTGCAGCACTGGGTGGTGAGCGCGTTCGTCGCCGAGCGGTTCGCGACGGCGCGGGTGTTGCTGGCGGGCGATGCGGCGCATGCGATTCCGCCGCTGGGCGGGATGGGGATGAACGCCGGTCTCGCCGATGCGCACAACCTGTGCTGGAAGCTGGCTGGGGTGTTGCGGGGATGGGCTGGGCCTGGGTTGCTGACCAGTTATGAGGCGGAGCGGCAACCGGTCGCGCGGGCGACGTTGGCGCAGGCCGCGACCAATATGCGGATCCTGCGCGAAGCGCAGCAGGCACGGCGCGATGGCGCGGTCGCGGTGCCGTGGTCGGACAAGTACTTCGATCAACTGGACCAGGTGCTGGGTTATCGGTACGAGTCGGCCGCCGTGCTCAGCGATGGTGGGCGGTTGCCGCATGCGTGGCTGAGTGATGGTCGCTCGACGCTGGACGCGGTCGGGGAATGGTTCACGTTGTTCACGCCAGATCCGCGTCCCTGGAGCGGGACGTGGCCGGTGCGGGTGGTGGCGCTGGCGGGCGATACGGTGCTGGTCCGCCCGGATGGGCACGTCGCGCAGCGGTGGCGTTCGCGGCCGACCGACGAGGTGTTGCAGGCGGCGTTGAGCGCGGTGAGCAGCTGAACCGTCAGGCCGCGCTGACCGGTTCCTGGGTCTGGACTCGGCCGGTGTGGCGGATCCAGAGCAGGCCGAGGATGGGCAGCACGACCGGGATGAAGAAGTAGCCGTCGCCGTAGACCGACCAGACCGTGGCGTCCGGGAAGGCGCGGGGGGCGAGCACGCTGGCGGTGCCGACGGCGAGCACGCCGACGAGTTCGACGGTGCAGGAGACCACCGCGACCTTGCGCGAGGTGGCGCTGGCCCGGCCGAGGCAGACGGTGGCCACGATGTACACGACAGCGGCGAACGCGGACAGCACGTAGGCCAGTGGCGCGCGATCGAACTGCATGAGGATCTGCACGACCGAGCGGGAGGTCGCGCCGAGCGCGAACACCGCGTAGACGGCGATCAGCACGCGGCCGGGGCCGCTGCGGGTCGTTCGGGCGGGCTTTTCTGAGTCAGACAACGGTACCTGCCCACACTTGGTTCATTCGCAAGATCATCACCGGCACGACGAGGCAGGCGACGAGCAGCACGCCGACACCCCAGCGGCTCTTCTCGGTCCTGGCCCACCAGACTGCGGCGGGCAGGATCAGCAGCGAGCCGATCAGGTAGAGCACGAAGGTGAGGCTCTCGATGTGCCGGTGATCGCCGGCCAGCGCGACCAGGCCGAGTACGGCCTGCACGAGCAGGCCCAGTTCGACGACGCCGAGGAAGCCGAGCAGGACCACCAGGCCAGCGGGACGCTTGAGCAACAACAGGACAAACGACCACAACGCGCCGGCCACTGCGGCAAGCATGAGCACGGTGGCGAACACGGGGGTGGTCATGACTGCCGATTATCGGCCACCGGACGTCGCCCACCTGCGCCGGGGCCGACCGAGGCGGGCCAGCAGGTGCCAACCGGCAGCTTTTTGCGTTTTTGCGTAAACATATTGCCGTTTTTCACAGATGTATTGCGGCAATGTGTCGGCCATCGTTACGATTCCCGGCAGCGATCACGTAGCGATCACGGTCGGTGTCACTTCCCGGCCCCCGAGCCTGGCAGCAGAAAAAACGCGCTTCGAGTCCGGCGTCCGCACACCCGTCACCGGGGTGACGCCGCGATGGCTCGCGCGTTCATATCGAGAGGATTCCACATGGGAGTCTCGCGTCGTAGCTTTCTCAGCACGGTGGCGGCCGGGGCCGCGGTCGGTGCACTGTCCACATCGGAATTGGCGGATTCCGCCTCCGCGCAGCCGTTGACCGTTGACCGGCAGGCGACCCCGGCGGCGAGCCCGGCCGGTGACGTGGTCGGCAAGATCACCGTTGGCTACCAAGGATGGTTCGCCTGTATCGGCGATGGCGCGCCGATCAACGCGTGGTGGCACTGGAGCCAGAACGAGAGCCAGGCACCGTCGCCGTCGAACACCAACATCAAAGCCTGGCCGGACATGTCGGAATATACGAAGGGTTATCAGACCGCGTTCGCGAACTGCGACAACGGCCAGCCCGCGACCCTTTTCTCCTCCTACGATCAACAGACCGTGAACACCCATTTCCAGTGGATGCGGCAGAACGGCTGCGACACGGCCGCGCTGCAACGGTTCGACCCCAACGGCGGCGAAGGAGCGACCCGGGACGCGATGGCCACCAAGGTTCGCTCGGCGGCGGAAAGCACCGGCGTCAAGTTCTACATCATGTACGACGTGACCGGCTGGACCAACATGGCCAGCGAGATCACCGTCGACTGGCAGAACAAGATGTCCGCGCTGACCTCCTCACCGCAGTACGCGCACCAGAACGGCAAACCGGTGGTGTGTGTCTGGGGTTTCGGCATGGACGACAACAACCACCCATGGGACGCGCCGACCTGCCTGAACGTGGTGAACTGGTTCAAGAACGCGGGTTGCTACGTGATCGGCGGCGTCGCGCGCGAGTGGCGCTCGGGCAACAACGGTTCGCGGGCCGGGTTCGACAGCGTCTACTACGCCTTCAACATGATCTCGCCGTGGATGGTCGGCGCGATCGGCACGGCGGCCGACTCGGACTACTACTACAACGCGGACAACGTGCCGGACGTGGCGGCGTGCCAGTCGCACGGCATCGACTACCAGCCGTGCGTGCTACCGGGCGACGTCTCACTGCGCCAGCGCGCGCACGGCGATTTCATGTGGCGGCAGTTCTACAACATGGTCCGGGCCGGCGCGCAGGGCATCTACATCTCGATGTTCGACGAGTACGGCGAGGGCAACCAGATCGCCAAGACCACCCCGACCCAGGCGACCGTACCGAGCAATTCCGGTCTGCTCTCGCTGGACGAGGACGGCACGGCCTGCTCGTCGGACTACTACCTGCGGCTGACCAACGACGGCGGCCGGATGCTGAAGGGGCAGATCGCGCTGACGCCGACCCGGCCCACCTCGCCGAACGGTTCGTCGGGCGGCGGCGGGAACGCCAATCTCGCGCAGGGCGCGGCGACCGCGGCGAGCGGCTACACGCAGGTCTACGCACCGTCCAACGCGGTCGACGGAAACCCCGACACCTACTGGGAAAGCACGAACAACGCGTTCCCGCAGTGGTTGCAGGTCGATCTGGGCAGCGGCAAGAGCGTGTCGCGGCTGGTGCTCGACCTGCCGCCGTCGAGCGCGTGGGGCGCCCGCACCCAGACGTTCTCGCTGCTGGGCAGCACCGACGGGGCGAACTTCGCCACGATCGTCGGGTCCGCCCCGCACACCTTCGATCCGGCCTCCGGCAACACGGTGACGATCACGTTCTCCCCCACCACGACCCGGTACCTGCGGTTGAACTTCACCGCGAACACCGGCTGGCCGGCCGGGCAGTGCTCGGAGTTCCAGGCCTACGCGACCTGAGCAATCCCGTGACGGCGCCGGACCTATGTGCTCCCCGTACCACCGGCCCGGCGCCCGATCACTTCGCCGGTTCGAGTAGGACGAGCGCGATCTCGCGCTCGGTCTTGTTCTGGTAGTCCGCGTACTGCTTGCCGACCTTGGTCACTTCCGGCCACAGCCGCTCGCGCTCGGCCGCGTCGGCGACCCTGGCGGTCATCTCCCGCTCGGGTTGACCGGCGAACACCACGCGCACCTGCGGGTTCGCCTTCACGTTGTGCAGCCAGGCGGGGCTCTGGTCATCGCCGCCGCGTGAGGCGACCACGACGATCGTGCCGTCCTCCTGCACCGGCGAGGTCAGCAGCACGGTGCGCGGCTGACCGGTCTTGCGGCCGACCGTGGTCAGCTGGACCACCGGCATGGAAGAGGCCGACCAGCCCGCCTTGCCTCCGGTCAGCTTGAGCACGGTGCGGTGCACGGCGTTCATGGCCTTGAACGTGAAGTCACTCGGCATGGTTCCAGAACTTACTCAGCCGAACAGGTCGAGCACGATGGCGATCCGTTGCTCCTGATGTTCCAGGCGCATGCGGCCGGTGGCCACGAGCACCGCGATGCCGTGCAACGTGGCCCAGAAGACCTCGGTGAGCGAGCCGAGATCCCCGGCCGCCGGGTTCATCACCTTGCTCAGCTCGGCGAAGGACTCCTTGAGTGAGTCGGGGGCTTCGTCGGTGGCGAAGGGCAGGCCGGTACTCATGGTGAACATCGCCTGGTAGACGGCGGGGTGGTCGACCGC
Source organism: Pseudonocardiaceae bacterium (assembly GCA_035248365.1). Lineage (GTDB taxonomy): Bacteria > Actinomycetota > Actinomycetes > Mycobacteriales > Pseudonocardiaceae > CAJCJE01. Next base: position 25,075 of record DATFHN010000176.1, on the reverse strand, counting down.
GAAGGCCAGGTAGGCGCGGGCCGCCCTGCCGACCGCGTCACGGCCGGGTTTCGCGCCCACGCCAGCGGCGCGCAGGCGCTGGGTCAGCTCCTCGATGCCGGCGACCGCGACCGCGTCCACGATCGCGTCCTTGCCCGCGAAATGGCTGTACAGCACCGGCTGGCTGTACTCGACCCGTTCGGCCAGGCGGCGGGTGGTGACCGCGTCCCAGCCCTGTTCCTCGGCGAGTTCGCGCGCGGCGTCGACGATCAGCTCGGCGCGCTGGGCCAGCTCGCGCTGGCGGCGTTCGGAGATGGACACCACATCATTCTAGCATTGCTAGCGCTTCGAGCGCTGCTCGTGCTAGCGTTCATCTTGTTCCTAGCGTTGCTAGATTCTCTATCGACGACAGTTTCGGAGGGTTTGTCATGGTCGTGGACGTTGCGTACGTGATCGCGGGCATCATCGGGGTCGGCATCTTCCTCGTCGGGATCCGGTTCATCCTTCAACCCCAGGCGGCGGCCACCGGGTACGGCGTGAGCGCGCCCGACGGTCCCGGGGTCTACGCCTACCTGTGCGTGAAGGGCGGCCGGGACATCGCGTTCGGGCTGGTCACGATGGGATTGCTGTTCGCGGCGCCGGTGCACGTGTTCGGGTTGTTCATGATCATCGTGGCGGCGGCGCCGATCGCGGACGCGATCATCGTGTTCGCCAACAAGGGCAAGCCGGCGATCGCGCTGGGCGTGCACGCCCTGACCGCCGCGGTGTGCGTCGCGGCCGGAATCCTGTTGCTGGTGGCATGATCGGGCACCATGAGCGAGCGCGATCGGGATGACGCGGGCCGGGCGCGCAACGCCCGGCCCAGGGACGGCCTGGGCCTGCCGCTCCCCTACGGCAGCGCGGGCGTCGAGCGGTATCCGGAAGGGTTGGTGCGCAGCCCGGCCGAATCACTCGGCGAGGCACAGCGCCTGCTGGACGAGCACAAACCGTTCCACGCCCACGAAGTCCTGGAAGACGCCTGGAAGTCCGCGCCCGAGACGGAACGGGAACTGTGGCGGGGTCTCGCCCAGCTCGCGGTCGGCCTGACCCACGCGGCGCGCGGCAACGCGACCGGCGCGACCGCGCTGCTCACCAGGGGCGCGGCCAACATCCGCGACTACGCGGATCGGCCGCCGCACCACATCGACGTCGCCGGCTTGCTGGACTGGGCCGATCGGCTGGCCGAGTCGCCGGACGAGGTCAGCTGGCCGCGGTTGCGGGAGCGGGAGTGACGGTCGGCAGGCAGGCTTACGGGCCGGAGCCGGATCAGTATCTGGAGCGGTACGGGTCCGGCGAGTTGGGCACGGTGCTGATCATTCACGGTGGGTTCTGGCGGCCGGAGTACGACGCGTCGCTGGGGCGGCCGCTGGCCGAGGATCTGGCCGGACGTGGCTATACCGCGGTGAACCTGGAGTACCGGCGAGCCGCCTGGGATGGGTGGCGTTGCGCTTTTCCTGACGTGCTGGCGGGAATCGCCGCGTTGGGCGAGACGAATGTGGTCGCGGTGGGGCATTCGGCGGGGGCGCAACTGGCGGCTTATGCGGCGGCGCGGGGGTTGCTGGCGGGGGTGGTCGCGCAGGCCGGGTTGCTGGATCTGGGGACGGCGGCGCGGGATCGGGTTGGCGGGCGGTCGGTGCTGAAGTTGATGGGCGGGACGCCGGAGGAGGTGCGGCAGCGGTATCGGGAGGCCGATCCGATCGTGGCGGCGCCGCTGGACGTACCGGTCGTGTGTGTCCACAGTAGAGCCGACGCGTGGGTGCCGTTCGCGCAGAGCGAGGCCTACGCGGCCAAGAGCGGCGCCAAGCTGATCGAGGTGCCCGGCGACCACCTGGCGCACGTCCAGCCGGGGACGCCGGCCTGGGCGGCCGTGCTGGACGTGCTGCCGGGATTGGTCAGTCGCCGGAGCTGAACGCGGCGTCGAAGGAGGCGGCCGGCGGCTCGATCTGGCTCAACCGCCGCACGAAGGCCAGCGCGTCCGGCGCGCCGATCAGCCGGTCCATGCCCGCGTCCTCCCATTCGATGGAGATCGGGCCGGTGTAGCCGATGCTGTTCAGCATCCGGAAGCACTGCTCCCACGGGACATCGCCGTGCCCGGTGGACACGAAGTCCCAGCCGCGCCGCGGATCGCCCCAGCCCAGGTGCGAGCCGAGCCGACCGTTGCGGCCGTCGAACCGCTTGACCGACTCCTTGCAGTCCACGTGGTAGATGCGGTCGCGGAAGTCGTAGAGGAACCCGACCGGGTCCAGGTCCTGCCAGATGAAGTGGCTCGGATCGAAGTTGAGGCCGAAGGCCGGGCGGTGGTCGACGGCTTCCAATGCGCGGACGGTGGTCCAGTAGTCGTAGGCGATCTCGCTCGGGTGCACCTCGTGCGCGTAGCGGACGCCGACCTCGTCGAACACGTCCAGGATCGGGTTCCACCGTTCCGCGAAGTCGGCGAAGCCTCGGTCGATCATCTCGGGCGGGACCGGCGGGAACATGGCGACGGTGTGCCAGATCGACGACCCGGTGAAACCGACCACGGTCGTGATGCCGAGCTTGGCGGCGGCTCGCGCGGTGTCCTTGATCTCGGCGGCGGCGCGCTGGCGGACGCCTTCCGGGTCGCCGTCGCCCCAGATCCGCGCGGTCAGGATGCCTTTGTGGCGCTCGTCGATCGGGTGGTCGCAGACGGCCTGGCTGGTGAGGTGGCAGGAGATCGTCCAGCAGCCGAGGTTGTACTTGGCCAGGGTCGCTTTGAAGCGTGGCAGGTAGTCCTCGTCGTTGAGGGCGGCCTGAACGTCGAAGTGGTCGCCCCAGGTAGCGACTTCGAGGCCGTCGTACCCCCACTCGGAGGCGAGACGGCAGACCTCGGTGAACGGCAGATCGGCCCATTGGCCGGTGAACAGGGTGATCGGGCGCGCCATGCTCGGCCTCCTCAGTTGGTTCCGGGAACGGGGATGTGGGTGCCCGCGGCCTGACCGCTGGACTGGACGGCGGCCAGCACCTGCTGCACCTGGAGGCCGTCCGCGAACGACGGGCGCGGCTGCTCCCCCTTGCTGATCGCGGTGACGAAGTCGCGGACCTGGTGGGTGAACGTGTGCTCGTAGCCGAGGCCGTGGCCGGGCGGCCACCAGGCGTCGACGTAGGGGTGGGTGGATTCGGTGGCCAGGATGCGGCGGAAGCCGGCGTCGTCGGTCTGTCCGTCGTAGAAGGACAGTTCGTTCATGGACTCGAAGTCGAAGGCGAGGCTGCCTGCCGATCCGTTGATCTCGATCCGCATGGCGTTCTTGCGGCCGGTGGCGAAGCGGGTCGCTTCGAAGGAACCGATGGCTCCGCCGGTGAAGCGGGCCGTGAACAGCGCCGCATCGTCGACCGTGACCGGCCCGCGTTCGTCCGAACCGGGGATCGGGCGTTCGGTGATGAAGGTCTGCAACAACGCGCCGACGCTGGTGATGTGCTGGCCGGTGAGCCACTGGCTGAGGTCGATGATGTGCGCGCCGAGATCACCGAGTGCGCCCGAACCGGCCTGTTCGGCGTTCAGGCGCCAGGTGAGCGGGAAGTCCGGGTCGACCAGCCAGTCCTGGAGGTACTGGGCGCGGACCTGGCGGAGCGTGCCGAGCCTGCCTGCTTCAATGAGCCGGCGGGCCAGCGCGAGGGCGGGCACGCGGCGGTAGTTGAACGCGGTCATGGCCAAGCCCTTGGCCCGTTCGGCCGCGGCAACCATGGCGACGCCTTCGGCGACGGTGTTGGCCAGCGGTTTCTCGCAGAGGACGTGTTTGCCCTCCTGGAGCGCGGCGATGGCGATGGCGGCGTGGCTGTCGCCGGGCGTGCAGATGTCGACGATGTCGATGTCGTCGCGAGCGACCAGGGCGCGCCAATCGGTTTCGTAGCTGCGCCAACCGAACTTGTCGGCGGCCGCCCGGACGCGGTCTTCGTCCCGGCCGCAGATCGCGGTGAGTTCGAGCGGCGGGAGGTCGAAGAAGTGCGGCGCGGTTCGCCAGGCTTGCGAGTGCACCGCACCCATGAACGCGTGGCCGACCATGCCAATCCTCATGGCACTGCGCATCGCTAGACCTCCTCGGGTCGGGCGCCGAGCGGGACCGGAGCCGGACGTTCGACGGTGCTGGTGACGGGCACCGAGTTGCCGGTTTCGGCCGCTGTGAGCAGGGATTCCATCACGTCCAGGACGTGGTAGGCGAGGTCGCCGTTGGCGCGGGCCTGGCTGCCGGTGCGGATGGCGCGGGCGAGGTCGGCCAGGCCGTAGCCGCGCGCCGCGTTCGGATAGCCGCCGGATTCGGGCTGATCCACCCAGGATTGCTCGCCGGCGCGGAAGACGCGGACGGGGCCGTGGAAGTTGTTCGGGTCGGGCACGGACAGGCTGCCGCCGGTGCCGTACACCTCGATTCTGGGCAGATCCGCCGCCCAGACCTCGAAGCTCATCAGCAACGTGGACAGCGCGCCGTTGGCGTGTTCGAGCACGCCGGTCACGTGGGTGGCGACTTCCACCGGGAACGTCTTGCCCGCGACGGTCGTGCGAGTGGCCTGCGGGGTCGACGACATACCGGCCACGCGGCGGACCGGGCCGAGCAGGGTGACCAGCGCGGTCAGGTAGTACGGGCCCATGTCGAGCAGCGGGCCGCCGCCGGGCTGGTAGTAGAACTCGGGCGCGGGGTGCCAGCGTTCGTGGCCGGGGGTGGTCATGAACGCGGTCGCGGCGATGGGTTTGCCGATCTCGCCCGCGTCGAGCACGGCGCGGGCGGTCTGGATGCCGGTGCCGAGCACGGTGTCCGGGGCGCAGCCGATGGCCACTCCGGCTCGGGCGGCGGCGTCCAGGATGTCGCGGGCTTGTTTGGTGTCGAGCGCCAGCGGTTTTTCGCCGTAGACGGATTTGCCCGCCGCTATGGCCGCCAGCGCCACGTCTTGGTGGGCGGCGGGGATGGTGAGGTTGAGGACGATGTCGACGTCTTCGGACGCGTACAGCTCGGCGGGTGTGAGCGTGCGGAGGCCGGGCACGGTTCGGGTGGGATCGAGGTCGGCTACCGCGGTGAGTTCGAGGTTGGTCAGGCGGGGCAGGGCTTTCAGGTATTGGCCGCTGATCTGGCCGATACCGACGATGCCGACCCTCATCGCGTCGCCCACAACAACCCCCTGATGATCATCTCGTGGGTTTCCGGAACCTCGAAATCCGGCGGGTGGTGGCCGAGGGTGGTCACGAAGACCTTGCCGTCGCCCCAGTTCTTGGTCCAGGTCACCGGCATCGCGGCACCGTCGCAGTCGGTGACCGCGTGCACCCGGATCGACGGGTCGATGTGCACGGTGTACAGCTCAGTGTGCACCGGAAACTCGCCGAGCCCGGCCACCAGCGGATGCGGGACCGGCGACACGGCACGCACCCGGTAGTCGACGAAACCCTTGGGGTGGTGGACGAACTGGCCGCCGGTGATCAGGTGGTAGTCCGGCTCGGCTCGGAAGGAGTCGATGATGCCGCCGTGCCAGCCTGCGAACCCGGTGCCGGCGCGCACCGCCGAGGACAGCCCGGCCAGCTGCTCGGGGGTGATCGTGCCCATGGTCCAGCACTGCACGATGAGATCGCTGGCGTTGAGCAGGTCCGCGTCCAGGTAACTGTCCAATGTGTCCGACAGGGTGACCTGGTAGTCGCGGGCGCGCAGTTCGGCGGCGTAGCGGTCGGTCGCCTCGACCGGGAAGTGTCCTTCCCAGCCGCCGCGCACCATCAGCGCGGTCCTACTGGTCATCTGCGGTCCTCCACTGGTGAACAGGTGTGAACTTCAGTAGTTCGCGAGCGCGGGTGGTGTCGAACGGCGTGGTGAAACCGGGCAGGTCGGCGTCGATGCGGGTGGTGGGGTGGTATCTGGCCAGCAGGTCGCGGGTGGGCAGCGCCGCGGTGGTGTCCGGGGCGACCACGTTGACGATGTGCTGGCCGGGCGCGACCGGGGCGACGAGCGCGGCGGCGATCGCGCCGGCCGCGTCGCGGATGTCCAGCCAGCCCCAGAGGCCCTTGTGGTCGAAGGCCGGATCGGCCTTGACATCGGCGACGTGGTGCCGCAAACGTTCGCCGGTGCCGAGGAACGGGAAGCGCAGGCTGACGATCGTGGCGCCGAAGCGGCGCGCGGCGGTGTCGGCGATGAGTTCGCCGATCCACTTGGACAGGCCGTAGGTGTCCTCGCCGAGGTACGGGTGGTGCTCGGTGACCGGGACGAACTCGGGCGACTTGCCGCCTTCGGTCCAGGCGATGCCGAGCGCGGACAGGCTGGAGATGTAGACGATGCGCTTGATCTCGGCGCGGCCCGCCGCGTAGATCACCTGGTAGGCGGCGGCGACGTTGTTGGTGAACACCTCGTCCTCGGTGCCCGCGGCGGGCGAGGGCAGCGCGGCGGCGTGCACGACCGCGTCGAGTCCGGTCATCAGGTCGCCGAGTTCGATATCCCGGAGATCGCCGGTGACCACGTCGTCAGCGGGGCCGGGCACGTCGATTCGATCGTGCGCGCGGACGAAATGACCCTCGTCGTGCAGGCGCTGGACGGTATGTCGGCCGAGCCCGCCACCGGCTCCGGTCACCAGCACCCGCATGCCCATCAACCCTTCACCGCGCCCTGCAAGCCATTCACAAAGTACCGCTGACCGAGCAAGAAGAGGATCACCACCGGGAGGACGATGATCAGCGAAGCGGCCATCAGCACGTTCTGCTGCGGGGTCAGGGTCGAGTTGAGGTTCTGCAGGGCGATCGGGAGGGTGAAAGTTGCAGGATCATTCAGCGAGACCCGGGTGAGCACGTATTCGTTCCAGGTTGGGATCGCGGTGAGCAGGGCGATCGTGGTCAGCGCCGGGCGGCAGGCGGGCAGGTAGATCGAGAAGAACGTGCGTAGTTCGCCCGCTCCGTCGCAGCGGGCCGAGTCGCGCAGTTCGGTCGGCACGGCGCGGAAGTTGCTGGTCATGACCAGCACGGCCAGCGGCGCGGTGCCGTTGACGAAGGGCAGGATGATGCCGAGGCGGGTGCCGAGGATGCCGAGATCGCTCTGCAGGATGACGATCGGCAGCAGCATGGTGACGCCCGGGACGAACAGCAGCGCGATGAACAGGCCGTAGAGCAGCTTGCGGCCGGGGAAGTTCAGCACACCGAACGCGTAGCCGGCCAGCGAGTAGATCACCAGCACGCCGAGCGTGGTGAACCCGGTGACTTCCAGGCTGTTCAGGAAGTAGCTGAAGAAGTGCAACTGGGTCCAGGTACTGACCAGGGTGGACAGGGTCGGCTGGTGCGGGATCAGGTGGCCGTCGACCCGGATCTCCTGGTCGTTCTTCAACGCGCCGGAGACCATCAGCGCGAACGGGTAGAGGCTGATCAGCGCGTAGACGATCAGGATGAGACAGGTGATCAGGCGCGGCGCCGAGCGGCGGGTCATGCGCGGCTCCGCAGGACGCGCAGGTTGATCGCGGCCAGCAGCAACGCGACCACGAACAGGATCCAGCCCAGCGCGCTGGCCAGGCCGAGCGTCGGCCCGAGGTTTCCGGCGAACGCGAGCTTGTAGGTCTCCAGGCCGAGCACGGTGGTGTCGGTGCCGGGGCCGCCGTTGGTCATGATCAGGAAGATCTGGAAGCCCTGGAGGGCGTCGCGCACGTTCAGCATGATCACCGCGGCGGTGATCGGGCGCAGCAGCGGCCAGATGACCGCGGTCATGGTGCGCAGCGTGCCGGCGCCGTCGATCCGCGCGGCTTCCAGCACGGTGCCGTCGATGCCTTGCAGGCCGGTCAGGTAGAGCAGGATGCCGACCGGGATCGCGCCCCAGGACTGCACCACGATCAACGTCGGCAGCGCGGTCGCCGGGTTGCCGAGAAAGCCTTGCGGCTGGGTCAGCGTGCCGAGGCCGAGGTGGCTGAGGATGAAGTTCAGCGAACCGTCCGGTTGCAACACGTAGGTCCACGCGTAGAAAACCGCGATGCCTGCGGTGACGTAGGGCAGGAAGAAGATGATGCGAAATGTCGTACGCAGCGAGCGGATCCGGTTGAGCGTGACCGCGAGCGGGAAGCTGATCGCGGTGGTGATCAACGGAACCCCGATCATCACCGCCAGCGTGTTCAGCGCGGCGTTGCGCACGAGCGGGGCGTAGACCGGGTCGCGGTAGAGCAGGTCGAGGTAGTTGCCGAAGCCGACCCAGCTCCAGGTGGGGGTGAACCCGTTCCAGCGCGCGAAGCTGAGCGAGAGGCCATAACCGATCGTGTAAAGACCCATGAGCGCGAAAAGCGCGAGCGCGGGTGCGACGAACGCATAACCCGTCAGTGCTTCCCTGAGCCGCCTGCGCCGGGCGAGCGCAGGCGGCCGAAGAGCGTGCGTTGCCACGGGGTTATTTCCAGCTGTCGTTGTTGTAGGCCCCGAGCTGGCTGTTCACCGTCGCCGAACTGGCCTGCTTCAGCGGCGACATCTTGATCACGATGTTGCCGGCTTTCTGCTGGTCCCAGGTCGGGCCCTGGAAACCGCTCTGAATCGGGTCGAACGCGGCGTCCCCGGTGCCGAACACGGCTTCCAGCGAACTCAGGTACGGACCGACGTCCTTGCTCGCGTTCGCGCCGAGGTCGGTGTCGGGCAGGTCGAACGAGGTCTGCGCGAACTTGCTCGCCTGCGCCTGGCTGGTCAGGAAGTCCAGCCACTGCAAGGCAGCCGGGGAGTTCTTGGTCTGGGTGGTGATGGCCAGGCCGGTGAGCGCGATCGGGGCGAGCCGGAACGCGCTGCCGACCGCACCACCCGCGGCAGGCGGCAGACCGAAGGCGACGATGTTGCCGGGGTCCATGCCGTCCTGTTGCAGCGAGGACTCGGTGAACGTGCCGCCGATGTCGAACGCGGATTTACCTTGCGCGAACGCGAGATCCGCGTTGTCGATGGGCAGCGTCTGGGCGCCCGGCGTCCAGTATGGAGTGATCTGGTTGTACAGGTCGAGCACGGCCTGACCGTTCGGGCTGCCCCAGTCCAGTGCGGGGTTCCTGCCGTAGAGCGCCTGGTACTTGGCCTTGCCGAGGTAGCTGTAGAACAGCGGCTCGGCCAGCCAGTCCATGCCGGTCGAGGAGTCGGACAGACCGAGGGTGACGCCGCCCTGCGCCGGGTCCTTCGTGTCGGTCGCCTTGAACCAGTTGATCAGGTCTTGCCAGGTCTTCGGGGTCGCGGTGGGGTCGAGGCCCGCCGCTTGCAGCTTGGCCTTGTTCGCGTAGATCACGCCGAACGTGCCCGCGGTGAACGGAATGCTGAACAGCTCGCCCTGCTTGATGCCGTGATGGCTGGACTTCGAGTTCAGCGACTGCTGGTAGATCTGCTGGGTCACCAGCCCGGAGTCGGCCGTTCCCTTGAGGAACCGGGACTTCCAGGCCGAGTCGATGTCCGGGGCGAGGTCGGTGAGCAGGCCGGCCGCGCCGAAGGTGAAGTCCTCGCCCGCCGCGTGCACCTCCATCACGTCGGGGAGGCTGCGCGTGGCCGCGGCGCTCTGCACCTTGCTGGTGAAGGTGTCTTCCGGGGTGTAGGCGGTGATATTGACTGAAATGCCGGTCTTGGCCTTGAACGCGGCTGCCGCGTCCTGGAGGGCTTTGACATGTGGTTGTTTGAAGGTCCACATGGTCAATGTCGTGCCCGACGCGCCGCTGCTTCCCCCGCAGCCGGCGAGCAGAGCCACTCCGGCAGCACCGGCTGCCACCAGCGATAACAGTCGTTTTCCTCGTCGGAACATGGATTTGCGACCCTCCTTGCCATTCGGGTCGACCTCGGCCGCTGCCACCCGAGTCGAGTGACGTCGACCATAGGATGGCGGTTTTTAGCATGTCAATAGCCCGATTTCACATGTTAAAGTGCACGGCATGGCCGACGAGGAATCCGGTGACGCAGCGCTACCGCTCTACCAGCAGGTGAAGCGGGCATTGCTCGCCGAGATCGCGGCGGGCGACTACGCGCCGGGACGGCCGTTCGTGACGCAGCGGGAGATCTGCGAGCGTTTCAACGTCAGCCACGCGACCGCGGTGCGAGCCCTGTCCGATCTGGCCAACGAGGGTTACGTGATCCGGCGGCGCGGGCAGGGCACGTTCGTGGCCGAGCAGCCGCCGACCGGCCCGGCCCGGCCCGATCGCACCATCGCGTGTGTGCTGCAACGGCAGGGGCCACACGTCGGGCAGATCCTGGCCGGGGTCGAGGAGGTGTGCGCCGAACTGGGTTACCGGTTGTTCCTCAACCACTGCGAGGACGACCCGGTCCGGGAGGACCGCGCGCTGCGGGGAGCGTTGGCGCACAACGTGGACGGCATCATCGTCTACCCGACCGAGGGCACCGCCGTGCTCGAACCGTATCTGTGGGCGAGCCGGGCGAAGGTGCCGCTGGTGATGGTCGACCGGTTCCGGCCCGATCTGGCCACCGACGCGGTGGTCGCGGACAACCTGGCCGCGGGGCGCGAACTGACCTCGGCGCTGATCGACGCTGGACATCGGCGGATCGCGACGTTGTGGGAGGAGACCGAGGTGTCCAGCGTGCGGGACCGGCTCGCCGGGCACGTGGAATCCTTACGCGCGCACGGCATTCCGGTCCGCCCGGACCTGACCGTGCTGCGCCACTACCGCAGCCAGCCCGAAGCCGACCGGCGCGCCCTGCTGAGAAGTCTGCTCGGCGGGCCCGAGCCGCCGACGGTGTTGTTGTGCGCCAACGGTTACGTGCTCGCCACCGCAGCGTCCGATCTGCTCGCGCTCGGCTACGAGATCCCCGGCGACATCGACCTGGCCGGGATGGACGACGCGGGCCCGTTCGACGTGCTGCCGTTGACCGCGGCCGCGATCTCGTTGCCGTCGCGGGAGATGGGCAGACGCAGCATGACCATGTTGCACCAGCGGATCATCGATCCGGGCGGAGCGGCCGGGCCGGAACTGGTGGTGTTGCCGGTGCGGGTGCGGACGCGGGACGCCTCGCTGGGGCATCTGCGCGTGGTCGGGGCGCCCCGTGACTGACTCGTTCGGTGGCCTCCCCGAGGCCATGCCGCCGTGGACTCCCCGCGACAACGTGCGGATCACGGCCGTGCGGGCGATCGTGACCGCGCCGGAACGGGTTCCGCTGGTCGTCGTACGGGTTGATACCTCCGAGCCGGGGCTGTACGGGCTGGGCTGCGCGACGTTCACCCAGCGTTACGCGGCCGTGGCCGCCGCGGTCGGCGAACACGTCGCACCGCTGGTGCTCGGGCGCTCGCCCGCCGACATTGAGGACATCACCCGGCTGATCAACTATTCCTCGTACTGGCGGCAGGGTCCGGTGCTGAACAACGCGCTGTCCGGCATCGACCAGGCGCTGTGGGACATCGCGGGCAAACGCGCGAACCTGCCGGTCTACGAGTTGCTGGGCGGGCGCAGCCGGGCCGCGGTCGAGGTGTATTCGCACGCGGCAGGCGCGACCATCGAGGAAACGCTGGCGCAGGCGGAAGGACTGATCGCGGCGGGCTATCGCAACGTGCGGTTACAGGTGGGCGGGCCGGGTCTGGGCAACTACGGCGCGCCGGGCACGCGCAACGGCTATCCGCGCTCGCCACACCCGGACGGCTGGGACGCCGAACGCTACCTGCGCATGACGCCCGCGCTGTTCGCGGCGGCTCGGGAACGGCTCGGCGATGAGGTGAACCTGATGCACGACGTGCACAGCAGGCTCACCCCGAAACAGGCGGTGGTGCTGGCCAGGGCACTCGAACCGTATCGGCTGTCCTTTTTGGAGGATGTGGTCGCGCCCGAGTTCTACGACCGGCTGCCCGAAGTCCGCGCCGCCGCGGCGATCCCGATCGCGGTCGGCGAGCAGGTCTCGTCGGTGACCGACGCGGCGCGACTGGTCCGCGATGGCGGCGTGGATCTGCTGCGGCTGCACACTTCAGCGGTCGGCGGCCTCACCCCGACCCGCAAGCTGGTCGCGCTGGCCGAGTTGTCCGGCGTGCGCACCGCGTTCCACTCCCCCGCCGACGTGTCGCCGGTCGGCGTCGCCGCCAATCTCGCGCTGGACATCTCCACCCCGGCCTTCGGCTACCAGGAGGCGCACGCCTACAACGCGGCCACGCACGAGGTCTTCCCTGGCACGCCAGTCGTTCGCGAGGGGTATCTGCATCCATCGGACGCACCGGGCTGGGGGGTCGACGTCGACGAAAGCGCGGCGAAGGCCTATCCGCCGGTGAAGTTCCTGCACGAGGCGTGGGCCGCGCAGGTGCGCAGGCCGGACGGCGGCCTGGAAGCGCCGTGAGCCATCACAGGCGTTTGGTGAAGAACACCCGGCGGTAGCCGTCGTCGATGGCCCGGTGGGTTTCGACGTAGCCTTGCTTCGGGTAGTAGTCGAGGTTCTCGGTCATTGCTTCGTTGGTGTAGAGCCGGATCTCGGGCCGGTCATGCTCGCGGGCGTACTCCTCGGCGAATTCGAGCAGCCGCGTGCCGATGCCGGAGCCCTGCGCGTCCGGTGTCACGGCGAGGTTGTCCAGCAGGACGTGGCCGGGTTCGAGGATGAGGACGAGCAGGCCGAGGAGCACGCCGTCGTCCTCGGCCACCCAGACCTGACCGCTGTCGACCAGGGCGGCGTAGTCGGCCAGCATCGGCGCGGGCGCCGCGCCCATCCGCTCGACGTAGTGGCGGTACGCGGTGCTGGCCAGCGTGGTCAGCGCGTCGGCATCAGCGGGCCGGGCCGGGCGGATCATGGTCACCCGGACAGTATGACTGCTAGCGTGCTAGCATCCTAAGCGTGGGCGACGAGGACGTTAAACAGTTCAACGTGTACCTGCCGATCGGCTTGATCAAGCAGGTCAAGCACCATGCGATCGAAACGGGTATGTCCCTTTCGGCCCTGGTGGCCGACGCGTTGCGCGCTTATCTCGACGACGAGCAGGGGAAGGAAAACTGATCATGGCGACCGAGGGCATCGAGGCCGTGTTCCTGACGACGCACAACTGGGGGAAGTCGGCCAAGTTCTTCCAGTCTCTCGGCTACGAGCTGGACTTCGAGACCGGCCACAACTCCGGCCAGCTCCGCGGCAGCACCGGGCCCTACGTGTTCATCGCGGAGGTTCCGGAGAGCGAGCAGCCGGCCATGCAGCTGGTGCTGAAGGTGGCCGACGCGGACAAGGTCGACCTGGACCCGTCCGTCGAGGTCGTGAAGCCGTTCGAGGAGACTCATTTCGGCACCCGCGAGATGGTGGTGCGCGACCCGGACGGTCGCGAATGGAGCTTGCAGGCTCCGCTCAAGTAAGCAGGGCGCTCAGGTAAGCAGGGCGCGGACTTCCCCGGCGACCAGCTCGGGCGCCTCGTAGACCGGCGTGTGGCCGGTTTCGACCAGGCGCAGGTGGGCGCCGGGGATGTCCGCGGCGAGCTCGTTGGCCTGCTCGACGGTGCGGACCTGATCCAGCCAGCCGTGCACGATCGTGACCGGGCAGCGCAGCTGGGTCAGTCGCGGGGTGAGGTCGAGATCGCGCTGGCTGCGCAACACCTCCAGCGCCGCCTCGCCCGGAACACCGGCCGCGTAGGCGAGCAGTTCCTCGCGATCGGCCGGGTCGAGCGGCGTGGCGAACGAGCGGTCCAGCACGGCCGCTCGCAACTCCGGGCCGAAGCCTGCGCCCAGGATCCTGTCGACGTCGCCGTGGCCGCGCATGTGGGCGCCGGTGTTCACCAGGATCAGCCCGGTGACCAGGTCCGGATGGGCCAGCGCCAGCTGGAGCGCGATGGCGCCGCCGGTCGAGTGACCGAGCACCAGCGCGGGCTCGGTGATCCGCTCGGCGATCCGGTCCGCGACCGTCGGGATGTCCCACGGGCCGGGCTCGGTCAGCCAGGACACCGCCTCGACCTCGACCTCGCCGGCCAGCTCCTCGGCCAGCCGCCGGAACACGCTCGGCGCGCACATCGTCCCCGGAATCGCGTACATGGGTTACTTCTTCTTCATCCAGGTGTCGTGATGCGGAGTGAACTCGCCGGTGATCGTGTCCATTTTGGTGTTCGGCGGCGGCAACGTCGGCAGTGTTCGGCGCGTGTCGGCCATCCACTGGGTGAATTCCGGGGTGTGGCCAGTGTAGCTGGCGTTGAGCACCAGGTGGTCGCGAATGGACTGTTCGAACTTGAACTCGGAGGTGGGGAACTTGACCTGGTCGCTGACCTTGACCTCGTACTTCACGCCGAGGTTGCCTGCGCCCTCGATGATCTTGTTGGCATGGGCCAGGTTCGGTGCATAACCCTGGTTGACCAGCGTCTGGGGATTCTTGGGGAGGAGCATGCGGAGTTGCGGGGGGCGATGCACCGCGGCCTTGATCCGGCCTTCGAACTGGCTGGACATCCGCTTGTTCGCGGTCGAGGTCAAGGGGGTCATGTTGTGCGAGGCGCCCGGCCCACCGAGGTTGTCGTTCTGCAGGTGCCCCTTGATCCACGGCTCTCCGGTCTGCATACCGCCCTTCTCGAGTTCGTGGGCGAGCGGGTCGGAGACCAGCTTCGACTTGTTCAGCTCCTCGACATCGGTCAGCTCGCCCGGTTGCGGCACGGTTCCGCGCGAGGGCATCCCGTTCTTGAAAACATGCACGCCGGAGGTGGTGCCACCACCGGACATCGTCCACTTGCCCGGCTGGGCACCGACCTTCGGCTTCTTGCTGGGCCGGTCCGACCCTGAGGCCCCCGCGTTGCCCGGGTCGTCGCCCTTGCGCTTGCGCGAGCCGGAACCGCTGGCCGTGGTCGACTGCGAACCGCAACTCGAATCGCGACCGGTGAGGCCGAGCGGGTCGGACCCGGTGAACGGGTTGGCCACGTAGGCGACCGGGTTCGGCGCGGGGCCGAGGCCCAGCGGGTCCGGGCTGACGTAGCGGCCGGTGGCCGGGTCGTAGTAGCGGAACACGTTGTAGTGCAGGCCGGTTTCCGCATCGTGGTACTGGCCGGGGAAGCGCAGCGGCTGCGGTGCGATCCCGCCGGCAGGCTGGTGGCCCCACACGGTCGCGTCCGAGTGCCACAGCAGCGCGCCGTCGGTGCCGATCACGTCCAGCGGGGTGCCGATCGCGTCGGTGATCACGGTGGCGAAGCGCTGCTCCCCGCCCGGCGTCCACTCCAGCTGGCTGACCACCCGGTTGTCCTCGGGGTGGTACTCCCAGGTGAGCACCGAGACCTGCCCCTCGGTACCGGTGTGCACCTGCTCGACCAGCGTCGTGCCGTCCCACGCGAAATCGACCTGCTCGGCCACGCGCAGCTCGCCGTCCTGGCCGTCCACCAGCCGTTGTTTGGCGATGCGGCGACCGAGCGGGTCGTAGCGGTAGTGCCAGTGCGCGCCCTCGGGGGTGAGCACGTCGGTCAGCCGGTCCAGCGAATCCCAGGCGTAGCGCCAGACCAGCTCCTGCCCGCCGGTCAGCCTGCTGGTGCGTTCGGTCAGCCTGCCCTGCCCGTCGTAGCCGAACGTCTCGCTGCCGGCCGCGGTCAGCGTGTTGCCGGTGTAGGCGCGCGGGCCGGTGGTCGGCGGCGGCGCACCACCGGTCGCCGAGGACGCGACGATGTTGCCGGTGCTGTCGTAGCGGTAGCTCTCGGTGCGCTCGGCCGAGCTGAACTCGACGACCCGGCCGATCGGGTCAAGGTGGAACCGGCCGCCGCCGCGCTCGTCCCGCACCGCGAGCAGCTGACCGTCCGGCCGGTAGTCGTAGCCGCGCAGCCCGGTGCCGAACTGCTGCTCGCCGAGTCGCCCGGCCGCGTCGAAGGACTGGCGCAGCACCACGGTGTCGTCCAGTTGCCGCAGGATCTCCTTGTCCTGCGCGCCGTGCTCGAACAGCACCTGATGACCGGCCGTGGCCAGCCTGGCCCGCAGCGCACCGTCCACAACGGACTCGTAGGACCAGGTGCTCTCGGCGCCTGCCGGGGTGCGGCGGAGCTTGGTGCGCCGGTCCAGGCTGTAGTCGAAGGCGAGCGTGCGGTCGTTCACGGTCTGCGCGCGGACGCGGCCGTCCGGTTCGCGCTCGATGGTCAGCGTCGCGCCCTGGCCGCGCGCGCTGATCAGCCTGCCGACCGGGTCGTAGCCGAACGTGGTGGTGTCGCCGTCGGCGTGCCGCGCCGAGACGTTGCCCAGCACGTCGTACTCGTAGTCGACGGACTGGCCATCGGCGTTGGTGGAGCGCACGATCTGGCCGGCCGCGTCGTAGTCGACCCGCAGCACGCGACCATCGAAGTCGACCTCCTCGACCAGCCGCCCTGCCGCGTCGTAGCGGAACCGCCAGGTGGCCCCGGCCGGGTTGGTCACCGAGGTGCGGCGCAGTTCGGTGTCGTAGCCGTAGGTGGTGCGCGCGCCGCTCGCGTCGGTGCTGGCCAGCAGCAGGTCGAACGGGCCGTACTCGTGCTGGGTCACGCCGCCCGCCGGGTCGAGCTGTTCGATCTCGTTGCCGTCGTTGTCGTAGCGCCACTGGGTCTGCCTGCCGTCCGGCTCCTGGCGCCGCAGCGGTTTGCCTTCGACGGTCCAGTCGAACAGAGTGCGGCCGACGCGCGGATCGCTGACCACCCTGGGCCTGCCGAACACGTCGCGCTGGAACTGGCGGCCGTCGCTGGTGGCGGCGGGCAGGCCGGTGGCGGTCTGCTCGGTGACGTCGTCCCATTCGTCGGAAAGCGGTTCCCCGAAGGCCGCGACGGAATCGATCGACGCCGAATCGAGGTGCCCCGCGACGCCGAGCGGCTCGGTCAGCGGATCGGGCAGATTCGGGGCGACATAGGTGCGGACCCAGTCCTGCGCAACGGTGATCGTGAGCGAGCGGCCCGCGATCGCGTCGAGTTCGACGCGGCTGCCGTCCGGGCGGACCACGACCCTGATGTTCTCGTCCTCGCCGTACTCGTAGCGGGTGGTGCGGCCGAGCGGGTCGGTGCGGGCCAGCAGCTGCCCGGCACGGTTCCACTCGGACACGGTCACGCCGCCGAGCGGGTCGGTTTCCCGGACGAGCTGCCAGAACTCGTTGAGTTCGTAGGTGGTGGTGTTGCCGAGCGAGTCGGTCGAGGTGTTGATCCGGCGCTGCGGGTCCCAGCTGAACGTGGCGTTCAGGAACCCGCCGGTGCCTTCGCCGCGGATGCAGCGGCCCTGCTCGTCGAACTCGTAGCGGTACCACTGGCCGGAGCGGTCCTGCCAGGAACTGACCCGGCCGGCCCGGTCGTAGCCGAACTGCCAGGCGATCCCGGTCGAGTCGATGATGTCGGTCAGCTGGCCCGCGTCGTCGTAGCGGTAGCTGGTGATCGGCACCTCGGGGCCGGTCTCGCCGGACAGGCGCAGCGCGGTGATGCGGCCGTTCTCGGTGTCGACATCGAGCTGGAACCCGCTGGAGTGGCGCAGCGCGGTCGGTGCGCCCTCGTCCGAGTAGTCCAGGACGATGCGCGCGCCACCGTCGTCCGAAATCGCGGCCAGCACGTGCATGCCCTCGCCCGCGTCGCGGAACTCCCAGCTGCGCCGCTGCTCCGGCGCCGCGACGACGTAGCCGTCCTCGGTCTCGCGCAACGGCCAGCGCGGGCCGAACTCGGGCAGCGTCTCCCGGCCGGGCTGCGGCATCGGATAGGACAGCAGCGCGCCCTCGTCGGTGGCGAACTGGATGCCGTCCGCGTCCACCTCCAGCCGTGCGTCCACAGTGGACGCCCAGGCCGGGCCGAACCAGCGGCCGAAGCGATACCCGGACAGGTGCGTGCGGGTGATGACCAGCGGCAGCACCCCCGGGATGGACAGGTCCTCCTGGGTCATCATCATCTGACCGGTGGTCATGTCGATCGGGTCGCCGCTGCCCGGACGGCACTTCGGCGGAGCCGCGTTCTTGGCCGGGTCGTCGTTGCCGCCCTTGAGACCGGAATCCGAGCCGCCCTTGTCCGCGTGCGGAGTGGGTGGCTTGTCCGGGGTTTTGCCGCCACTGCCCGATCCGGACTTGCCGTCGCCGCCGCCGGACGTGTCGTGGGCCTTGGGCGCGTGCTCGCCCGAGCCGTTGCCGTGGATGCCGCGGAAGACGTTGGTCTGGTGGGCTTCGTTCTCCTCGTGCGCGGTGGCGTTGCTGTGCAGGCGGCCACCGGCCGCACCGGCCACCCGCCCGCCCTCGCTGAACACCTTGCCCGCGACCTCGGTGCCCGAACCGAGCGCCTTGGCGATCACCGAACCGACGCCGGATTTGTCCTTGCCCGCGTGCGAGATCAGGTTCTGGCCGACGGTCTGCAGCTTGTCCCCGCCCGCCGCGACCTGACTGCCGAAGTTCTGCAACGTCGACCCGGACGAGTGCAGATCGCCCGGAGTGATGTTGAGCGCTGAGTCGCCCATCAGCAGCCCCTGACCGAGTGCGCCGCGAACCAGCTCCCGATTACCCGTAGCCCCCCGACCCGACCCCGCGACACGCTGCTGTTTCCTCTCTGCAGGCAGGCAAGTTCTCCCACTCTACAAAGACCGCCGCGTTCTGCTGGGTAAGCTTTGGCCGCGTGCGGGGAGAACTGTCTGACGAGGACCAGCCAAACGCGACCAAGCGGCGCGATCGCCGTTTCGTGCTGCGCCGCAATCTGATCCTGGTGCTGACTCCGCTGGTTCTGGCCGGTGTGGTGATCGTCGGCGTCAAGTCGATGGCCACCGTCGCGGGCAGCGCGGCACCGACCCCGTCGGCCCGGCCAACGTCGAGCCTGGCGCCAACAACAACGACGACACCCCCACCGACCACGACCACCACGCCGCCATCGACCAGCGACGACCCGATCGCGCCGGACGCCGCCACCGAGGCGGTGCACGCGGCCGACGCGAGCGCGGCGAGTGGCGAGAAGGTCAGCGTCGCGGTGCTGGACCGCGTTACCGGCAAGGAGACCGACGGCGCCGACGCCAGCACCACCGTGCCCTGCGCGTCGGTGCTCAAGCTGTTCCTGATCACCGACCTGTTCCATCAGCAGGAGCAGGGCGCGCTCACGTTGAGCAAGACCGACCTGTCCGAGATCGCCTCGGCGCTGACCATCTCCGACGACTCCGCCATGAACACGTTGTGGAGCAAGTACCACGGCCAGGCCGCGATCAGCCAGCTGATCAACATCGCGCACCTGCCCGACGCGCAGATCACGTCGATCGTGGCCAGCGGCAAGTGGGGCGGGGTGATGATCTCCGCGCGCGACGTGCTGGCCGTCTACGAGTACGTGCTGACCAAGCTGTCACCTGAGGACCGCGACCTGATCATCGGCAACCTCAACCACGCCAACCCGGTCGGCTACCAGGGCTTCAACCAGGCGTTCGGCCTGCTCAACCCGGCGACCCGAACCGGAACCACCAAAGCCAAGCAGGGCTGGAGCAACTGGTTCGGGCAGACCGTGCTGAACACCACCGGCATCCTCGACGACCACGACAAGCTCGTCGTCGCCGTGCTGACCGCCCGCCCCGGCCACGGGACCGCCGCCCAGTACGACACCGCACGCGGCCAGATCGACGACGCGACCGACGCGCTGCTCAAGGCGCTCGGTCCGAACGCCACCCGCTGACGGGCTAGAGCCAGCCCAGCCGCGCGGCCTGCACTCCGGCCTGGAACCGGTTGCCCGCGCCGAGGCGCAGCAGCAGCGCGGAGGTCCGGCGCACCACGGTGCGCCGGGAAATGTGCAGCCTGCGCGCGATCGTCTCGTCGGTCGCGCCCGCGGACATCAGCATCAGGATGGCGCGATCGCGCTCGTCCAGCGGCTCCTCGCCTTCCTGCTCGTCCTCGTCGAGCAGTGGCTTGGGCTGCTCGACCGTCTCGCTGCCGTCGACCGGCACGGCGATGCGGAACAGCAGGTCGAAGGTGGCGATCACGGCGGTCAGCAGACCGGACGGGGACAGCACCAGGGCGGGACCGTCCGCGCCACCGGTCGGCGCCAGCGAGAGCACCGCGGCCGACTCGTCGCTGACCGCGAGCTTCATCGGCAGACTGGGCAGGCTGCGGGCCAGCTCGCCACGATCGACGATCGGCGAACAGGGCGTGGTGAACTTGGGGTGGCGCAGGCTCGCGTCGGTGTACACGCTGCGGTACTCGACCCCGGCGGCCATCCGCTCGGTCTGCAGCGCCAGCTGCTGGCGGACCAGCACCGCGTCCGGCTTGCCGAAGTAGGGCGGGGCGTCCATCAGCCGCACCCGCTGCCGCGCGGTGCGCTGGATCCACTGGTAGCGCTGGAAAAGCCGGTCCCGGTCGCGGATCACGGTGATGCCGGGATAGCGCTGCTCGTCGTTGCGCGCGAGCTGGTACAGCTCGGTCAGCGCGCGGCTGTGCTCACGGATCGCCGCGTCGCGTGCCGCGGCGGCCTGCCGTGTCTGGTCGGCCTGGGCTGGCATCGTCCGGGTGTCCCGGTCGTCGGTGAGAATCGTGTCAAGCAAGATTCGCCTCCCAGAAGATCACTGCCATAACCCAAGCGCCCCGATTTCCGTTTTTTCCGCTCATTTCAAATACGCCTGAGAGGGTGATGAGGTTGCTTGCGGCCCGCTGTCGGCACAGCGTGTTCCGCGTCACACTGCCCCGTTGACATGCCGCTGAGCTTGGAATTCCCGACTCTCGGCGGGAAGCGAAGATCGCCTCCGCATGCCAGGCTGGGCCAGCGGGTAGAGCCAAACGGAGCACATCGACGGCGCAAAGGAGCACTGATGAGCGACGAAGCGGGTCCGGCAACCTCGGACTCGACTGGGGCACTCGCCGAGTTCGGCTACAAGCAGGAACTCCAGCGATCCCTGCGACTACGCGACCTGATCGTGTACGGCCTGATCTTCATGGTGCCGATCGCACCGTTCGCGATCTTCGGGCCGGTGTTCAACGCATCGCACGGCATGGTCCCGCTGACCTACGTGATCGGCCTGGTCGCGATGATCTTCACCGCGCTGAGCTACCGGGAGATGAGCCGCGCGTTCCCGGTCGCCGGTTCGGTCTACGCCTACGCGAGCCGCGGCATCGCAGGCTGGGTCGGGTTCCTGGCCGGCTGGGCCCTGATCCTCGACTATCTACTGATCCCGACCTTGCTCTACGTGACCGGCGCGGCCGCCATGGCCGCGGTGCTGCCCGGCGTGCCCGGCTGGCTGTGGGTGATCATCTTCCTGGTGCTGAACACCGCGGTGAACCTGGCCGGG
Organism: Pseudonocardiaceae bacterium; assembly: GCA_035248365.1. Lineage (GTDB taxonomy): Bacteria > Actinomycetota > Actinomycetes > Mycobacteriales > Pseudonocardiaceae > CAJCJE01. The sequence goes on along the minus strand of DATFHN010000176.1, from coordinate 4,018 downwards.
GTGGAACTCGGCGCGTGGGTCAACCGGGTGTTCCTGATCGGCGAGATGATCGTGCTGACCCTGTTCATCGTGCTGGCGATCATCACGATCAGTCACGGGACCGGGGGCGCGCACTGGTCGACACTGCCCTTCTACAACCCGAAGGAGTTCAGCGTCGGCCTGGTGTTCACGGCGCTGTCGATCGCGGCCCTCTCCTTCCTCGGGTTCGACGCGATCTCGACGCAGTCCGAGGAGGTGCAGGGCGGACCGAAGGTGGTCGGGCGGGCGACGATCATCTCGCTGCTGCTGGTCGCGGTGCTGTTCATCGCGCAGACCTACCTGGCCGCGCTGATCGTGCCGGGCAAGACCGCGTTCAGCGACGCCGAGGTCAACCAGGCGTTCTACAACGTCGCCGGGCTCACCGCGGGCCACTGGATGACCATCCTCATCGCGGTCTCCTCGGCTCTGGCCGGCGCCATCGCCAACAGCCTCGTGGCGCAGAACGCGATCTCGCGGCTGCTCTACTCGATGGGCCGCGACCGCGTGCTGCCGAAGTTCCTCGCCCACGTGAGCAAGCGCAAGGTGCCCGAGCGCGCGATCCTGGTGGTCGCGGTGATCTCGCTGATCCTCGGCATCGGGTTCGTCGGCCAGGTCGAGTTCCTGTCCACCCTGGTCAACTTCGGCGCGCTGTTCTCGTTCCTGCTGCTGCACATCTCGGTCGCGTTCTACTACCTGATCAAGAAGCGGGAGAAGACCTTCGGGATGCACCTGGTGGTGCCGCTGATCGGGTTCGTGATCATCGGCTACGTCCTGTACAGCGCGGACACCCCCGCCAAGATCGGCGGGGGCATCTGGCTGGCCATCGGCGTGATCGTGCTGCTCGTGCGGATCGCGACCGGTCGCAGCACCGAGATCAACCTGGACGAGAGCAAGCCCGCCTGATCAGGCGGCGAGCAGCTGTTCGACCGAGGCGAGCTTGACGCACAGCGTGAGCGCGTTCATCGCGTCGCCCAGTTCGGACAGCGGCGGGAAGGTCGGCGCGATCCGGATGACGTTGTCCTGCGGGTCCTTGCCGTGCGGGAAGGGCGCACCGGCCGGGGTCAGCGCGATCCCGGCCTGGCCGGCCAGCTCGACGACGCGCGACGCGCAGCCGGGCCGCACGGTCAGCGTGACGAAGTAGCCGCCGCGCGGGGTGGTCCACGAGGCCACCCCGCTCTCGGCCAGCTGCTCGGTCAGCGCCTGCTCGACCAGGTCGAACTTGGGCCGCAGCAGGGCGCGGTGCTTGGCCATCAGGTCCAGCACGCCCTGCGGGCTGCCCAGGAACTTGGCGTGCCGCAGGTGGTTGATCTTGTCGGGGCCGATGGTGCGCTTGCTCAGGTGACCGGTCAGCCAGTCCAGGTTGGCGTCCGACCCGCCGAGGAACCCGATGCCCGCGCCGGCGAAGGTGATCTTCGAGGTCGATCCGAACAGGACCGGCCGGTCCGGGTTACCGGCGGCCTGGGCCGCGGCCAGGATGTCCTCGATCTCCACCTCGTCCTCGGTGAGGTGGTGCACGGCGTAGGCGTTGTCCCAGAAGATCCGGAAGTCCGGCGCACCGGTCTTCAGTTCGGCCAGCCGCCGCACGGTCTCCGGCGAGTAGGTCTCGCCGGTCGGGTTGCTGTACTTGGGCACGCACCAGATGCCCTTGACCCTCGGGTCCGCCGCCAGCCGCTCGACCTCGGCCAGGTCCGGGCCCGCACCGGTCATCGGCACCGGGATCATCTCGATGCCAAGCTTCGCGCAGATGGCGAAGTGCCGGTCGTAGCCGGGCACCGGGCACAGGAACGCGACATCACGCCACGGCTCGCTGCCGCCGGGTACGCCGAACAGCACCGCGTGGATCAGATAGTCGTGCATCAGTTCCAGGCTGGAATTGCCGAATGCGATCACGCTCTCCGGCTTGACGCCGAGCAGTGGCGCGAAGATGTCCCGCAATTCCGGCAGACCGCGCAGACCGCCGTAATTCCGGGTGTCCGTACCGTCCGCGGCGCGATAATTCGCGGCACCGGGCAGATCGAGCAGTCCGGTGGACAGATCCAGCTGTTCGGCGGACGGTTTACCCCGGGTGAGATCCAGCTTGAGTCCACGCGCCCGCAACTCTTCATGGGCGGTGCGCAGGCTCGCGGCCAGCTCGGACAACTCGGTTCGGGGCAGTTCTGCGTAGGTCACCCGGATAGTGTCCCCGATGGCTCTGATGCCGGGCGCGCCGAGGGCCGTCACACCTACAATCAGGCCGGATACGCACCGGAACCGTCCGCCAGGGGGGCGCAGAAATGACGAATCCGTACTACCCGCAGCAACCCGGTTATCCGCCCCAGGGCGGCTACCCGCAACAGCCGGGATATCCGCAACAACCCGGATATCCGCCGCCCGGATATCCGCAGCCGGGTTACCCGCAGCCGGGTTACCCGCAGCCCGGATATCCGCAGCCGGGTTATCCGCAGCAGCCCAACCCGCAGCAGCCATATCCGGCATATCCCCCGCAGCCTTACCCCCAGCAAGGCCATCCCGCGTATCCGCAGCAGCCTGGCCAGTACGCGCCCGGGCAGTTCGCGACCCCGCAGTACGTCCCGCCGCAGCAGGCCGGCCCGCCGATCGTCATCCCGATCGAGGGCAGGGGCGCGGCCAAGCTGGCCGCGAAGATGAACAAGCGGGCGTTGATCATCGCGCCGGACAGCATCGCCCACGAGGGCAAGCAGGGCGGGTTCAGGCTGCCCTGGTCCGAGCTGCGCCAGGTCACCGTCACCACCGCCTTCCACCAGGGCGCCAGCAAGGTGTGGCGGGTGCGGCTGATCATGGACGCGGCCGATCCGGCCTTCCCGCAACGCCACCCGGAGATCAACGGCCTGATGGGCAAGTACGGCGGCACCGGCCCCGGCTCCTACGGCGTGCCGCTCGGACCGGTGAACAACATCGTCCCGCAGCTCGCCCAGGCGCTGGCCCAGTACGGCGGGCCGATCTTCGGCGGAGTCATCGAAGAAGGCCAGGTCATCGGGTTCAGCTACTTGTAGCGCCTTCGTCGGATACGCACCTATTCGAACAGCCTCGAAAAGCTTGCCGGATCCGCTCCGCGTGCTGCTCAATAGCAGCGTTGCTGATCGATGATGAGCGATGCGCGGTGGGGAGGCCGCAGAACGCTCCACAGTGGACGCCACGTCCCGCGAGCAGCGACCGGCCAGCCATCTGGAGAACCTGGTCACCATCGCCACGGTCGCCGCCGCGGCCAACGATGACCAGGGTGTCGCCCTGTCCCAGATCGCAGGGGCGACCAACCGGAGACGGCCGGCTGTCGACATTCCCCAGACTGACAGCCGGCCGTCTCCTCAGCCGGCCCGCTGGCGCAAGCGCCGCAACATCCGGGCATCCTCGAAACCGACCGCCCGCGCCGCCGATTCGATCGTCGAGCCCTGACCGATCAGGTGCTCGGCGCGTTCGACCCTGAGCAGTTGCTGGTAGCGCAGCGGCGTCATCCCGGTCGCCCGGCCGAACATCCTGGTCACCGTGCGCTCGCTGCATCCCACCGCATCGGCCAGATCGGCCAGGAGCAGCCGCTCGGCCAGCCGGTTCTCGATCAGGTCCTGCACCCGGTGCACGGTGTCGTTGAGGTGCCCCCGATGCCGCAACATCGCGCTGGCCTGCGCCTCGTCGCCGTTGCGGCGCGCGTAGACCACCATCGATCTGGCGATCCGCGCGGCCAGGGCGGGCCCGTGCCGGGTCGCCACCAGGTGCAGGGCGAGGTCGATGCCGCTGGCGATCCCGGCCGAGGTGATCACCCTGCGGTCCACCACGTACAGCACGTCGCGCACCACGTTCGCCTTCGGATAGCGGCGAGCCAGTTCGTCCTGCAGCGCGTGGTGCGTGGTGCAGCGCCGCCCGTCCAGCAAACCCGCGCGCCCCAGCGCGTCGGCGCCCGCGCACACGCTGGCGACCGTGCCGCCCGCCGCGTGGTGGGCGCGCAGCCAGGCCAGCGTGCGCGGCGCCAGTGGTCCGGTGCCGCCGA
>DATFHN010000175.1:0-8618 GCA_035248365.1 Pseudonocardiaceae bacterium | reverse complement strand
TCGTCGAACCAGCCGCCGTAGGGCCGCTCCGCTGCGGGCGGCACGTAGCTGGGCAGTTCGAGGCCGCCGAAGCCCGAGGTGTCACCGGAACCCGCGATGTGGAACATGCCCTTGCGGGCGCGACCCGCCACCACCGGTTCGACGTTCACCTCGGAACCGTGCGCGGCCGGGCGGTTGCCGCCCGGTTCCAGGCCGCCCTCGGCCCGTTCCGCGCTCGACCCCGGTTCCCCGGTCGCCGGAGTTCCTTGCTCACTCATCAGTTGTGCTCCCGCTCCCGCGAGCGAATCGGCTCGATCTCGATGTCCTGCACCCGGCCCGCCTCGATCTGGATCTGGCGCGTGCGCTCGGCCTGGATGGCCACGCTGGCGCCGTTGGGGTCCTGCGGGCCGCGGAACTTCTTGTCGCCCGGCTTGCCGAAGCGGATCGAGGACGGGATCAACTCGGTGTGCTCACCGTTCTCGGCCCTGATGGCCGCGCGGGTCGAGTTGATCGGCTCGTCCTGGATCTTGGCGTGCAGCTTGAGGATCGCGTCGAGCAGCATCTCCGGGCGGGGCGGGCAGCCCGGCAGGTAGATGTCCACCGGCACGACGTGGTCGACGCCCTGCACGATCGCGTAGTTGTTGAACATGCCGCCCGAGGACGCGCACACGCCCATCGACAGCACCCACTTGGGCTCGGGCATCTGGTCGTAGATCTGGCGCAGCACCGGGGCCATCTTGTTGCTGACCCGGCCGGCCACGATCATCAGGTCGGCCTGGCGCGGCGTCGCCGAGAACCGCTCCATGCCGAAGCGCGCGATGTCGAAGCGCGGTCCGCCGACCGCCATCATCTCGAACGCGCAGCAGGCGAGGCCGAACTGTGCGGGCCACACCGAAGATTTGCGCGACCAGTTGACCAACTGCTCGACCTTGGTGAGCAGGAAGCCATTCGGCAGTTGCTCCTCTAGACCCATGACAAGCCTCCCGGTCCTTCTGTGTTGTCTTCAATTCCAGTCCAGCCCGCCCCTACGCCACACATAGACGTAGGCGAAGGCGACCGTCGCGATGAACAACACGATCTCCACGACACCGAAGATGCCGAGCGCGTCCGCGGTGACCGCGAACGGGTAGAGGAACACCGTTTCGATGTCGAACAGAATGAACAGCATCGCGGTCAGGTAGTAGGCGACCGGAACCCGGCCGCCGCCGATGATCGGCTGCGGCGAGGGTTCGATACCGCATTCGTAACCCTCGAGCTTGGCCTTGTTGTACCGCTTCGGACCCATGTTCGGCGCGGCGAGCAGCGCGGAGGCACCCGCGAACCCGGCGGCGAGCACGAACAACAACAGGATCGGCAGATACGGCCCCAGGGCGGTGGGCGTTCCCGCGGCCTCGACCACTTGCACCGCTGCCATCTGCACCTTTGGCCCGCCTCTCTCACCGTCGGCGACCTACTGGTCACCGCCGACCGCACCCTACGGGGTGTGCGTCACACTCAGGCCGGTTAGGCGCACCTAACTCAGCTGGTGAGTGCCGTGTCCCGTCGCCCCTGCTGCGCCCCGGGACGCTTGTGAAAATGTTCACAAGCTACCCCGCAGGGGTGTGTGAACTCCTTCACAAGCCGCGATGCGTAGTTTAGGACCTAGGTCACAAGGTTGTGGAAGGGCACCGCCTTTTCTTGTGATCAGGAACACCGGGCCGGACAACGCAAAGGCCGGCCCCGCCTTCGCGGAGCCGGCCCTGGAGTGCTTGTCGATCAGACGCTGGGCGCCAGTTTCGTTGCCACCGTGATGATCCGGTCCATGTAGTCCCCGTCGCGCGGGTCGTAGAGGCCGGCGAGCAGCTTGAGCACCAGCCGCATCAGCCGCTCCTTGGGCAGCCCGTGCCGGGTGCACAGCCGCATGATCGTCGGGTTGGCGATCAGCTTCGAGAACGTGTTGCCCAGCGTGTAGTAGCTGCCCAGGGCCTGTTTCATCGCCGCGGGGTAGCCGGCCAGCGCGCGCTCGCGCGCCGCGCCCTCCGGCCGGGCCAGCGCCTGCACCACGTACTGCGCGGCGAGCTTGGCCGACTCCATGGCGAAGCCGATGCCCTCGCCGTTGAACGGGTTCACCGTGCCGCCCGCGTCGCCGACCAGCAGCAGGCCGTCGCGGTAGTGCGGGGTCCGGTTGAAGCCCATCGGCAGCGCCGCGCCGCCGATCTTGCCGGTCGCGGTGTCCTCGCTGAACTCGTACTCGGCCGGCAGGCCACCGACCCACTGGCGCATCAGCGCGCGGTAGTCGGTGGTGCCGTAGGCCTTGGACGTCGACAGGATGCCCAGCCCCACGTTGACCGTGCCGTCGCCCATGCCGAAGATCCAGCCGTACCCGGGCAGCAGCACCGGCCGCTGCGGGTCCGAGCGGTCCCAGAGCTGTAGGTGCGACTCCAGGTAGTCGTCCTTGGTGCGCGGCGAGGTGTAGTAGCGGCGCACCGCGACGCCCATCGGGCGGTCGTCGCGCTTCTCGATGCCGACCGAGAGCGCCAGCCGCGCGGACACGCCGTCGCAGGCCAGCACCAGCGGCGCGCGGTAGCTGACCGGCTCGCGGTCCTTGCCCACCTTCGCGGTCACGCCGACAACGCGCCCGGTGCGCTCGTCGGTGATCGCGCCGTTGACGTTGGTCTCCTCCAGCAGCCGCGCGCCCGCCCGCTGCGCGGTGCGGGCCAGCATCTCGTCGAAGTCCTGCCGAGGCCGGACCAGGCCGTAGGGCGGGTAGTTGGCCAGCGACGGCCAGTCCAGCTCGAGGTTGTGGTGCGCGGTGATCACGCGCAGGCCGCGGTTGTGCAGCCAGCCGGCCTCCTCGCGGGTGTCCACGCCGAGGTCGATGAGCTGCTTCACGCCGCGCGGGGTGAGACCGTCGCCACACACCTTCTCCCGGGGGAAGGTGCTCTTCTCCAGCAGCAGCACGTCCAACCCGCACCGGGCCAGGTAGGTGGCCGCGGTGGAACCGGCTGGGCCGGCACCCACCACGATGACCTCGGCATCCTCGTCGGCTCGGCGTCGGCTAGGCATATGCGTGTGCTCCTCGTGGCGCTCTGAAGCTGGGGAAGGGGATTCGCCGTCGAGTCTATGTGCTGGATTCGGTGCCCTCGGCGGCCGGCTTCCTGGCCCGGTGCAGGGCGACGATGCCACCGGTGAGGTTGGTCCACTCCACCTCGCGCCAGCCCGCCTGCTCGACGAGTTCGGCCAGTTGGCGCTGCGCGGGCCAGGCCCGGATCGACTCGGCCAGGTAGACGTAGGCGTCCGGGTTGGACGCCACCTTCCCGGCGATCGCCGGCAGCGCGCGCATCAGGTAGTTCAGGTAGACGAACCGGAACGGGGCGAAGGTCGGCGTGGAGAACTCGCACACCACCAGCCGTCCGCCCGGCCGCACCACCCTGCGCATCTCGGCGAGCGCGTCGACCGTGCCCTTCATGTTGCGCAGCCCGAAGGACACCGTGACCGCGTCGAACGAGTCGTCGGCGAAGGGCAGGTGCAGCGCGTCCGCCGCGACCTTGGGCACCTTGCGGCGCGCGCCGCGCTGCAGCATGCCCAGCGAGAAGTCGGCGGCGACGCACCAGGCACCGGAGGCGGTGAGGGCGACCGTGGACACCGCGGTGCCGGCCGCGATGTCCAGCGCCTTCTCGCCGGGCGCCAGCGCCAGCTCGCGCGCGGTCACGCTGCGCCAGTACCGGTCGAAACCGAGGCTGGTCAGCGAATTGGTCCGGTCGTAGTGCTTGGCGACCCCGTCGAACATGTGCGCGACCTCGTGCGGGTCCCGGTCCAGATTCGCGCGTGACATGCACGGAGCGTACGGCCAGGCCCGGCCACTTTCCGCACGAGACTTGCACACAGTGATCGTCAGGTCGTCATCTGTTGGTCGTGTCACAGACACCAGGTGAGTTCACGCTTGAGCGGTATGACGGCTGTTCCTTCACCGACTCCTTATCGCGATCCGGCGCCACTGCCGCGCCGGGAGCCGACCCCGGTGCGCCCGACCGGCCGCCCGGCCCGCCCGGTCTCACCCGCCCTGGTCTCGCACGCGCTGGAGGTGGCGGGCCGGCTGGCCAACGACGCGACCGACGTGATCACGGCGACGGCGGGGCGGGGCGCGCGGCCCACAGCGAAGGAATCCCCGTTCGACTGGGTCACCGACACCGACCGCACCCTGGAACGGCACACCCGCCGCGTGCTGACCGCCGAGTTCCCCGGCATCCCCGTCGTCGGCGAGGAGTTCGGCGCCGACGTCGGCGCGAGCGAGGCCGAGTACCGCTGGGTCGTCGATCCGGTCGACGGCACCGCCAACTACGTGGCGGGTATGCCCTGGTGCGCGTACAGCCTCGCGCTGATGGACGCCGACGGCCCGGTCGTCGGCGTGGTCGCCGATCCCTATCGCGCCCAGATCTACGCGGCGGCCAGAGGCCGAGGCGCCCGCGCCAACGGCAGTCCTGTCCAGCTCCCGGCCCGCACCGAACTGGCCGGCGCGATCGTCTGCACCGAGTTGGTCGGCGGCGGCCCCTGGCCCGGCATGGCCGAATTCATGAGCCGTGCCGCCAAGGCCCACACCGGCGTCCGCATCCTGGGCTCCGCCGCCCTCGCCGTCACCGGAGTCGCGCTGGGCCACGCGGCAGCCGCCGTCCTGCACAGCTTCCACGAATGGGACGTGGCGGGCGGCGTCGCGCTCGCGTTGGAAGCCGGCGCGGTCGTCCTGGACCGCAACGGCACCGAAACCACCGGCGCCACCGGCCTCCCCGTCGACGGCCTGCTCGTGGCGGGCCCCGGCGTCGCCCCCGAAGTCCTCGAATGGTGGCGCGGCTGCGCGGTCTGACCCGTCAAGCAGGCTCGGCACCGGGCATGGCTACCGGCAAGCCCGCAGCCCGCGCAACCTCCGCCATCCGATTGTCGTAGGTCACCAACGCCGTCAGCGCTGAACCAAGCACCTGGGCGCTGGCCACATGAATCGCGTCAAGGGAACGAACACCGCCCGGGACCTCAGCTGCGGCATTCCGAATCTCGTTGTCGAGCGAGACCTGAGCATGATCGCGCGTCAACGAAGCCATCAAGTTCGGGAACGAACCAATCTGATCGCAGATGCGGACCGTCTCCACAAAGCCGATCGTGCTGGTACAGGTCCGGACGTCACTGTGACTGTGCAGGTACTGCTTAAGCTCCTTCCAGTTCTTGCGCTCCACCGTAAAAGTCACCAACGCTGATGAGTCCAGGTAGATCACCGCTCGTCCTCACGCATCTCGAGCAACATCGCGACCGGGTCGACTCCGTCGGGTATTTCGATATGGGTGAACTTGTCCCAGTCCCCGGCCCGCAGATCTCTTGCGGCGGGTTGGATCGTTCCGCGCGCGACAAGTTCCTCATAACGATCTTGGGTGCGCGGCGGCGGGATCAGTACGGCGATCACCTCGCCGTGCCGAGTCACCTCCAGCTGCTCGCCCTGCTCGACGCGAGCGAACATCGCGCTCGGGTTGTAGGAGAACTCACGAACCGAGACTCTCGGCATGGACGGCACCTCCTCGATGTACCTACGTGAGAGTACAACGGTGTGCCTACAATCGAGTTCGACATAGCTGTCCGGCATGGCGATCATGCTGGAGCTTGCGAATCGGGCAAGCCAGTGCCGCAGACGACATTCGCCGAGGCCCGCGAGACCGAGCTTGCGGTATTCGACGGCGAGGTGGTCGACGATTTCAGCGACTGACACCAGAGATTCGGCCTGCGGTGTGCGGGCTGAGTGATTCCACCTTCTGGGTGACGCGGCGCTCAGGTCCGTTTCGGGCGCCGGAGCCACCAGAGGAGCGGGGTGACGACGACCCAGGTGCCGGCGATGGTGCTGCCGACGGGCAGGAAGGCGAGGGTGAAGTCGCGGCCGGCGACGCGAACCATGTTCGGCTCCAGCGTGTCGTACTCGACCTTCACGCGCTCGCCTGCGGCCAGGCCCTCCGGGTAGAGCACGCCGCTGGGCGGGACGTAGACCGTGCCGTCGGGCGTGACGAACCGCACCGCGGTCCGGTTGAAGACAACCGAGAGGACGTCGGCGTCGGCGCGGCCCAGGTGGTTGGTGATGTCGCGGTCGTCGTGCCAGCAGGAGTAGAGCACCAGCAGGCTGAGCACGCTCATGATGATGCCGAGGACGAGCAGGATCACCGAGATCACCCGGCGCCGGGTGCCGGTGCGCGGCGGCTCGGGGGGTGCGACGAAGTCGGCTTCCGGCGCGGTCGGTTCACCGCGTCCGTCCGATTCAGCCAGTGCCACGTCACTCACCATGTCGACAAAAGTCTAGGCCGCCCGCTCCGGCCGCTGTCCCGGAACTCACAAAGCGGCCGATCTCTCAGCGCGGGCCGTTCGGATGGTTCGTAGGCTCGAAGGGTGACGACCGCCTCCTCGCAACATCCCACAGCGGCTCGGGGCCAGCACGACACGCCCCGGCTCCATGCGCGTACCCGCGTCGTCGAATCAACCGCTGACCTGCTGGAACTGCTGCCGCGCGGCGATGACGCGCTGGCCTGGGTCCGGCATGGCGACGGCCTGGTCGGCTGGGGCGAGGCGGCCCGGTTCGAGCCGTCCGGGCCCGGCCGGTTCGCGCAGGCCGCGCGCTGGTGGCAGGACTTCGCGGCCAATGCCGAGGTGGACGACGAGGTCGAGCGGGCGGGTACCGGGCCGGTCGCGTTCGTCAGCATGGCCTTTGCCGACCAGCCCGGATACTCCGCACTGGTCGTGCCCGAGGTCGTGGTCGGTCGCCGGGATGGCGTGACATGGATCACGGAAATCAATGTCAACGGCGTTCGCGGCTCGCAGACGCCGGTGGCGATGCAGCCGATCCGCACGCCGTCGGCGGTGCGCTACGCCGAGGGCGAGCTGTCCGTGACCGGCTATCGCAACGCGGTCGCCGAGGCCGTGCGCAGGCTGCGCGCGGGCGAGTTGCGCAAGGTGGTGCTCGCGCACGACCTGGTCGCCAGCACGCCGCCGGAGGAGGGCCCGATCGACGCGCGCGGGCTGCTGCTGGCGCTGGCCGGGCGCAACCCGAACTGCTGGATCTTCTCGGTCGACGGCCTGGTGGGCGCCACGCCCGAGCTGCTGTTGGCCCGGCGCGACAGCGAGGTGTTCGCGCGGGTGCTGGCCGGCACGGTCTGGCCGCGCGACGGCATCGACGCGGACGCGCTGGCCGCGAGCCTGCTGGACTCGGCGAAGAACCAGGAGGAGCACCGCTACGCGGTCGAGTCGGTGGCGGATCGGATCAAGCCGTTCTGCGCCGACCTGGACGTGCCGGTCGAGGCGACCATCCTGCGGCTGCGCAACGTGCTGCACCTGGCCACCGACATCCACGGCAAGCTCACCGGCAACCCGTCGCTGCTCGAACTGACCGGCGCGGTGCACCCGCCAGCCGCCGTCGGCGGCACGCCGAGAGAAGCCGCGGTCGCGCTGATCACCGAGTTGGAGGGGATGGACCGGGGCCGCTATGCCGGCCCGGTCGGCTGGATCGACGCCTCCGGCGACGGCGAGTTCGGCATCGCGCTGCGCTGCGCGCAGATCAGCGGCAACACGGCGCGGCTGTTCGCGGGCGGCGGCATCATGCCGGACTCCGATCCGGACAGCGAGGTCCTGGAGGCCAACGCCAAGATGATCCCGATGCGCGACGCCCTGGAGCAGCTCACCGAATAGCGTCGCGGACCGCGGTGGCGAGCGCGGCGTGCAGCTCGCGGATGCCGTCCCTGGGCACCGGGACCTCGACCACCCGCAGCCCGCCGCGTTCCTCACCGATGGCCGCGGTCAGGTCGTCGACCGACTCCGCGCGCCGATGCGGGACGCCGTGCGCCGCGCACAGTCGCGCGATGTCGACCCGGTGCGGCGTGCCGAAAACCCGTTCGAAGCCGGCTTCGTGTTCGGGCGCGCCCTGTTCGAGCAGGCTGAAGATGCCGCCGCCGACGTCGTTGAGCACGATCACGGTCAGGTCGGCGCGTTGTTCGTCCGGGCCGAGCAGCAGGCCGTTGGCGTCGTGCAGGAAGGTCAGGTCGCCGAGCAACGCGTAGCCGCGCGCGCCGAGGCCCAGCGTCAGGCCGTTGGCGGTCGACACGCTGCCGTCGATGCCGGCGACGCCGCGATTGGCGTACACGCGCAGGTCCACGCGCGGCACGGCGACCAGGTCGACGAGTCGGACCGGATTGGACGATCCGAGGAACAGCACGGCATCGGCCGGCAACGCGGCGACGATCTCGCGGGCCGCGCGTAGTCCGGTCGGCCACGGCGCCTCGCCGAGGAACTTGGCGACCGCGCGGGTTGCCGCGTCCTCCGCGTCCCGCCAGGACGCCAGCCAGGCCGGATCCGTCTGTCGCGCAACGAGATCCGCCGGGCGCAGCCAGCGGCTCACGCTGGTCGCGGCATGCGCGACATCTGTCCACTGTGGATTTTTGTCGACCACGTGCACCACGCCGACGGTGCGCATCAGCCGGCCGACCCAGCGGGTCAGCGTCGGCCGGCCGGCGATCACCACACCGGTCGGGCGCAGCGCGAGCGCGTCCACGTTGACCACCAGCGTTCCGTGCGTGATCAGCTCGGCGCCGGCCGCCAGGGCCGGCGCGGTCGCGGTCGGCTCGGCCAGCACCGGCCAGCCGGCC
>DATFHN010000174.1:0-23079 GCA_035248365.1 Pseudonocardiaceae bacterium | reverse complement strand
ATCAACTACCAGTGCCCCGAGGACGAGAACGCCTACGTGCACCGGATCGGCCGCACCTGCCGGGCCGGGCGTGAGGGCGTCGCGGTGACGCTCGTCGACTGGGACGAGGAGACGCGCTGGAAGATGATCAGCGACACCCTCGGCCTGGGCAAGCCGGAGCCGGTGGAGACCTACTCGACCTCCGAGCACCTGTTCAGCGACCTGGACATCCCGCGCGAGGCGACCGGCAAGCTGCCGGTCGACCAGCGGACCAGGGCCGGGCTGGCGGCGGAGGCCGAAGAAGACCTTTCCGGTGGCCGGGGCAAGCGCACCCGCAACCGGCGGCGCACCACCACGAAGACCGGCGCGAAGTCCGGGGCCGAGCGGCCCGCGACCAAGCAGCCGCGCGAAGGCGGCTCGCCCGCCGAGAACGGTGCCGCCGAGAGTGGCTCGCCGCGACCGCGCCGTCGCCGCACCCGCCGTGGGGCCGCGGCGGGCGGGGCGGGCGGGGCGGAGGGTCAGCCGGAGGTGACGCAGGAAGCCGCGTCGGTGTCGGCCGGTGAACCGGCCAAGCGGGCGCCGCGCAAGCGCACCCGGCGCCGGGCCGGGGTCGAGACCGGCGGCTCCGAGCCGGGCGCCGAGAGCTAAGCGCAAACCGGCCGTCGGCCGGGGTCGAGACCGGCCACGCTGAGTCGGGCGCCGCGAGCTAAGCGCACCCGGTCGGTCGGGTCGGAGCAGAGCCCGGCCCCGAGAGCTAACACGAGGCTCTTACGAGGGCCGTACTAGGGTCGCCCGCAGGAACCCGGCACAGGGAACAGCTGTAGGGAATCGGACGACACGGTGCAGCAACTGGACAACCCGCCCGGCTCGGTTGATGCGGCCGAGGACGAGATCGAGGCGCGGCCCGCGCGGCCGCGCCGTCGATCGTTTCGCAGGCCTGCCGACTACGTGGCTCTGGTGTTCATCGTGGTGGCCGCGCTCGTGGTGAGTCTCGCGCTGTGGGATCGCAGCGACGCCCGCAACACCACCCTGGTCACCGGCCCGGCCTACCAGGCGATTCCGGCCGGTCCGACGGTCTTCCCGCCCTCGCTGGCGCAGGTGTGGCAGGCGCCGAGCACGGCGACGCCGGTGCCGGTGATCGCCGGACCGACCATCGCGACGGCGGCGGATGGCTCGGTGGTCGGCCGCGACCCGCTGACCGGCGACGTGCGCTGGCGCTACACCCGCGATCTCGGCCTGTGCACGGTGTCGCAGACCTGGGGCAAGGTCATCGCGGTCTACCACAAGTCGGCCAACTGCAGCGAGGTCACCGAACTCGACGAGACCTCCGGCGTACGCGGCTCGATGCGCAATGGCGACGCGCAGCTGGGCACCCAGCTGCTCTCCGACGGCACCTACGTGACCACGACGGGACCGACGCTGCTGGACACCTGGCGCTACGACATGGTGCAGACCATGGAGTACGGCACGGTGCCGGACTTCTACAACCCGAACGTGCAGCCCAGGGCGCACTGCCACTACGGCTCGGTGTCGGTCGCCTTCGGCATGATCGGCGTGGTCGAGCGCTGCCCGAACGAACCGACCGACCGGCTTTCCTTCTACCGGGCCACCGCGACCAACGCGGACCAGCCGTCGGTGGTGACCAGCAACCTCATCGGCGGGCACGAGTCACGGCTGATCGCGATGACCGCGCAGTACGCGGCGGTCGTGCAGGACGGCCCGACGCGGCTGTCGGTCTACAACGACCAGACCGGTTCGCTGGTGGCCAGCTATCCGCTGAACCTGCCCGAGTCCGACCTGGCCGGTAATCCGGCCGGGCTGGTGGTGCCGAGCTGGACCGACTCGGATGGCGTCTACTGGTACACCGGGTCCTCGACGATGGCGCTGTCCAGCACCGACTTCCATCCATTGTGGACGGTTCAGGGCACGCTGGGCGCGGGCACCCCGTTCGCCGGGAAGTACCTGCTGCCGGTGCGCAACGGCATCCAGGTGGTCAACGTGGCCGACGGCACGACCGTCGGCACGATCGGGGTGAATCGAAACGGGTACTCCGGGCCGGTAGCGATGGCGAGCCTCGGACCGATGGTCCTTGAACAGCGGGGTTCGGTTCTCGCCGCGTTGCGCTGATCGGTTCAACTGGCGCCGTGTGGTTCGATCGGGTCTGCTGGACTGGTTGACGCTCAACGCAGGAGGGTGCCAGGTGGTACAGCCGTCCCCGATCAGCCCGCACGGTGGTGCGCGGATCGACCTGCCCGGCCGCTACGGCCCCATCGCCGCGCTGCGGTGCACCCCGGCCGGAACCGCGCTGGGCGCGACCGCGTTGCTGCTGCCCGGTTTCACCGGGTCCAAAGAGGACTTCGTGCCGCTGTTGGATCCGATCGCGGCGGCCGGGATCAGCGCGCTCGCCATCGACCTGCCCGGCCAGTACGAGTCGCCTGGACCGGACGACGAGGCCGCGTACCTGCCGGACGCGCTGGGCGAACCGATCGCCGAACTGATCGAGCTGCTGACCGGCGGCGGGGAGAAGATCCTGCTGCTCGGTCACTCCTACGGCGGGCTGGTCGCGCGCGGCGCGGTGCTGGCCGGGGCCAAGGTCGCCGGGCTGGCCCTGCTCGACTCGGGGCCGGGCGAGCTGCCACCCGGGTTCCGGCGCACCATGCTCGACTCGCAGGAGCCGGTGCTGCGGGCCGGCGGGATCCAGGCCGCCGAGCACATGCGCGCCCAGTTGGACGCGGCCGCGCCGGGCTGGGCCGACGCTCCGCAGGAACTCAAGGATTTCCTGCACACCCGGTTCGTGCGCTCGACCGCCGCCGCGATTCTCGGGATGGCCGACGGACTCAGACACGAACCCGATCGGGTGACGAAGCTGGTCCACGCGCTGCGCGCGCTCGACGCGCCCTGCCTGGTGTTGTGCGGTGCCGACGACGACGCGTGGACGGTGGCCAGCCAGCGGGACATGGCCGACCGGCTGGACGCGGACTTCGCGGTGATCCCCGGGGCCAAACACTCGCCCAACGTGGAGAACCCGATCGGCCTGCTCAGCGCGCTGGTGCCGACCTGGCGCGCCTGGCTACAGGATTGAGCCCGGCTACCGGATTAGCTCGGCCAGAACAGCCAGAGCCAGGCCAGCCAGAACACCCCGAACGACGCGCAGGCGAAGATCAGTACGAACACCGCGGACCAGCCACGCCGCGCGCCCCGGCGCCGGTCGACACCGCGCTGCGCGAGGATCGCGAACAACGCCAGCACGACCTGACCGATCAGGTCGAGGAGACCGGGGCCGGGCTTACCGATCGTGCTGCTCAGCACCTGCGCGGCGATCGCGATCAACGCGATGATCACCGTGGCCGCGGTCAGCGAGCCGGTGATACCGCCGAGGAAGGTGCGGCGCCGGGGCTTCTCCGGTGCGACGGGTTCGGGTTCTGGTTGGGGGGCAACGGTTTCCGGGTCCGGCTCGCCCCGCGCGCGGCGCACGGCCGCGGCCTGGACCGCCTCGAACTCCTCGTCGCTCATCACCGGCAGTTCTTCGGTGTGCGCGTCGGCCGGGTCGAACTTCGGGCGGGGCGGCGGCTTGAGCTGGCCGCGGCGCACCGGGATCGCGGGCGGTCTCGGCGTCGGCGAACGGCGCGCCGGAATGCGGTCGGTCGCGCCGGACTGGGACTGGGTCTGGCGGTCGTCGGTCATGGTGACAACGCCGCCCACGGATCGAGATCCGGTGCCGCCTGCCGGCCAGCCGGACAACTCGGCCGGAAGTCGCACCAGGAACATTGTTTCCCGATGTTGGGCGGAAACAGCACGTCGGCGTCTCCGCCCGCGGCCAAGGTCTCGCGCGCCACGTCCAGTTCCTCCGCGGTCTCCTCGGCACGACTCAGGTGCCGACCCAGGGATTCTTCGGTATGCGTCCACGAAACCACGGATCCGGTTGGCAGGTGGTGCAATTCCACTTGATGACATGGGCGGCGCAACGTTCGCCGGGCGGCGATCGCGTACATCGCCAGCGCCTGCGAACCGCGCGCGTCATCGGTGGTCAGCGCGTGCCTGCCGGTCTTGTAGTCCACAATCACCAGTTCGCCGTCGCGCTGGTCGATCCGGTCGACTCGCCCTTCGGCCACAATCGCGCCAACCGGCGCGGAAACCCAGCGCTCGATGCCGATCGGGTCGGTCTCGACGTCGATCTCGGCCACGTAGTCGGCGACCCAGTCCTTGGCCCGCTGCCGGTACTTCCCGGCCTGCTCGGCGTCGGCGAAACCCTCGTTGCGCCAGTTCGCCACCACCAGGTTCGCGGCCTGCTCGGGAGTCCGCTTGGCGACGGGCAGATCGAAGAACGCGCGCAGCGCGTTGTGCACGGCGGCACCGAGCGTGTTGTGCGCCCATGGCCCGCCGCGCTGCGGGGTCGGCCGGTCGAGGTAGGTCATCCGGTACCGGCGCGGGCAATCGTTCCAGGTGGCGAGCCTCGCGGGCGTCACCTTGACCAATTTCCGCGGCATACTGTCGAATCCGAGCTGCCCTTGCACTCCCCCAACGTTACGCAGCCACACCGTCAGTTCCGCGCCGGGTTGTTCGTTTACGAGGCTCCGGAGATGAAGCCGCGGATGGCGTTGGCGACCAACTGGACGGCGATGGCGGCGAGCAGCAGGCCGGCGATCTTGGCCATCAGTTCGATGCCGCTCTCCTTGACCACCCTGATCACCAGGCCCGAGTAGCGCAGGCACAGGAACAGGATCAGGTGCACGACCAGGATGGCCAGCGCGAGCGCGACATAAGACCCGAGGTGGCCGTGGGCCTGGCGGACGTAGACGATCGTGGCGGCGATGGCGCCGGGCCCGGCGAGCAGCGGGGTGCCCAGCGGGACGAGGGCGATGTTGACGTCCTCGACGACCTCGGGTTCGGTGTTGCCCCGGCCGGTCAGCAGGTCCAGCGCGATCAGCAGCAACAGCAGGCCGCCCGCGCCCTGCAGGGCGGGGATGCCGATGCCGAGATAGGTCAGGATCGCGCCGCCGGCGACCGCGAACAGGGTGATCACGCCGAGTGAGACGAGTACGCCCTGGCGGGCGGCGCGGGCTCGCGCGCTGTGGGATTTGCGGCCGACCAGACCGAGGAAGACCGGGATGGTGCCCGGCGGGTCCATGATCACGACGAGGGTGATGGTCGACGCGATGAACAACTGCGCGTCGAAGATTCCGTTCATGGCCCATCACTCCTGGTCACGCACCCGCCGATAGTTGCGGGTCATCCCATCATGACGGGCACTCCGGTGGCGCGCTGGATCAGCGCGTCGAGCATTTCCGGGGCGGTGGTCTCCGCGCCGAGGCGGACGGTCTTGTTGCTGCCGTGGTAGTCGCTCGACCCGGTGACCAGCAGGTTCAGCTCTTTGGCGAGGCCGCGCAGCTCCGCCCGGGTCGGCTCGTCGTGGTCGGGGTGGTCGATCTCGATTCCGGCCAGGCCCGCGTCGGTGAGGTCGGCGATGACCTCGGCGGTGACGATCGGGCCGCGTGAGCGCGCGAAGGGGTGGGCCAGCACGGTGACGCCGCCCGCGTCGCTGATCATCTGGATCGCGCGCTTGACCGGAGTGTCGTGTTTGGGCACGTAGTAGGCACCGCGACCGGCCAGGTAGCGGCTGAACGCCTCGGTGACGCTGCCGACCACCCCGGCCCGCACCAGCGCCTGGGCCAGGTGCGGCCGGCCCGCTGAGGCGTCGGGCGGGATGCTGGCCATCAGCTCGCCGGGGTCGACCGGGAAGCCGTCGGCGGCCATCCGGGTGGCCATCGCGAGCAGTCGTTCGCGCCGCTCCGCGCGCAGCCTGGCCTGCTCCTGGGCGACCGGCGGTGACTCGGGATCGTGCAGGTAGGCGAGCAGGTGCACGGTGACGTTCCTGCCGTTGCCATCCGGGCAGGCGCAGGACAGTTCGGCGCCGCGGATCAGCGTGAGGCCGCTGGGCAGCGCGGTCGCCGCCTCGGCCCAGCCCGCCGCGGTGTCGTGGTCGGTCAGGCCGATCACGTCGAGGCCGGCCGCTACCGCGGCACTGAGCAGTTCCGCGGGCGAGTCGGTGCCGTCCGATGCCTTCGAATGGGTATGCAGGTCAATACGCACAAGGTCCAGTGTGGCCTACCGGTGTCCCTGCTACGGGACCAGCTTCTTGCCGCGCGCGGCGCGCTGGGCCTTGATCATCGAGAACCGTTCGGACTGCGACTGCTTGTCGCCGAACACGAGTTCGGAGATCGCGTCGTAGACCTCTTCCGGCTTGGGCAGGTACTCCACCCGGTTGAGCGCCTGGATCTGCCCGGCCGACTCGACGATCAGCGTGCCGTACCCCAGCGAACGCCCCAATGTGGAGCGTTCGTAGGTGAGGTCGGTGACCTTGGTGATCGGCATCATCGCCACCTTGGTCACGAACACGCCGGTGGTGAGCATGAACCGCTTGTCGGTGACCACGATCCGCTCCACCCACCAGTCGACGACCACGTAGGCGAAGCGCAGCACCACCAGCAGCGCCGCGTACCAGAGGATGTTCTGCACCAGCCAGTAACCCGCAGGTAGCAGGTAGGAGATCATGAACGCGACGGCGAGCAGCGCCGCGGCCTCGAACACGTCCCAGGCGACGAACGCCCAGTGTCGGCGGACCCTGATCACCCGCCGTTCGCTCGGCAGCAGGTACTCGTCAGGATCCCGCGGCGTGAACATGTGCCTATTGTCCCGCAGCCGGCTCAGACAAGCGAGCGGACAAACGTGACCATCGCCTCGGCGGCGTTCTTGAGCAGGTCAAGGATGTTGGTGACCAGGCCGGATGCTTGGGTCGGCGCACTGATGAGGAAAAACAGGGCCAGCGCAATGCCGCCCCAAACCAGGAGCTTCTTGAGGTTCACGACTACAGACCCCGTCCGCTAGTGGTGCTTTCAGCGGCAGCCGGCCATCGGCTGCTTCAACAAGTTTGTACCGCACTCTGCGCGGGAACGGGAGATTTGTACCGTACTGGGGGAAGGGCAGCGTGTCGAGGGTGAATTCGCTACGCTGGGTGATCATGACCGGGAACCCGAATGGCCCTATCGGCCTTGCCACGCAAGATGTTGTGCGCTGCGTCGGGGCGTTGATCTATCGCCCGGACGGACGGCTGCTGCTGATCCGGCGGGCGAACGCGCCGGGGCGCGGCCGGTGGTCGCTGCCGGGCGGGCGGGTCGAACCGGGCGAGTCCGACGCGGTGGCGGTGATCAGGGAAGTCGCCGAGGAAACCGGCTTGATCGTGACCGCGCAGGAACTCGTCGGTTCGGTCGAGCGGCCGGGACCCGGGGTGATCTTCGACATCCACGACTACCGCTGCGCGGTGACCGGCGGCGAGCCCGCGGCGGGCAGTGACGCGTCGGGGTTGCGCTGGGTGGACGCGGCGGAGTTCGCGGCGGCGGACGGCGCCGGAGCGCTCAGCGACCTGCTCGCGGACACGCTGCGTGACTGGGGAGCGGGGCCGGGTCAGCCGGTCAGCCAGTCCAGCCGCTGACCGTGCGGTTCGGTCTTGGCCAGCACCGTGACCTGCGGCTTCCCGTCCGCCCACCGGGTGACGGCCAGCGTGCCGGTGAGCCGCTCGCCGGAGGCGAGATCGTCCCGGCCGGGCAGCAGGTTGGCCAGGACGGCGTCGTAGCTCTCCAGGCTCAGCCACCACAGTGGCCGGGTGGCGGCCAGTGCGGCCACCGCGTCCACGAACGCGGTACGGCGGGCAGGCTCCAGGTAGGGCAGCGTGTGCGAGTCGAACACGACCAGCGGCTGGTCTTCGGGGATGCGCGCGGCGGCCGAGGCGAGGTCGTCGACGGCGTCGCCGGTGACCAGCTCAGGCCTGCCCCCGGCCTGCACGCCGGCCGCGGTGTTCAGCAGCCGGATGCGGTCGACCTGATCGGCCCACACGCAGGCCTCCAGCCAGGCCAGCTCGCCCTCGTCGGACAGGTCGACCGGGTGGACGTCCAGGCCGACCCGGGCGCCGATGGCGAGCTTGCGCGGCAGCGCGGGCTTCTTCTGGCCCTCGGCCAGGCCGAGCTGGCTGGTCAGCACCAGCGCCGCCTTGGCCGGACCGGCGTTGACCTGTTCGCCGCCGGTGAGCGTGTAGCGGTAGCCGTAGCGGTCCACGCCGAGCAGCAGGCCCGCGCTGGCGCCGACCTCCAGCAGCCCGAGCGGCGCGCCCGCCTGCTTGCCGATGGCCACCAGCGCCGGGTAGAGCAGCGCGGCGCGGCGCACCTCGTTGGTCTGGGTCACGCGGGTGGCGATCAGCTCGCGCATCTTCTCGGCCCGGGCCAGCACGAACTCGCGGAACGTCGGCCAGGTCTGCTCGTCGACGCCGCGATCGCCGCCGACCGACGGGTAGTAGTAGGCCAGCTGCGAGGTCGGTTCGGCGATGACCAGGCGGTGCGCGGCGGCGAAGAACAGCGTGGCCCTGGCCGCCTCCGGCTCGGCCGCGGTGAGCAGCGCGGCGACGTCCTCGTCAGCGCCCGCCGCGGCGGCGAGGTGCTCGTAGAGCGGCGACTCGCCTGCCGCCTCCTGCTTGGCGAAGGTGGTCAGCCGATCCTGGGCCAGGGCAACACCGGTCACACTTACTCCTTGGGTTCGGGCCTGCCCGGTTGCTCGCCACCGCGAGTCTCGCCGTAGGAGCGCTTGGGCACCATCACCTTGCGCCGGAAGACGCACACCACGGTGCCATCCTGCTTGTAGCCCTTGGTCTCCACGTAGACGACCCCCCGATCGTCCTTGGACTTGGACGGGGTCTTGTCCAGGACGGTGGTCTCGCCGTAGATGGTGTCGCCGTGGAAGGTCGGCTTGATGTGCCGCAGCGACTCGACCTCCAGGTTGGCGATGGCCTTGCCGGAGACGTCCGCGACCGACATGCCGAGCAGCAGCGAGTAGATGTAGTTGCCGACCACGACGTTCTTGCCGAAGTCGGTGGTCTCCTCCGCGTAGTGCGCGTCGAGGTGCAGCGGATGGTGGTTCATGGTGATGAGGCAGAACAGGTGGTCGTCGTATTCGGTGACCGTCTTGCCCGGCCAGTGCTTGTACACCGCGCCGACCTCGAACTCCTCGTAGTACCGACCGAACTGCACATTGCCTCCTCGGGACCGGCAAACCAACGTTGGTCGCCGCGTGTTGACACAGTGTTGCCTGATCGCCCGTAATCTGTGCAACCGTTGTGTGAGTGAGTACACGGTCGTGACTACCAGGAGTGCCGATGCCAGGTCTGCCCTCACTCGGCGGTTTGTACGGCCGCCGTAACACCGGGTCCGGTGTGGACGAGCACAAGATCCCGGTTCCGCTGTCGGCCTACGTGGTCAACTGCGGCGTGTACGTCGAGGGCAAACGGCTGGCCGGTCGCTGGACGCACAGCGCCGCGATCGCGGAGGTGCGCAAGCGCGGCACCGGGTTCGTCTGGATCGGGTTGCACGAGCCGGACGAAGAACAGATCCAGGGCATCGCGCAGGAGTTCGGGCTGCACGAACTGGCGGTGGAGGACGCGCTGGAGGCGCATCAGCGGCCGAAGCTGGAGCAGTACGACGACACCTTGTTCATGGTGCTCAAGACCGTGCGCTACGTGCCGCACGAGTCGCCGACGACCGCGAACGAGATCGTCGAGACCGGGGAACTGATGGTGTTCCTCGGCAAGGACTTCGTGATCACCGTCCGGCACGGCAACCACTCGGGTTTGGCCACGGTGCGCGAGCAGATGGAGGGCGAACCGGAGCGGCTGTCGGCCGGGCCGAGCGCGGTGCTGCACGGGATCGCCGACCGCGTGGTGGACTCCTACCTGGACGTGACCGCCAAGATCGAGCAGGACATCGATCTGCTGGAGACGAAGATCTTCGGCCCGCGCGAGGTGATCGACTCCGAGCCGATCTACCTGATGAAGCGGGAGGTGCTGGAGATGCGCCGCGCGGTCGAGCCGCTGGCCGCGCCGCTGCGTTTACTGGTGACCACCGAGAAACCGCAGGTGGCCAAGCAGGTTCGGTCGTATTTCCGGGACGTCGAGGACCACCTGACGACCGTGATCGAGCGAGTCACCGGGTTCGACGCGCTGCTCACCACGCTGGTCGACGCGACGCTGGCCAAGATCAACCTGCGGCAGAACACCGACATGCGCAAGATCACCGCGTGGGCGGCGATCCTGGCGATTCCCACCATGATCGCCGGCATCTACGGCATGAACTTCGAGTACATGCCGGAACTGCACTGGAGATTCGGCTATCCGCTGGCGATCGGCGTGATCCTGGCCATCTGCGCCGGGTTGTACGTGATCCTGCGCAAGAACAAATGGCTGTAGCTAGTGTCCTGTAATTCTGTTTCCTTGCTCGGATCCGGTGATCCAGGTGGTTCCTGGCAAGGCGGAGGAGGAGCCGGTACCGCTGTTGTACCGGCGACGACGACAACGCCGCCAGGGGCCGCCTGGGCGCCGGAGACGAGTAAGACGAACAGGATTACAAGACACTAGTCCTTTTCCGGGCCTTCCAGGGGGCGGACGCGGTTGAGCAGCCGGTCGGCGTAGTTGTCCAGCAGGCGGGTGCCGACCTGTTGCGAGTAGCCGAGCAGCACGGCCCAGAACAGCACGGCATCCTGGCTGTGCAAGGAAATCAGGCCCTGCACGAGTCCGGCGCCGAGGGCGAGCACGCCGACGACCGCGAGCAGCGCGCCGAGCAGGACCTTGATCAGCGCCTGATAACCGGCGAGCACGTAGGGCGAGAGGCTGGGTCGCCTGCGCACCAACAGCACCACGGCCGCGATGCTCGCGCCGACCGCGCCCATCATCGCCACCAGCCACACCTCACCACCGGCCGGATGGGCGCTGCCGCCCGCGCAGATCAACTGGTTCCCGGCCGGATTCTCGTTGCCTGCCACGCACATCGGCAGCAACGTCGGCCAGACCGAGGAGACGATGCCGAGCAACACGTTGAGCAGCAACAACGTCAGCGCGGCCACGAACAGCTTGTTGCGCAACGCCCGCGCGCTGGCGTGCGCCTCGTCGGAGGCGTCGAAGGCGGCGCGGACCGCGTCGGTGACCACGATCCGGTCGGCCGCGCTCGGCGGATCCTCGGGGCGCAGCCGGGACAACGCGATGCGGCGCAGGTCGGTGTCGGGCAGGCACGGGCTGATCCGCTCGCCCAGCGCGGGTAGGCGCGCGCTCAGCGCGGGATCGGCGGCGATCAGGTAGACCTCGGCTTCGTGCAGGGCCCGCCAGGCCCGTTCGATCCGCCAGCCCGACCACCACACCGACGGCGCCTGCCACCATTTCGCGCGGGCGCGCAGCACCGCGTCCACGATGGCCAGCGATTCCAGCGCGGCCGCCCGCGCCACCTCGGTGTCAGGCGCGCAGCGTGGATCGGTGTCCAGCAAGGCCAGATCGGTCCGCGCGCGCCGCGCCCTCGACTCGACGATCAATCGCCAGTCGGTGACGTCGGCAGCGGACTCCCACCCGCCGATCGCCCTGGATTCCGCCATGATGACCACCCCGCGTCACCATGATCGCACCGCACACCGACAGAAATCAGCGTCCGATCAGGCAAAACGACGCGGCCCAACGATCACCCAGGGTCAACTCGGATTGGCTTGGGGCCGGCGCATCGCGAACTTGGCGATCAGGTCGCGGGCCTTCTCCGCGGTTCTCGGCTGACACAGCACGTCGTAGCGGCCGGCCACCAACTGGCTGGAGGACTGGAAATCCCGCCTGCCCCGGCTGGACGCGTACCCGACCGAGGCGAAGATCAGCCCGAACACGATGCCCGCGCCGACGCCGACCAGGATCGGGCCGATGGCCGCGGTCTGGGTGTCGAAGAAGCTCAGCAGCAGCCCAACGAAAAGGCCGAACCAGGCGCCGGACGCGACGCCGGTGGAGACCACCCGGCCCCAGCTCAGCTTGCCGGTGACCCGCTCCACCAGCATCAGGTCGACGCCGACGATCGTGACGTCCAGCAGCGGGAAGTCGTTCTCGGCGAGGTAGTCGACGGCGCGCTGGGCCTCTTCGTAGTTGTCGTAGGAGCCGACCGGCCAACCGGTCGGGCGGGTGGGCAGCCGGGGTACCCCGGGACGGGGAGCACCGCCGGAAAACGAGCTGGTCACGTCATCACCCCGATGTCGAGCCGACCGACCGCAGTGGAGTCCGGCATTGATATTTCACACCATCCTGCCAAGCAGCGGCAACCAACGCGAACCGGAGCGGCAAGGCGCCGTTCATTCGGGCAGCGATCCTGGCCGGGTATGCCGTCGACCAGCGCGGATCACGCACGGCTCGGTATTGTCCGCGATATGGGCTCCGACCGCGCAACGGCCGGTCCCGGCCAGGCGCAACGGCTCCCGGCCGGGCTGGTCATCGGCCTGACCATGACGCGCCGCATCCTGGCCGGAGCGCTGCATGCGTTCGCCGACGCGGCAGTGACCAAGCCGACACCGATCCCGGGCCGGCGCGGCGAGTCCCGGTACACCCGGCGGGTCGCGCTGGTCGCGATCGCGGCGGTGGTGATCGCGGTCTGGTGCTGGTTCACCTCGCTGGCCAACATGCCGCTGCTCACCACGGCCGGGATCATGATCGTGGTGATCACCGCGCTCACCGTCCTCGCGGTGCTCACCTGTTACCGGCATCCGCTCTACGGCCTGCGGCTGATGGTGGTGGTGCTGTTCTGCTTCACCTACGCGCTGATCCACAGCTGGTCGCTGCCGGACTACGTCGGCGACAGCGGCTGGCTGCAGCTGATTCCGTTGTGGCTGCTGCTCGGCGCGCTGGTCACGGTGTTCGCGGTCGCCGAGTGGTATCCGCTGCCGGTCGCGATCGCCGCCGACGTACTGGTGCTCTTCGCGATCACCTGGGCCCGCTGGTATTTCTCCAGGGGCGAGTTCTCGGGCGCGTCCTGGGTCGGGTCGACCGGTGGGCTGGTCGGCGCGGTGACGCTGGTCGGGTACGTGGTGCAGTTGGCCAGGACCAGCAACGAGCAACGGCTGCACCGGGCCACCGCGCTGGCCGACACCGCGATCCTGTCCGAGCGTGCGCACATCGCGCGCGAACTGCACGACGTGGTGGCCCACCACATGTCCATGTTGGCGCTGCGCGCGGATTCCGCGCCCTACCGCTTCCCCGACCTCTCCGAGGACGTGCGCGCCGAGTTCGCCGCGCTCTGCACGACCGCGCGCGAGGGGCTCACCGAGATGCGCAGGCTGCTGGGCATCCTGCGGGCCGGCGACGAGTCGGCGGCGACCGCGCCGCAGCCGACGTTGCGCGACATCAAGGACCTGGTGGACGGGCTGCGCGCGGCAGGCACCGACGTCGGCCTGTCCATGTACGTTGTGGCCGACGAACTCCCGACCGCGCTCGGCCTTTCCGCTTACCGGATCGCCCAGGAGGCGCTGAGCAACGCGATCCGGCACGCGCCGGGCAGTGCGATCACGGTCGAGGTGTGGACCACGGATTCCGCGCTGCACCTCGACATCCGCAACACGGCGGGCACCGAATCGCCGGTGCCGCAAGGGGACGAGCCGCGCGCCCGGCACGGGTTGCTCGGCATGCGGGAGCGGGTGAACATGCTCGGCGGGCGACTGGACACCGGAGCACGCGAGGACGGCGGTTTCGGTGTGCTCGCGGTGCTGCCGCTGCGCGACGAACTACCGGATGAGAGCCCATGACGACCAGCGTGCTGATCGTGGACGACCAGACCATGGTGCGAGAGAGTTTCCGCGCCGTGCTGTCCGCGCAACCGGATCTGAGCGTGATCGGCGAGGCGGGCGACGGGGCCCAAGCCGTGCTGGCGGTGCGCGAACTGCGGCCCGACGTGGTGCTGATGGACGTGCGCATGCCGGTGCTCGACGGGCTGGCCGCGACCGAGAAGATCGTGGCCGAGTCGCAGGATTGCGATGGCGGGCCGAGGGTGCTGATGCTGACCACCTTCGACATCGACGACTACGTGTATCGCGCACTTCGTTGCGGGGCAAGCGGATTCCTGCTCAAGGACGCGCCGCTGGCCGATCTGGTCAACGCGGTGCGGGTGGTGGCCTCGGGCAACGCGTTGTTCGCGCCGTCGGTGACGCGGCGGCTGGTCGCCGAGTTCAGCAGGCACAACCCGGATCGCCCCGCGCCGCCGGACCTGCTCGGGCTGACCGCGCGTGAACTGGAGGTGTTGCGCCTGGTCGGCAAGGGCCTGTCCAACACCGAGATCGCGGAAACGCTGAACATCGTCGAGCAGACCGCGAAAACTCACGTGAGCAGGGTGTTCGGCAAACTGGGGCTGCGCGATCGGGCTCAGGCCGTCGTGCTGGCCTACGAGGCGGGCCTGGTCGTTCCGGGCGAGTAGTACCCCGGTACTACCGCTTCGGGTTGTCATACCCCGGACGGAGAAAAAGACAGTTCTCCCGACTGACGACCTTTGTCCGGAAAATTTCTAACGTCCCTGTCATGTTCGCCACCCACAGCGCAGCATGGCGCAGGCTCGCGATCGCCCTTGCCGTGCTGGTCACGGCCGGTGCACTGCTGCTGTGGTGGCTGGGTGGCGGGATCGGCACGGACAGCGGCGTGTACCGGGCCGGCGCGCTCGCGGTCCTGCACGGCGACCCGCTCTACGGAAACCTGCGATTCCTGCCGGACACCTCACCCGGCCTGCCGTTCACCTATCCGCCGGTGGCCGCACTGCTGTTCCTGCCGCTCGCCGCGCTGCCGCCGCAACTGGTCTGGGGCGTGTTCGCGGTGGTCACCGTGCTCGGCCTGGTCCTCGTGCTGCGGTCGAGCATCACGGCGGCCGTGCCGGGCTGGCTGGTGCTCGCGCTCGGTCTCGGCGTGTTCCTGCTGGAGCCGGTGTGGCGCGGCCTCGGGCTGGGTCAGATCAACGTGGTTCTGATGGCGCTGGTGGTGCTGGACGTGCTGGTGCTGCCGCGCAACCGTTACGGCGGCGTGCTCATCGGGCTGGCCGCCGCGGTGAAGCTGACCCCGCTGATCTTCGTACTGCACCTGCTGGTCACCGGCCGCCGCGCGGACGCGGCTCGCGCGCTGGGCACGTTCCTCGGCCTGAACGCGGTGTGCCTGCTCGTGCTGCCGGGCGACACGCTCGCCTTCTGGCGCACCCAGCTGCTCGGCGGCAACAACGCCACCGGCGCCTCCTACGGCCGCAACGAGTCGCTCAACGGCATGATCCAGCGGTTCCTGCCGCATTCCGATCTGGCGTTCCCGCTGGCCGTGCTGGCCGGCCTGGCCTGCGTCGCGGTCGCGCTACCGATCGCCCGCACGCTGTACCGGCGCGGGGACAACGTCGGCGCAATGCTGGTGACCGCGTTCTGCGGGCTGCTGGTCAGCCCGATCTCCTGGACGCACCACTGGGTGTGGCTGGCGCCGCTGGCCGCGCTGCTGGTGTCCCGCGCGATCCGCAGCCCGAAACTCGCCACCATCACGCCGATCGCGGTCCTGGCCGCGCTGGGCACCGGACTGTGCACAATGCCACCGGCGGGCAACGATGCCGAGCAGCACTGGAACCTCGTCCAGCTACTGCTCGGCAACTGTTACGTACTCGGCACTCTGGCCGTCTTCGCCGCACTCGCCCTGCGGCTCTACCTCGTTCGTCCGTCCGTTGTGGAGCTTGCCGAACTCAGCCCCGCGATCGGTACTCCCGCAGCAAACCGCGGCTGATGATGGTCTTCTGGATCTCGCTGGTGCCCTCGCCGATCAGCAGGAACGGCGCCTCGCGCATCAGCCGCTCGATCTCGTACTCCTTGGAGTAGCCGTAACCGCCGTGAATGCGGAAGGACTCCTGGGTGACCTCGGCGCAGTACTCGCTGGCGATCAGCTTGGCCATCCCGGCTTCGACGTCGTTGCGCTCGCCGGAGTCCTTCAGGCGCGCGGCATTGACCATCATCAGGTGGGCGGCCTCGACCTTGGTCGCCATCTCGGCCAGTTTGAACGCGATCGCCTGGTGTTCGGCGATGGCCTTGCCGAAAGTCTTGCGCTGCTGGGCGTATTCCACCGCCAGCTCGAAGGCGCGAATGGAAATGCCACAGGCGCGGGCGGCCACGTTGACCCGGCCGACCTCGACGCCGTCCATCATGTGCGCGAAACCCTTGCCGCCCGCGCCACCGAGGACCTTGTCCGCGCCGATCCGGTAGCCGTCGAAAACGGCTTCGGTGGTGTCGACGCCCTTGTAACCCATCTTGTCGATCTTGCCGGGGATGGTCAGGCCCTTGGCCACCTCGCCGAAGCCGGTCGGCTTCTCCACCAGGAACGCGGTCAGGTTCTGGTAGGGCTTCTCGGCGCCCTCGTCGGTCTTGGCCAGCAACGCGATCAGCGTGGAGCTGCCGCCGTTGGTCAGCCACATCTTCGAGCCGTCGATGACATACTCGTCACCGTCGCGGACCGCCTTGGTCTTGATCGCGGCCACGTCCGAGCCGAGGTCCGGTTCGGACATGGAGAAGGAGCCGCGGATCTCGCCGGTCGCCATCTTCGGCAGGAAGTACTCCTTCTGCTCCTTGGTGCCGTGACGGGAGATCATGTGCGCCACGATGAAGTGCGTGTTGATGACGCCGGACACGCTCATCCAGCCGCGCGCGATCTGTTCCACCACAAGGGCATAGGTCAGCAGCGACTCGCCAAGACCGCCGTACTCCTCGGGAATCGTCAGGCCGAACAGGCCCATTTCCTTCATGCCCTCGACGATGTCGGCCGGGTATTCGTCGGCGTGTTCGAGAGCCTGGGCGTTCGGAATGATCTCCTTGTCCACGAAATCGCGGACTGTCGAGAGGATTTCCCGCTGGATGTCGGTCAGTCCGGCGGTCTGGGCGAGGCGGGCCATCACGGAATCCTTTCGGCGGCGCGAAGTTACCGGTCAGTATGACAGCGGGGCGCGCAGTTAACGACCGTTCGCACTATGAGCGTGCTCACCCGAAGGGATGGATATCCACGATCAATGGCTGGACCTGGGCAAATACCCGGTCAACTCGCCTTCAGTTCGACGGCCTGGCCACAGTTGCGGCAGTCGATGGCCAGGATGTAAACGTCTTCACCACATTGCACACAGGCACGGAAGCTGCGCTCGTACAGGTTGTCGCGCTCCCGCCGCCTGCCAAGGAAGGACCGGGGTCTCCGGGTCTCCCCGCGCTGTCGTCGTTGTTCGCTCATGCCGACCAGCATCACCTGATCGGGGCGAGATCAAGCAAGTTCAAGCCGTTATCTGTGCGTTATGTCATAGCAACCTTAGACACTCGGTAGCCACCTACATTCGATCTGCTGTGCACCTTGTCTGTCCGTGTCCGTTCGACAACAGGGGTGAGCGTGAACGGTCGCCGCAGAGACGAAGCCCTGTTCGCCGCCAAACAGCGCAATTCCTGGGATGACGGGGTCCGCGAAATCAACCCGCATTCGCGACATACCGTACTAATCGCGGTCTTCCTGGGCATGGTCGCCACCGGCCTGACCATGTGGTTGCTGTTCACCTCGATGCTCAACCTGATCGGCGGCCTCATCATCTGAGGGCTTGCCGTTGCTCGCGGCCTTGGCCACCAGCGCGGCCACCGCATCGCTCTGCGCCGGGGTTTTCGGTGCCTGCTCAAGGAAACGCAGCAGCTCGACCGGGAACGGCAGCACCAGCGTCGAGTTCTTCTCGGCGGCCACCTCGACCACGGTTTCCAGCAGCCGCAACTGCAACGCGGCAGGCGTGTCCGCCATGGTCGCCGCGGCTTGAGAAAGCTTGTAGGAAGCCTGAAGTTCACCGTCGGCGGAGATGACCCGCGCCCGCCGTTCGCGCTCGGCCTCGGCCTGGCGCGACATGGACCGCTTCATCGTCTCGGGCAGCGCGACGTCCTTGATCTCCACCCGGTCGATGTGCACGCCCCAGCCGATCGCGGGCGAGTCGATCATCAGTTCCAGGCCCTGGTTGAGCCGTTCCCGGTTGGAAAGCAGGTCATCCAGCTCGCTCTTGCCGATGATCGACCGCAGTGAGGTCTGCGCGACCTGCAACACCGCGAAGCGGTAGTCCTGCACGTGCACGATGGCCTGCACCGGGTCGATCACGTTGAAATACACCACCGCGTCGACCTTCACGGTCACGTTGTCCCTGGTGATGCCTTCCTGCGCCGGAACCGGCAGCGTGACGATCTGCATGTTCACTTTGCGCATGCGGTCCACGATCGGCACGATCGAGACCAGCCCCGGCTCGCGGGGCGCGGACACCACCCGGCCCAGCCGGAAAACCAGACCTCGCTCGTACTGCTGAACAACACGAACGCTGGACGCGAAATACACCACGCCGAAGGACGCAACCCCGATCAGCGCATCGATGATCGCCGACATAGCCAGCCCCACAATCCCGAGCCCGGCCCCCTGAAACTTAGATGTTACGCCTGATCAGGATCCGGTTTCGAGCCGTGCGAGCCATTGGTCCAGATGCGGGCACTGCGCTCGCAGCCCGGGGAGCCCAAGATCGTCGATGGCGAGCGGGCCGTGGAGAGTCTTGACGTAGTCGGGTCGATGCCGGAGCAGTCGTTTCGAGGGCGCAGTGGACGGACCATCATTGACCAGTTCGGGACCGCCTGCGGTGTCGACCTCCCGTTTCAGCTTTCGAGCCAGGCTCGCTTCGCCGTACAGAGAACCGAGCTGGTCGTGTGCGGCCAGCACCCACGCTTCGGTCTCGTGCAGAACCAGATTCGGCAGAAACCGGGGGTCTCCGATCGCCGCCGCCATCGCTCGTTCGACGTGCTCGACCTTGGCTATCGCGTCGCCACCCGGACGGTCGGCCATGCCAGGCGCGTCCGAGGGAAACGCATAGTAGTCGAGCAAGGTGGTCACCACAGCGATGCTGGAATCACGAAGCAGAAGGCGAAGGTCTCGCGCGATATGGGCCCAGCAGGTCGCGCCGCCGCGACGCGCGGGCTCCGACCCCAGGCGCCTGGTTTTGATGATCGAGCAGCCGACGTACCACCCCAGGGTCGCCAGATACGGCGCGAGGGTGGTGTTGACGATCGTTTCCTCGGTTTGCCCTTCAACCAGCAAGTGCAGTCGCGTTGAGGTCACCATCTAGATCCTGCCCGCACCGCCCGGTCGGCCGCCGATCACGTTCTTCTCCCACAGCTCGCCGAGCGAGTAGTCCTCCAGCCACGCGCTGAGCTTTGCCGGGTCGGGCCGGGTGAAGGTCGACGCACCGTTTTCTCGTTGCACGACAATGAGATCGGCCAATTCGAACTGGTTCATCAGCGTCACCGATTGGGTCGCCATGAGCACCTGACTGCGTACCGAAGCCTGCCGCAGCAGGCCGGCGAGCTGCACTATCGCGAAGGGATGCAGGCCAAGCTCAGGCTCGTCCAGGATGACCAGCGCGGGCAACGCGGGTTGCAGCAGCAACGTTGCCAGACAGATGAAACGGAGAGTGCCATCCGACATCTGGCTCGCCGAGAAGATCGCATCGGAGTCGACCTGGCTCCAGCGGAGTCGAACACGGTCGTTCTCGGGCTCCAGTACGAATTCCCCGAAGAACGGGGCAACCTGCCGCACAGCCCGAGTGATCAGTCTGTAGGCAGCGTCGTCGCTGTTTCGCAGCGCGAGCAGTACGGCTGCCAAGTTACCGGCATCGGCACGAAGCGAGATGTTGTCGGCAGTCGGCACGAACTGCTTGACGGCCGCATCCGGGCTGGTGTCATGGAAGTGATAGACCTTGCACGCCTTGAGCAGGTCGGATGCGAACTTCTTGGCCTCCGGGTAGAGCCTGGCCTCAATGTTGAGACTGGTCTCCGAGCTGCCGACTCCGATGGGCGCGGCCTGAAACTCGGCGTCCGGCCCCGTTCGATGGAGCACGGCCTCGTTTTCGAAGATCAACTTTTCGTCGACGGCTGGAATCAGCACGCCACGGTAGCCATCCTCACGTCCGCGCAGGTCGAACTTGATGTGCTGGGACCCCTTGGTCTTGTTCAGCAGTGCGGATGCTCCACCTCGTTGGCCGACGAAGAGCCTGAGCTGGTTGTCCGCGAGACGGCCGAGGAGCTCGAACGCGGTGATGAAATTGCTCTTACCTGCTCCGTTGGCACCGATCAGGACATTCAGCCGGCCCAACGACACCGAAGCCGAGGAGATCGAGAGAAAGCCCTCGATCTCAATCGACTCCAATGCCGGTTCGGTCACGCGATCACTCTAGGGCCTTCAGGCTCATCAGCCCCGTTCATTCCTCCGGAGGAGTCCAGCGGTCGGAGCGGCTCATTCCGGCGGCGCGGCCCTTGCCCGCGATGACCAGCGCCATCTTGCGCGACGCCTCGTCGATCATCTCGTCGCCCAGCATGGCCGAGCCCTTCTTGCCGCCCGCCTCCGAGGTGTAGTAGCCGTAGGCGTCCAGGATGTTCTCGGCGTGGTCGTAGTCCTCCTGGCGCGGGCTGAACACCTCGTTGCAGGCTTCGACCTGACCGGGGTTGAGCACCCACTTGCCGTCGTAGCCCAGCGCGGCCGCGCGGCCCGCCACCCGGCGGAACCCGTCGACGTCGCGGATCTGCAGGTAGGGGCCGTCGATGGCCTGCTTGTCGTAGGCACGCGCGGCCATCAGGATGCGCATCAGGATGTAGTGGTAGGCATCGCCGACGTCGTAGCCGGGCGGCTGTTCGCCGACCACCAGCGAACGCATGTTGATGCTGGCCATGAAGTCGGCGGGCCCGAAGATGATCGTCTCGACGCGCGGTGAGGCCTGCGCGATCGCGTCCACGTTGATCAGGCCGATCGCGTTCTCGATCTGCGCCTCGATGCCGATCCGGCCGACCTCGTAGCCCATGGTCTTCTCGATCTGGGTGAGCAGCAGGTCCAGCGCGTGCACCTGCTCGGCGGTCTGCACCTTCGGCAGCATGAGGCAGTCCAGGTTCGCGCCCGCGCCCTCCACGACCTCGGTCACGTCGCGGTAGGTCCACTCGGTCGTCCAGTCGTTGACCCGGACCACCCTGATCTTGTTGCCCCACCCGCCCTCGTTCAGCGCGGCCACGATGTTCTTGCGCGCGCCCGGCTTGGCCAGCGGCGCGCAGGCGTCCTCGAGATCGAGGAAGACCTGGTCGACCGGCTGGGTCTTGGCCTTCTCCAGGAAGCGGGGATTGCTGCCCGGCACGGCGAGACAGGAACGGCGCGGACGAAGGCGATCGACCATGAGGGCCTCCCGGAAATTGTGGCTTACCGACGGGTAACCGATTTTCGCGATCGTGACACGTAGCCGGCGCCGCCGCCATTCGCTGAGGTCTCTTTCACATGCTTCTGGCACGGTCAAGCCGAGTGTTCATGATCACTGTGCCCGCCGCGACGCCGCACCCGCCGTGCTCAGACCGTCCCAGGTGGACGATGAGAGGCCCGGCGCCGCGATCACGGCCGCGCCCGGCGCGCCGGGTTGCCCCCGGATGATGCCCAGCTGAACACCGGCTCACCAACCGGTACTCGCGTCGGGCCGATTTCCGCGTCAAGCAGATGGCCACTAGCCTGAGCGCATGGCCGCCGTGAACAGGGTATTCGCTGCCCAGCTGAGCGGACTGCCGGTGTTCGGGCCAGACGGCGAATCGATCGGCAAGGTCCGGGACATCGTGGTCATGCTGCGTATCGCCCGGCAGCCACCCAGGGTGCTCGGTCTCGTGGTCGAACTGGTCACTCGGCGTCGCATCTTCGTGCCGATGCTGCGGGTCAACAGCATCGAGCCCAACGCCGTCACGCTCTCCACCGGCTCGGTCAGCCTGCGCCGATTCATCCAGCGGACCAACGAGGTCCTGGTCGTCGGCCAGCTGCTCGACGCCCGGGTCACCCTGGTCTCCACCGGCGCGAGCGCCACCGTGATCGACGCGGCCATGGAACGCGGCCGGACCCGTGACTGGCTGTTCACCAAGGTCGCGGTGCAGGAACGCACCGGCCGGCTGGCCCGGCGCAGCTCCGTGCAGGTGCTCGCCTGGGAGGACGTCAGCGGCCTTGGCCTGACCGAACTCGACGCCCAGCCGCAGGGCGCTCAGCAGCTGATCGCCGTCTACGACACGATGCGCGCCGCCGACGTGGCCGCCGCCATGCTCGACCTGCCGGTCAAACGCCGCCACGAGGTCGCGGACGCCCTCGACGACGAACGCCTCGCCGACGTCATCGAGGAGCTGCCCGACGACGACCAGAAGGACATCCTGGCCCACCTCGACGAGGACCGGGCCGCGGACATCCTGGAGGCGATGAACCCGGACGACGCCGCCGACCTGCTCGCCGAGCTGCCCGAACGGGAGAAGGACCGGCTGCTCGCGCTGATGGAGCCGGAGGAGTCCGCGCCGGTCAAGCGGCTGTTGCAGTACTCCTTCGACACGGCGGGCGGCCTGATGAACCCGGAGGCCGTCGTCCTCACCCCGGACGCGACCATCGCCGAGGCACTGGCCAGGGTCCGCAACGGCGACCTCACGCCCGCGCTGGCCAGCATGGTGTTCGTGTGCCGGCCGCCCTCGGCCACCCCGACCGGCCGCTACCTGGGCTGTGTGCACATCCAGCGGCTGCTCCGCGAACCCCCGTCCGAGCTGGTGGCCGGCGCGCTGGACCTGGACCTGGCCCGGCTGGCGCCGACCGATCCGCTGACCGACGTGACCCGCTACTTCGCGGCGTACAACCTGGTCTGCGCACCGGTCGTGGACGACCAGGAACACCTGCTCGGCGCGGTCACCGTCGACGACGTGCTGGACCACCTGCTGCCGGTCAACTGGCGGGAGACCGGCCTGCACGAGACGCACAACCAGGAACCGGTCGCGGGACACCGGGCGAAGAAGACCAACGGAGCAAACGGGACGAACGGGGTGGACCCGGCCGAGCGGCAGGAGTCGAGCCATGCCTGAACTGATCTCCCGGCGGCGGCTGGACCAGCCGCGCAGACCACGCCGGCTCAGCCTGGACGTCGACCCGGAGGCGTTCGGCCGGTTCTCCGAACGCCTGGCCCGGTTCATGGGCACCGGGACGTTCCTGTTCTGGCAGACCCTGTTCGTGGTCGTCTGGATCACACTCAACCTGGCGGCCGCGTCGCTGCGCTGGGACCCCTACCCGTTCATCCTGCTCAACCTGGCCTTCTCCACCCAGGCCGCGTATGCCGCGCCGCTGATCCTGCTCGCCCAGAACCGGCAGGACGACCGGGACCGGGTCTCGCTGGAAGAGGATCGGTCGCG
>DATFHN010000173.1:0-110606 GCA_035248365.1 Pseudonocardiaceae bacterium | reverse complement strand
ATCCGCGTCGATGTCGACCTCAAGGTCGAACGCGGCGTCGTCATCGGTCTTCAGCGACCGCCACGAAGCAACGGCGGCCTCCCACTCATCCCCCTCGGGAGCATGCTTGCGCCCCTTCAGGTACGCGAACGTGGTCTCGTCCGGCGCGATGAGCCCCGCCCGGGCCCCCGCCTCGATCGACATGTTGCACACGGTCATCCGCGCTTCCATGGACAGCGCCTCGATGGCGGGCCCCCGGTACTCCAGGACGTACCCCTGCCCACCACCAGTCCCGATCTTGGCGATAACGGCCAGAATGATGTCCTTGGCGGTAACCCCGGGCCGCAACGAACCCGACACATTGATCGCCATCGTCTTGAACGGGCGCAACGGCAGCGTCTGGGTGGCCAGCACATGCTCCACCTCGGACGTCCCGATCCCGAAGGCCATCGCGCCGAAGGCGCCGTGCGTCGAGGTATGGCTGTCCCCGCAGACGATCGTCATGCCCGGCTGGGTAAGTCCCAGCTGCGGCCCGATCACGTGCACGATGCCCTGCTCGGCGTTGCCCATCGAATACAGCTCGACGCCGAACTCGGCGCAGTTGCGGCGCAGCGTCTCGACCTGGGTACGGGAAACAGGATCGGCAATCGGTAGTTCGATATCCACCGTGGGTACATTGTGATCCTCGGTCGCCAGCGTCAGATCGGGCCGCCGCACGGGTCGGCCGGCCAGCCGCAATCCGTCAAAGGCTTGCGGAGAAGTGACCTCGTGGATCAAGTGCAGATCGATATAGAGCAAATCGGGCTCCGCCCCACTGCCACGGCGCACGACGTGTTCGTTCCATACCTTCTCGGCGAGCGTGTAACCCATCGCTCCCCTCTCCTATCCAAGATTTCTCCCCGGAAGATCGGTAGGCCGCCGCCATGAGCAGGCAAAGTGGGAAACCGACTCCCAAGTGCTGGACTTCCCGCAATCTGGGAAGTTAATATCGAGCTGTGGGACAGCATAGCGGGATCGGAGTTCTGGACAAGGCAGTAGCGGTGCTCCAGGCCATTGCCAAGGAGCCGTGCGGCCTTGCCGAGTTGTGCAACCGGACAGGTCTGCCAAGGGCAACGGCGCACCGCCTGGCCGTAGGGCTCGAAGTGCACCGCCTCCTCCGCCGAGGCTCGGACGGCCGCTGGCGCCCAGGCCCAGCCCTGGCCGAACTGGCCGGCGGCGCAACAGACCCCCTGCTCGACGCGGCAGCAGTCGTCCTGCCCAAACTCCGCGACATCACCGGCGAAAGCGTGCAGCTCTACCGCCGCGACGGCATGCAACGCGTCTGCGTGCTCGCCGCCGAACCCCCGAGCGGCCTGCGCGACACCGTCCCAGTAGGCAGCAGACTTCCCATGACCGCAGGCTCCGGCGCCAAAGTCCTCGCCGCCTGGGCCGATCCGGCGACCCAGCGCAGCGTCCTCACCGACGCCGTGTTCGGCGAACGCACCCTCCTGGAAGTCCGCCGCCGAGGCTGGGCCCAGAGCGTCGCCGAACGCGAACCCGGCGTGGCCAGCGTCTCAGCACCGGTACGCGACAGCTCCGGACAAGTAGTGGCAGCGGTCTCGGTCTCCGGCCCGGTCGACCGCATGGGCCGACGCCCCGGCGTCCGCTGGGCAGCGGACCTACTAGCCGCAGCGGA
Organism: Pseudonocardiaceae bacterium; assembly: GCA_035248365.1. GTDB lineage: Bacteria > Actinomycetota > Actinomycetes > Mycobacteriales > Pseudonocardiaceae > CAJCJE01. Next base: position 108,952 of record DATFHN010000173.1, on the reverse strand, counting down.
AGCCCTGCAGGCCCGCCTCTAGCCGCAAAATATGCAACAATCGGACGAAAGGTGCTCCTTGGGGGGAACGGCATGGGACTGCGGATCCACTTCTCAGCGGAAGACATCGGCAGGACCACGGTCGCCGACGAGCCGGACCCGCTCTGGGAGGTCCTGCTCAGCCTGCACCTGATGCAGAACCGCGACGGCGCCGTCGTATTCGACCGCTGGCGCCAGCAGGCCAAGACCAGCCGCCACCTCCCCCGCCTGACCGCCCTGGCCCCGCCCCGCGGCTACTCCCCCGACTTCCTCACCCCCGCCGAAGGCGCCGACGGCGTCGACGCTGGCCTGGAAGCCGTGCTGCACACCCAAAAAAGGCGGCTGACCAGAGAACTCAACAAGCTCAGCACCAAACGCCGCCTGGCCGACTGGGGCAACGACCTGGCCAACGGCACCCCGAAATCCCTCGACGACCTGGCCGCCTCGCTGCGCGGTTACTACCAGGACACCATCAGTCCACACTGGCCAACCATCCGGGCAGCCGTGGCAACCGATCGAGCCAGCCGCCTCAACGCCATCCAAACCGGCGGCAACCAGCGCCTGCTGGGCACGTTGCACCCCAAAGTCCGCTGGCTGGCCCCCATCCTGGAAATCCACGGCCGCCACGTAAACGGCGATCTCTACCTCAACGGACGCGGCCTGCGCATCATCCCGTCCTACTTCGCCTGGCGAGCCCCCACCCTCCTAGAGGATGTAAATCTCCCACCCGTCCTGGTCTACCCCATAGACCGCCAACTGCCCCTGACCGGCGGCACCATCCAGCAAGACAGCTCAGCCCTGGTAGCCCTCCTGGGCGCCACAAGAGCAGAAGTCCTAACAGCAGCCACCGGCTGCACCACCACAGACCTAGGCGCGAGAGTAGGCATCTCAGCCGCCAGCGCCAGCTACCACGCCACAATCCTAAGAAACGCCGGACTCCTAACAACCAAACGAGTCGGCTCCTCGGTAAAGCACACAAGATCCGACCTAGGCCAAGCCCTACTAGACCAGTCTGACCCAAGGCCATAAAGGGCGCGAGGCGAAGCAAGGGCGCGAGGCGAAGCCAAAGCGCCCGGGGGGTCTGGGGGGCGAAGCAAGGACGCGAGGCGAAGCCAATGCGCCCGGGGGTCTGGGGGGCGAAGCCCCCCAGCCAAGGGGGCCTACGGGGGCTTGGCCCCCGTATAGACATAGCGAAAGATCCCTGTTCGCGCTCTCAGCGAACAGGGATCTCCCAGATCTGTAGCCCCGACGGGATTTGAACCCGCGCTACCGCCTTGAGAGGGCGGCGTCCTAGGCCGCTAGACGACGGGGCCCTAGAACATCAACTTGTGGTGTTCGCTGGGGTACTAGGACTCGAACCTAGAATAACTGGACCAGAACCAGTCGTGTTGCCAATTACACCATACCCCAACAGGATCTTGGTGGTCGCCTGACGGTGACCTCCTGCTGTTGAGGAATAGTAGACCAAGGTTGGCGGGGGCCGGAAATCGGGCCCCTGCTCGTTCGACTGGGGATTCAGCGCACGACCAGGTCGAGTTCGCATACCAGCAGCTCAGGCAGTTCGGCGAGGGTGGCGATGACCGAGATGCCGTGGGGCAGTTCACCTTCGGCGGGGTCGGTTCGGTTGAGCCAGACACCGCGCAGTCCCGCGTCGCGGGCGCCGATGGCGTCGAGGTCGAGCCGGTCGCCGATGTGCGCGACTTCACCGGGCTGGCAGCCGAGCTGAGAGCAGGCGGTGTGGAAGATCACCGGATCGGGCTTCGCGGCGCCGAGCTCACCGGCAATGACGATCCCATCGATGAACTCGGCAAGCCCCAGGTTGGCCAGCTTCCTCCGCTGATACGACCCAGAAGCATTCGTCACAACGGCGATCTTGACCCCAGCTCCCCGCAACCACTCCAAACACGGCAGCGTGTCGTCGAACAGCTCCCACCCCGCTCGCATCGCGGTGACCCTGATGTCCTCGCGGCGCATGGCTTCGGTGTCGTCGATGTGCTCGCCGAGGCAGGCGAAGAACTCCTTGGTGCGCTGCCAGCGCATGGTGTCGGAGTCGATTTCGCCCGCGACGACCCTGGCGACCTGTTCGTCGGTGATCTGTGCCCACAGTGACCAAGCGTCGTCATGACCGAGCAGAAGGCGCAGCGCCGCGCGGGAGGAGTCGGTGTGTGCGACGAGCGTGTCGTCGACGTCGAGGCAGACGGCCCGGACACCGCCAGTCACCACCCGCGGGCTCCGCTGATCATCGACTGACAGGGAATTCGCGGGAGGAAAGGCCACCTGGAGAGGCTAGGCGCGAATCAGTTGGCTGCGATTCGTCCATCATGGTGAACTTTCCGGCCACTGCCACGATCAAGGGTGGCCCCGCTGCAACCTTTCGACCGTTCGCACTCCGTAGTTGCTCCACGCGGCAATTGATATACTCACAGTAACCAAGAACGCCGCAAAAGCCCCACAAAAGCCGCCTCAGCCTCCTCGACAATCAACTACTCAAAGTAACCAAACCTGCCCTTGACCAGCCCCAGCGCACAGGTGCATCCTGTCTTTATTCAACTATCGTTGAAAATAGGAGGGGGACCATGCGGCCCGAACCCGCGACCCGGACGACGTGCGCCATCGCAGGCGGTGGCCCGGCAGGCATGTTCCTGGGCCTGTTGCTGGCCCGCGCCGGAATCGACGTGACCGTCTTCGAGAAGCACGCGGATTTCCTGCGCGATTTCCGCGGCGACACCGTGCACGCGTCGACCCTGCAATTGCTGGACGAACTCGGGCTGGGGGCCGCGTTCGACGCGCTGCCGCACAGCACGGTGCGGCGGGTGGAATTCCAGAGCCCGGGCATCGGCAACGTGGTGATCGGCGATTTCGGCAAACTGCCCGGCCGCTACCAGCACATCGCCATGGTCCCGCAATGGGATCTGCTCGATCTGCTCTCCGACGCGGCGATGCGCGAGCCAACGTTCCACCTGTGGATGAACACCGAGGTCACCGGCCCGATCATCGACAAGGGCAAGGTCGTAGGCGTCACCTACAAAACCGCCGACGGCGAAACGGGCCAGCTCAAGGCAGCGCTCACCGTGGCCGCCGACGGCCGCTGGTCACCGCTGCGCACCGCAATGGGTATGCGGCCGCACGAATTCCCGTCGCCGGTCGACGTCTGGTGGTTCCGGATGAGCAAACGCGACGACGACGAACCCAGCGGTTTGCGCGCGCGAATCACCGAGTCGGAGATGGGCATCACCATTGATCGCGGCGACAACTACCAGATCGCGTACCTGAACAAAAAGAATTTCGACCCAGTCCTGCGCGCGGAAGGGCTCGACGCATTCCGCGCCCGGATCGCGAAGCTGTTCCCGACCTTGGCCGATCGCACCGACGACATCGCCAGCCTGGATGACGTGAAGCACCTCGACGTCCGGGTCAATCGGCTCCGACGCTGGCATGTGGACGGTCTACTGTGTATCGGCGATGCCGCGCACGCCATGTCGCCGATCGGCGGAGTCGGCATCAACCTGGCCATCCAGGACGCGGTCGGCACGGCCACGCTGCTGGCGAAACCGTTGCTGCGCAACACTCTGCGCGTGAGCGACCTCGCGAAGGTGCGTCGCCGCCGCTGGCTCGCCACCTGTGTGGTGCAGGCCTTGCAGCGCGGTCTGCAATCCGGCGCGCTCGGCCCCCTCGCGAACGGGCAAAACGGCATCTTCCCCCGGCTCCCGATGCTGCTGTTCCAGAAGGTCCCCGCGCTGCGCTACCTCCCCGGCTACCTGGTGGCGATCGGCCCGAGGCCCGAACACGCGCCCCAGTTCGCCCGGCGCAGCGAAAGCCCAACGCCCACCCCGGATCGGGGTGGGACGTTGTAGCGCGATCCGCTCAGCGGTTGGCGACCGGGTTGGTGAGGGTGCCGAGGCCCTCGATGTGCACGGAAACCGTCTGGCCGTCGGTCATCGGGCCGACGCCGGCCGGGGTTCCGGTGAGGATGACGTCACCGGGCAGCAGGGTCATCACGTGGGTGATCCACTCGACGACCTTGCCGATGTCGTGCAGCAGCAGCGAAGTCCGCGAATCCTGCTTGACCACGCCGTCCAGCTCGGTGCGGATGGCGAGATCGGCCGGGTTGATCGTGGTGTCGATCCACGGGCCGAGCGGGCAGAAGGTGTCGTGGCCCTTGCCGCGCGTCCACTGACCGTCGTGCTGCTGCTGGTCGCGCGCGGTAACGTCGTTGGCGATGGTGTAGCCGAGGATCACGCTCGCCGCGCGCTCGGCGGGCACGTCCCGGCAGGGCATGCCGATGACGGCGGCGAGTTCGCCTTCGTAGTCGACCCGGTTGGAGTCCTTGGGCAGCTTGATGGCCGCGTTGGGGCCGATCACCGAAGTGGACGGTTTGATGAAGATGACCGGGTCGGCCGGTGCTTCACCGCCCATCTCCTTGACGTGGTCGGCGTAGTTCTTGCCGATGCACACCACCTTGCTCGGCAGGATCGGCGCGAGCAGGCGCGCGTCCGCCAGCGGCCAGCGGCGGCCGGTGAAGTTGGGCTGGCCGAAGGGATGTTCGGCGATCTCGGCTGCCGTGTAGTTGTCGGGGTCGTCACCCTCGATCGCGACGAAGGCAACACCGTCTGGATGAGCTATTCGACCTATGCGCACACCCGCACTTTAATCACCGCACCGCGCGCGCAACCAACCGAGCGCGGCATCGCCCTGCGGCCGCTGGAACGTGCGCAACCCAGGCAGGTTGGGCGGCGCCGGTCGCAGCGACCCGATCAGCAGGAAACCGGCAAACGCGGCGAGCACCGCGTTGACCGCGTCCGGATCGGCGGCGGAGCCGATGGCCTGTTGCCACACGGTCTCCAGATCGGGCCCACCCTGCATGCCGACGCTGGGCAGCAACGCCAGCAGATCGACCCAGCCCGCGCCGAGACACGCGTGCGGCCAGTCCACGAACACGATGCCGCGCTCGGTGCGCAGCAGATTGTCCGCGCGCAGGTCGGCGTGCAGCAACGTGTCGCCGCGCGCCGCGTCGACGGCCGCCGATTCCAGTTCGACGAGCAGGTCGAGATGGTCGGCGGCCCAGTCCGGCAGCCGCTCGGCACCGACCGGGTCCCCGGCGAAGCTGGACCAGTTGCCGAACAGTTCCGGATGCACCTTCTCGATCGGCTCGGTCTCGATCGGGCTGGGCGTCAACTGCGCGGTCAGCGCGGAAAGCGCGCGCACGACCTCGGCGAACTCCTCGGTGCGCCAGGGCAGCGCGGGCGAGGAACCTTCGACGTCCTCGATGACCAGCGCGACCCAGTCGCCGTCGTCGTAGCTGTCCAGCAGCGCGGGCACCGGCAGCTCACGCGGCAACGCGCGCAGGATCTCGATTTCCCGCCGGTGCATCTCCGGCGACTCCGGATTGCGTTCGGTGCCAACGGCTTTCACGAACACCCGGCGCCCGTCGGCGAGCCGCAGCCGGGCGGCCAGGCCGGGCGAGAATCCGCCGGGCTGGCTCACCTCGGCCACGATGTCGGCACCGAGCCTCGCCGCCAAGGCCGAGCGGACGTGCTCAGGAACGTCCGCCCAGCCGATCCGCGTGCCGCCGATGCCGAACTGGGTGCTCATGGCCGAATGATCCGCCGAAGCGGATCACCCGGCCAAGCGAATTCTTGAGAAGGACACTGTCAGGAGGAGACGAGCGCGGCGCGGCGCATCGCCTTGTAGGCGAGGCCGTCGCACATGGCAAGCCAGCTGGCCTCGACGATGTTGCCGTGCACGCCGACCGTGGTCCATTCGGCTTCGCCGTCGGTGGATTCGATCAGTACCCGGGTGACCGCGTCGGTGCCGTGCGAGTTGGTCAGGATGCGCACCTTGTAGTCGGCCAGGCTGACCGTGTCGGTCCAGGGCAGGTGCGGGCGCAGGGCCTGGCGCAGCGCGGCGTCCAGCGCGTGCACCGGGCCGTTGCCTTCCGCGGTCGCGATGACCCGCTCGCCGTCGACGATCACCTTCACGGTCGCCTCGGACATGACCACGCCGTCCGAGCGGTGATCCAGGATCACCCGGTAGGACTCCAGCGTGAACGGCGCCTCGACGCTGGATGTCTCGCCGAGTTCGGCGCGCAGCAACAACTCCAGCGACGCGTCGGCGGCCTCGAACGACCAGCCGGTGGACTCCAGTTCCTTCACCCGGTTGACCACCGTGGTGGTGACGTCCGGGCGGCCGGCGAGGTCGATCCCGAACTCACGTCCCTTGAGTTCGAGGCTCGCCCTGCCGGCCATCTCGGTGACCAGTACCCGCATGTCATTGCCGACCAGGTTGGGATCGATGTGGTTGTACAGCAACGGATCCACCTTGATCGCGCTCGCGTGCAGACCTGCCTTGTGGGCGAAGGCCGACTGCCCGACGTACGCCTGGTGGGCGTTCGGGGCGATGTTCGCGATTTCGGCGATGGCATGGGAGACGCGGGACAGCTCGGCAAGCGATTCGGCGGGTAGCACCGGCATGTCGAGCTTGGTCACCAAGTTCGCGGTGACCGCGAACAGGTCGGCGTTGCCGGCCCGTTCGCCGTAGCCGTTCGCGGTGCACTGGACGTGGGTGGCGCCCGCCTGCACCGCGGCGATCGAGTTGGCGACGGCACACGCGGTGTCGTCCTGGCAGTGGATGCCCACCCGGAAACCGGTGCGGGCGACGACCTCGGTGACGGTCTGGCCGAGCCCGCCGGGCAGCTGGCCGCCGTTGGTGTCGCAGAGCACCACCACGTCGGCTCCGCCGTCCACAGCGGACTGGAGCACGCGCAGCGCGCAGTCCGGGTCGTAGGCGTAGCCGTCGAAGAAGTGTTCCGCGTCCAGGAACACCCGCCTGCCCTCGTCGACGAGGTAGCGCACGGTGTCTCGAACCATGGCGCAGGCTTCGTCGACGTCGGTGCGCAGCGCGCGTTCGATGTGCCGCCGGTCGGATTTCGCCACCAGCGTGACGACCGGTGCCTGCGCATCGAGCAGTGCCTTGACCTGCTTGTCCTCGCGTACGTCGACCCCGGCGCGGCGGGTCGAGCCGAACGCGACGAGGGCCGCGTGGGCGAGTTCGAGTTCACCGGCGGCGGCGCGGGCGAAGAATTCGGTGTCGGTGGGCAGCGCGCCCGGCCAGCCACCCTCGATGAAACCGACCCCGACGGAGTCCAGCAGCCGCGCGACGGCGAGCTTGTCCGTTGCCGAATAGCTGATGCCTGCTCGTTGCGCCCCGTCCCGCAGCGTCGTGTCGAACAGATGGAAACCGTCGCCGAGCGGGGTGCCAGCCGGGCTGGTGCGGGTCACTGGAGTCTCCTGTCCAGGAAGGGGCGGTGGTCGCGAAAGGGGTTTCGGACAAACAAAAAACCTCCCGCATGGGCGCGAGAGGTTTGCGTGCCGGAGGCTGTGGAAGCGCTAGCCGGCACGCTTGGAAATAATGACCACCTGGTGAGCCATGGTTCGGATAGTCGCACACCTGCCGGGGGTCGTCCACTCCACGGGTGCAATCTCCCACATGCCGGGACACAACGGTGGGCCGACCCGAAGCCCGGATCGGCCCACCGTGAACGAAGTTCCTACAGCCCCGCGCGGGACTGGTTGGACGAGACCAGCGCGGCGAGGCGGTCGCCGATCGCCTCGGTCGCGCCCGGCGACGCGTGGTCGCGGGTGGCCAGATCGAACGCGACGGATGCCTCGATGCGCCGGGCCGCCTCGTGGTTGCCGAGGTGGTCGAGCATCAGCGCGACGGAGAGCACCGCGGCGGTCGGGTCGGCCAGGCCGCGGCCGGAGATGTCCGGGGCGCTGCCGTGCACCGGCTCGAACATGCTCGGGTTGCGCCGGGTCACGTCCAGGTTGCCGCTGGCCGCGAGGCCGATGCCACCGGTGATGGCGGCCGCTAGGTCGGTGAGGATGTCGCCGAAGAGGTTGTCGGTGACGACCACGTCGAACCGGGCCGGGTCGGTGACCATGTGAATCGTGGCCGCGTCGACGTGCTGGTAGGTCACGGTGACGTCGGGGTGCTGCAGCGAGACCTCTTCGACGATCCGCGACCACAGGCCACCGGCGAAGGTGAGCACGTTGGTCTTGTGCACCAGGGTCAGGTGCTTGCGCGGCCGCGAGGATGCCCGCGCGAACGCGTCGCGCACCACCCGCTCGATGCCGTACGCGGTGTTGACGCTGACCTCGGTGGCGATCTCGTGCGGGGTGTCCTTGCGCAGCAGGCCACCGGTACCCGCGTACGGGCCCTCGGTGCCTTCCCGCACGATCACCATGTCGATCTCGGGCTGGTCGGCCAGCGGGCCTTTCACGCCCGGGTAGAGCCTGGCCGGCCGCAGATTCACGTGGTGGTCGAGTTCGAAGCGCAACCGCAGCAGCAGACCGCGTTCCAGGATTCCGCTCGGCACCGACGGGTCACCGACCGCGCCGAGCAGGATCGCGTCGTGCTGACGCAGCTCGCCCAGTACGGACTCCGGGAGCAGTTCGCCGGTCGAGTGCCACCGGGCGGCACCAAGGTCGTAGTTGGTCGTCTCCGCGTTCGGAGCGACTTCCTTGAGGACCTTCAGTGCCTCGTCCACTACCTCGGGCCCGATCCCATCACCTGGGATCACCGCGAGCCGCATGTACACCTCCGCAGTAAAGGGTCCCGCTGTGGGACTCTTGACTTTGGCAGGCTACCGGCCGAAGGCGCTCCCTCCCACCGCAGGCACCAATTCTGCGTAACAACTCCCGTACTGCGGGACACTCGATCGGGGCAACCGTCACTCGAACGGCCTAGTCACGCGAACTGAGGCGGGCCGGGCTAGGTGCCCGGCCCGCCGCCACGATCAGCTGCTGGTGATCGTCAGCGTCGACGGATTCCCAGCTGGTGAACTGAAGCTCACGCTGCTCCCGACGCTGCTCACGCTGGTGTAGCGCGGATCCATGGTGTCCACCACCAGCGCGAGATGGTGCCCGGAGGGCACGATCCAGGAGATCGGCTGCAGCGCGATGTCCACGCTCTGAGCCTGTCCAGGACTGGCATTCAACAGTGAACAAGGCGTCGACGTGATCAGCGACCCGGTGCCGAACGCGTCCACGTCGTAGAGGTAGGCGAACAGCGAGGTGCTGGCCGCGCTCGGCGTGACGGTGGTGTGCAGCACCGGCGCGCCGGTCACCGCGAGACCGTCCGGATAGCTCGGTCCGGACCAGACCGCGCCCAAACCCCGGACCACCAGCGGGATCGACACCCCGACCGGAAGGTTGGCGTACTCCTGCAGGGCGCCGGTGATGAACGGGACGCCGCTGTCGGCGATCGTGTCCACTCCGGCCGCGATGCCCGATTTCCAGCCGGTGGCCGACGAATCGGCCAGCGAGCCGGTCGGCTCGATACCGCTCGGTCCGGTCAGGTAGTAGCGGTGGCTGGCGGCGGTGACCGCGTTCCAGTCCGGGTACCCCTCCCAGCTACCACCATTGGCTGGCTTGAGCTGGATCGGGTCGTCGGTGTTCACGCCGTTGTCGATGCCGCGCAGGTAGTGGTCGAACCAGGCGGCGACCGCGTCCCAGACGTCGTTGGGCAGGCCGATCGCGCCAGGTCCGGACGCGGTGCCGTGATCGCCCGGTTCGAGCAGCAGCCGCTTGGCGCCGGTGAGCTGGTTGTAGAAGGTGACCAGCTGGGATGGCGGGAAGATCGAGTCCTCCCAGTCGTTGGCGATCATGACCGCGGCGCCGTTGCGGTTGATCGCCGGCATCTCGTTGATCGCCGAGCGGGTCGCGGCCAGCGGCAGGATGTCCTTGATGTCGCCTGCCGCGTAGTCCTTCTCGATCTGCTGCAAATCTGGCCCGGGGCGACCGGTGAAGTTGGCCGCGGCGATCAGCGCGTCGGCGGCGAGTCCGCTGACCGTCTGGCCCGGGTAGAGCGACTCGGCCAGGTCGGTCCAGCCGTCCATAGCGGCGACCGCCTTGATCCTCGGGTCCATTCCGGCCGCGAGCAGCGCCTGCCCCGCGCCATAGGAGATGCCCGCGACGCCGATCCTGGTGGCGTCGGCCGGGGTGTTGGCCAGAGCCCAGTCGATCACCTTGCTCACGTCGGCCATGGTCTGCGTGCCGGCGACGTCGATGCCGCCGCCCGAGTCGTAGAAGCCGCGGCTGGTGTAGCTGATCACCTCGTAGCCGTCCTGGTAGGCCAGCTTCGCGCCCGCGCCGACGTACTCCAGGTCCGGCGTGCCCCAACTGCTCGGCATCACCAGCAGTGGAAACGGTCCCGGTCCGGTCGGCGTGATCACGAACCCGTGCAACGGCGTGCCGCCGTCGCCGGGATCGTCTGATAGCTCGCCGTGAATCCTGACGAATCCGCGGAAGCCGCGTTTGTTGTCGCGACAACAGCCCCGAGTACCGCGAGAACACAACCGAGCAGGACACCGAATCGCCTACGCACCCGACCTCCCCGACTTACCTACTCTTGAGTAGCACCAGAATCTACTGGACAGTAGCGTGCGCGAGGTCACAACACAACGAAATCGAAAAACTACTCGTTTCAGAATCGAGCAAGCCAGAAACACCGCTGGCCGGCCCTCCGAAGAGGACCGGCCAGCACCACCAAAGCTACGATATTGGATATTCCAGTTTCGTAATATCCAATATCGGATTATCGAGGGGTCAGCCGAAGGAGATCGCGCGGATCAGGGTGGCGCCGACCGTGCCGCCGATCGACTCCAGGACCTCGGCGTCCACCGTGCGGTCGACCCGCAGCAGCATCAGCGCGTTGGCGCCGCCGGTGGTCTGGCTCAGCTGGGCGGCCTCGATGTTCACGCCGGCCTCGCCGAGCAGGGTGCCGACGGTGCCCATCACGCCGGGGCGGTCCGGGTACTCCAGCAGCAGCGCGTCGCCCTCGGCCCGCAGGTCGAAGTGGCGGCCGTTGACCTCGACCAGCTTCTCGACGCCGTCCAGGCCGGTCAGCGTGCCGGAAACGCTCAGCGCGCCGCCGTCGGGCAGCGCGGCCTTGATGGTGACCAGGCTGCGGTGGTTGGCGCTCTCCGGCTCCTTGGTCAGTTCGACCGCGACGCCGAGTTCCTCCGCGAGCTGCGGCGCGTTGACGAAGGTGACCTGCTGGTCGACGATGCCGCCGAACACGCCGCGCAGTGCGGCAAGCGGCAGCACGGTGACGTCCTCATTGGACAGTTCGCCGCGCACGGTGACGGTGACCGAGGCGGGTGCCTTGCTGGCCAGGGCGGCCAGCACCGAGCCGAGCTTCTGGGTCAGCGGCAGGTACGGCTTGACCTCTTCGCCGACCACGCCGCCGGTCTGCACGTTCACCGCGTCCGGCACGAACTCGCCGGCCAGCGCGAGCAGCACCGACCGCGCGACGTCGGTGCCCGCGCGGTCCTGGGCCTCGCTGGTCGACGCGCCCAGGTGCGGGGTGACGACCACGTTGGCCAGCTCGAACAGTGGGCTGGAGGTGGTCGGCTCGGTGGCGAACACGTCGATGCCCGCCCCGCCGACCCGGCCTTCGCGAACCGCGTCGGCCAGGGCCTGCTCGTCGATGAGGCCACCGCGGGCGTCGTTGACGATGATCACGCCCGGCTTGACCTTGGCCAGCTGGTCGGCGCCGATCAGGCCCTTGGTCTCGGCGGTCTTGGGCAGGTGGATGGAGATGGTGTCGGCGCGGGCGAGCAGTTCGTCCAGGGTGACCATCTCGATGCCCAGCTGCGCGGCGCGGGCGGGCGCCACGTACGGGTCGTAGGCGATGAGGTCCATGCCGAAGGCGGCCAGGCGCTGGGCCAGCAGCTGGCCGATCTTGCCGAGGCCGACGATGCCCGCGGTCTTGCCGTTCAGCTCGACGCCGTTGAACGAGGAACGCTTCCACTCGCCGCCGCGCAGGCTGGCGTCGGCGGCCGGGATGCGCCGGGCCACCGCGAGCAGCAGGGCGGCGGCGTGCTCGGCGGCCGAGACGATGTTGGAGGTGGGCGCGTTGACCACCATGACGCCGCGCGCGGTGGCGGCAGGTACCTCGACGTTGTCCAGGCCGACCCCGGCCCGGGCGACCACCTTGAGGTGGTTGGCGGCGGCCAGCACTTCGGCGTCGACCTTGGTGGCCGAGCGCACGAGCAGTGCGTCGGCGTCGGCGACCGCGGCGAGCAGCGCGGGCCGGTCGGTGCCGTCGACGTGCCGGATCTCGACGGAGTCACCGAGGAGGTCGAGCACGGACGGGGCTAGCTTTTCGGCGAGCAGAACGACTGGGCGCGAACTGGTCACGGCGGCGACTCCGGGTTACGGGAGAGGATGAGGAGCGCGAACACGGCCAGCGTGCTCCGGCGCTGACCGGCCACAACTTTGTGTCCGGACCGGAGGCATTCTATCCCGGTCGTGTGAGCTTGTTCGCAAGTAGTTCATACTGTGGAAACACGCTGGCGGTGTCCCGCCGTGGCGGGAATCCCCGGTGCAACCGCCGGAAATCGTTGGTGCACCTGGGTTTCAACGAGAGTGGGCCAGGTCACCAGGGCTCGTCGAATTCGCCGTCCTTGGCCCCCGCGATGAAGGCGTCCCACTCTCCGGGAGTGAAGACCAGGACCGTGTCGTTCGGACCGGTGAACTTGGAATTACGCATAGCGACATAGGTGATGCCGTCCGTGTGCGGCACGAAAGCCACTTCCACGTATTCGCCGTTGGCGTCGTCCGGGTCGCCCGCGCGCTGCCATTCGGCGGCGCTCAGGTCGAGTTCGCCGCGCACGTGTGCCTTGTCGTCGTAGATCGGCGCACTCGCCGGTTCGTCGCTCATTTCGTGCACGATACGCACCCGGATAAACACGGAAACGGGGCGGCACCGAAGTGCCGCCCCGCGTTTATCTACAAATAAAGGCGATTACTGCACGAAGATGTCGACCGAAGGCCGCATCTCGGCGCACACCCTGAGCACGTCGTGAATGATGTGCCCCTGGAAGCTCTCGAACGGCGTGGTGTCGACCGGGTCCTCCGAGTCGATCGCCGGGTACGCGACCTGGGTGAGCAGGTAGTCGAAGCGCGGCGCCCACTTGCGCGAACCGAGCCGCGCGGTGATGGAGCAGTTGTCCACCATGTACGCGACGCCCCGGGCGTGCATGTACGGGTTGAGCGAGTCGACCGCCTCGATCACCGACTCGTTGGCGATCTCCGAGTACGGGTGGCCCTTCTCGATGAAGGTGTCGATCTGCGCCATCATGATGCCGACGAAAACACCGGCGGTGAACGGGTCGAGCGGAATGTCGTTCTCCACCCGGTCCGCGCGCACCTTCTGGCCGACCAGCCACATGTTGGCCTGGTCGATCTTGCCCATCGGGAAGCGGCCGAAACGGTCGTTGGCCATGACCACGCCGCGCAGCTCGTTGCCGGAGCGGACCTCGTCGTAGATCTCGTGCACGATTTCGGCGCCGACCGGGTACGCGGCCGAGTACGCCTGCGCGAAGATCTTGCGGCCGTCTTCGTCGAGTCGGTTGTAGACGCCGTCCATGCCATCCTTGGAGATGATCTTGGAAATCGGCCCGGTCACCGACTCGACCGAGTGCTGGAACGCCTTCTCGTCGCTCATGCCCAGGTCGCGGAAGCGCCGGTAGAGGCTTTCCACGATGCCGTGCACGCCGCCGAGCAGAATGGCCCGCTCACCGGAAATGTCGGAGAGGTACTCCGAGCGCAGCGTGGTCTGGAAGGTGTAGGGCGCGCCGATGCCGACCGACCAGCCCAGCGCCCGCTCGACCGCGCGGCCGGTGACGTTCTGGTGCACCGCGAAGCTGGCGTTGATGCCCGCGCCGTTGACCTCGGCACCCTGCACGTACAGCGCACGAACGGAAGCGCCCATGCCCTTGGGGCACACCGCGATCACGTCGACGTTGTCCGGGAAGTGCTTGCCCTCGTTGTCCAGGATGCCGAGCAGGAAGCCGTGCGAGAAGCACAGCGTGGTGCCGGGCCGCAGCGCCGCGAAGATCTGCTCGTACAGGTGCGCCTGGGCACCGTCGGAGATCAGCACCAGCACCATGTCCGAAGAGCCGATCACCTCGAACATCTCGCCGAGGGTGCCGTTCTCCTCGGTGAAACCGGCCTGGATGGCAGCGGAACGCGAACCCGAGTCCTCCCGCAGGCCGATCTTGACCCGGACCGCCTCGCCGAGCGAATCCCGGAGATTCTGGGCCTGCGCCGACGCCTGCGGGCCCCAGCCGATCACGCCGATCTGGGATACGCCCTCGAAGGCGCGGGGCAACCGGTCGAACAGGTGCCGTCCGCCGCGCACAATGGCTTCGGAACGGTCACCGACCTTGATGTACTCCTTGTCGAAGACCTCGGTTTCGAAGTCCAGTTCAGGCGTTGACGTAGCCACGCTCTCTCCAGTTTTCCTATGTATCTTTACGACTTCAGGCGGTTTCGGTGATGGGACGGTCCACCCAGGACATCAGGCCGCGCAGCTTCTTGCCGACCTGCTCGATCTGGTGCGCCTCGCCCTCCTGGCGGAGCTTGGTGAAGTTCGGCCGACCGTTGTCGTCCTCCGCCACCCACTCCCGGGCAAAACTACCGTCCTGGATCTCGTCGAGCACCTTACGCATTTCTTGCTTCACCGACGGCGAGATGATGCGCGGGCCACGGGTGAGGTCGCCGTACTCGGCGGTGTCGCTGCACGAGTAGCGCTGCCGCGCGATGCCGCCCTCGTAGATCAGGTCGACGATCAGCTTGAGTTCGTGCAGCACCTCGAAGTAGGCGATTTCCGGCTGGTAGCCGGCCTCGACCAGGGTCTCGAACCCGGCCTGGATCAGCGCCGAGGTACCGCCGCAGAGCACCGCCTGCTCACCGAACAGGTCGGTCTCGGTCTCCTCGGTGAACGTGGTCTTGATGACACCGGCCCGGGTGCCACCGATGCCCTTGGCGTAGGACAGGCCCAGCGCCAGCGCGTTGCCGGAGGCGTCCTGCTCGACCGCGACCAGGTCCGGCACGCCCTTGCCGTCCACGAACTGGCGGCGCACCAGGTGACCAGGGCCCTTCGGTGCGACCAGCACCACGTCGACGCCGTCCGGCGCGGTGATGTAGCCGTAGCGGATGTTGAAGCCGTGGCTGAAGAACAGCGCGTCGCCCGGCTTGAGGTTCGGCGCGACGTCGTTGGCGTACAGCTTGCGCTGCACGGTGTCCGGCGCCTGGATGGAGATCAGGTCGGCCTCGGCGACGGCCTCGGCCGGGGTGAGCACCCGCAGGCCGGCCTCTTCCGCCTTCTCGCGCGACTTGGAGCCCTCGGGCAGGCCGATGCGAACGTCGACGCCGGAATCGCGCAGGCTCAGCGCGTGCGCGTGGCCCTGGCTGCCGTAACCGAGTACGGCGACCTTGCGGCCTTGAATGATGCCGAGGTCGGCGTCATCGTCGTAGAAAATCTCGGCGCTCATGTGCTTTCCAATTTCCTTTCGAAAAACCTGTTCAGCGAACCGCGGTCGCCGTGATCGAGCGGGGGCCGCGGCCGACCGCGACCATGCCGGACTGGACCATCTCGCGCACCCCGAACGGTTCGAGGATGCGCAGCAGCGCGTCCAGTTTGTCAGCGGTCCCGGTGGCCTCCACGATCAGCGACTCGGGTGAAACGTCGACCACCTTGGCCCGGAACAGTTGTACGGTTTCCAGGACCTGGGTGCGCACCGTCGCGTCGGCGCGCACCTTCACCAGCAGGATTTCGCGCTGGACCGCTGTGGACGGTTCCAGCTCGACGATCTTGATCACGTTGACCAGCTTGTTGAGCTGCTTCGTGACCTGCTCAAGGGGTTGTTCGTCCACCGATACCACAATGGTCATCCGGGACACGTCCGGATTCTCGGTCGGGCCGACGGCGAGCGACTCGATGTTGAAGCCGCGCCGGGAGAACAGGCCCGCGACCCTGGCCAGCACGCCGGGCCGGTTCTCGGTCAGCACGCTCAGCGTGTGCTTACTCATGGCTGTGCTGGTCCTTCCCAGTCCTGGTTGCGCATCAGACCTCGTCCTCGTCGAACAGCGGGCGGATGCCGCGGGCGGCCATGATCTCGTCGTTGCCGGTGCCTGCCGCGACCATCGGCCACACCTGCGCGTCCTTGCCGACCACGAAGTCGATGACGACCGGGCGGTCGTTGATCTCCCGCGCCTTGTTGATGACCTCGTCGACGTCCTCTTTGGACTCACAGCGCAGCCCGACGCAGCCCAGCGCCTCGGCCAGCAGTTTGAAGTCGGGGATGCGGTGCTTGTGCGTGCCCAGATCGGTGTGCGAGTAACGGCCGTCGTAGAACAGGTTCTGCCACTGGCGGACCATGCCCAGGTTGCCGTTGTTCATCACCGCGACCTTGATCGGCGCGCCCTCGATCGCACAGGTGGCCAGTTCCTGGTTGGTCATCTGGAAACAGCCGTCGCCGTCGATCGCCCACACCTCGGTCTCGGGCAGGCCGAACTTCGCGCCCATCGCCGCGGGCACCGCGAAACCCATGGTGCCGAGGCCGCCGGAGTTGATCCAGCTGCGCGGCCGCTCGTAGTGCACGAACTGCGCCGCCCACATCTGGTGCTGGCCCACACCCGCCGCGTACACCGCGTCCGGTCCGGCCAGCGCGCCGATCCGCTCGATCACGTACTGCGGCGAGAGCGTGCCGTCGGCGGGCCAGTCGTAGCCCAGCGGGAAGGTGTCGCGCCACTCGATCAGCTGCTGCCACCACGTGCTCAGATCCGCGGTGCCGATCTCGCGCTCGCTGCTCACCGCGGTGATCAGCTCGGTCAGGATCTCCTTGCAGTCACCGACGATCGGCACGTCCGCGTGCCGGTTCTTGGAGATCTCGGCCGGGTCGATGTCCGCGTGCACGATCTTCGCGTCCGGCGCGAACGAGGACAGCTGCCCGGTGACCCGGTCGTCGAACCGGGCGCCCAGCGCGATCAGCAGGTCCGCGCGCTGCATCGCGGCCACGGCGGCGACCGCACCGTGCATACCGGGCATGCCCAGGTGCTGCTGGTGCGAGTCGGGGAACGCGCCGCGCGCCATCAGGGTGGTGACCACCGGGATGTTGGTCAGCTCGGCCAGTTCCAGCAGCTCAGCCGTTGCCTCGGCCTTCAGGACGCCGCCGCCGACGTAGAACACCGGTCGCTTGGCCGCGCAGAGCAGCTTGGCCGCCTCGCGCACCTGCTTGCCGTGCGGGCGGGTGGTCGGCCGGTAGCCGGGCAGATGGATCTCCGGCGGCCAGGAGAAGGAGGTGGTCGCCTGCATCACGTCTTTGGGGATGTCCACCAGCACCGGGCCGGGACGGCCGGTCGAGGCGAGGTGGAAGGCCTCGGCGATCGCGCTCGGGATCTCGGCCGGGTCGGTCACCAGGAAGCTGTGCTTGGTGATCGGCATCGTGATGCCGCAGATGTCCGCTTCCTGGAAGCCGTCGGTGCCGATCAGCGGCGTGGACACCTGGCCGGTGATGGCGACCATCGGGACCGAGTCCATGTAGGCGTCGGCGAGCGGGGTGACCAGGTTGGTCGCGCCGGGCCCGGAGGTGGCGATGCACACGCCGACCTTCCCGGTCGCCTGCGCGTAACCGGTGGCGGCGTGGCCCGCGCCCTGCTCGTGCCGGACGAGCACGTGGCGCACCTTGGTCGAGTCGAGCAGCGCGTCGTACGCGGGCATGATCGCGCCGCCCGGAATGCCGAACGCGACCTCACAGCCGACCGACTCGAGCGACCGTACGAGCGACTGCGCGCCGGTCACGCTGACCGGGGCGCCGGCCGGCGGGGCGGGCTTGGGTCGCGGGTGGTGCGGCTGATGCGGCGCTCCGGGTGGCGGAGCAGGTCGCGGCGTTGCGGTGGTCATCGGTTCGCCTCGCGTTGGAGTTCACGGTTGGAGTGATCCGGGCAACAAAAAACCCCCGATGACCACGGCGGTCATACGAGGGTGCGCGTCGACAAGGAGTACTTCAGGCGTCGACGCGCCTGGGAAGTACGAGAATGCTGGTTGTCGACACGCGGGAGACGTTAATCCGAACGGCATGGATGCGTCAACCTGGCGGGACGATGCTCTCGCATGGTGGACCCCCGTTCGGGTGACGGTGGGGCGGCTCACCAGGTGCGACGGCGACGGTGCACCATCGTCGGGTGGTGGAAAGCATCCCGCGCAGGCTGGTGTTCCGGATTCCCGGTGTGGCGCTGGTCGGCGTGCTGTTCGCGTTCTTGTCCTTCTCGGTCGTCGCGCTGGCCGGGCCACCGGTACTGCTGTCGGTCTACCTGATCCCGATCGCCCTGGGCGTCTGGGTCGTGCGCACCCGGACCATCGTGGAGGCCGAGGCGATCCGGGTCCGCGGCCTGGTCGGCACCCGGCGCATCGACTGGTCCGAACTGGCCGGTCTGCAGGTCCGCGAGAAGAAGTGGGTACGGGCCGTGCTGCAGGACGGCAACCGCGTGATGCTGCCCTGCGTGAAGCCGCGCCACCTCCCGGTCCTCGCCCTGCTCTCCGGCGGCCGCCTCCCGGACCCCACCGAGGCAGGCCGGGGAAATGACGAGGCGCCGACCTCGCCCGCGGAAATCGCGACCGAGACCGGCGCCAACGTCTGATTATTTCTGTTTAGCCGGTATACGAAACGCTGAATCCATTTCCGGCCGAGTTCGGCGCGCTCGGCGTCGAGTAAGTTACGCCGTTCTGGACGAGGACGATTTCATCGGCGCTGACCAGTCCGGGGCTGTGCCCATTCACGGTGAGACCGCTGAAGCTGAAGGTCGAGAAATGCGCGATCTTCGCGATGCGCCCACCAACCTCGGGGGCCTCCTGGATGTACTCGACCGAGTGGCCGGGCCCGGTGTAGGTCTTGTTCGAGGAGAAGGACGCGCCGGTCGTGTTGTCCCGCAGGGTGATCTTCCAGGTCGTGCCGCTGACCTTGGACACCGTGCCGGTGAACGAGTCGCCCGGGTGCACGGTGATGTTGGTGATCACCGTCTCCGCCGCGGGCAGGATCTCCCACCAGGCGTCGTAGTGCGCGCGGCCGGAGTAGTAGTCGGCCTCGGTGCCGGTCTGGATCAGGTTCGAGTTGCCGTCACCGTCGATGCCGACCCAGGCCGAGGAGTACGTCGCGCTGCTGCTCGACGAGACGGACGGCACCGTCCAGTTGGCCGTCGCGCTGGTGTAGCCGCCCGCGGTCTCGGCATAGCCGGACCAGTTGCTGGACTGCTGGACGTTGCTGCCGTGGCCCACCACGTGATCGGCGCCGTTCGCGGCGGCCGCATTCGCGGCCGGGGCTAAGGCGAGTACGACGGCGGCGGCCACACCGGCGACCGCGACAAAGCGCAGGGATCTGATACCCATCGGGTACCCTTTCTGTGTCCAATTCGCTCGGGTTAAGAGCAAATCAACAATGGCCGGTTCGGACCGTTAACCAGCATAAGCGGGAACCCGGAAACGCCTATCAAGATAAATTGACATCCCAAATCAATTGTGTGAACGCGCCCGGCCGTTCGTCCCACCGGATGGCCACGCCGCCGGTCCGCGGGCACCGGCCGGGTAACGTAGCGGCCACCCGAGTCGTGCCCCGCGGCGCTCACCAGGCGCCGGATCTGTATCGATGCCAGGCCCGTATTCAGTTTGGAGGAGCCGTGCCGCCGCTCCGCTCCCGCACCACCACCCACGGCCGCAATGCCGCAGGCGCCCGCGCGCTGTGGCGTGCCACCGGTATGACCGACAGTGACTTCGGCAAACCGATCGTGGCGATCGCCAACTCCTACACCCAGTTCGTGCCGGGCCACGTACACCTTCGCGACCTCGGCGAGATCGTCGCCGACGCGATCGCCGAAGCGGGCGGCATCGGGCGCGAGTTCCACACCATCGCGGTCGACGACGGCATCGCCATGGGCCACAGCGGCATGCTCTACTCGCTGCCGTCGCGCGAGATCATCGCCGACTCGGTCGAGTACATGGTCAACGCCCACCAGGCCGACGCACTGGTCTGCATCTCCAACTGCGACAAGATCACCCCGGGCATGCTCAACGCCGCCATGCGGCTCAACATCCCGACCGTGTTCGTGTCCGGCGGTCCGATGGAGGCGGGCAAGGCGGTCATCGTCGACGGCGTCGCCCAGGCCCCGACCGACCTGATCACCGCGATCTCCGCGTCGGCGAGCACCCAGGTCGACGACGACGGCCTGACCATCGTCGAGCGCAGCGCCTGCCCGACCTGCGGTTCCTGCTCCGGCATGTTCACCGCGAACTCGATGAACTGCCTCACCGAGGCGCTCGGCCTCGCGCTGCCCGGCAACGGTTCCACGCTGGCCACCCACGCGCTGCGCCGCGACCTGTTCGTGCGGGCCGGCAAGACCGTCGTCGAACTGGCCAAGCGCTACTACGAGCAGGACGACGAGTCGGTGCTGCCGCGCTCGATCGCCACCCAGAAGGCCTTCGACAACGCGATGGCGCTGGACATGGCCATGGGCGGCTCGACCAACACCGTGCTGCACATCCTCGCCGCCGCCATCGAGGGCGAGATCGACTTCCCGCTGGACACCATCGACGCGATCAGCCGCCGGGTGCCGTGCCTGTCCAAGGTCGCGCCGAACTCGGACTACCACATGGAGGACGTGCACCGGGCCGGTGGCATCCCCGCCATCCTCGGCGAACTCGACCGCGCTGGCCTGCTGCACCGCGACGTGCACAGCGTGCACAGCCCGTCGCTGGAGCAGTGGCTGTCGGACTGGGACGTGCGCGGCGGCAAGGCCACCGACGAAGCCACCGCGCTCTACCACGCCGCGCCCGGCGGGGTCCGCACGACGAAGGCGTTCTCCACCGAGAACCGCTGGTCCAGCCTGGACACCGACGCCGAAGGCGGCTGCATCCGCGACGCGGCGCACGCCTACAGCCCCGAGGGCGGCTTGATGGTGTTGCGCGGCAACCTCGCCGAGGACGGCGCGGTCATCAAGGCGGCCGGCGTCGACGAGTCGCTCTGGCAGTTCACCGGCCCCGCGCGGGTGCTGGAAAGCCAGGAGCAGGCCGTGTCCGCCATCCTCGGCAAGCAGGTCCAGCCCGGCGACGTGCTGGTCATCCGCTACGAGGGCCCGGCCGGTGGCCCCGGCATGCAGGAGATGCTGCACCCGACCGCGTTCCTCAAGGGCGCCGGGCTCGGCAAGGTCTGCGCGCTGATCACCGACGGCCGGTTCTCGGGTGGTTCGTCCGGCCTGTCCGTCGGCCACATCTCCCCCGAGGCGGCGGCCGGTGGCGCCATCGGCCTGGTCCAGGACGGCGACCAGATCCGCATCGACGTGCACGCCCGCAAGCTCGAACTGCTCGTCGAGCCCGAGGTGCTGGCCGAGCGCCGGGCCAAGATGGAAACCAGCGAACACCCCTGGCAGCCGGTCGACCGCCAGCGCCCGGTGACCGCCGCGCTGCGCGCCTACGCCCGGATGGCCACCTCGGCCGACCGCGGCGCCGTCCGCGACGTCGACCGCTGAGTCGCCGGTTTCGACCCTGCCACCGTCGCGATCGTGGCAGGGTCGAAACCATGACAATCTGGGTGTTTCGCGGCACCGTGCTCCCCGAGGGAACCGAAGGCGAGCTGACGGCCGGCACCGGTGAGCCCAGCACGCTGCCCGGCCGGTTCGCCCTGCCGGGCCTGGTCGACGCCCACTGCCACCTCACCGTCACGGTCGACGACGACGGCCCCCTGCTCGGCGGCCCAGACCTGGCGCAGCAGCGCCTGGCCGAGCTGGCCCAGGCTGGCATCGGACTGGTCCGCGACGTCGGCGGCGAACGTTCCGTGACGCTGCGACTGACCGAATCGGACGGACACCCGATCGTCCAGGCGGCAGGCCGGTTCTTCGCCCCCGAGAACCGATACTTCCCGCGCATGCACCAAGCCGTCCCCGAAACCGAACTCGTCAGCGCCGTCGAACAAGAAATCGACGACGGCGCCCGCTGGATCAAACTCATCGCCGACTTCCCCACCTTCGCCGATGGCCAGCGGGTCCCGGGCAGCAGCTCGACCCCGACCTACCCCGAGGAAACCGTCGCCGCCGTCGTCGAACTCGCGCATCGCCGCGGCGTGCGCGTGGCCGCCCACTGCAACACCCCGATCGCCTCCGCGCTCATCGCGCTCGGCGTCGACTCCATCGAACACGGCCGCAGCCTGACCGCCGCCGACCTCGACACCCTCGCCGCCCGAGGCGGAGCCTGGACTCCCACCCTCGGCGCCATGCTCGGCCCCGACCGCGACCGCGAGATCTCCGCCCGCCTACGCGAACTCCTGCCCTACGCGATCGAGCAAGGCGCGCACGTCCTCACCGGCTCAGACGTCGTCAGCTCGGTCCCCGCCGAGATCGCCGGCCTCGTCGAACACGGCGTCCCGGTCGAAGCCGCCCTCCGCGCCGCCAGTTCCAGCGCGCACGACTACCTCGGTGTCGAGAGCCGCGACATCGTCACCTACTCCGACGACCCGCGCGAGAACCCAGCCACCCTGCGCAACCCCGCCGCAGTCGTCCTGCGCGGCACCCGCGTCCGCTAATTGCTCACCCTGATCACCAGCGAGGCCGCGGACTGCGGGCACACGTCGCGCAGGTACGCCTGCTCCGCTTCGGTGGTCGGCGGCTCGGTCACGTACACGCGGTACTGAAGGCAGGGCGCCAATTCCGGCCGCAACAGGAACATTCCGTGCACCAACGTGATGCCCTGGGCAGCGCGCGCAGGCACCAACACCTCGTCCCGTAGCCGCTCCCAATCCGACCCGTCCATCGGCACGACCACCCAGTCATCGAGCAGCGCCGCGACCTCGACGGCGAATACGCGAGGAGCATCGCCGGGGCCGTCGAACGCCACCACTGCCGGTCGGCGTAGCTCGCGAACGGTTTCGGCGATCGCGAACGAGTGCTCCAGTGCCGACGCCAGAAGTCGCTTCGCGGCGGCCACTTCGATTCGTGCTGCGCTGGTCTCCACGATCTGCGTGGCTTCGGCGAGCGACCCGCTCTCCAGCAGCCGCTTGGTGACCCATATCGACCAGATCACGGATATACCGAGGTCGCGCAGCAACTCCTGCACTTGCGCCATGTCGCCGCCACGGGCCAGCAGCTCGCGCGCCTGTTCCTCGGCCGCTGCCCACTCAGCCGGATACTCCATGGTGTCCCCCGCGTAGCTAAATCTGTATGCTTGTCAGCATACAGATTTGGAGGCGCCGGTGTTGAAGCCTGAACGGGTGGTCGGCAGGGACGACGAGTGGGCGACGTTGTCCGCGTTGCTCGCACACCCGGACGAGCACCTGCGACTCGGTGTGGTGTCCGGGCGGCGTCGGGTCGGCAAGAGCTACCTACTGCGGGCACTCGCGCAGGTCAGCGGCGGTTTGTACACCACGGCCGTTGCCGAGGAGGACGCACCGGCGGCACGTCAGCGATTCGCCGCCGACATCGCCCGGTACGCCGGAATCGGACCAGACTTGATCGGCTCCGGTGCATCGTGGGAGTCGCTCCTGGCCACCGCGGTCGATGTCGTAACCCAGCGTCAGGGCCGGTCCGGCCTGCTGGTGATCGACGAACTCCCCTACTGGCTCGGCCATTCGCCGGAGATCCCCGGTCTGCTCCAACTCAGCTATGACCAATCGCAAGCCGGCGAGGGGCATCGCGGCGGACGGGTCGTCCTGTGCGGGTCGGCGATGTCAGTGATGACGACGTTGTTGTCCGGAACAAAGGCACTGCGCGGTCGGGCCGCCATCGATCTGCGCATGGCACCATTCGATCTGCCGACTACTGCACGGTTGTGGGACATCGCGGATCGGCCGACCGCGCTACGGTTGCATGCGGCGCTCGGCGGTTCGCCGGGTTATCGCACGCTCAGCCCGGGCGAGGCGCCACAGTCCCTCGCCGAGTTCGACGACTGGGTGGCGGGCGCACTTCTCAATCCGGGCCAGGCACTGTTTTCCCGCAGCGAAGCCGAGTATCTGCTGCGCGAGGATCCGAACTTCAGCGGCAGCACGCTGCACTACGGGATCATCAACGCGGTCGCGCGCGGCGCGAGCAGTCCGGCCAAGATCGGCGGGCTGCTGGAACGCGAACGGACCACTCTGGCTCGCCCGCTGCAAACATTGATCGACGCGGGATATCTCCGACACGACAACGATCCGCTCGCCACCCGCCGCCCAGTGATCACTGTCGCCGACCCGATTATCCGCTTCCACAACCTGATCACCGTCGCCCAGACCAACCTGGTCGAATCGGGCCGTCCGGCGCAAGCCTGGCAACAGGCTCAGAACACGTTCGCCGCGCAGATCCTCGGCCCGCACTTCGAAGCGTGCGCCCGCCATTGGCTGCGCGCCCACGCGGCCGAGGAGATCCGGGCCGGGAGCACGACCGTCGCCGCTGCCGTAGTGAACGACCGAGCGGGCCACGCCAAGCACGAGATCGATGTGCTGGGCCTCGATCGCACCTCGAATCGCGCGAGCATTGCGCTGATCGGCGAAGCCAAGGCAACGGTGGCCCGGCGCACCGTTGCCGACCTGGACCGGCTCGATCACATCAGGACATTGCTCGCCGATCAGGGACACGACACGTCACACGCGCGGATCGCGCTGTTCGCGACCGAGGGTTTCCACCAGGACGTGATCGAGACCGCGAAGCGGCGTGGCGATGTGCTGCTTGCCGACCTGAACACGATCTTCGGCGAGCCGCCGGTTGTCAGCGCTTAGGGCGCGCGTGTGACCAGTAGTACGTGATGGCGCCGCGCTTTTCTTCGAAGGACTTGTCGCGGAGGCGCCGGGCGAAGGCGCCGGGGACGATGAGGCGCCTGCCGTGCTCGCGACGCAGGCGCAAGCCGCACCAGTATCCGGGCGCGATCAGGTATTCCTCGATGCCGGTGATCTGCCGCCATGGGATGAAGCGGCGGCTCACCCAGGTGTGGAACCGGATTCCGTCGCTGGTCAGCAGGGCGCGGCCATAGGCATTTTCGGCGGCGGCCAGGACCGTGAGCAGCCACAGCGCGCCGAAGATCTCGACCGCCGGCCAACCCTCGCGAGCGCCTCCTCTCTGCGGGGCGAAGTAGCACGCGATGGCGAGGGCCGCGCAGCACGCGGTCCACCATCCCATCCGCCGCCAATGCCTGCGAAGTTCGGCGGCGTTGAAGCGGATCCAGGTTTCGGGCACTAGTGGTGGGTGCGCAGGAGGAGCAGGACGCAGACGGACGCGGCGGCGCTGATGAACAGGAAGGTCCAGCCGGTGCCGACCGGATGGCGATACCAAGGCGTCGGGCGGTCCAGCGAGACGCGGCCGGGGCCTGCGAACAGCAGGGCGAACGCGGCGGCGGCGAGGACGAGTTGGAACTGCCAGCCGTTCGGGTCGAAGAAGCTGAAGTGCCATTTGAGCACGATCACGTTCGACACCACCGCGAGCAGGGCGCCTGCCGCGGCCGGGGTGAACAGGCCGAGGACGAGCAGGGCGCCGCCGACCAGTTCGGCGCCGCCGCCGACCCAGGCCATCACGGTCGGGTAGTGGTAGCCGGCGGCTTGCAGGAACCGGCCGAACGCGTCGATGCCGGTGCCGTTGAACAGGCGGAACAGGTGCTGCAGGCCGTAGACGCCGAACGTGCCGCCGACGACGATGCGCAGCACGAGCAGGCCGAGGTCGGCGCCGCCGTGCCAGGCCGAGCCGAGTCTGCGGGTGTCGGCGTAGTCCTCGTCGAGCCGGTTGGCCGGTTCGTTCAGGTTGGCCAGCATGGAGGTCGGCTGGTCGCCGTATGAGCCGAAATCGAACGAGCTGGGGTCTTTGCCCAGTGCGCTGTCGTCCGCCGGACCGCTCGCTTCGCTGCTGCCGAACGAACTCGCGCCGCTCTTGCCACTGCCACTACTGCCGTAACCCGATTCAGCGAACAGGTTGACCGGGTCCTGGCCCTCGGCGTTGTAGTTCCCGCCGCTCCCGCTGGAGAACCTGCTGCCGCTCGACTCGTCGTGAGTACTCACGGTGCGCACCGTACGTGATGCGCATCACCCGCGCGAGGCTGTTCGGCCGACGAATTTTCACCTGGACGGCCCAAGCGCCGGAAAGCCGTGCTCGTGGCCTGGATGGGCCGGGTGCGAGTTTGATCACGCCCGGCCCGTGTCCGAGTTTGTTCAGTACTCGCCGTGCACGAGGTTCTTCGGTTCCTCGCCCGCCGCGTATCGGGCGATCTCGGCGGCGGCGACCCGCCAGGAGCGTTCGTCCGAGCCTCGGCAGCTGCCGCCGACGTGCGGGGTCAGGAACAGGCCCTTCGCCGTCCACAAAGGATGACCGGCGGGCAGCGGTTCCGGGTCGGTGACGTCGAGGGCCGCGCGGAGCCTGCCGCTGTTCAGCTCGGCGACCAGGGCGTCGGTCTGCACGACCTGGCCCCGGGCGGCGTTGACCAGGATGGCGCCGTCGGCCATCCGGGCCAGGAACGCGGCGTCGACCATGCCGGTCGTCTCCGAGGTGAGCGGGACCATCAGCACGACGACGTCGTAGTCGCCGAGCAGCTCGGGCAGTTCGCCGATGCCGTGCACGCCCGCGCGCGCGTGCCGTCCGACCAGGGTGGACGTCGCGTCGAACGTGTCCAGCCTGCGGGTCAGCTGCTCGCCGAGGTCACCGGCGCCGACGATGAGCACCCGCTTGCCCTGCAGCGTGTCGGTGCCGCCGCCGGCCAGCCAGTCGTGCCGCCACACGCCCTCGCGCTGCGCGTCCATGAACAGGCCGAACTCGCGGTAGATGTAGAGCAGCGCGCCGATCACCCATTCCGCGGTGCTGCCGCCGTGCGCGCCCCGGGCGATGGACAGCTTGATGTTCGCGGGGAGCTTGCCGATCCAGCGCTCGGCGCCAGCCGTGAGCAGCTGCACGTAGTCGAGGTCCGGCAGCTCCTCCAGCAGCTTGCCGAAGTCGTCGGTGGAGAGGAACCCGGGCACCAGCACCTTGGCTTTCTCCGCGCCCGGCGGGAGTGGTTTACCCGCTTGGTAACGGACCGCTTCCACGCCGTCGACGTCGGCCAACGCGGCCAGACCTGCTTCGTTCGGAACCAGAACTGTGATGGTCACGACGCCACCATAAGCACCGCTCACCCACGCATCACGCGCGGCCGCCTAGGCTTGATGTCGTGTCTGTCCTCCGTCGCGCGCCGCTGACCGCCGCATTGGCGCTCGGCGCGGTCGCGATGCTGGTGTCGGGCTGCGCCGATTTCTCCGACTCGGCCGCGCCGACGAACTGGACGCCCGCCCCGTCGCTGGCGCCCGAGGTGGCGCCGCAGCCGCAGCTGCCGGGCGAGGGCAACGCGCAGGGCAACCCCGGCAACGGCCAGGGTGGCGGGCAGCAGGATCCGGCCTCGGTGCCGCCCCCGGACGGTTGCAAGGACTTCCACCAGCAGGTCATCGCGACGTGCCTGGGCCCGGTGTCGGCGGTCGCGGCGCTGCCCGGGACGGCCGCGGACCCGGTCGGACTGGCCGCGCAGCGCACCTCCGGGACGATCGTGCGGGTGCAGGCCGGGCAGCAGCCCCAGCAGGTCGCGACGTTGCAGGTCGACTCCTCGGCCGACGGCGGCCTGACCGGTCTCGCGTTGTCCCCGACCTACGCGCAGGATCAGCTGATCTTCGCCTACATCACCACCCCGACGGACAACCGGATCGTGCGCATCGCGCCCGGCGACACCCCCAAGCCGATCCTGACCGGGATTCCGCGCGGCAGCACCGACAACCGCGGCGAGCTGGCGCTGGACCACAAGGGCGCGTTGCTGGTGGTGACCGGCGACGCGGGCAGCCCGGCGGCCGCGAGCAACCCGAACTCGTTGGCGGGCAAGGTGTTGCGGATCGACGTGAACGGTTCGCCCGCGCCAGGCAACCCGAACCCGTCGTCGGTGATCGTCGCGTCCGGACTGACCGATCCGGGCGGCGTGTGCAGTTCCTCGGACGGGTCGCAGACCTGGGTGACCGACCGGACCAGGACGCAGGACGTGCTCTACAAGCTCAACGTCGGCCAGCCGCTCGGTTCGCCGGCGTGGGCGTGGCCGGACAAGCCGGGGGTGGCGGGCTGCGCGGCGTTCCCGCACTCGGTGATGATCGCCACCTCGACCGCGGGCAACATGCAGAACCTGTCGCTGAACGCCGACGGTTCGTTCGCTGGTGCGCCGCAGGTGTCGATGACCGGGACCAACGGTTTCGGCCGGCTGGGCGGGCTGGACCTGGTCAGCAACAGCGTGGCCATGGTCGGCACGGTCAACAAGGACGGCGGCCAGCCGGTGTCCAGTGACGACCGCGTTGTGCTGCTCCCCGGTGGCGCCTCGGATGGCGGCCAAGACTAGGGCTTGACCCTGACACTGTGTCAGGCGATGTCCTGGAGAGGTCATGTTCACCATCGGAGACTTCGCCAAGTACGGCCGGGTGTCGGTCCGGATGCTGCGCCACTACGACGCGATCGGGCTGCTGCCACCGGCCAGAGTCGACGCGGCCAGCGGCTACCGCTTCTACGATGCCGCGCAACTGGCCCGGCTCAACCGCATCGTCGCGCTCAAGGATCTCGGACTGCGCCTTGACCAGATCCGCTCGATCCTGGACGAGCAGGTCAGCGCCGAGCAGTTGCGCGGGATGTTGCGGTTGCGTCGCTCGGAGCTGGAAAGCGAGTTGAACGACACCGCGATCCGGCTGCGTCAGGTCGAGGCGAGGCTCCGCACCATTGAGAGCGAAGGTGCCATGCCCAGCAAGGATGTCGTGTTGAAAGCCCTCCCGCCGTTGCGGGTGGTCCAGGTGACCGGGGTCGCCGCGAGCTATGAGCCGGAGGACATCACCCCGGTGATCAATCCGTTGTACGAGCGGTTGTGCGAACTGTTGTCCAAGGCGGACGTGCGGCCGGTCGGGCCGGGTCTGGCGCGGTACGCGGACGCGCCGGACGGCGGGATCGTGGTGCACGCGGCGCTGCCGGTGAGCGACGAGGTCACCGAGGTCGCCGGCGCGGAAATCCTGGTGCTGCCGGAGGTTCCGCACGCGGCGACCATTCTGCACCAGGGCGACATGAACGAGGTGCTGCCCACCGCGCAGGCGCTGGCGCGCTGGATCGAGGCGAACGGCTACGTGTCGGCCGGGTACGCGCGGGAAGTTTCGCTGCATGTGCCGGAGAATCGCGCCGACTGGGTGATTGAACTGCAGGAACCGGTTGTCCCGGCGGCCGAACGAACCGACCGCCGGGACGGGTGACCTTCCCCTCGGTCAGTCTGTGAGGGACAGCAGGGCGAAGACGCCGCCGATCACCGGGCGGGCCTGGAAACCCACCTGGCGGCCGGAGACCGTGTCATACCAGTCCGAGAACGGGACCCGTGACGTCGAGGTGTTGGCGAAGTCGTAGACGTCCTCGATGAGGTGCTGGCTGATCTCCTTGTTCTTGCGCTGCCAGGCCGCGGTCCACAGTTCCCAGTCGGTCTTGGTGTAGGTGTGCCGCAGGTCGAGCGGGACGCCGTACTGGTTCTCGTGGGCCAGGTACCACGCGGCTTCCTGGTTGGTCACGGCTGCGGGGATCAGGTTGGTGCCGAGCAGGGCGTCCGGGTAGCCGTTGTACTTCAGGCTCCAGGTGCCCGGCTGGTCGTAGGCGAGTTTGAGGTTGGTGCCGCTGGTGTCCTGGGCCTTGCTCACCCATTGGGTGATGTAGTTCTGCGCCGTGGACATATAGCTGGCCGCGTCGGCGGCGTTGCCTGCCGCCTTGGCCAGCTGGCTGAACGCGCCGATGCCGATGATGCCCTTCAACGCCAGGTTCACGCTGTGCGCGATGAACCCGGTGAAGTCGTCGGTCTGGTTCTGGTAGCCGGGGTCCAGCGCATTCCCGACCAGGTAGTCGGCCCACTGCTTGAAGATCGGGTAGTGGGTACCGACCCAGGCGCTGGCCTGGGCGGCGGGGATGCGCCGGGCGTAGGCCGCGGACAGGATCAGGATGTTCGCGGTCTCCTCGACCGGCATGTCCTCCTCGTTGCCGTCGTTGTGGCCGTCCGCGTTGGGGTAGTGCGAGCCGAGGTCGTGTTCGCAGAACACCTTGGGCCAGCCGCCGTGTTCGGCGTACTCGATCACCGGGGCGATCAACAGGCCGAGGTAGCTCGGGTCGAGGTAGGTGAACACCGGCGTACCGGGATAGGTGACGTCCACTGTGGACACGTTGCCGTCGCTGGAGATCTCCTTGAGGAACACCCACGGCTCGCCGTCGCGCAGGACCAGTTCGGTGGCGCCGTAGGCCTGGCGCAGCGCGATCGCGCACAGCGCGGCGTACTTGGCGCCACCGGCCGCGGTCGCCTCCTTCTTGATCTTGGCGTCCAGCGCGGTGGACCGGGTGTTGGCGGCGGCGTAGTCGCTGTGGAAGAAGCCCGCCATCGCCTCCCAGCTCGGCCAGTACGCCGTCCACAACGGAGCGAGGTCGGTGCCGAGGTAGCTGACCGCCGGGTTGCGGATGTGCCCGATCGACACCACGAACGGCTGGGTCGCGCTGTGCACGTTGCCCAGTTGCAGGTTGAGGCCCAGCACCGGCCAGCGGTTGTTGACCGCGCGCGGCATGTCCGGGTCGACCACGTTGCCGAGCACGCCGGAGCCGACCGCCGAGCCGCGCACGATCTGGTCCTCGCCGATCTCCCAGGTCAGCCCGGGGCGATCCGGCGTGTTCCAGATGACCGTGCCCCAGGTGGCCATGTCGCCGTTCTCGGCGAGCACCTGCGGCGTGGCCGGGGTGATGGACAGCGAGCGCAGGCCCGCGTTGTCCTCGGCGGCCCAGACGACCTGCGTGTTGGTGTCGTTGGCCGACCACTCCCCGGAGATGTCCAGGTAGATGTTGACGTCGTGGGCCTTGCCGTCGGTGCTGGACGCGACGACGGACACATAGGACATCGGCATCGACTGTCTGCGCACGTCGCCGGGTTCGACCGGAGACAGGAACGTGACCACGAGCTTCACGCCACCACCGGTCAGGGTGAAGATCGACTTGGTGCTGGTGACGGTCAGATCGGTCTGGGTCATCGCCTGCAACGCCGGATGGTTGGCCAGTTGCGGGATGCCCATGAACGTGTAGGCGGTGCCGTCGATGCGCGCGATGCCGGTCATCGCGGTCACGTGGCCGGTCCAGAACGTGGCCCAGGAACCGGGCAGCGTGTCGGCGGCGAGCCAGGAACTCAGGTACGGCGAGCGCACCGCCAACGGCGTGGCCGGCGGGCGGATCGGGTTGAAGGTGGACGCGATCAGCGGTTGTGCTGGCGCGGCCGATGCCTGACTCGCAAGCATCGGTAGCGCGGCTAGCGAGAGACCCGCGGCCCCGGACAGCTTCAGCAGGTCGCGGCGGGACAAACCAGTTCGACGGTCCTCACTCATTCCAGACACCCTCCAGGTATCTTCAGGTGATTCGACGAGCCCGACTGAGATAGGTCTGCAGCAGCACGACAACGGCCAGGAACGCGCCGTTGACCGCGGCGGAGGCGGACGAGCCGTACTGCGAGATGTACTGGCCGATCAGGTTCTGGATGACCGCGAGCAGCAGCACCCCGGCCACCGTGCCCAGCACCGATCCGGCGCCGCCGGAGAGCAGCGTGCCGCCGATGACGGTGACCGCGATCGCGGTGAGTTCGTAGCCGACGCCGATGGCGGTGACCCCGGAGCCGAGGCTGGACGCGTTGAGCAGGCCCGCGACCCCGGCGAGCACCGCGGAGAGCACGTAGACCCCGACCTTGGTGCGGCGGACCGCGACGCCCATCAGGGTGGCGGCGTTCTCGTTGCCGCCGACCGCGTACACGTTGTGCCCGAAGCGGCTCCTGGCCAGTACGAGGCCGCCGAGCACGAACAGCACGGCGACGGTGATGATCGGCGCCCAGTTGCCCTGGCCGAGCTTGAGGAAGGCCGACCCGGCCGGAACTTCGTAGGTGGTCTGGCCTTCGTGGCTGATCGCCTGCAACAGGCCGCGGGCGAAGAGCATGCCGGCCAGCGTGACGATGAACGGCGCCATGCCCGCGCGCGCCACCATCAGGCCCTGCGCCAACCCGATCAGCCCGCACACGCCGATCGGCAGCACCAGCGCGAGAACGAGGCCGCCGTGCAGCGCGCCGTAGGAGGCGAGGACGCCGCCGAGCGCGAACACCGATCCGACCGACAGGTCGATGCCGCCGGAGATGATCACGAACGTCATGCCGAGCGCGAGCAGCGCCGGATAGGCGTTGCCGACCAGGATGCTCAGGATGTTCGCGCCGGAGGCGAAGCCGGGCGAGCCGATGGATGCGATCACCACGACCAGCACCAGCACCGCGAACGCGCCCTGGTTCTGGATCCGGCCGAGGATCCGGTCGCGCCTGCTTGGCAGGAAGACCGGGGGCGGCGTTTCCGGGTTCGCCGTGGTCAACGAGGTGATGGTCACCGTCCGCTCCGATCCCGCGCCGCGTAGACCGCGAGGCAGATGATCACGGCTTCGGCCATCTGCGCGTAGGAGTTGGGCACGTCGTGCTGGATCAGCGTGGCCGAGAGCAACTGCATGAACAGCGCCCCCGCGACGGTGCCGAGTACGCGGATGCGCCCACCGGTCAGCGGAGTGCCACCGACGACGACCGCGGTGATCGCGGACAGTTCGATGTTCAAGCCTTGGGTGGCCGGGTTGGCTTCGGCGCCGTGCCCGACCAGCAGGACCCCGGCGAGCGCGGCGAGCACGCCGGAGACGATGTAGACGGTGAGCAGCACGCGCCGCACCGGCAGGCCGGCCAGCGCGCTGGCCGCGCGGTTGTCGCCGACCGCGACCAGTTGCCGCCCGAAGGTGGTGCGGCGCACCACGAACAGCACGATCAGCACGACGACCACCGCGGCGATGACCACGATCGGCACGCCGCCGACGCTGTTCAGGCCGATCGCGCCGAGGACCGGATCGTTCACCGGTTTGGCCTGATTGCCGTTGAAGATCACCGCGATGCCGCGCAGGCCGATCATCAAAGCCAGCGTCGCCACGATCGGCTGCACCCGGGCCACCGCGACCATCAGTCCGCTGACCGCACCGGCGATCGCGCCGCCGAGCACGCAGATGGCGATCGCGACCCAGGCGTTGTAGCCGAGGTAGAGCGGGATCAGCGACGCGGCCAGCGCGATCACCGCGCCGACCGAGAGGTCGACGCCTTCGGTGGCGATCACCAGCGCCATGCCCAGCGACACGAACAACGTCGGCACCAACTGGAAGGCCTGCACCCGCAGGTTGCTCACCGACAGGAAGGCCGGATGCAGGCTGGTGGCCACCACGACGAGCAGCACGATGGCCGCGTACACGCCATAGTCGCGCAACCAGGCCAGTATTCGCGCCCGGTCGACGCCGCCGCGCGTGAGCGCCGCGTCAGTCATCGCCTTCCCCCCTCGGCGCCGGCCCCTCGGTCGGTTCACTGGCCAGGGCGCGCAACAACTCCGGCTCGTTCACCTGATCCCCGCTCAGTTCGGCGACCGCGGCGCCGTCGCGCAGCACCACGACGCGGTCCGAACCTTCGATCAGTTCCTCCAGTTCGGAGGAGATCAGCAGCACGCCGAGCCCTTCCTCGGCGAACTCGTCGATCAGCTTCTGCACTTCGGCTTTGGCGCCGACGTCGATGCCCCGGGTCGGCTCGTCGAGCAGCAGGACCTTGGGGTGCAGGCACAGCCAGCGGGCCAGCAGCACTTTCTGCTGGTTGCCGCCGGAGAGTTCGCTGATCTTCTGGTCCGGGCTGGCCGCCTTGATCTTGAGCCGGTCCATGAAGTAGTCGACGATCTCGTCCTGTTTGGCGGTGGACACCAGGCCGAGCCGCGAAAGCCGGGGCAGCGCGGCCAGCACGATGTTCTGCCGCACGGACAGGCTCGGGATCAGCCCTTCCGCCTTGCGGTCCTCGGGCAGCATGACCACCCCGGCCCGCACCGCTTCCGCCGAAGTCCCCCGTCGCAAACGCTTGCCACCAACCGTGACCGAGCCGGAATCGCGTTTCAGGCCTCCGGCGATGGCTTTCGCGGTCTCGCTGCGGCCGGAACCGAGCAGGCCGCCGAGACCGAGCACCTCGCCGGGCCGGATCGCCAGCGACACCCCGTTGAGCTTCGGCGCGATGGTCAACTCCTCCGCGACCAGCACCGGTTCCACGGCTTCGTCGGCGTCGTGCTCGCCGAACGCGGTCACGCCTTCCCGGCGCAGCTGGGAAACATCGCGGCCGAGCATCAGCGAGACCAGCTTCAACCGGTCCAGTTCGGCCAGTTCGCCGGTGTGCACGACGGCGCCGTCGCGCAACACGGTCACGTCGTCGCAGATGGCGTACAGCTCGTCGAGCCGGTGGCTGACGTAGAGCACGGCGATCCCGGCCTCGCGCAGCCGCTTGATCACGCCGAACAGGGTCAGCACCTCGCGTCGTTCCAGCGACGAGGTGGGCTCGTCCATGATCACCACGCGGGCTTCCAACTGGATGGCGCGGGCGATCGCGACCATCTGCTGGGCGCCGAGACCGAGCGTCCCGAGCGGCCGAGCGACCCCGGAAACCCCGATGTCGACGCCGTAGTCGGCAAGGATCTCGGCGGCTTTGGCGTTCATCGCGCGCACGTCCACCAGGCCGTAGCGGCGCGGCTCGCGGCCGAGGAACAGGTTGCGCGCCACGCTCATCAGCGGGACCAGGTTGACTTCCTGGTAGATCGTGGAGATCCCGGCGTGCTGGGCGTCCAGCGGGGTGTCGAAGGAAACCTCGTTGCCGCCCAGCGTGATCCGGCCGAGGTCGGGCCGGTAGACGCCGGTGATCACCTTGATCAGGGTCGACTTGCCCGCGCCATTCTCGCCGACGAGGGCGTGCACCCGGCCCGGACGCAGGGCGAGGGACGCCTCGCGCAACGCATGCACGCCGGGGAAGGACTTGCCCACCCCGGCCACATCGAGCAGCGGGGCACCTGCGTCCGGGCTGGGCACAGTGATCGACATCAGTACACGGACCCGTTGCTCAGCGAGGCCTGCGCGTTGTCCTTGGTGTAGTGGTGGTCGGTGATGGTGACCTTCTCCGACGTGCCCTTGCCGTAGAAGTCGGACAGCGCCTGGAAGGCCAGCGGGCCGAACCTGGGATTGGTCTCCACATCCGCGACCATGGTGCCGCTGGCCACGTCCTGCACGGCCTGCTGGGTACCGTCGATGGACACGATCTTGATGTCGGTGCCGGGGTTCTTGCCCGCCGCCTTGATCGCCTGGATCGCGCCGAAGGCCATCTCGTCGTTCTCCGCGTAGACCGCGTTGATGCCCGGGTTGCTCTGCAGCAACTGCTCCATCACGGTCTGGCCCTGGGTCTCGTCGAAGTTCGCGGTCTGCTGGGCGACGACCTTGATGTTCGGGTCCTTGGCCTTGATCTCGGACAGGAAACCGTTGGTGCGGTCGGTGGTCACGTTGTTGCCGGAGCTGCCCATCAGCACCGCGACGTTGGCACTGCCGTTGGTTGCACCGGCGAGGTCATCGGCGGCGATCTGGGCCTGGTGGTAGAAGTCCGAACCGAGGAAGCCGATGAAGTCCGAGCAGGCGGTGCCGGTCGCGGTGCGGTCGATGGTGAGCACCGGGATGTGCTTGGCCTTGGCCTGGTCGAGAGCGGGCTTGAGGCCGTCGGAGTTCTCCGGCGCGACGATCAGCACCTGCGCGCCCTGCGCGATCATCTCCTCGATCTGCGAGTTCTGCGCGTTCACGTCGGCGTTGGCGTTGCGCTGGATCAACTTGATGCCCAGCTTCTGCGCCTGCTGGGTGACCGAGTCGGTCTCGGTCGACCGGAACGGGTTGCTGGTCGACTCCGACTGGGAGAACCCGACGGTGACCTTGCTCAGGTCCACTTTGGGCGCACCGTACTTCTGGTAGTCGCAGGTGGGCCCGTTCGCGTTGGTGGCGACCTGCTGGGCGCCCTGCGAGTTGTTCGCGCTGCCGCCACCGCTGCCATTGGACTGTGCCTTGGTGCACGCCGCGGCGAACACGGTCAGTACGGCTAATCCGGCGACGGCGGTGATCCGCCCTACCCGAGAATTCATCCGGGCCCTCCTTGTTTGACGTGTGGTTCAGCGACCGACCGTGCTCTCCCTGATCTCCAGCGAGAACGTGGTCTGGATGTCCTGCGGCGGGAACTGTTCGGCGCTGCTGACCCTGCGGTGCAGCAGGTCGATCGCGGTGCGCGCGATCGAGAGCTTGTTCGGGGCGACGGTGGTCAGCGACGGCAGGCTGTAACCGCTTTCCTCGGTGTTGTCGAAACCCACGATGGCGAGGTCAGCCGGTACGCGCAGGCCGCGATCGGCGGCCGCGCGCAACGCGCCGAAGGCCAGTAAATCGTTGAAGCAGAAGACCGCGTCCGGCGGTTCGGGCAGCGACAGCAACTGCGCCATGGCTTCCGCGCCGTCGCGGCGGTGATAGGTCTGCGCGGGCACGACCAGCTCGTGCAACTGCGGCAGACCGGCGGCGGCCAGGGCTTTGCGGTAGCCCTCGAGACGCAGCGCGGCCGTGCCACGATGTGGGTTCTGCCCGATCACCGCGATCCGCCTGCGGCCGATGCCGATCAGGTGCGCGACCGCGGTCTGCGCGGCCAGCACGTTGTCGATGGCGACGTGATCGATGTCCAGGTCGACCTTGTGCTCGCCGAGCATCACGATCGAGATGCCCTGGGCCAGCTCGGTGAAGTCGCCGGTCTGCAACGCTTCCGGGCTCAGGATGGTCCCGTCCACGATGTGCGGGCCGAGCGCGGCGAGGGTGGATCGCTCCCGGTCGCGTTCGCCCTGGGTCTGCTCGATCAGCACATTCCAGTCGCGCTCCTGTGCCGCGGTGATCACCAGGCCGGCCAGTTCACCGAAGTACGGGATGCTCAGCTCGGGCACGACCAGCGCGATGAACCCGGTCCGCCCCCGCCGTAAGTTGCGTGCGCCGATGTTGGGGCGGTAGCCCACCGCGGACATGGCTTCCAGCACGCGCCGCCGGTTCTCCGGCTTGACGAAGGCGTAGCCGTTGACGACGTTGGACACCGTCTTCGCGGAGACGCCCGCCAAGGAAGCCACATCCTTGAGCGTTGCCACGCGCAACCTCCCCAGCACACTACGTCGTGTAACGGCCATCACAGCCCCAGGCAGGCAAATTTTTACCACGTTGTACCAACGATGTAAACCGCCGCCCGACGGGAATCGACTTGTCTTGATCGACCTGTTGACCAGCGGAAATGCCGACCAGTAGGGTGCACCCCACCGCAGAGAGGGCGGTTTGCCGGATTCTCCCGCGACCCTCGCCGGACGAGCCTGCTTGCCATGAAAACCATCGCCATGGGGCTCGGCCTGGCCCTCACGGCCGCCCTGATCCTGCCTGCCTTACCGGCGGCCGCCGCCCCTGCCTGGGGCGCCTGCCCGGCCGGGCCGACGCCGCTCGATCCGCGCCAGCAGTGCGCGACCGTCCAGGTCCCGCTCGACTACGCCAACGCCGACGGCGCCACCATCTCGCTCACGATTTCCCGTATCCAGACCGCACTTCCCGGAAAACGGCGCGGCGATCTGCTGCTGATTCCGGGCGGGCCAGGCAATTCCGGTCTGGCCAACCCGAGCGTGGACGCCGCGCGGCTGCCCCAGGCCGTGCTCGACGAGTACGACCTGATCGGTTTCGACCCGCGCGGCGTCGGCGCGAGCAGCCCGGTCAGCTGCGACCTCCCGCCCGCCGAACAAGACGTGATCCAGTGGCCCGCGCCGGACGGCGACATCTCCGGCAACGTCTCGGCCGACCAGGTGATCGCGCGCGACTGCGCCCGCAACGGCGGCCCGGTGCTGCGCACCATCAGCACCCGCACCGAAGCCGACGACCTCGACCGCATCCGCGCCGCCCTCGGCGAAAACACCATCTCGTACTGGGCGACCTCCTACGGCACATATGTCGGCGCGGTTTACGCGACGCTGTTCCCGCAGCGCACCGACCGCGTCCTGCTGGACAGCAGCGACGACCCGAACCCGGCCCTGGTCGCGCGCGGCTGGCTGGCGAACTGGGGCCCCAGCGCGGCGATCCGCTTCCCCGACTTCGCCAACTGGGCCGCCCAGCCCGGCAACCCGGACCGCGTCGCCGACACTCCGGCCGACGTGCGCGCCGATTTCCTCGCGCTGGCAACGAAACTGGACCACGACCCGATCCCCTGGCCGGGCGCGAACCCGCCCGAACTGACCGGGAACGCGTTGCGCGAGTTCATGTTCCACGCGCTCTACTCGAACGCGTCGTTCCCGTTGCTGGCCAAACTGATGCTCGCCGCGCAAAACGGCGGCCAACTGCCCGTGCCGCCGAGTCCGCCGCAGCCGGTGCTGCAGAACACCGACGCGGTCAGCGTGGCCACCATCTGCGACGACGTGCGCTTCCCCAGCTCGATCCCGGAATACGCGCGCAACGTCGCCATCAACCGGGTCGAATACCCGCTGACCAACGGCATGCCGGCCGACATCACCGCCTGCTCGTTCTGGCCCTTCCCGCCGTCTCGGCAGCCAGTCACGATCACCGGCAACGGGCCGTCGAACGTGCTCATGGTGCAGAACCTGCGCGACCCGGCCACGCCCTATTTCGGCGCGCGGAACATGCTCGCCGACTTCGGCGGCCGGGCCGCGATGATCACCGTGAACTCCGGCGGGCACGACGCCTATCTGGCCAATGGCAACGCCTGCGGCGACAACCTGGCGACGAATTTCCTGGTCACTGGCCAGCGGCCGGCAGGCGGCGCGTACTGCCCCTGATCAGGCCGCCCAGCGGGTGATCGCGAAGTTGCCACCGTCGCGGCGGACCTCGACCGCGCCCGTACCGGCGAAATGGGCCGGGACAACGAGTTCGGCGTTGTCGGCGGCGCGGTCGAGCAGGCCGCGGCGGGTGGCCGCGGCCTGAGCCGGGTCCTCGCAGAAGCAGCTGTTGCAGTCCGGCCGGAGGATCTGCACCGGGCTGTGCAGAATGTCGCCGACGAACACCGCGCGGTCCGTTCCCGACGCCAGTCGCACGATCGACGAGCCGGGCGTGTGACCGGGCGCGGCTTCCAGCGTCAGGTTCCCGTCGATCCGGTAGCTGTCCTCCCAGAGCACGGCCCGATCCAGCACTGGCGAGACACTGTCGGTATGGATCGGCTGACCCGCGAAGTGCTTCGCGTCGATCGACGGGATCAGGTAGCTGGCGTTGGGGAAGGTCGGCGCCCATTCGCCGTTGTCCAGCCGGGTGTTCCAGCCGACGTGATCGAAGTGGACATGCGTGTTGATCACGATGTCAACGTCCTCGGGTTTGACCCCCGCCTCAGTGAGCCGGTCGAGGAAATCCGTTGTGATGTGGTCGAAAAGTGGTTGGTTGGGCAGGTTCTTGTCGTTGCCGATCGCGGTGTCGACCAGCACGATCTTGCCTTCGCTGCGCAGCACCCAGGTCTGCGCGGCGCCGCGGAAGCCATCGGTTTCCGGGTTCCAGTGATCGGGCGCGAGCCAGGATTCGTTGTCCTGCCAGAGTTTCGGTGGACTGTCCGGCACGATCACCCGCGCTGGCGCGAACTCGCCCTCGAACTCGACGACCTTGCCGATCTCCACCTCACCAAGCTGAAATGTCTGCATGAACCGACGCTAAGGCGCCGTACTGAGCAGACCAATGCTCATGATGCTCAGATCATTGCTCGATCGTCTCAACATCGAGGATTACGATGACGGAGTGGACGTGCTCAGCGACGCGATCGCGGCAATGCGCACCGGTCGCCCCCTGTCGAACCGCGCCCAGGCCGATTCGCCCTGGTGCTACTCGCTCGACGCCTACGAGGGCGCGGGTTTTCACGTGCTGCTGCGCGGTTCGGGTTGGGTGATCCCGGCCGAGGGCGCGCCGATCGCGATGGCCGCTGGCGATGTCGCCCTGCTCCCCTACGGGAGCGCGCATCTGTTGTCCACCACCGAGATCCCCCGGCGCCCGATCCCGCTGGAACAGGCCACGGCATCGCCCAACGGCGACACCGACTTCCTGTGCGGCAAGTACCGCTTCGACCACACCAGGACCCATCCGGTGCTGGCCCAGTTGCCCGAGGTCGTGCACGTGCCCGCCCAACTCGGGCGGCATCCGGAACTGCGCGCGGCCATCGATCTGCTCGCCGCCGAGGCCAACGCCGAGCGGTCCGGCCGTGACGCGGTCATCTCCGGCCTGCTCGACCTGTTGCTGGTCTACATCGTGCGGGCCTGGCTGGACGAGCACGCGCACGAGGGCTGGCCCGCCGCCCTGCACGACCGCGAGATCTCGGCTGCGCTCACCGCGTTGCACAGCGATCCGGCGGCGCCCTGGCGGATCGAGGATCTGGCCGCGCAGGTGGGGTTGTCCCGGGCAACGCTGGCGCGCCGGTTCACCGCGCTCACCGGCCAGCCGCCGATGGCGTACCTGACCTGGTGGCGAATGACCACGGCCGGACGCCTGCTGCGCCAAACCGATCTGTCGTTACCGGGCATCGCCCGCGAGGTCGGCTACGGTTCGCCGTTCGCGTTCTCGCACGCGTTCAAACGCCATTTCGGCCGCACGCCCGGGCGGTATCGGGCAGAAGCGGTCAGCGAGTGAAGATCATCGTGGTGAGCCCGCGAAACACCTCGGCCGGATCGCCACCGTAACCGGCGAGGTTGCCGTCCAGGTGGAGGGTGGCGAAGCCGTGGGCCAGCGACCAGGCCGCGACCGGCGCCAGCGGATCGGCATCGGGGAGTTCGGCGACGCCAGCGTGCAACTGGGTGCGCGCGGCGGCGCGGGCCGCGAGCAGTTCGGCGCTTTCGTTGTTCAGCAGGTCCGAGTCGAACATCACCCGGAAGTGCGCGGGATGGCCGAGCGCGAACCGCACATAGGCGACGCCCATTTCCGACAAGTCCCCATTCGCGGCGGCCAGAGCGTCGGCCAACAGCAGAAAGCCGTCGGTGGCCAGAGCGGTCAGCAGGCCGGTCTTGTTGGTGAAGTGGTGCGCGGGCGCGGCATGGGACACCCCCGTCTGCCGGGCCAGATCGCGCAGGCTGACCCCGGCGACGCCGCGCTCGCCGATCGCGTCGACGGCCGCGGCGAGCAGTTGGCGCCGCAGGTCGCCATGGTGATATCCGTCGCCTGCTGTCGTACCTGTCACGCCACCCAGCCTAACCCCAATCTAGCCATTGACAAGATGGCGAGATGAGCGCAATCTAGTCAGCGTCAAGATGACATCGAAGGAGGCGGTCCCCATGGCCGAGGAGAAGATCGAAGTCACCCGCACCATCCCGTTCGAGCCCGAGGCGATCTTCGCCGTGCTCACCGATCCGCAGGGCCACGTCGCCATCGACGCGTCCGGCATGCTCATGGACGCCGAAGGCGAACGGATCACCAAGGCCGGCGACGAGTTCCTGGTGCACATGGACCGGGAAGCCCTCGGCGACGTGCCGCTGGGCCACTACGACGTGACGGTCGTCATCGAACGGTTCACCGAGAACCGAGAGATCGCCTGGAGCATCCTGGGCACGGTCCGTCCGGCCATCGGCCACATCTACGGCTACCGGCTCGAACCAGCCGAGAACGGCACCGTGGTCACGTCCTACTACGACTGGTCGGCGATCAGCGACGAGTGGCGGGCGCGCGGCATCTTCCCGGTCATCGCGGAAAGCTCGCTCAAGGCCACCCTCGGCGTGCTCGAACGCGCGGTGCGCCGCGGCTACCCGCGCGCCACCGCCGTACGTTCGGCTACGTAGGCGGCGAGGTCGCCACAGCGCGGATTCGGCCGATCGGGCGGGCTGGTTTACTCAGCGCATGGTCGACACGACAACCTCCCAGGTCACCACGCCGCGCCGGGGGCCGCTGCAGGCTCTGCGGATCAGCTCGATGGTCTTCGGCACCGCGGTGCTCGTGCAGTTCTACCTGGCGGGCAGCGGCATCTTCGCCGCCACCGGCCCGGTCAAGGACGCGTCGAGCCTGGACGCGCACCGCCTGCTCGGCAACATCCTCGCCGGCCTCGCCCTGATCGTGCTGATCCTCGCGATCATCGCCCGGCCACCCGCCCGCATCCTGATCGCGGCCATCGCGATGCTCGTGCTCACCGGTGTCGAGGGCCTGATCGCGGGCCTCGGCGACACCTCGGCCTACCTGGCCGCGTTGCACCCGGTCGTCGCCGCGGTCATCCTCGGCCTCGCCTTCGTGATCCCGCTCTGGACGAAGCCGTTGGTCAAGTCGTCATAAGGTGAACCCCGAAGGACAGTGAATCGGGGAGGTTTTCACCAATGACGCAGGCCGACGACTTCCGTTCGCGGATGGCCACGATGAGCCCGGCGGAGCGCAACGCGGCGATGCTGGCGCGGATCAGGTCCATGCCGGTCGTGCCGTACACCGAAGGCGGCTACGTGCTGCGCATCCTTGAGGTGCGAGGCCGGGCCAGCGGCGAGGTGCGGTCAACGCCGATCGCGGCGGTGCAGTTGCACGAGCGGCTCTACCTGTGCGCGCCCAACCGGTCCAGGGACTGGGTGCGCAACCTGCTCGCCGCGGGCACCTGCCGGCTCTCGCCGGACGAGACCGAGTACAAGGCCACGCTGGTCGACGCCGAGGAGGGCGCTCCTGTGCTCAGCGGCTACCTGGGCCAGCTCGGCCGGGTCAGCGAGGAGTGGCCGTTCGAGCAGGGCGCGTCCAACGAGGAGATCGCCAAGCACTGGGACACCATGGCCATCTTCCGCGTAGCGGCCTGATCACAAACGAAAGCGGGGGGCCCGGAAAACCGGGCCCCCCGCTTGGTGTTCGTTCAGGCGCCGACGCGCTCCAGGACCAGTTCGCGCACGCGCTTGGCGTCCGCCTGGCCCTTGGTCTCCCGCATCACCGCGCCGACGATCGCACCGGCCGCGTTCAGCTTGCCGCTGCGGATCTTCTCGGCGATGTCCGGCTGCGCGGCCAGCGCCGCGTCGACCGCCGCGAGCAGCGCGGAATCGTCCGACACGACCGCGAGACCGCGCGCGGCCACGACCTCGTCCGGCTCGCCCTCGCCGGCCAGCACGCCGTCCACCACCTGGCGGGCCAGGCTGCTGGTCAGCTTGCCCTCGCCGATCAGCGCGATCACCCGGGCCACCTGCTTCGGGGTGATCGGCAGCTCGGCGAGTTCGACGCCGCGGGTGTTGGCCTGCTGGGTCAGGTAGGCGACCCACCAGCCACGCGCCTCGTCCGGCGAGGCACCGGCGTCCACAGTGGACGCGATCAGGTCCAGCGCGCCCGCGTTGACCAGGTCGCGGAACTCCTCGTCGGACAGGCTCCACTCGACCTTGAGCCGCTTGTTGCGCTCCCACGGCAGTTCCGGCAGCGTCGCCCGCAGCTTCTCCACCCATTCGCGGGACGGCGCGATCGGCACCAGGTCCGGCTCGGGGAAGTAGCGATAGTCCTCGGCGGTTTCCTTGATCCGGCCGGCCCGGGTGGACTGGCTGACCTCTTCGTAGTGCCGGGTTTCCTGGGTCACCGTGCCGCCACTGGCCAGCACCGCGCCCTGCCTGCACATCTCGTAGCGGACCGCGCGTTCGACACTGCGCAACGAGTTCACGTTCTTGGTCTCGGTGCGGGTGCCGAACTCGGCCTGGCCCTTGGGCTTGAGCGAGACGTTGGCGTCACAGCGCAGCGAACCCTGGTCCATCCGCACGTCCGACACGTCCAGCGCGCGCAGCAGGTCACGCAGCGCGGAAACGTAGGCCCGGGCCACTTCCGGCGCCCGCTCGCCCGCGCCCTCGATCGGCTTGGTGACGATCTCGATCAGCGGCACGCCGGCACGGTTGTAGTCCAGCAGCGAGTACTCGGCGCCGTGGATGCGACCGGCCGCGCCGCCGATGTGCAGCGACTTGCCGGTGTCCTCCTCCATGTGCGCCCGCTCGATGTTCACCCGGAAGATCGAACCGTCGTCCAGGATGACGTCCAGGTACCCGTTGTACGCGATCGGCTCGTCGTACTGGGAGGTCTGGAAGTTCTTCGGCATGTCCGGGTAGAAGTAGTTCTTCCGGGCGAACCGGCACCATTCGGCGATCTCACAGTTCAGCGCGAGCCCGATGCGGATCGCGGACTCGATGCCGATCGCGTTGACCACCGGCAGCGCACCGGGCAGGCCC
Source organism: Pseudonocardiaceae bacterium (assembly GCA_035248365.1). Lineage (GTDB taxonomy): Bacteria > Actinomycetota > Actinomycetes > Mycobacteriales > Pseudonocardiaceae > CAJCJE01. The sequence goes on along the minus strand of DATFHN010000173.1, from coordinate 65,031 downwards.
AGGCACACCGGGCAGGTCTGCGTGTTCGGCTCGCCACCGAAGATCGTGGTGCAGCCGCAGAACATCTTGGTCTTGGTGTTCAGTTCGGTGTGGACTTCCAGGCCCAGCACCGGATCGAAGCGCTCAAGCACCTCGTCGTAGGCCATCAGGTCGGCGACGGCGGTCATTCCGGGTCATCCTCCTTGCGCAGGCCGCGAATCACCAGCGCCCCACCGGTGAGCACCCCGATGATGCTCACGATCGCGTTGGCCAGCGCCAGATAGTCGCGCTTGCCCTTGGCCTCGCGCAGTTCCTTCACCGCGCCCATCGCGCCGAAGCCAAGCCCCACCAGCCCGGCGACCGCACGCACCTTCTTCATCTGGCTCATGCTGCCGCCTCGCTCGCTGCGGTCCGCTCTCGGCCGCCGGTCTGCGGCGTCGCGAGGCGGGCGCATTCGCGGGGCACTGTGTTGAATGATTCGCTCGCAAGCTCGCTCATGCCTGCACAGCCTCCAGTTCGGGGATCCGGTTCAGGAGCGGGCCGCCATCGGCCGCGTTGCGCGCGGTCTCGTACGCCGCCGCCACCCGGTACATCCGGTGGTCCTGCAACGCCGGGGCCATGATCTGCAAACCGACCGGGAGACCGTCGGCAAGGCCGGTCGGCACGCTCATCGCGGGTACCCCGGCCAGGCTGGCCGGAACCGTGCACAGGTCGGCCAGGTACATCGCCATCGGGTTGCCGGTCCGCTCGCCCAGCTTGAACGCCGTGGTCGGGGTGGTCGGCGAGATCAGCACGTCGACCGCGCCGAACGCGGCCTCGAAGTCGCGCTTGATCAGCGTGCGCACCTTCTGGGCCTGGCCGTAGTAGGCGTCGTAGTAGCCGGAGGACAGCGCGTAGGTGCCGATCATGATGCGCCGCTTGACCTCGGCGCCGAAGCCGGCCTCGCGGGTCGCCGACATGACCTCCTCGGCGCCCGCGCCGTTGACCTGCACGCGCAGGCCGTAGCGCATCGCGTCGAACCGGGCCAGGTTGGACGAGCACTCGCTCGGCGCGATCAGGTAGTACGCGGGCAGCGCGTAGCCGAAGTGCGGGCAGGACACCTCGACGACCTCGGCGCCCAGCTGCTTGAGCTGCTCGACGGCGGCGTTGAACGAGGCCAGCACGCCGTCCTCGTAGCCCTCGCCGCGGAACTCGCGCACCACGCCGACCCGGACCCCGGCCAGATCGCCGGTCAGGCCCTGCTTGGCCGCCTCGACGACCGGGGGCACCGGCACGTCGATGGAGGTCGAGTCCATCACGTCGTGGCCGCCGATGACCTCGTGCAGCAGCGCCGCGTCCAGCACGGTGCGGGCACACGGACCGGCCTGGTCCAGCGAGGAGGAGAAGGCGACGAGGCCGTACCGGGACACGCCACCGTAGGTGGGCTTCACGCCGACCGTGCCGGTCACCGAGCCGGGTTGCCGGATCGAGCCACCGGTGTCGGTGCCGATCGCCAGCGGCGCCTCGAACGCGGCCAGCGCGGCGGCCGAGCCACCGCCGGAACCGCCCGGGATGCGGTCGCGGTCCCACGGGTTGCGGGTCGGGCCGTAGGCGGAGTTCTCGGTGGAGGAGCCCATCGCGAACTCGTCCATGTTGGTCTTGCCCAGGATCGGGATGCCCGCCGCGTACAGCCGCGCGGTGATGGTCGCGTCGTAGGGCGGTATCCAGTTCTCCAGCATCTTGGAGCCGACCGTGGTCGGGATGCCCTCGGTGGTCACCACGTCCTTGAGCGCCAGCGGCACCCCGGCCAGCGGCGAGACGGGCGGGCGGCCGGCGGCCACGTCCGCGTCGACCTTGCCCGCGATCTCCCGGGCCCGGTCGGCGCTGACGTGCAGGAACGCGTGCACGCCGCCGTCGACCGCGGCGATCCGGTCGAGGTGGGCGTCGACGACCTCGACCGAGGACACCTCGCCCGCCTGGATCTTCGCGGCCAATTCAGCGGCGGTAAAACGAGTCAAATCAGACATTACTGTTCCTCCCCCAGGATCCTCGGGACCCGGAAGCGCCCGTCCTCGGCGGCTGGTGCGCCGGACAGGGCCTGTTCCTGGGTCAGACACGGCTGGACCTCGTCCTGGCGGAAGACGTTGGTCAACGGAACCGCGTGCGAGGTGGGCGGGATGTCGTCGGCGGCGACCTCACCGACCGTGGCCACCGACTGCAGGATGACATCCAGCTGGCCGGCGAACAGGTCCAGTTCTTCCTCGGTCACGGCCAGCCGGGCCAGTTTGGCGAGGTGTGCGACATCGCCGCGCGAGATAGTGCGCCCCTCAGAGGCGCTCCCCCCGCTGGGGGTCGACAAGGACACTAGATCTCCCGTGTTACTGCGATCGTGTTCTTCGGCGTCAGCATTGGCGTCGATCCGCGTAGGCGGGTGTCAGGCTGTTCACGGTGCCGACACCCACGGCGTGACCTGGCAAGTCTATGGTGGTCCTGCTTCCGGAATCGACCGGGTTACGCCAGCGTCGGCGCAGGTGGGCACGTCCCGTCAGACGGACGAGCACTGCCGGCCCGGGCGTTGTCTGCCACAATCGGCGCCCGGAAATGAGCATCAGCACGCGCGGACGGCGAGGCTTCGCGCGAAAAACAGGAGGCGTCGGCGTTGTCCTTTCTGATCCGGGTCCAGCTCCCGGACAGCCCCGGCTCGCTCGGCGCGGTCGCCACCGCATTGGGCGGCATCGGAGCCGACATCCTCAGCGTGGATGTCGTCGAACGCGGCGCCGGACTCGCCGTTGACGACCTCGTGGTCGAACTGCCCCAGGGCCGCCTGCCCGACGTGCTGATCACCGCCGCCGAATCGGTCGACGGCGTCGAGGTCGACGCGGTCCGCCCGTACGCGGGCGTGCTGGACACCCACCGCGAACTGGAGCTGGTCGAAGAGGTCGCCGAAGACCCACGCAACGGCCTGACCATCTTCACCGAAGGCGTTCCCAAGATCGTCCGAGCCGGCTGGGCCGTCGCGCTGCGCGCCGACACCAAGGGCGTGGCCGTGCTCGCGTCGAGCGCGGCCGCCCCCGAGGCGATCAGCGACAACCTGCCCTGGATGCCGTTATCACGCGCCACCGTCCTGGACGGCGAGGAACCCTGGGTCCCGCAGACCTGGCAGGAACTCGGCACCGAACTCGCGGCGACGCCGCTGGGCAAACCCGACCAGGCCCTGCTGGTCGGCCGCCCCGGCGGCCCCATGTTCCGCGCCGCCGAGGTCGCCCGCCTCGCTCACCTGGCCGGCATCATCACCGTCGTCCTGGACGGCTAACGAACCGATTCCAGACGCAGGCGCGGCGCGACGGCACCGATCCGTTCGAAGCCGGCATCCTGGTGAACAAGGATCGCGTCGCGCCGCAACGCAACCGATGCGATCAAGCAGTCCACGGCGGAGCGCACGGTGTGCCTGGTCCGCCGGACGGCCCGAGCAAGGTCAGCAGCCTGCGAAAAATCAATAGCCGGGTCGATTCCCAGCTGTACAAGTCCGCCGCGCATCTGCTCGATCCTGGTCAGCGCGGCGTCGCTCGCTCCGCTACGGAGTTCCATAACGACTGGCTCCGTCGTCGCGAGCAGCTCGGATTGCGACGCCAGCTCCCGCATTCGGTATCTGGCCTTGGTTTCCTTTCCTCGGAGGAAGTCGATCCAGACACTGCTGTCGATCAGTCGGAGTGCCACGCGCGATCCACCGGGTCATCGCGCATTTCGTCGAGATCTCCGTCCCAGCCGATCCCCTCAAGGGACAGGATGTCCTCGGTTGTCACGACCGGGCCGACCAACCGCCGCAGTGCGAGGTCGACGGCCTCCCGCTTGGTCTTCAGACCATATCGTCGATGTATCACTCGTAAGCTCCCAGTTCCCGGGCGGCGCGGACCAGGTCGAGGTTGTCGGCGGCGGGGCTGCCGTCCGGGAGGACCAGCACGTCCTCAAGCCCGATCCGGGTGTCCAGGCCGCGCCGCGACGCCTCCAGCAGCACCGGCCAGGCGCCGCCCTCCTCGCCGTGCGCGAGCACCGGCACGTTCACCCAGGACAGCTCGTCGAGCAGCTTGTCCAGCTCGGCCAGCGCGGCCATCGGCTCGGTGGCCTGCACCTCGACCAGCACCCGGAGCACCCCGGCGGGCAGTCCGGCGGCGCGCAGCGCCTTGGCCGCTTCCAGGTGGAAGACGCCCAGTTCGATGCCGATCCGGGCCGAGGTGAGCACCTCGCAGGCGGAGAGCCAGGCGTCCTCGTGCACGTTGACCGAGGCGAAGTCGGGTTTGCCCGCGGCGAGACCGGCCCAGCCAGCGAGCAGGTCGATCCGGGCCGCGGTGTCCGGCTGGATCCACGCCGCCGTGGTCACGCCGATGCCGACTCTGGGCGCGACCGAGTGCAGGCGCGCGACGGTCGGGGCGATGCGCGGCCCGGCCAGCGCTTCCAGACCGGTCAGGTCACGCGGGTGGACATGCACCGATCTGACCCCGACTTCGGCCAGCGACACGACGTCGTCGGCGATCTGTGCCGGGCTGACCGGCAGGGCGGGGTGGTCGGCGATGGCCCTGGTGCCGTTGAGGCAGCACTGCAACATCGTGGCTCAGCCCACGTCTTCCCGGCCGGACCACCTGCGTGAAGTCCCCCGCGCGCGCGTCATTCCTTGGTCTCCTCCTCGTTCGTGCCCGTACCGGCCGACGCGACCGCGATGGCCGCGTCCGGTCCCGATTCGAGCAGTACCCGGAAACCGGCCTCGTCAAGCACGGGAACCTTGAGCTGCACGGCCTTGTCGTGCTTGGACCCCGGGTTCTCGCCGACCACCACGAACGACGTCTTCTTCGACACCGAGGACACCGCCTTCCCGCCGCGCCCGGTGATCGCCTCCTTGGCCTCGTCCCGGGAGAAGCCGGGCAGTGTGCCGGTCACCACGATGGACAGGCCGACCAGGTTGCGCGGCACGGACGCGTCGCGCACCTCGATCATGGCCAGCCCGGCCGCGCGCCACTTCCGCACGACCTCGCGGTGCCAGTCGACCTCGAACCATTCCCGCAACGCGGTGGCGATCGTCGGGCCGACACCGTCCACTTCGGCGAGTTGTTCCTGGCTGGCCGCCTCGATCTCCTCCATCGAGCCGAACTCCCTGGCCAGCGCCCGCGCGGCGGTCGGGCCGACGTGCCGGATGGACAGGCCGACCAGAATCCTCCACAAAGGACGATCCTTGGCCGTCTCCAGGTTGGCCAGCAGCTTGCGCGCGTTCGCGGACAGCTCACCGGCCTTGGTGCGGAACAGTTCCACGGTGCACAGCCGCGCTTCGTCGAGGTCGAACAGGTCGCCCTCGTCGGTCATCGCCCCGGCTTCGTAGAGCGCGGCGGCCGCCTTGAAACCGAGCACCTCGATGTCGAACACCTCGCGGCTGGCCAGGTAGGCAAGTCGTTCGCGCAGTTGAGCGGGACAATGTTGCGCGTTCGGGCAGCGGATGTCGACATCGCTTTCCTTCTCCCGGCGCAGCACCGTGCCGCACTCCGGGCAGACCGTCGGCATCACGAACGGGTACTCGTCGCCGGTCCGCGCGTCCACCACCGGTCCGAGCACCTCGGGAATGACGTCGCCCGCCTTGCGGATCACCACCCGGTCGCCGATCAGCACGCCCTTGCGCACGACCTCGTCCGCGTTGTGCAACGTCGCCGAGCCAACCGTCGATCCGGCGATCTTCACCGGCTCCATCTCGGCGTACGGCGTCACCCGCCCGGTCCGGCCGACCTGGACCTTGATGTCCAGCAGCCGGGTGGTGGCCTCTTCCGGCGGGTATTTGTAGGCGATCGCCCAGCGCGGCGCGCGCGAGGTCGTGCCCAGGCGTCGTTGCAACGCCACCTCGTCGACCTTGACGACAAGGCCGTCGATCTCGTGCTCGACGTCGTGCCGGTGTTCACCCCAGTAGGTGATCTTTTCCACCACTTCGTCGATGTTCGTCACGATCGTGGTGTGCGTTGACACCGGCAATCCCCACGCGCGCAGCGCCCGGTACGCGTCGGACTGGCGGGCCGGTTCGAACCCATCGCGCTTGCCGAGCCCGTGGCAGATCAACCGCAACGGGCGGGTCGCCGTCACGCGCGGATCCTTCTGCCGCAACGAACCGGCGGCCGTGTTGCGCGGGTTCGCGTACGGCGGCTTGCCCGACTCGACCAGCGCGGCGTTGAGCTTCAGGAACTCCTCGACCCGGAAGAACACCTCGCCGCGCACCTCGACCAGCGCGGGCACCGGAAACTCGTCGGTGCCGTGCAACTGGGTCGGCACGTCCGGCATGGTGCGCAGGTTGAGCGTCACGTCCTCGCCAGTGCGCCCGTCGCCCCTGGTCAGGCCACGCGTCAGCTTGCCGTTCTCGTAGAGCAGGCTGATGGCCAGCCCGTCGATTTTCAGCTCGCACAGGAAATGCACCGGCCCGGTCACCTCGGCCAGTTCCCGGTTGACCCGCTCGCCCCACGCGCGCAGTTCCTCCAGCGAGAACACGTCGTCCAGGCTGAGCATGCGTTCGAGGTGGTCGTAGGCGGTGAACTCGGTCGAGAACGTGCCGCCGACCCGCTGCGTCGGCGAATCGGGCGTGATCAGCGACGGATGCGCCTGCTCGATGCCTTCCAGTTCGACCAGGAGCGCGTCGAACTCGCCGTCGCTGATGGTCGGCGAATCCAGGATGTAGTAACGGAACTGGTGGCCGCGCAACTCCTCGGCAAGCGCCGCGTGTCGCTCCCGGACCTCCTCCGGCACATCGTCGACACCCTCGGGGTTCTCATCGGCCTTGCTGGTCACGGTGGCAGAGTACTGCCGGAACTGGGTGGCTCGTCGAGTTTGCCGACCAGCTCGCGGAAGTCCACGAGGGACATCGCGTTGTCCGGCTTTTCCAGCGCGGTTTCCACCCGGCGCAGGCGCTGGCCCGCGACGCGTTCGCCGAGGGTGGCGTCCAGCGGGAGGAACGTGAGCGCCTGCTGGGCCGGCGCGTCGAGTTCGCCGAGTTCGGGGTGGTAGACGGCGACATCGACGACGTGCTCGGCTTCGTCGACCTGGGCGACCACCAGCACGTCGGCCAGGCGGATGGCGTGGCCGGCCAGGTTGACGGTGACCTCGCGCGGGTCGGGTACGGGCGGGACCGAGTCGTGGTACTCCCAGATCAGGTCGTCCTGCGGTGCGGCCGCCTTCCACGCGTCGGTGAACGGGCGCAGGTTCGGGTCTTCCTGGCCGCTGATCACCAACGCGTACACCGCGCGCTGACCGCGATCCAGGGCGAAGTGCAGGTCCGGGTGCAGGTCGGCGACGAGATCGCACAGGTCGTTCTCGACCCGTGCGGGTTCGCGGTCGCCGAGTGCCGAGCTGATCATGGGCAGCTGCTCGGACCAGCTCACCCAGAACTGTTCGGCGCGGGCCCGGGCAATGTCCTCGACCGACTCGGCCGGCGCGGCGCTTCGCCGCCGGAACCACTTCATGGCGACATTGTGACGCGACGGCTTCGGCATCGTCCGAACAACGCCAAAACCTGCCGGCAACATGTGACAATCCGGACCATGCACTCATTACGGGTGGGATTGGTGATCGGTGCCGCCAGCTTGGCTCTGCTGGCCGGTTGCGCGAAAGCGCCCAAAGCCACGACGGCGCAATCGCTGCCGACGACCACGACCACCACCCAGATCGCGCACGAGTGGAACGGCACCGGACCCGGCGACGGGCCGCCCGACGCCGCCGACAACGAGCTGCACCCGAAGACGATCAGCCCGGCCGACCAGGCGGCCGGCGACGCGGCCGCGACCAAGGTCAAGGCCGCGCTGACGCGAGTCCAGCGCAGTGGCGCGGTCACCAAGGTCACCGTGCACAACGCGCTGGCCAGGGCCGGGTTCAACCCCAAGGAGTTCTACGCGGTCCCCGCTGGTTCCTCGATCGCCTTCGGAATCACGGTCGGTGGCGCTTGCGTCGAGGGTTCGGTCGATCGCACGAAGCTCGACGCGCAGGTACAGGGCCCAGTGCCGGACTGGGGTTGCGGCATCGTCGGGCCGACCCACTAGCCCCAGGACTCGGGCGGCTCGACGAAGGCCTGGCCGAGTTCGCGGGTGAGGGTGAGCGCGCGCCGGGCCCAGGCTTGACTGGCCCCGGCCAGGCCGCAGGTCGGCGTGGGCACGGCGCGTTCGGCGAGCAGGGTGCGGGGGAAGCCGAGGCGGTCGACCAGGTCGAGCGCGGGCTTGGCCACGTCGTGCAGGGTCGGCGGGCGGGCCGGATCAGTGCTGGGGACCAGGCCGAGCAGAAGCAGGGTGCCCGCGTCCCAGGCTTCGCCGAGCGCGTCGAAGATGCCTGCGGATCCGTTGGCCAGCAACGTCGCGTCGAGCGAGAGGGCGTCGGCGCCCGCTTCGCGCAGCAGCGCGATGGGCGGGTTGGGCGCGCAGCAGTGCACGACCACGTCGCGTCCGCTCGCCGCCTTGGCAGCCTCGATGACCGTGCTGAGCAGCTCGACGGCCTCGTGCTTGCCGACGGCGGGCACCATGCCGAAGCCGGAGGGCGTCGGCAGCCGGCCGGCGAGGACGGCAGGAAGGGTCGGTTCGTCGAGTTGGACGAGGACGGGAGCGCCGGTGCGCGCGGCGACCTCGGCGACGTGCGCGGCAAGTCCCTCGGCCAGCGACTGGCCGAACTCGCGCAGCGCGCCCGCGTCGGTCAAGACCCGGTGGCCGCGGATGAGTTCGATGTCCGCCGTCAAAGTCCACGGCCCGGCCACCTGCACCTTGACCGCGTTGGGGCGGCCGCCGGTGCGGTCGGCGATCTCCTGCAGGGCGTCCAGGTCGCGGGCGAGCAGTTCGATGGCGCGGCGCTGGTCGGCGCCGGGGTGCGCGGTGACCCGGTAGCCGGAGGGCACCACCTCGAACGGGAGGTCGATGAGCAGCCCAGCGGTGCGGCCGATCAGGTCGGCGCCGAGGCCGCGTGCCGGAAGTTCGGGCAGGTGCGGCAAATCGGGCAGTTCGCCGAACACTGTGGCGGCGGCTTCGGCCGGGTCGGTGCCGGGCATCGACCCGACCCCGGTGGCCACACCGGGCGACCAGGGCGACGGCGCCGGCTCGGCGGTGAACTCGTCGGGCGAGAAATCTTCGGGCGGCAACAAGTTCTGCGACACGTGCACTGCCTACCACCTCTGGCGATCCGGACCGGCTCGGGGATCTGTCAATCGGTAATGGTCTAGACCCATTGACCACTGTGATCCAGCCCACATAGCTTCGGTTGATGCGGAAAACCCAGCGCAGACTCAGAATCCTGACCCTCTTATGCACCGGCGTCGCCACACTCGGCGTGCTCATCGCCCCGGCCGCGTCGGCCAAAGCGGCGATCAGCCCCAGCGACCTGCCCAGCTGCCCCTTCTTCTACACCGGCACGATCCCGACCCGCCCGATCGTCGGCGGTACCGATCCCGGCACCCTCGCCCCGCCGGTCGACATCAGCGGCCGCATCCCCGCGCCGACCGGCATCAGCGGCTCGCTCAACGCCAACGGCACGGTCACCTTCACCTTCAACCGGGTGCCCGGCGCGGTCGCCTATCGCGCGTTCAAGAACGGTCAGGCTCTGCAGTGGATCGACGACTGGGGCCAGCCGAGCTTCCTGGTCACCGACTCCTCGCCCTGCCAGAACGCGAACTACCAGGTGTACGCGATGACCCAGGACAACACCGACCCGAGCGCGATCGGCCAGATCTCCACCGCCTACCGCGTCGGCGGCAACAACCAGCTCGCGCCGTACTCGATCCCGGCCGGAACGACCTTCACCTTCACCGTCACCTCCTACAACGACGGCGGCCAGACCGCGCTCGGCTACAACGCGGGCCTCGGCTACTGCGCGGTGGACGCCCGGCTCATCCCGTGGGGCACCCGGTTCACCGTTCCGGGTTACGGCTCCTGCTACGCCGCCGACATCGGCGACTGGATCGAAGGCGACATCACCGACGTCTGGCTCCCCGGCGGCGAGGCCAACAACTGGGGCGTCCAGCAACAGACCATCACGATCGGCTAAACGCGCCCCGGCAACAGAACCGCACCGTGAACTGGCCTTGTCGGGTAGCGTGGCCTGGACCATTTCCGCAGGCCATGGTGGACTGGCGGGAAGCAGATCGGTTAGGGAGCCGCGGATGACCGTCAAGCACTTGCGCATCGACAATCGGCTGGTCCACGGCCAGGTCACCGTTGCTTGGGTCAGCTACATCGGGGTCGACCACATCGTGGTGGCCAACGACGAGGTCGCGGGCGACGAACTGCAGCGGCTGCTGCTGCCGCAGGCCGCGCGTGGCGTGCGCACCTCGGTGCTCACCGTCGCCGACGCCGCCAAGCACTGCCTGAGCCCGGAAGCCGCGGGCGAGAACATCATGGTCCTGGCCAAGTGGTGCGCCGACGCGCTGGAACTGATCGAGGCCGGAGTGCGGCCCGAGGTGGTCAACGTCGGCAACCAGGCGCCCAAGCCGGGCACGAAGTTCACCATGGTGACCCGGTCCATCTCGGTGACCCCGGAGGACGCGGCGGCCTACCGCAGGATGGCCGAACTGATCGGCGGGCTGACCAGCCAGATGATGCCCAAGGACAAGCCGGCCGATTTCCTCAAGCTGATGGAGAAGAAGAAGATCTAATCCTGCTTGGCTCCACGGTGCGCCGGTGAACGTTGCCGGCGCACCGTTTCGTCATGCTCCGAATACCGGTGGCGGAAAATCGACCCCGGTCCGGTAACGGCACTGGTCCGGGCACCAGTCTCCCCGATGACAACCAGGGAAACGCTGAGCTGCCAATAATTAACGGACTGTATATGACACACCGGTAACTTTTAACTTCCAACGCTTGACTGACCAGGGCCCGATGTTACTCTGCCGTGAGATCTAGATCACTGGTCTAGTCCAAATTGAAAAGCCAACTACCAGCCATCGCGATTCTCCGAAAGCCGGGGCTGACATGCTCATCGCGTTGCTGCTCACTGTGTGGGCAATAGCTTGTATCTTCGATGTTCTCGGGCCATATCTAATCTACGCGTCGCGGCCGCTCATCGCCGGGACCGTGGCCGGCCTGATCGTCGGTAATCCCACGCTCGGCATGGCCATCGGTGCGACGCTCGAATTCGCCGCACTCGGCTCCTACACCTATGGCGGCGCGAGCACGCCCGACTGGCCGACCGGTGCGATCATCGCTGTCGCGCTGGCCAACAACGCGGGTGGGTCCACCACCCAGGAGATCACGCTCGGCGTGACCTTCGGTCTGGCCGCGGCACTGGTGCTCACCCCGCTCGACCCGATCGGTCGAAGCCTGACCACGCTGTTCATCCACCGCGCGGACAAGGCGCTGATCGAGGGCCGAACCCGAGAACTGACAGTCCTGCACTGGACGGCATTCATACCCTGGGCCGCGGTGCGTGCCATCCCCACCTTCGCGCTGACCTACTTCCTCAAGCCCAACCTGGTGCACTCCCTGGAAACCAGCATCCCCAAGTGGCTGGTGGACGGCCTCACCCTCTCCGGTGGTCTGCTGCCCGCCGTCGGTTTCGCGCTGCTGCTGGGCTTCCTGCCGGTACGCAAGTACTGGTACATGCTCATGATCGGCTTCGTGCTGTTCGGCTATGCCAAGATCCCTGTTCTCGGTGTCGCCATGTTCGCGCTGGCCATCGCCATCATCGTCATGATCCTCAAGCCGGGCGAGACCAGGACGGCACCAGCCGGACCAGCTCCGACCCCGACCCCGGCGAGCAGCACCGAAGGGGAGGCCAGCAATGTCTGAGGCCACCGTCGCGGTCGAAGAGACCGAGCACGCCAAACTGCCCAAGAGCGTGCTCAACAAGTCGTTCTGGCGCTTCTTCTGGTCCTTCCAGATCTCCTGGAACTACGAGCGCGACCAGGCGCTGGGCTTCCTGTGGGCGATGATCCCGGTGCTGCGGCACCTCAACCCCGACGAGAACAAGTTCATCGCCGCGATGCAGCGGCACATCACCTTCTTCAACACCTCCCCGGTCGTCGGTGGCCCGCTGATCCTGGGCACCACGATCGCCATGGAGGAAGGCGGCTCTCCGTCCGCTGCGGAGAGCGTCAAGGTCGCCATGATGGGACCGTTGGCCGGTATCGGTGACACCGTCACCTACGCCCTCTACAACAGCATCATCCTGACCCTCGGCGCGAGCTGGGCCCTGTCCGGTTCCTCGTTCGGCCCGATCTTCGCCGCGCTGATGTGCCTGATCCCGCTGTACCTGCTGCGCCGCTGGCAGTTCAACCAGGGCTACCTGCAGGGCCGCAACCTCATCACCCAGCTCGCCTCCGGCGCGCTGGCCAAGGTGAGCGAGGGCGCGACCATCGTCGGCCTGATCGTGCTCGGCGGCTTCATCCCGAGCGTGGTCAGCGTCGTGACCAACCTGCAGATCTCGGAGAAGGCACCGTCGGCGCTCAAGGGCGCCAAGGCGACCGTCGCCTACATCCAGGACGACCTGAACTCGATCCTGCCGTTCCTGCTGCCGGTGCTGGTCACCCTGCTCATCTACTTCCTGATGCGCCGGTTCAACCTGCACCCGCTGTGGTGCATCCTGATCGTCTTCGTGCTCGGCATCGGCCTCGGCGGTCTCACCGAGCTGATCAACGGAACGCCGTGGTTCTCGAAGGCGCTGCTGGTCCCGGCCAAGGCAGCATCGGCCGGTTAAGAAATCGACACGTGGATTGCCAAAGCGGCGTCGGCAACGTTGACTGTTGCCGACGCCGCTTTGCCGTAGATGGAGGATTTGGTTATGACAGTCCCGGTGATCTTCGTCGGGCACGGCGGCTACGCGGCGGGCGTTCGGGACGCCGCCGAGATGATCCTCGGCGAGCAGGAACACGTGGGCACGGTGTCGTTGCCGCCCAACGGAAGCCTTGAGCAGCTCGGTGAGGACATCGCCGCCGAGCTGACCCGGCTCGGCGCCCAGGACGGTGCCAACGACGCTGAGGCTCTGGTGCTGGCCGACCTGATGGGCGGCTCTCCGTCCAATGCGGCCGCTCGCATCGCGCTGACCAACCCGAACCTGCACCTGGTTTCCGGCCTCAACCTGCCGATGGTCCTCGAAGTGCTGACCAGCATCGAGGAGACCGCGGCCGGGCTGGCCGGGGTGGCGTTGCACGCGGGCCGGGAAGGCGTGCAGGACGTGGCCGCGCAACTTCGTGAGGCAGCGAGCAAAGCAGGGAAGTGACTATGCGATGACCGCCGAAGGCGCGACCGGCCAACTCTGGTACGCGGCGACCACTGTGGACGTGACGCCGCGAGTCCCGGTCGCGCTCGGCGGTTATCTCGCGCGCGGTGACCAGCCCGCTACCGGCGCCCACGATCGGCTGACCGCCAGCCTGCTGATGCTCTCGGACGAAGCCGGGCAGCGCGCCGTCTGCTGGGTCAGCGTGGACGCGCTGAGCCTCGACGACGAGACCTGCGCGCGGATCCGGGCCGAAGTGGCCGATGGCGCCGGGATCGCCCCGGACGCGGTGCTGGTGTGCTGCTCGCACACTCATTCCGCGGCCGCGCCCTGGTCGCGGATGACCTTCTGGCCGGGTCAGGTCGACGACGACACCCAGATCGACCGGTTGATCAAGGACATCAGCAAGGCCGCGACCCGGTTGCCGAAAACGCGCTGCCCGGTCAGCGCGAGCTGGGCGAGCGTGGCCGACGGCGGGGTCGGCACCAATCGATACGACCCGAACGGCCCGCACGATCGCAGCACCGGCGTGCTGACCGTGCGCGAGGCCAACGACACCATCGTCGCGATCCTGTTCGACTACGCCTGTCATCCGACCGTGCTCGGCCACGCGAACCTGGAGTACTCGGCGGATTTCCCGGCCGCCACCCGCTCGGTCGCGGCGGCCGCGCTGCTCGCCGCGCAGGGTGTGGAAACCCCTCCGGTGCTGGCGTTCCTGCAGGGCGCGGCCGGTGACGTGAGCACCCGGTTCACCCGGCGCGGCCAGGACTTCGCCGAAATGCGGCGCCAGGGCGGCATTCTGGCCGGTGCGGTGCTGCGTGGCGCGATGGAGGCCGAACCGGCGACCGTCGCGGGGGCGATCCCGGCCGTCCACCGGGCCACGGTGACCGTCCCGACCAGGACGTTGCCCAGCAAAGCCGAGGCAGGCAAGATGCTCGCGGCCGCCGAACAGGCCTGGCACGCCGAACGGGAACGCGGTGGGGACACGCCGCGCGCCCGGATCGCCCGCACCCGTTACGAGGGCGCGGTCCTCCAGCGCGAACAGATCATCGCGGGCCTGCCCGCCCAGCTGGACCTGGAGGTCAGTGTGGTCGCGCTGGGCGAGCTGGCCTGGGTGCACCTGCCGCTGGAACCGTTCACCTGCTACGGCAGCGCGATCCGCGCCGGCAGCCCGTTCCCGCAGACCCGGATCATCGGCTATACCGACGGCTACTTCGGCTATCTCGCCGATCCGGCCGCGCACGACGAGGGCGTGTACGAGGCCAGTTTCAGTCCGTTCGATCCGCACAGTGCCTCGGTGCTGGTGGCCGCGACCCAGCAGCTGTTGCATCAGGCGTGGCGCGCACGCTGATCCGCGAGGCAGTATCGGAATTGTGACCACATCTGCGCTCCCCACCGAAACCGATGTCCGGCAGGCCGCGACCACCATCGCCCCGTACGTGCGCCGCACCCCGATCCTGCGGGTCGACCATGACGGCCGCGAGCTGGTGTTCAAATTGGAACACCTGCAGCGGACCGGTTCGTTCAAGATCCGCGGCGCGGTCAACGCCATGCTGTCCGGCCCGCTGCCCAAGCAGGTCGTCGCCGTGTCGGGCGGCAATCACGGCCTGGCCGTGGCCACCGCCGCCGCGATTCTCGGCGTGCCCGCGACCGTCTACGCGCCGGAGTACATCCCCGGCCTGAAGGCCCGGCGGATCAGGGCGGCCGGCGCCGAACTGGTCACCTTCGAGCGCATCGCGGACGCGTTCGCCGAGGCCGAGCGGGTCGCCGCCGCCGAACCGGACACCAAGTACCTGCACCCGTTCGCGCTACCCGAGGTGATCGCCGGTCAGGGCACCTGCGCCGCCGAAGCCGTCGCCGACGAACCGGACATCGATTCGTTCGTGGTCGCCGTTGGCGGCGGCGGGCTGGCGGCGGGCACAGTGCTCGGTGCGGGCGGCCGCCCGGTGATCGCGGTCGAGCCGGAAGGCTGCCGCTGCCTGTACGACGCGCGCCTGGCCGGTCACCCGGTGGAGTCCGCCGTGGACTCGGTGGCCTCCTCCGCACTCGGCGCGAACCGTACCGAGGCGCTGAACTTCGCCATCCTGGACACCGACGCGGTCACCTCGGTACTGGTCACCGACGAGGAGATCCTGGCCGCGCGTGATCTGCTGTGGAGCGACTACCGCCTGGCCGTCGAGCCGGGAGCGGCCGTCCCGTTCGCGGCCTGGCTGGCCGGCCGCGTACCCGGCAAACTCCCCTGCCTGATCCTGTGCGGCGCCAACACCGACTGGCAGCCGGTCTAAGAGCTCCTAACACAATGTTGTTCGATCAGGGAGCGGCGTCCAGGTGCGTGAGCTGCAAGGCGAAGGAGGGAGCCATGACGGAGTCATGGTGACCGACGACAACGCTCGCCCCGGTGCGGTGCCCGCAACAGCACAGTGCGTGCCTGGGCGTCGCGAGCCGAACAGGCATTGTGTTAGGAGCTCTAAGCCTGCTCAGGCCGTCGCCATGATCGTGGCGCTGCCCAGCACCACATCACCCGCCGCGTCCGGCCGGTACAGCACCACCGTCTGGCCGGGCGCGACACCCTGCAACGGCTCGGTCAGCGTCACGGTCACCTCGCTGCCGTTGACCGACGCCCGCGCCTTGGCCATCCCGCCGTGCGCCCGCACCTGCGCGACGCAGTCGGTCGGCTCGCGCAGGCTCGAACCGGACGGCCAGACCGGCTTGCCCGCCACGATCTCGGTCACCGAGAGCCGCTCGGCCGACCCGACCCGCACGGTCCCGCTCACCGGCTCCAGCGACAGCACGTACCGCGGCCGGCCATCGGCAGCAGGAGCCTGAATCCCCAGCCCCTTGCGCTGCCCGATGGTGAACCCGTGCACACCGGCATGCGCGCCAACGACCTCGGAAGTCTCGTCATCGACCAATGTCCCCGGCCGCTCACCCAGCCGCTTGGTCAGGAAAGCCCGAGTGTCCCCATCCGGAATGAAGCACACGTCATAGCTGTCCGGCTTGTCAGCGACAGCAAGTCCGCGCCGCGCCGCTTCCTCCCGCACCTGCGGCTTGGTCGAGCCACCCAGCGGGAACATGGCGTGCCGCAACTGGTCCGCGCGCAGCGAGGCGAGCACGTAGGACTGGTCCTTGTCGTCGTCCGCGCTGCGCCGCAACTCCGGCTCGTCATCCACAGTGGACAACCGCGCGTAGTGACCCGTGCACACCGCGTCGAAGCCGAGCCCGATCGCGCGGTCCAGCAACGCCTCGAACTTGATCTTCTCGTTGCACTTCATGCACGGGTTGGGCGTGCGCCCGGCCGCGTACTCGGCAACGAAGTCCTCGACCACCTCTTCGGTGAACCGCTCCGCGAAATCCCAGACGTAGAAGGGGATACCGAGCACGTCGGCGGCGCGCCGGGCGTCCCGGGAGTCCTCGATCGTGCAACAGCCGCGCGAACCCGTGCGCAGCGTGCCCGGCTTCGCGGACAGCGCCAGATGCACGCCGACCACCTCGTGGCCGGCCTCCACCGCACGCGCCGCGGCAACGGCCGAATCGACCCCGCCACTCATCGCGGCCAACACCCGCATCCTGCTCAAACCTCCATCTCGGCGGCTTCACGAGCCGCTCGACTCAATCCAGCGAGCCCAGCGCCCCGCGCTCTCGCCACCGCGGCCCCGAAAACGGCCGCGACCTCGTCAATGTCCGCGTCGGTGGTGGTGTGCCCGAGCGAGAACCGCAGCGAACCGCGCGCCGCGATCCGATCGGCTCCCATCGCCAGCAGCACATGGCTCGGCTCCGCGACCCCGGCCGTGCAGGCCGACCCGGTCGAACACTCGATCCCGTTGGCGTCCAGCAGCATCAGCAGACTGTCGCCCTCGCAGCCCGGCACGGTCACGTGCACGTTGCCCGGCAGCCGCGACGGCCCGTCATCCACAGTGGACTGACCAGGGTCGCCGTTGAGCACGATGTCCGGCACGGCCTCGCGCAGCACGCCGATCAGCCGCTCGCGCAGCTGCGTCTGCCGCCGCGCGGACTCCTGCTGGTCGCGCACTGCCGCGCGGACCGCGACCGCCAGCGACACGATCCCCGGCACGTCCAGCGTGCCCGAGCGCACGTCCCGCTCCTGGCCACCACCGTGCAGCACCGGCGTGCACGGCACGTCCCGCCCGAGCAGCAGCACCCCGACCCCGAACGGCCCGCCCAGCTTGTGCCCGGTCATGGTCAACGCCCCAGCACCCGAACGCCCGAAATCAACCGGCAGCACCCCCACCGCCTGCACCGCATCCGTGTGCAGCGGGATCCCGTGCGCGGCGGCCGTCGCGGCCAGCTCCCGAACCGGGTTGACGGTCCCGACCTCGTTGTTCGCCCACATCACGGTGGCCAGCGCGACCGATTCCGGGTCCTCGCCGATCGCCGCGGCCAGCGTGTCCGCGTGCACCCGGCCGAAGTCGTCGACCTCAAGCCAGGTCACCTCGGCGCCCTGCTCGTCGACCAGCCACTGCACCGAGTCCAGCACCGCGTGATGCTCGACCGAGGAGGCCAGAATCCGGCGTCGCTTCGGGTCGGCGTTGCGGCGGGCCCAGAAGATCCCCTTGACCGCGAGGTTGTCGCTCTCGGTGCCGCCAGTGGTGAAGATCACCTCGGAAGGACGGGCGCCGAGCGCGTCCGCGATGTCCTCGCGCGCCTCCTCGACGGCCCGTCTGGCCCGGCGGCCGGAGGTATGCAGGGACGACGCGTTGCCCACGAGGGGCAAAGCACTGGTCAGCGCGGCCGCGGCCTCCGCCAGCATGGGAGTCGTCGCGGCGTGGTCGAGGTAGGCCATGGCGTAATCAAGAGTAACCCGGCCGAGTAGCGATTAACGACCCACCGGTGCGGTCCGCCCGCCCGGAATCAGCGCGCCGAGCGCGGCGACGCCGGCCATCATCAGATCGAACAACAGCAGCGCGGGGCCGGGATGGCTGGTCGAGCCCAGCACGTTCACCAGCACCCCGCCCAGCCCGACCAGCGTGACCGTGGCCATCACCTCGGACAGCTGCACCGCGGAGGAATTGAACCCCTGCTCCTCGTCCGGCGAAGCCCCCAGCACCAGGACCGCGACCGCGGGCATCCCGATGCCCATCCCGGTCCCCGCGCACGTCCAGGCCGGGAAGGCCGCCCAACTCGGCATGCTGCCCAGCGCGACCAGCGCGACCCCGGCGATCCCCACCGCGACCAGCACCATCGCCACGCGCAGCAGCTTCGAGCGGGACAGGTGTGAGTAGCGCCCCTGCCAGGCCGACGCGCCCGACCAGCCCAGCGCGCCGATGGTCAACGGCAACCCGGCCATCGACGGCGAGAACCCGTGCACCGCGGTCAGCACCAGCGGCACGTACGCCTCGGCCGCGTTGTAGGCGCCGGCCATCATCCCCCTGGACAACACGATCGACGGCAGCCCCCGACCGGCCCGAAACGTCCCCTTCGGCAGCAGCCGCCGCACCGCCAGCACGGTCAGTACCAGGCCAACCGCGATCACCGGCACGCTCACCCAGTCCAGTTGCTGCGCCCCAGCCGTGATCGCCGCCACCCCCACCGCGGCCCCGACCGCTGCCCACACCAACCCCCGCCGAGCAGGCGCAATGGTCTCGTGGCTCGGGCGAGGCAACCTCCGCACCACCGGCACCACAAATGCCGTCCCCACCACCAGCAACGGCACCAGCCCCAGAAACACCCACCGCCACCCGAACGCGACGGTCACAAACCCGGCGATCACCGGCCCGACCAGCGAAGGGACCACCCAAGCCCCGGCCAGCACCGCCGACATCGCAGGCCGGTCCGACTTCTCGTAAGCCTGCGCGATCAGCACGTACATCGCGACGGTCGCGGCTCCCGCCCCAACTCCCTGCACGACCCGCCCGACCAGCAAAATCGGCATGTCCGTCGCGGTCCCAGCAACCACCAACCCAACACAGAACAACGAAATCGAGGTCAACAGCGGCATCCCCGGCCCGCGCTGGTCGGCCCACCGCCCAGCCAGCGCCGACCCGATCGCGCTGGCCGCCGCGAACGCCGTGATCGGCCACGCGTAGAGGCGCCCGCCGTGCAAACTCGCGACCAGCGTCGGCAGCGCGGTCGCCACCCCCAGGTACTCGAACGCGATCAGCGTCATGACCACGACCAGGCCGACCGTGGTGAACCGCCGCGCGGGCGTCCACAAGGTGCTCCGGACCCGGGTCCGGCGGATGGTCGTCGTCATGGAGGTAATCCTGCAACCTCCACCCCGGTAGAGGTCCAGTCGATTCCAGCAGGAGCGACCCATGGAGGTCCGCGCGCGCGATCGCGACTAATCCGTGCGCACCCACCTGACCAGTTCGCGCAGCGCCGTCACCAACGCGGCGTGGCTACCCGGCTCATGTGTGGTGAACTGCCTGCCATTGCCAGCCGTCCGCGACCGGGACACGAAGCGCCCCTGCACCGTGTCCGTCCAAGCCAGCTCCGGCGACCGCACGACGCGCCCGCGCCGATCGTGCCCGTAAGCGGTGAAGTACCCCGCCCGCTCGCGCTTGAGCCCCAAGATGCGTTGCGCCTCATCATCATCCGGCGTCGGCGCGGACACCCGGCTCAGAAACCCCGACGACCCCGGATCCTGATCGAGCACCCGCACGACCCGTCCCGCCAGCGCCTTCGCTGCCGGAAGCACACCAAGAATCGAAGCAATCAACCGATGCGGCTCGACAACCTCGATCCGCACGTCCTCGGCCCCCTGCACCGCAAGCACCGCGAACCGCCCATTGCCGGAAACCCGAGCCCGCAGCACTTCTTCATCGTCCAAAACCCCGAACACACCAATAGCCGAGTCGAACCGAACCAGCACCGAAAGCCGGTCCTCAACCTCGGTGTCCAACCGCCCCCGCCGCGCCAGCCCACGCGAAGCCAACTCACCCCACACATCCCGCCGAATAGCCGCACGCTCGTCCATGGTCGCGCCGACCGACCGGATCTCGAACGGGTTCGGAACAGCGCCCAGCGCCAGGTCCTCCCACAGAATGTCGATCGCCGCGTGGGAGAGGCTCAGCGGATCATCCATCACTCACCAATGACCGGCGGCACAACAAAACCCGCATCCGGGCCGAAGGTCGCGTCCGGGTCCGGGTTGAGCAGGTAATCGGCGCGCTTGTGCTCGGAATCCTCCCCGCGCTTGCCACCACGAGCAGGCATCATCCCCGATCCACCAGCACCCCCACCCCGAACCCCAGCCGAACTTTCGACTTCCTCCTCCCCAACAGCCCCCGCCCCAACCCCACTCCGCCCGCCCAGGCCAGCGCCCCCGCGCAGCCCGCCCCCAACAGAGCCCACTCCCGGCCCCAACTCCCCCACCAAACTCCCCGAAAACGACCGATCACCACTACCCCCGCCAAAGTTCCCCTGCGACGGCACACTCACCCCAGAACTGCCCGCCCCCGGCCGCCTGGTCCCACCCCCAGGCTCAAACCCAGCCTGCCCAGTAGCAAGACTCGGCACCCCGGTCCCACTGCCACTCCCGGCTCCGGTCCCAGCCCCACTCCCGGTCCCAGTCGCAGCCCCAGCTCCGGTCCCGGCTCCGGCTCCGGCTCCGGCTCCGGCTCCGGACGGCGCGGTAACCGCCGGCCGCGAAACACCCCCACCCGGCACGCACCCGCCCTGGCTCGTCCCGCCCCGGCCACCCCCAGTCCCCAGCCGTCCCACCCGCACATTCGCCCCCAGCACGTGCCCACCAGAGCCGCCCCCGGAAGGCAAGCTCGCACCAGTCCCAGTCCCCGAATCGAACGTCGGCGGCGCATCGAACGCCGGAAACTTCTCGCCCGAGCTGGCCAGCGACCCGTCATAGACCTGCGCGGCCGCGACCGCCTCCGCGTGATCGGCGGCGGCCTGCTGGAACTGTGCGTTCAGCTTGATCGCGCCGAACACCGGATTGGCCCCGCCCTGCAACATGTTCGCCGCGATGTCCTGGGCGGTCGGCGGCTCAACCGGATTGGTCGGCACTGAGTTCTTGGCCGTCGCCGCCGCCTCGGACTGCACCCCGAGGCGGTTCCCGGCCAACTGCGCCCCCTGCCCGGCCGTGCCCGCCCACTTGGCGATCCCGTTGATGAACCCCCGCGCGGAGTCGCCCGCCGCCCCCTGCCAGCCATATTCGCTGTTGGCCGCCGCCTGGCCAAGGCCCTGGGCGACGGTCACATAGCTGTTGCCGATGCCGTTCCACCCCGAAGACGCTTCCCCGGCCGTCGTCGGGTCCATGTTCGTGGTGACCATCTGCTTGATCTGCGTCGCCGTGTACGAGCTGTAGTTGTGCCCGGCAAAACTCGGCGCGGCCTGGGTCTCCAGATCGGCGGCCAGCAACTGCTGATATTGATTCTGCGCGTAAGCTGCGACCTCCTTGCGCATCGTCGACTCAATGCCGGCATCAACCTGGCTCGCCGGAGTAAACAGCGAAGGGTGTGCGTTCTCCGCGTTCTCGTAAATCCGCCCGACGGCGTCATCCATGTTCTGGATGTCCGCGACCGAATTCAGCTGCCGCGGCGCCGACGGAGTATTACCTCCGGAACCATCCGCACCCATCTGTCCGCCTCCCCGATCGCTACTTCTGCTGCGCAGGCAACTTGGGCTCGATCAACGTCGCATACTGCATCGCGATCCCACACTCATCGCCGTTAGTCATGGCGATACTCACACTGACGCTCGAAGACTTTGTGATTGCGATGTCAATTGAGCAGTCGACGTTCGACGGAGTCTTTATCGCATCGTGCGACTGTAGGGGCGCCGTCGTCGAACTACCGTCTCGGAGCTCGTCGATTCCTTGGCTCGCATCGGCGTAGATACCCAAGGAGTAGGTCGGCCCCTTCTGCCAACCACAGCCACGAGACTTGGCGGTATGTTCCGGCCCTGTTGAGGTCAACCCCAGGTTGGTCAAGTCATCCTGACTCAGCAGAGTGCACGGGTCGATCGCGGCCACCGGGTTGTTCGAGCTTTGCGGCGCACTCGTCGGCGTAGTCGAACTCGATGACGGGATTGCAGTGCCTGTCTCGCCCCCCGAGCAGGCCACGATGCCCAAGCCGACAACCAGCAGCATCGGCAGGATCAACGAACGCCGAATCGATACGGTGTTGGTCACGGGTTCAGTCAGTCCTTCGCCTTGAGCTGGCTTGCATTGTCGTTGTCGGTATTCGCGTAATTATCCATGGCGACCTGAACCGCCTGCGCCACCGTAGCGAGGGTCTCGATGAGCTGCTGATGAGCCGGTTCAAACGCCTTGTCGCCGGACGTCGCCACCTGCTGATTGAACTTCGACATCGTCTGTCCGCCGACGGTCATCCCGAGCTTCGTCTCCCGGGTGATCCGGGCGATGTCTCGGCTAAGCCCATGGAGAGTCTCAATCTGCGCGTTCACCGCATTGATCAAGGACTGACCAGCTTGAGGATCGATGGCGAGGGCGCCGTTGTGGGCCTGGGTGAGCATGGCTTGGCTGCCGTTGGCCATGGCGTCGGTGCCTTGGGCCAGGCCTTTTTGGAAAGGGGCCGGGCTGGCCGGTTGGCTGGCTAGCTGATTGATCTTGTCAATCGCGTCCTGGCTGCTCTCCGACATCGCCCCGCCCCGTGGCTACTAGTAATCCCCGCAGTCTCGTAGCGTATCTGACGCGGTTGGGCCGGGGTCGGGTTCCGGGTAATGGCCAGTGATTCACCCGATTTGGGGAATCACGTCATTGTCGGTGTTTGACGCGGCAAGCATGCGAACGTGTGCGGCGCGGCGTTGGGCGGGGATGTGCGGGCCTGCCAGGATTGCCGCGATTTGGGTTTCGGCGAGGCTGGCCAGTTCGGCGCGGGTGTCGGCGCGGCCGGGGGCGATTTCGTCGAGGACATGTACTTCGATGACCAGGCCGCGCAGTTTCGCGGTGCGGCGGACGGAGTCGATCAAAGTTTCGGTGCCGACGAAGGAGGGCCAGGTCGTCGTTTGGCCGGTTGACAGGCGATAGCGGACGGCAAGGGGGCGAACGGGAACGCCGCCGTCGATCGCGGCCTGGAACAGGGCGGGGCGGAAGTGACCTGCGGCCAACCCGCACCACGTGGTGCCTTCGGGGCAGACGTTCACCTGGGCGCCGCCGCGCAGCGCGGCCGAAAGCTCCGTGACGGTGCCGGGGAGGGCGCGGAGGCTTTCGCGGTCGAGGTAGACCGTTCCGGCCTTGGTCGCCAGTGCACCTACCAACGGCCACTCGCCGATTTCGCGTTTGGCGACGGATCGCATGGGGCGCACGGCGTTCGCTACTACGATGTCCAGCCAGGACACGTGGTTCTGCACTACGAGGGCGCCGCGCTGGGTTTCGGCTCGGGCAAAGTCGACGTCGCCGTGGATTTCCAGTTTGGCGCCGAAGGCTCCCAGCATCGATGTGAAGACCCAGCGGAGCATTGCTGCCCGGGATCGTCCACGTAGGACTATTAGCAGCGGCGCCAATGCCAGTGCGGCCATTAGGACCAGTGCGGCTCGGATCAGTCGGGTGGCGCTGCGGATGCCGCCTACCGTGGGGGTGGTGGTGGCGTGGCAGTCGGGGCCGCAGGGCGAGGTGGGCATCCAGGCGTGGGACACGGTTAGCGCTCCTCGCCCAGGAAGAAGCGGAGGTAGCGCTGGTCCACTCGGGCCATCGACAGCAGGACGAAGAAGTCGGCTACACCGAAATCCTCGTCCAGGGCGGGTTCGCCGCAGACCCAGGCGCCGAGGCGGAGATAGCCGCGCAGGAGGGGCGGGATGGTTGCTTTGGCGGGGCGTGGGGCCGCGTCGACGGGCCAGGGGTCTCGAGGGGTGACGCGGTATTCGTCGGGGGCGTAGTTCTTGCGGGACACCGTGTCCCAGACGCCCGCGGCTAGTTCGCCGCCGTCGTGCAGGGGGACCGATGCGCAGCCGGCTAGCCATTCGTGGCCGGAGAGCAGCATGTAGCGGGCTATGCCGGCCCAGACCAGGCCGACTACGGCGCCGCTGCGGTGGTCGGGATGGACGCAAGAACGGCCGGTTTCGACCAGCGCGCCACGGATCCCGGCCAACGCGGACAGGTCGAATTCGCCATCCGAGTAGATGCGGCCTGCTTCGCGCGCCCGTTCCGGGGGCAGCATGCGGTAGCAGCCGACGATTTCGCCGCTCGGGTCGTGGCGGACGACGAGGTGGTCGCAGAACTCGTCGAAGTCGTCGGCGTCCAGGCCGGGTACGGGGCTGTGCAGGTTCGCGCCCATCTCTTCGGCGAAGACGTGGTAGCGCAGCCGCTGGGCGGCGCGGACCTCGGCTTCGTCGTGGGCGACCAGCAGGGAGTACTGCGCGGTTGCCTCAGCGGGCGGGGTGCTCACGAGCAGTTCTGACTGCGCCATACGTTCTGTTTACGTTGCGAGGGCAACAGTCGGAAGGTCGAACCGGTGGCAGGTAAGTGGAAATCGGGTTAATGCCCGGTGGTGAAATGCGTTCGGGGCGATTTTCGCCGTGGTGTCACGGGAAAATCGCCCCGAATTTGGGAGCTATTAAATCATCAGCCCTTGCGCTTGTTCACTTCCTCGGTCAGCTGCGGCGCCACCTTGAAAAGGTCACCCACGATGCCGTAGTCGGTGATCTCGAAGATCGGCGCCTCCGCGTCCTTGTTGACCGCGATGATCGTCTTCGAGGTCTGCATTCCGGCGCGGTGCTGAATGGCACCGGAAATGCCGAGCGCGATGTAGAGCTGCGGGGAGACCGTCTTACCGGTCTGGCCGACCTGGAACTGATGCGGGTAGTACCCGGAGTCGACGGCGGCGCGCGAGGCGCCGACGGCGGCACCGAGGGAGTCGGCGAGGGCTTCGACGACGGAGAAGCTCTCCGCGCTGCCCACGCCGCGACCACCGGACACGACGACGCTGGCATCCGTCAGTTCGGGACGGTCGCCGCCCTCGATCGGCTCGCGGCCGAGCACCTTGGTGGCCTTGGCGGCGTCAACGGCGGGCAGGTCCACAGTGGCGGCCTCGGCCGCACCGTCGGCGGCTTCGGCTTCCAGGGCGCCGGGGCGCAGCGTGACGACCGGGGTGCCGTGGCTGACTTTCGAGTGGACGGTGTACGCGCCACCGAAGATCGACTGGGTCGCGGTGCCTTCGCCGTCGATGTCGATGACGTCGACCAGCAGACCGGAGTCCAGGCGGACGGCGAGCCGGCCGGCGACCTCCTTGCCTTCGGACGAGCCCGCGATCAGCACAGCGGCCGGGCTGGCGCCGGCGGCGACCGCGGCGAGCGCGTCGACCTTGGGGGTGACCAGGTAGCCCGCGGCGTCGTCGGACTCGGCGGCGTAGACCTTGGCCGCGCCGTAGCCGGCCAGCGCGTCGCGGACCTTCGCCGCGGTGCCGGGCGCGCCGACCACGACGGCGGAGGGCTCGCCGAGCCGACGGGCGGCGGTCAGCAGTTCGTTGGTGACCTTCTTGACCTCGCCGTCGACCTGCTCAACGAGGACCAAAACCTCGGACATGGTTCTTCTCTCTCCTGCTCGGCTCGGTTCGTCAGATCAGCTTCTGGGCGATGAGGTACTCGGCGATCTTGGCGCCGCCGTTCCCGTCGTCCTCGACCTTTTCACCGGCCGTGCGTGGCGGCTTGGGTGCCGCGTCGACCACCGAGGACCAGGCGTTGGCCAGGCCGACCGCACCCGCGTCGATGCCGAGATCGGCAACGGTCAGGGTGTTCACCGGCTTCTTCTTGGCGGCCATGATCCCCTTGAACGAGGGGTAGCGCGGCTCGTTGATCTTCTCGGAAACGCTGATCACCGCGGGCAGGCTGGCCTGCAGGTGGGTCAGGCCCTCGTCCGGGGTCTCGCGCTCGACGGTGACGGAGCCGCCGTCGATGGTGACCTTGCGGGCGTGGGTGAGCTGGGGCAGACCGAGCAGCTCGGCGATGATCGCGGGGACCGTGCCGGAGGTGCCGTCGGTGGCCTCGTTGCCTGCGATGACCAGGTCGACGTTCTCGACAGTGCCGATGGCTTTGGCCAGGACCTTCGCGGTCTGCAGCACATCGGCGCCGTGCAGCGACTCGTCGCTGACGTGCACCGCGGAGTCCGCGCCCATCGACAGGGCCTTGCGAATGGCCTCGGTGGCGCGGTCGGGCCCGACACACACGACGGTGACGGTGGTGTCGCCCTGGGCTTCCTTGATCAACAGTGCTTCTTCGACCGCACGCTCGTTGATCTCGTCCAGGACGGCGTCGGCCGAGTCGCGGTCGAGGGTGTGATCGGCGTCGCGCAGCTTGCGCTCGGAGTAGGTATCCGGCACCTGCTTGACCAGAACAACGATGTTCATGGGTCTGGTTCGACCTCCTGAGAAAGTGACCGCCGGACGTGCGGCGGCGAAACTGTCGCCGGTTGGCCCGACCTTGCCATGTCGCTTACGCCTTTGCGAGCCAAACCCCACGTAAGGCGAGCCAACACACTATGGCCTGGATGTTACCCGTCAGTAGCTCGCTAGCAAGGGCGGCGCGACCCGATCGGGCGGTGACCATGCTCACCTCTGAGTCGGTGAGCAGCGGGATTCTCTACTCTCCCTCAGCGGACGGGAGTGGCCTATATCGCCAAACGTTGTCCGGGCGTTACAGTCCACCGTCATGGCCGGCTATGTCACTATCGTGACTGACTCCACCGCCTGCCTGCCGAGTGAATTGGCGGCACGGTGGGGCATCTCCATCGTGCAGCAGCAGCTGCACGTGGGCGACCACCTCGATGACGAGGCACGGATCGCACCCCAGACCCTGATGAACGCGTTCGCCGACGGCACCCCGCTGTCGACGTCACCGCCTGACCCTGGCGCATTCTTCTGGACCTATCAGGACGCGATAGCCCGCGGCGCCAGCGCGGTCGTGTCCCTGCACATTTCCGGAAAACTCTCCAAGACCACGGACATGGCCAAGTACGGCGCCTCGGAATCGCGGGTGCCGGTGCACGTCGTGGACACCGGGACGGCCGGGATGAGCCTGGGTTACGCGGTACTCGCGGCGGCGCGGATCGCCAACGCGGGCGGCAACGTGGATCAGGTGATCCGCGCGGCGAGCCAGCGGATGACCGGGTCGGTCGAGCTGATCCACGTGGAAACCCTGGAGTATCTGCGCCGCGGCGGGCGGATCGGTGCGGCCGCGCACCTGATCGGCAGCGCGCTGTCGGTGAAACCGCTGCTCACCGTGCAGAACGGGGAGATCGTGCCGCTGGCCAAAACCTTGGGCAGCGACCGGGCGATCCGCAAGCTCGTGGACACCGCGGTGCAGAAGGCCGGCGATCAGCCGGTGGACATCGCCATCGAGCACTTCGGCGCGGACGAGCGGGTCGACTACATCATGAAGCGGCTCAAGAAACGCGTGCCGAACCTGCGCCAGATCAACCTGGTCGGGGTGAGCGCGATCATCATGGTCCACGTCGGACCGGGCGGCATCGGCATCACGATCTCGCCGGCCGAGAAGCAACCGGCGAGACCGCGAGCCTTCAACTTCAGCTAGTCCGATATTGGATATTCCAATATCGTGTATTCCATTTTCGTAATATCCGATATCGGAGGGTTAGAAGCCGGTGAGGCCCTTCGGGGTGCCGACGCCGGTGGGGCCGTCCCAGCCCTTGCCCGCGGTGTAGAGCTGGGCCGGGCCGGTTCCTGAGTTCGGCGGCGTGTTCGCACCGACCGTCACGTCGGTGAAGGTCGACGCCGGAGCCATGTACAGCGTGTTCGGGCCGATGACCTGCGAGAGGTTGCCTGCCCGGGCGTAGATGCCCGCGACGAACGGCGAGGACACGCTGGTGCCGCCGACGATGATCCAGTTGAACGGCTGGCCGCTGAACGGCGCGTAGGTGTCGTAGACGGCGACGCCGGTGTTCAGGTCGGCGACGGCGGAGATGTCGGACGCGGCGCGGTGGCCACCGCAGTAGTTGCTCACGGCGGCGGGCTGCCCGATGGCGGGCGGCATGTCGGTCTCGCAGCCGCTGCCTGCCTGCGCCCAGGCGACCTGGGAGAAGGACTTGCCGTCGGCGCTCTCGTACAGCGACGTGCCGCCGACCGAGGTGACCCAGGGCAGGTTGTTCGGCCAGCCGTTGTGGACGTTGCCTTCGTAGCCGCTGTCACCGGAGGAGGCGAGCACGGCCATGCCCGGGTGGAACAGGTCGAGGCCGGGCGTACCGGTCTCCTCGAACGCGTCGCTCGGGTACTGGTAGCTCATGCTGACCGCGTTGGCGCCCAGCGAGGCCGCGGTGTTGACCGCGATGCCGAAGTCGGTGGTCTGCTGGTCGGCGGTGCTTCCGGCGAGCGCGTCGAGGTCGGGGAGTTGCAGCTCGACGATCTTGCAGTCCGGGCAGGCGGCGGAGGCCATGTCGACGTCGAGCGCGGTCTCGACGGCGACCTGTTCCTCGATGTACTGGGACAGGAAGTCGGTGCCGGGCGTCAGCGGGGCGCCGCCGTGCAGGTCGGCGATCTTGAGGCAGCCGCTGGCCGTGGTGCAGGCGGGCAGGCCGTACTGCGCGCGGTAGGTGGCGAGGTCCGATTCGAGGTTCGGGTACGCGCCCGCGTCGATGATCGCGATGGTGCCGGACTGGCCGCCGGAGAGGTTGTAGGCCTTCTCCAGATCGGTCGCGCCGTAGCCGACCGGGGTGGTCGTGGCGAGGGCCTTGGTGGAGTGGGGTGCGGTGGTGGCCACTTCGGCCAGGCAGGCCAGCTTGTACAGGCCGTTCGCACAGGAGCGCATCATGCCGTGCGTCTTCAACAGGGTGCCGGCCTTGATCTCCGCGCGGACGGTGGCTGCCGCGTTCGGATTGGCGGCGATGCCGGGAGTGGCGGCGGGCGCGGCCTGTGCGGTGAGCGCGGTCAGGGCCGTCAGTGTCGCAACGCCGAGGGATAAGAGGAGGGAGCCTCTTCTCCTCGGGGACCATCTCGATTCGGACAAAGTGCCTCCTCGGTGGGTGAAAGGACAGGCTGAGCTTCCCGTGAATTTCACGTGAAGCGCATCCGCCGTTCGTTGGCGGCAGACCCGACGACCGGCTCAGACCAGATGGCGGTCACTCACATGGCCGCGCACCACAGTGGACTGCGGTCTGAGCGGGAAAGGTGAAGCAATTTACGAAGTCGTCATCCGCCGGATTGGCTCCGTGCAACCTATTGACTACGCAGCCGGTGCGGTCGAGGCTGACATCCGCCCCGTTATCGATCAAGTCCCTGGTGGCGGGCGCATCACGAACCACAGCGGTAGGAGTCCGGATGAGAAGAAAGCGCTTACTCGGTCAGCGGTCGGTGATCGCGGTCGCGGCGGCGATCGGCACGGTGGCGGCCTCGGTCATCGTGGCCGGCAGCTCCGGTTCGGCCATCGCCGACAACCAGCCCCTGTACCTCAACCAGCAGGCCCCCGCCCAAGCCCGGGCGAACGACCTGGTCGGCCACATGAACCTGACCGAGAAGATCGGGCAGATGACCCAGATCGAGGTCAGCCAGATCGTCGGCAACTGCAACTACGGCGCGGGCCCGCTCAACCCGACCTGCGCGCAGAACGTGCTCGGCACCCTCGCGGCGGGCTCGATCCTCTCCGGCGGCGGCTCCCCGCCCACCGAGGACATCAACGGCGCGGACACCCCGGCCGACTGGGCCAATGCCATCAACGCGATCCAGAACTACGCGATCGCACACAACCCGCTGCACATCCCGATCATCTACGGCGCCGACGTGGTACACGGCCACAGCAACGTCGTCGGCGACACGATCTTCCCCGCCCAGATCGGCATGGGCGCGACGTACGACCCGAACCTCGAGAAGCAGGCCCAGGCATCCGCGGGGGCGGCCGCACTGGCCACGAACGTGCGCTGGGGTTTCGGCCCGGTCGCCGACGTCGACCTGGACACGCGCTGGGGCCGCTACAACGAGTCCTTCGGTGAGGACCCGACGCTGGACGGTGCCATGGAGGCCGCCGGTGTCGCCGGTTTGCAGTCCAGTGGCCAGGTCGCCGCGTCCGTGAAGCACTTCGCCGGCTACGGCGGCGCCACCTCCGGGCTCGACCGCACCGACGCGAACCTTCCGCTGCGCTGGTTGCAGGACGACGAGCTTCCCTCCTACCAGGGCGGCATCTCCGCGGGGGCGGACACCGTGATGGTCGACTCGGGCGCCATCAACGGCGTGCCCGCGACCTCCTCGCACTACCTGCTCACCGACGTGCTGCGCAACCAGATGCACTTCACCGGTATCGCGATCAGCGACTGGAACGACGTGCAGGCGCTGCAGACCAAGTACCACCTGACCGGCGACTACGAGCACGCGATCGCGATGGCGGTCAACGCGGGCGTCGACATGACCATGGTCCCCTACGACGGCACCACGTTCGAGGCCGACCTGGCCAAGGCCGTGAACGACCACCTGATCCCGATGTGGCGGATCAACCAGGCCACCGAGCGCGCGCTGGAGCTGAAGTTCAAGACCGGCATCTTCGACCACCCGTACGTGGACGCTTCCAAGGCGAACCAGACCGTGGGCATGGACGCGCCGCTGGCTCGCCAGGCCGCGGCCGAGTCGAGTGTGCTGCTGCAGAACAGCAACAACGTGCTGCCGCTGGCCACCTCAGCGCACATCACCGTGACCGGCCCGAGCGCCGACTCGGTGTCCAACACGCTGGGCGGCTGGACCATCGGCTGGCAGGGCATTCCCGCCGGTAGCCCGGAGACCGCGGTCACCGTGCTGGCCGGGCTGAAGGCGCAGGGCGGCAACAACGTGTCCTACGCGGCCACCCAGGCCGACGCGGTCGCGGCGGCCGGCAGCACCGACGACTACGTGGTCGTGGTCGGCAACGGGGCGGGGGCCGAGGGCCCGAACGACAAGCGGGACCCGAGCCTGCCCGCCGACCAGCAGGCCGAGGTGGCCGCACTGGTGGCGACCGGCAAGCCGGTCGTGCTGGTCGTGGTCGACGACCGTCCGCTCGCGCTGGGTTCGCTGGAGCGCTCCGGCGGCGGCGTGACCCCGGCCGGTCTGCTGATGGCATGGCGCCCCGGATCCCAGGGCGGCAACGGTGTTGCCGACGTGCTCTACGGCGCGGCCAACCCGAGCGGCAGGCTGAACGTGTCGTGGCCGAAGGAGAACACCGACAACCCGAACAGCTACCGGCTGCTGACCCTGCCGAACACCTACAACGGCAACGGCTCGGTCTACCAGCCGCTCTACCCGTTCGGCGCCGGTCTGTCCTACACGAACTACACCTTCGGCGCGGTGACCGCGAACAAGACCGGCAATGGCGTGCGGGTCAGCGTCGCGGTGAGCAACACCGGCAGCAAGGACGGCGACCTGGTGGTGCCGGTGTACGTGTCGCAGCCGGTGAGCGACCCACTGGTGCCCGCGCAGCGGCTGGTCGGCTTCACCAGGGTGCACCTGGCGGCAGGCGCGTCGGCGACCGCGACGGTCAACGTGCCGAGGTCGAACCTGGCCATCACCCAGGGCGACATCGACACGGCGCAGACGCCGTCGGTCGAGTCCGGCCAGTACGTCTTCTCCAGCGGCGCGCTCGGCGCCGCGCTGCCGACCAACGCGTCGGCCAGCGTGCTGTATTAAAAACTGGCAGAGCTGATCAAGTAGGTAGGCCCTGTGCCCGTCGCCGACCATGGCGGCGGGCACAGGCTACCGTTCAGTAATGCAGACCGCCCCGCACGACTCGTTACCGCTCACCGGCGAGCGCACCGTGCCCGGCGTGGCCGAGGAAAACTACTGGTACCGGCGTCATGAAGCGGCTTATGTCGCATTGCGCGAGCACTGCGCGGACGCGGTGGTGCTGGAGGCGGGCTGCGGTGAGGGGTACGGGGCCGACCTGCTCGCCGAGGTCGCGAGCCGGGTCGTCGCGCTGGATTACGAGCCGCTGACGACGGCCCATGTGCGCACCCGCTATCCGCGGCTGGACGTGCTGCGCGGCAATCTGGCCACGCTGCCGATCGCGTCGAGCAGCATCGACGTGATCGCGAACTTCCAGGTGCTCGAACACCTCTGGGACCAGTCCGGCTTTCTCGGCGAATGCCGCCGGGTGCTCCGTCCAGGTGGGACGCTGCTGCTCACCACGCCGAACCGGATCACCTTCTCCCCCGGCCAGGATCGCCCGATCAACCCGTACCACACCCGCGAGCTGAACCCGGATGAACTGCGCGAACTACTCATCGACGCTGGTTTCGCCATCGAGTTTCTCGGCGGCCTGCACCACGGTCCGCGCCTGCGCGAACTGGACGACGAATACGGCGGTTCGCTGATCCAGGCGCAGCTCGACGTGGTCATGGGCCACCTGCCCGGCGAAGCCAGCTGGCCGGACCAGCTGCTGGCGGACGTGGATTCCTTGCGCGCCAACGACTTCGCCGTGCACGACCGCGAGGTGCGGGCCAGCCTGGATCTGGTCGCGGTGGCCAGGAGGCCCGTGTGAGCGAGGAGCCGATCGGCACGTTCTGCCTGGTCCTGCACAGCCACCTGCCCTGGCTGCCGCATCACGGGACCTGGCCGGTCGGCGAGGAATGGCTCTACCAGGCCTGGGCCAACTCCTACCTGCCGGTCGTCGACCTGCTGCGCCGCTTCGCCGACGAGGGCAGGCGCGACGTGCTCACCCTCGGCCTCACCCCGATCCTGGCCGCGCAGCTCGACGACCCGTACTGCCTGCGCGCCTGTCACGAATGGCTCGGCGACTGGCGGCTGCGCGCGGACTATGCCGCGACCCGCTGGAACGGCCGCTGGCACCCGGCTCAGGAACTGCGCGACCTCGCGGCGGCCGAGCATCGCGCGGCGGACGCGGCCATCGAGGAGTTCGAAACCCATTGGCGGCACGGCTTTTCGCCGGTGCTGCGCCCGTTGCGCGAGTCCGGCGTGTTCGAACTGCTCGGCGGTCCGGCGACACATCCGTTCCAGCCGCTGCTCACCGACCGGCTGCGCGGTTTCGCGCTGCGCACCGGCCTCGCCGACACCAAACTCCGCCTCGGCAGCGCGCCCGGCGGCATCTGGGCGCCCGAGTGCGGCTACGCCCCTGGCATGGAGGCCGATTACGCCGCCGCCGGAGTCACCCACTTCCTGGTCGACGGGCCCGCGTTGCGTGGGCAGACCGGTGCGGCGCGCACGGTCGGCGACTCGGACGTGGTGTGTTTCGGGCGCGATCTTGAGGTCACCTACCGGGTGTGGTCGCCGAAGGCCGGTTATCCGGGTTCGCCCGAATATCGCGACTTCCACACCTACGACCACCCCTCCGGCCTCAAACCGAGCCGGGTCACCGGAAAGCGCGTGCGCGCCGAGGACAAACAGCCCTACCGGCCGGATCTCGCGGCCGCCGCCGTGCGGCGCGACGTGGCCGATTTCGTGGCGACGGTGCGAGCCAAACTCTCCTCGCTGGATCAGCCGGGGCTGGTCGTTGCCGCTTACGACACCGAGTTGTTCGGGCACTGGTGGCACGAGGGACCGGCCTGGCTGGAGGGTGTGCTGCGGGCGTTGCCCGACGCGGGGGTGCGGGTGACCACGTTGAGCGGGGCGCTGGCGGCCGGTCATCTCGGTGCGCCGGTCGATCTGCCTGCTTCGTCGTGGGGCTCGGGCAAGGATTGGCGGGTCTGGGACGGCGAGCAGGTCGCCGATCTGGTCGCCGACGGCGCGGAACTCGAAGGCGAGCTGTTGTCCACTGTGGACAAGTACGTCGGCGCGTATCGCGATCCCACCCTCGATCAGCTGGTCCGGGAGGCGTTGCTGGCGTTGTCCAGCGACTGGGCGTTCATGGTCACCAAGGACTCGGCGGCGGACTACGCCCGGCGCCGCGCGGAAATCCACCGGGAACGCTTCGCGGAACTGACCAATCTGCTCCGCGACCCCGATCCGGTGCGGTTGGCTGCGTTACGCGCCGAGGACGGTCCGTTCGGCCAGCTCGACGCCCGGGATCTGCAAAGGAAGGTGACGGCAGGGACATGCGCGTACTGATGTTGTCCTGGGAGTACCCACCGGTGGTCGTCGGCGGGCTCGGCAGGCACGTCCATGCCCTGGCCAGGCACCTGGCCGACGCCGGTCACGAGGTCGTCGTGCTGTGCAGGCACGAGTCCGGCAGCGACGCCAGCGACCATCCGACCTCGGACACGGTGATGGAGGGGGTCCGCGTCATCCGGGTCGCCGAGGACCCGCCGCACCTCGTTTTCGAGCGCGATCTGCTGGCCTGGACGCTGGGCATGGGCCACGCCATGATCCGCGCCGCGCATCAACTGCTCCGCCGATGGCGGCCGGACGTGGTGCACGCGCACGACTGGCTCGTCGTGCACCCCGCGGTCGCGCTGGCCGAACTGCTGGACGTGCCGCTGGTCGCCACCATGCACGCGACCGAGGCCGGGCGGCACAGCGGCTGGCTGTCCCAGCCGCTCAACCAGCAGGTGCACTCGGCGGAGTGGTGGCTGGCCAACCGCGCGGACGCGCTGATCACCTGCTCGGCCGCGATGCGGGCCGAGGTCGCGCAACTGTTCGAGGTCGACCCGGCGACGATCACCGTGATCCACAACGGGATCGAGTCACACGGCTGGCGGGTGAGCGCGGCCGACGTGCGTGCGGCGCGCCGGCGCTACGCCCCGGGTGGCGAGGGGCTGCTGGTGTTCTTCGGTCGCCTGGAATGGGAAAAGGGCGTACAGGATCTGATCGCCGCGCTGCCCCGGATTCGCCTGGCCCGCGCCGGAACGCGACTCGTCGTGGCCGGGAAGGGCGGCCACCAGCCGGAACTGCTGGAGGCCGCGCGCCGCCACCGGGTGCGCCGGTCGGTCGATTTCGTCGGTCACCTCACCGATCGCGAACTGCGCGCGGCCATCGCCTGCGCGGACGCGGTGGTGCTGCCGAGCAAGTACGAGCCGTTCGGCATCGTCGCGCTGGAAGCGGCGGCCGCCGGTGCGCCGCTGGTCGCATCGACCGCTGGCGGGCTGGGCGAGGTGGTGATCGACGGCCGGACCGGTTTGTCCTTCGCTCCCGGCGATGTCGGCGGCATCGCCACGGCGGTGACGTCGGTGCTGTCCGACGCCCCCGCCGCCCGGCGCAGGGCCAGGGCGGCGAAGGCACGGCTGAGCGAGGACTTCGACTGGGCGCACATCGCCGAGGCGACCGCTCGCGTCTACGCCTCCGCGCGTGTCGGCGAGCGGCCCGAACTCGGCAGGCCGAAGATCGCCACCGGGAACGCCTTCAGCGGTTAGCCCCAGCTGATCGGCATCTCGGTGATGCTGCGCATGAAGCTGCCCTGCTTCCAGCGCAGTTTCTCGTTCGGCACGGCGAGCCGCAGGTTCGGCAACCGGCCGACCAGCGTGGTCAGCGCGACCTGCAGCTCCATCCGGGCCAGCGGCGCGCCGAGGCAGTGGTGGGCGCCGTGGCTGAAGCCGAGGTGCGGGCTGGCCGGCCTGGTCAGGTCGAGCCGGTCCGCCTCCGGGAAGGCGCGGTCGTCGCGGTTGGCCGAGCCGAGCGCGGCGAGCACGGCCTCACCCTTCTTGACCAGCACGCCACCGACTTCGACGTCCTCACGGGCATAACGGGGGAAGGCCGCGCCGACGCCGAGCGGCACGTACCGCATCAATTCTTCGACCGCTTGCGCCACGAGTTCCGGCTGCGCCCGCAGCCGTGCCAGTTCGTCGGGATGCTCGATGAGCGTGATGACGAAGTTCGGGATCTGGCTGGTCGTGGTTTCGTGGCCTGCCGCGAGCAGACCGGCGGCGAACAGGAGGATCTCCTCCTCGGTGAACCGGTCGTCGTTGTCGCGGACCAGGGCCAGCTTGCTGAGCAGGTCGTCGCGCGGCTCGGCCTTGCGCTCCTTCAACAGCACGGCCATGTAGCTCCACAGTTTGACCTGGTAGTCGCCGCGCTGCTCCGGGGTCAACCCGGTCGCCGAGACGAATCCCTCGGACCATTTCCGGAACAGGTGGTGATCGGCGACCGGCACGCCGAGCAGCGTGCAGATCATCGTGACCGGCAGCGGAACGGCGAAGTTCTCCACCAGGTCGATCGGTGGGCCCGCATCGATCATCCGGTCGACGAGTTCGTTCGCCACCTCGATCGCCTTGGGCCGCAACGCTTCCAGGCTGCGCTGGGTGAAGGCCTTCATGCCAAGGCGACGGACCCTGGTCTGTTCGGGCGGGTCCATGCTCAGCAGGCCGCCCGGTCGGTTGTCCTGATCGAACCTCGGCTCGTCGTGGCCGGGCGGGGTGACCCGGCTGAAGCGCGCGTCACCGAGCACGAACCGGGCGTCGGCGTAGCGGGTGGCCAGCCAGGCCGAATCGCCGTGCGGCATCTGGACCCGGACCATCGGCTCGTCGTCGCGCAGGTGGGCGTACCGCTCGTCGAGGTCGAGGGTGTCCGTCCGGTTGAACGGATAAGTCAGGGGCTGGGAATCGGTGATATCCACGAGTAAACACCGTATACCGGCCTGCTCGTGGCCGAGACCGCCAACCGGGGGAGACTGTCAGGATTCGTCGAAGCTCTGTTCCAGCGTCCTGGCCAGCGCGCGGTTCGCCTTGCGCGCCATGTCCGCGACGGCGGCCCGCTTCTCGGCAGTGGCCTCGTAGTCGGCCCGGCGATCGCGCACGACCCGCGCCGGCGCGCCGACCGCGATGCCGTAGTCCGGGATGTCGCCGCGCACGACAGCATGCGCGCCGATCACGCAACCGCGACCGATGCGGGTC
Organism: Pseudonocardiaceae bacterium; assembly: GCA_035248365.1. Taxonomy (GTDB): domain Bacteria; phylum Actinomycetota; class Actinomycetes; order Mycobacteriales; family Pseudonocardiaceae; genus CAJCJE01. The sequence continues at coordinate 28,262 of DATFHN010000173.1, read as the reverse complement.
CCGCGCAGCACGCTGGTCTTCACGCCGAGCCAGGTGTCCGGGCCGATCCGCACCGGCGACTTCACGATGCCCTGGTCCTTGATCGGCAGGTTGATGTCGGTGGTGACGTGGTCGAAGTCGCAGATGTAGACCCAGTCCGCGATCAGCGTCGCCGCGCCGATCTCCACGTCCAGGTAGCAGTTGATGGTGTTGTCCTTGCCGAAGACCGCTTTGTCCCCGATGCGCAGCGAGCCCTCGTGGCAGCGGATCGAGTTGCCGTCGCCGATGTGCACCCAGCGGCCGATCTCCAGCCGGCCGAAACCGGGACGGCAGTGGATCTCCACCTTGCGGCCGAGGAACAGCATGCCGCGCAGCACGATGTGCGGGTTGGCCAGCCGGAACTTCAGCAGCCGCCAGTAGCGCACCAGGTACCAGGGCGTGTACGCGCGGTTGCGGATCACCCAGCGCAGGGAGTCCAGGGTGAGAAACCGCGCCTGCTCCGGGTCACGCGAGCGGCGCCACGAGTCGAGCCGCTCGGCCAGCGGCGCTCCCCACATCGAGGTCATGTTCCGACGGTACGCACGGCGTGGCACAGAATCGCGGTGGGGGTGTCCCCGATGCGGGTCAGCACGACCGTCGCGGACTCCGTACCTGCCAGTTTGAGCCGCTTGCGCAACGTGTTCGGGTCCACGTCCAGGCCGCGCACCAGGATCTCCAAGGTGCCGACCGAGCGGGCTCGCAGCAGCGCGCGCAGCGATTTCTCGCTGTACTTGCCGTGCTCCAGCACCCGGAACGCCCGGATTCCGGGCGGCGGTTCGTCGCCGGTCAGGTAGGCGATGCGCGGATCGAGCTGGCCGAGCCCGTGCCGCGCCGCGTAATGCCGGACCAGGCCGGCGCGCACGACCGCGCCGTCCGGGTCGACGATCCAGCCGCCGATCGGCAACACCGGGGCGTCGTCGGATTCGGCGTCGGTGATCGTCCACTGTGCACCGTCGCGGAGCACGGTCGCGCGACGCCGAACTCCGGGCGTGGCCAGGTCGCGGGTCCAGAGGCAGGCTTCGCGGACGGTGCCGTCCAGCGACACCAGCTCGACCTCGTCCGCCCAGCCGACCGCCGCGAAATCCAGGCCGGGCGAACACTTCACCGCGAGGTCGCGCCCGGCATAGACCTCGGCGAGCAGATCGAGGCGCGGCACCAGATCGGCCGGGCGCCAATGACGGCGGCCGGAATCGTCGCGCCGCGCGGGATCGGCCACGATCACGGTCCCCCGCGTGGTCGGGCGCAACGCGTCCGCGCGGAACACCACCGGGCCGCAGTTGGCCCGCGCCATGGCGATTCGCACCGGATCCAGATCCGAACCGATGGCCCGGCGCGCCACTTTCGCGACGACCGCGAGGTCGGCGCCGATCGAGCAGGTCACGTCGTGCACGTCGCGGCCGGTCAGCCGCTGCGCGCGATGCTCGGCGACCGGTGTGGCCGTCGCCTGTTGCAGAGCGGGATCGGTGAACAGCCAGTCGTCGGCATGCGCGAGCTTGGCCGCGGCTTTCCTGCGCAGCATGGCGGTTTCCAGCACGGCGGCGCCGTGTTCGCCCGCTGCCGCGCGGGCGGCGGCGACGTCGGCGATGCGGTCGGTCAGCGGACGGGCCGCGATCTCGGCGAGCGCCGCCCGTCCGGCCGCACCGCGCAGGAACTCGACGTCGTCGAGGCGAAACGCGTAGGCCACGCTCTTATTCGGGCTTGGTGCCGGTGATCAGCACGTTGTAGAACAGGTCGCGCGGGACGATCCTGGACAGCACCTTTTCGTCCAACCAGGACAGTCGCTGCCAGGAGCGGTAGGCGAACATGGCCCAGCCCCAGCCCAGCTTCTCGCGGGGTACGGCCGCCTCGAAGGTGCGCACCGGCCAGCCGAGCAGCGCGGCCGACAGCTCCTCGGTCACCGCGCGCACGTTGTGCGCGCCCGCGCCGCGCGCGATCCGCTCCAGGTCGGACGGGGCGAACGTGTGGATGTCCACAACGGACTCCAGCGCGGCCGCGCGGGATGACTCGTCCAGTTCGTCCTGCGGGCGGCGCCAGTCGTTGAGCGGGCCGAACTTGGTCACGTTGGTGGTCAGCCACCAGGTCAGCTGGCTGATCTTGCGCGCCCAGACGTCGCCGAGCTTGCTCGGTTCACCGGCGAACACGAACCGGCCGCCCGGCTTGAGCACCCGCAGCACCTCGCGCATGGCCGCGTCCACATCCGGGATGTGGTGCAGCACGGCGTGTCCGGTGACCAGGTCGAACGTGTTGTCGTCATACGGGATGCGTTCGGCGTCGGCGACCCGCCCGTCGACCGGCAGGCCCAGGTTCTCCGCGTTGCGCAGCGCGACCTCGACCATGCCGGGCGAGAGGTCGGTGACCGAGCCCTTCGCGATCACGCCGCCCTGCATCAGGTTGAGCAGGAAGAACCCGGTGCCGCTGCCCAGTTCCATGGCCCGCTGGTACGGCCAGCCCTGATCGCCCGCGACCGCCCGGAAGCGGCCGGTCGCGTACTCGATGCAGCGCTCGTCGTAGGAGATCGACCACTTCTCGTCGTACGTGCCCGCTTCCCAGTCGTGGTAGAGCACGTTGGCCAGCTTCGGGTCGGACCACGCGGCCTCGACCTGCTCCGCGGTGGCATGCGGGTTCGGCTTGGGGTCACTCATAGGAGGTTCTACTTTCCGGTGAACTTGGCCTTGCCCGGCCCGTTCTCGATGAACGAGGCCATGCCCTCGCGCTGGTCGTCGGTGGCGAACAGGGCCGAGAACAGGTAGGTCTCCAGCTTGAGGCCGTTCGCCAGGTCGGTGTCCAGGCCGCCGTCGATCGCGGCCTTGGCGGCAGCGAGCGCGCGAGCGGGGCCGTTGACGAACTGACCGGCCCAGGTCTGCGCGGCCGAGTACACGTCGTCCGGCGCGACGACCTCGTCGACGAGGCCGATGGCCAGCGCTTCGTCGGCGCGCACGGTGCGGCCGGAGTAGATCAGGTCCTTGGCCTTGGCCGGGCCGATCAGCCGGGCCAGCCGCTGGGTGCCACCGCCGCCCGGGATGATGCCGAGCAGGATCTCCGGCTGGCCGAGCTTGACGTTGTCCCCGGCGATGCGGCGGTCGCAGCCGAGCACGATCTCCATGCCGCCGCCGAGCGCGTAGCCGGTGATCGCGGCGACCGTGGGCTTCGGGATGGTCGAGAGCGAACCGAGGGCGCCGGACAGCGCCTCCGCGTGCTTGGCCATGTCCACGTAGGACATGGCGGCCATCTCCTTGATGTCCGCGCCGCCCGCGAACGCCTTGGGACCGCCGTAGACGATGACCGCGCGAATGTCGTCGCGGCGCGCCGCCTCGTCGGACGCGGCCTGGAGTTCGACCTGAAGCTGCCTGTTCAGCGCGTTCACCGGGGGACGGTTCAGCCGGATCGTGCCGATCCCGCCGTCGACCTCCAGATTGACGAACTCACCCACCGCTACCTCCCTTGGACTGACCAGCTGGCAGGCTACCGCGCGGTAGCTCGGCGGGCGAAGAAGCGCCCTTCGGTCTTCTCCAGGATCAACTTCTGGCCGAACGTCTCGGACAGGTTGTCCTCGGTGATCACGTCGTCGAGCAGGCCCTGCGCGACCACCTTGCCCTCGCGCAGCAGCAGCGCGTGGGTGAAACCGGGCGGGATCTCCTCGACGTGGTGGGTGACCAGCACGGTGGCCGGCGCGTCCGGGTCCATCGCCAGCTCGGACAGGCGCGCGACCAGGTCCTCCCGGCCGCCGAGGTCCAGACCCGCGGCGGGCTCGTCGAGCAGCAGCATCTCCGGGTCGGTCATCAGCGCACGGGAGATCAGCGCCCGCTTGCGCTCGCCCTCGGAGAGGGTGCCGAACGTGCGCTCGGCCAGGTGACCGATGCCCATCGAGGACAGCAGCGCGGCCGCGCGGTTGGTGTCCAGCTTGTCGTAGTTCTCCCGCCAGCGGCCGAGCACCGCGTACCCGGCGCTGACCACGACGTCGAGCACCTTCTCCTCGGCCGGCACCCGCACGGCCAGCGCGGAGCTGCTCAGGCCGATGCGGGGGCGCAGCTCGAAGACGTCGGTGCGGCCCAGTCTCTCGCCGAGGATGTGCACGACGCCGCTGGTCGGGTGAAGTTCGGCGGACGCGATGCGCAGCAGGGTGGTCTTGCCCGCGCCGTTCGGCCCGAGCACCACCCAGCGCTCGTCGAGTTCGACCGCCCAATCGAGTCCGGCCAGCAGGTAGCTGCTGCCGCGTCGGACGTTCACTCCTGCCAGGTGCACGACAAGATCGTCGTAATCGACCTCGTCGTCTGGGATCTGCTCGGCCACGCCGCCATTCTGTCGTCCGCCCTCCGGCCCGATCCGCCCGGGCCATCCGTGCCCCTTCACTCGAATGGGTGAAGGGCTGGACGGGGCAGCGAAAATTGATCTCATGACGATCCCCGGCCACCCAGCGCAGGGCAGGGACCACCCGCCACACCACCACGACACGGCGCCGTTCCCGAGGAACTCGCCGGTCATGGCCGGGCACCCGTTCCCACTCGGTGCCCATCCCCAGGCAGGCGGGGTCCGGTTCGCGGTGACCTCGGCCGCGGCCGACGGGGTCGAGGTGTGCCTGGTCGACCCGGATGGCAGCGAACGACGCATCGAGCTGCTGGAACGCACGTTCGGGGTGTGGCACGGCATCGTCCCGGGCGTCACCCCAGGTCAGCGCTACGGCTACCGGGTGCACGGCCCGTACGCGCCGAGGCGCGGGCTGCGCTGCAATCCGGCCAAGATCCTGCTCGACCCGTACGCGCACCAGGTCAGCGGCACCGTCACCGACCTGGACGCCGCGCTCGGCTACGCCGACGACGACCCGTTCAGCCCGAACCCGTCGACCCGCGACTCGCTCGGGTCGGTCCCGTTGTCGGTGGTGAACGCGCCGGTCCTGATCGACACCGGGACCAGGCCGGAGACCCCGTTCGAAGAGACGGTGATCTACGAGCTGCACGTGGGCAACTTCACCAAGGCCCACCCCTACCTGCCCGAATACCTGCGCGGCACCTATCTCGGCCTGGCCCACCCCGCGGTGCTGGATTACCTGGTCGGGCTGGGCATCACCGCCGTGGAACTGCTCCCGGTGCACGCCTTCGCGGACGAGCCGTCGCTGATCCGGCGCGGCAGGCACAACGTGTGGGGCTACTCACCGCTGGCCTACCTCGCGCCACACCCCGGCTACGCGAGCAGGCCCGGGCACGAGGTCGAGGAATTCCGCACGATGGTGGCGGCCATGCACGGCGTCGGCATCGAGGTGATCGTCGACACTGTGTTCAATCACACCTGCGAGGGCGGCCCGGACGGGCCGACGCTGAGCATGCGCGGCCTGGACGGCCCCGCGTACTACCTGCACGACGGGCGCGGCCGCTACCGCGACCTGTCCGGCTGCGGCAACACCCTGGACACCGGCTCGCCGACGGTCGTGCGGCTGGTCACCGACGCGCTGCGGCACTGGGCGGGCGAACTCGGCGTGGACGGGTTCCGGTTCGACCTGGCCAGCGTGCTCGGTCGGCCCGGCGGCGGCCGGTTCGACGCGAACGCGCCGCTGCTCACCGCGATCGTCTGCGACCCGATGCTGGCCAGCCGCAAGCTGATCGCCGAGCCGTGGGACGCGACCGGCGACGGCTACCAGGTCGGTGGGTTCGGCGCGCAGTGGACCGAGTGGAACGGCCGCTTCCGGGACACCGTGCGCGACTTCTGGCGCGGCATGGCCGACGTCCGCGACCTCGCCTACCGGCTGTCCGGCTCGTCCGATCTGTACACCTCGAACGTGCGCAGGCCGTGGTCGTCGATCAACTTCATCACCGCCCACGACGGCTTCACCCTGCGCGATCTGGTGTCCTACAACGGAAAGCACAACGAAGCCAACGGCGAGCACGGCCGCGACGGCACCGACGACAACCGGTCCTGGAACTGTGGCGTCGAAGGCGACACCACCGACCCGGACGTGCTCGCGCTGCGCGCCCGCCAGGCCCGCAACCTGATGGCCACGCTCCTGCTGTCCACCGGCACCCCGATGATCACCGCGGGCGACGAGCGCTGGCGCACCCAGCGCGGCAACAACAACGCCTACTGCCTCGACGACGAGACGACCTGGCTCGACTGGACCACCGACGAAACCTCGACCGACCTGCTCGCCTTCACCCGCCGCCTGATCGCCACCCGCGCGGACTGCCCCGCCCTGCGCCAGCCCGAGTTCTTCGAAGGCCGCCGCACCTCCGGTGGTGAACCCGACCTGATCTGGCTGCGCCCGGACGGCAACGAGTTCACCGAAGCCGAATGGTTCGATCCCGGCCTGCGCGGCATCGGCGTGTGGATCGACGGCTCGAACTGCCGCTCCCGCACCAGAAGCGGCCAGCTCGTCGAGGACCACTCGTGGCTGCTGATCATGCACGCCGGCTACCAGGATCAACAATGGACACTCCCGGTCGCCGGCTTCGGCCAGCGCTACGTCCCCACCCTCGACACCTCGACCGCCGACGGCGCTCCGGCCGACCTCACCCCGAAACCGGCCAAGTCCGTCATCACCGTCCCGGCCCGCACCGTCATCCTCTATCGCGCCACATTCTGATCGGCAACGTCTGGTATCGGACCGCCGATCAGCCGTAACGACGGATGCCGGTATCTCGAAATATGAGACACACCGAAACCGCTCCGGACCAACGGGGGCGACATGACGGAACCAGAGAACGACCCGTTGCAGCAGCGACTGCGCGAGGCCCAAGTGGCGCAGGCCGAGGCCGCGGCACGCAGCGCCGCGATCAAGGCGGACAAGGACGCCACCGACGCGCGTACCTCCCAGATCACTGCGTTGATGCCGGACCTGAGCAAGGTCAAGGGCAGCACGCTGGATGTCAAGGACGGGCCGGCGCTGTTCGGCACGAGGTTGACCTACCGCGCACTGGCCAAGGCTGCCGAGAAGGTGGCCGCGAAGGTAACCGAGAAGGTGTCCGCGGCGGTCCCGAAGGACGAAGATCGGGCGAAGCTCACTGTGCTCGTCACCACCAACGCCGACCTGGCCTCCGCGGATGCCAACTACCTGGACGTCACGACCGGTCTCGAGCAACTCAACGCCGCCGCAGAGGCTTTGCTGGATCCGGGCTGGCAGGTGCCGCCGCTCTTCCCGGACACGGAGACCGTGTCAACGAGGTTGAACCGGAGTTGGATGGCGTCATTTGCCTTCGTGGCTCCGGCTGCCGTGACGGCGGTGGCCAAGGCATTGCCGTCCGTGCTGTCGCTGCTGTCGGCACAACGTTCGGTGATCACAGCCGCCGCGGACACCAACGACCTCGCGGCGGCCGGGGTCCTGGCCGGCGCGCTCCGGACCGCGAAACTGAAGTCGACCATTCTGCTCGACGACTTCCGCCTGTTGCCCAAGAACTCGACGGTGTACAAGGCCGCCAAGGACGTGGCCGACCTGCGTGAACAACTCGTCGCCAAGAAACTCGAGCTGACAGACGACGCCGCCGGTAGCGCATCGATCAACACCGTCATCCTGTCGATCGACCAGTTCACCACCGCGATGCGGACGGTCCTGCAGCCCGGCGGACGCTCCCCGCTCGCCGCGGCGGCCCTCTACGAGCAATTGCACCAAGACAACGGCGGAATCAGCTACGTGCTGCTGGTCAACTCGCAGCCCGGACAGCTCCAGCAGGTCACCGAGAACCGGCCGATGTTCCTCAAGGATCGGTTCACCACGCTGGCCGATGTCGACCTGCTCTACGTCCTCATCGACACCGCCGAATCGAATGTGGTCGCGGCGGGAACAGAAACGGCCACCGCGAAGGCGTCCGGCGAGATCGGCAAGGACTTCACCGTCACGACGACATGACCCCGTGGTGCAGCACGGCAGAGCACCCTACGGACGGATGCCCGGCCCGGCATCGCGTGCTGCTCGATTTCAGCTCGTAAAAGCCAAGAATTTCCGCAGGAAAAAGTCGGGCTCCGAGGGTTTATCAAAACCTGGGAAGGCTTGGCCGGTAAGGCGCTGACCTGGCACAGTGTTGGCGTGGACCTGCCGCTGTATGTCTGGTCGGACCGGACAATCGACCTCTTGCTCGTCGCATCGTGTGTCTGTACCGGCGCACGGTGCGATGGCTGACGTACGTATTCCTGGCGGGAGAAACGAATCATGACCACGATGGAAACCACACTGGACCTGCGTCCATCGCTGCTGCGCCCGGACCGTCTGCAATGGACTCCGAGGGAATTGCGCGATCTCACGTGGACGGTGGCGGCTGAATTGTCCGGACCTTTGCACGAGCTGGCCGAATTCGTGCCGGAGCAGCGTTGGTGGGCGCGGCTGGCGCTGACCGATGGCGTCGAGTTGTGGCTGTTGACCTGGCTGCCCGGCCAGCACACCAAGCCACACGACCACGGCGGTGCGGCCGGGGCGTTCACCGTGCTTTCCGGTGAACTGAGCGAGCGGTTCCGTTACCCGGGCGGCCCGATCCGCGATCTCAAGCACACCCTGGGCAACGCGATCGGCTTCGACGCGGGGCGGGCGCATCAGCTCGGCAACGCGCCCGGGGCGTCGGTGCCCGCGGCGAGTGTGCATGCCTATTCGCCGCCGCTGACGCCGACCCGCGAGTACGCGAGCCTGCACGACGTGCCCGCCGAGATTCCGGCACTAATCCCCGAGCAGGTCGCCGGATGAGCTTGTCCGCGGAGGAGTTTCTCGACCAGGCGCGGGCCGAGCTGGATCGGGTCGAGCCGGCGCAGGCCGCGCGCCTGCAAGCCGACGGCGGGTTGATCGTCGACATCCGGCCGGTGACCAACCGGTCCGAGGAGGGCGAGATCCCGGGTTCGGTGCCGGTGGAGCGGATCGTGCTGGAGTGGCGGCTCGACCCGAACGGCGCGCACCGCATCGCCGGGTTCGACGCGGACACGCCGGTGATCGTGGTGTGCAACGAGGGCTATGCGTCCAGCCTGGCCGCGCGCGATCTGCGCAGGCTCGGGCTGCGCAACGTGACCGATCTGGTGGGCGGGTTCCGCGGCTGGGCGAAGGCTGGGTTGCCGGTGTCGCCCGGCCCGTCACCGGTGATCGACTAGATCTTTCCGGGCCGCGTCGACCATCTCGACCGCGTGGTGCAGACCGTCCCGGGTGAAGCGTTTGCGCAGCCCGGTCAGTTCGGCTTCGACGTCCGGAACGGGCCTTCCTTGCCGTGCGCGGCTTTTCACCAATCCGAGCTGGGCGAGGGCCTCGCCGCGTCGTTCGCCGATGCCGGCGAACTCGGCGATCGTGTCGCGGTAGACGCGTTCGGCCTCGGCGAAGCGGCCTGCTCGGTAGAGGACGTTGCCGCGCATCTTGTGGTTGTAGGCCAGCGCGCTGTCCAGCCGCATCGCCCGGCAGGTCGTCTCGGCGTCGGCGAGCAGTTCGAGCGCTCGCTGTGGTTCGCCGCGCAGTGAGGTGAGATCGGCGATGCCGCGCAGCGCCCAGGCCCGGCCGCGCTGGTCGTCGGCGGCCTCGGCGATCGACAACGCCTCGGCGAACATCGCCAGCGCCTGATCGTGCTCGCCGTGGTGGCGATGGATCTGCGCGATCCCTTCCAGCGCCCACACCACGTGCCGTGGTTCGCCGTGCTGCCGGGCCTCGGCCAGCAGCTGCTCGTGCAGTCCGAGCGTGCCGGCGAAATCCCCTTGCACCCGGCCGGTTTCGGCCAGCCCGGCGAGCGCGTAGCCGCGCACCACCCGGTCCCGGCCGCGTTCGGCCAACGCGGCCGCGAGCCCGAGCCAGCGCCGCGCGAACGGGAACCGCCCACGCTGCCGCGCGAGGGTGCCACCGCTCCACAGCGCCCAGGCCATGCCCGCATGATCGGCGGCGTCCCGGGCAGCGCGGTAGCTGGAGCGCCAGGCCCGCTCGGCCTCGCCGACCCGGCCCAGCCTGCGGCACGCCTCGGCGACGGCCAGCGCGGCACGGGCCCGCTCGGCCGGGTCCGTCGCCGCCGAGTGGTGCAGGCGCGCGGTGTCCAGGACCTCCTCAATCGGCGTGTTCACCGACAGCGCCGCCAGCGCTCCCTGATACTCCGGCGCGACCGCCTTGACGTGCATCGATGGCTCTCCCCAACTCGACGATGATGATCACGTCAAGTTAGGGAGAACCGTCGTAATCGGACGTCCTCCCGCAAACGGAGAATCGACTCAGGGTGATCCCTGAGTCGGCTCAATCCGCGAGGACGACCCGGCCCAGTTCGGCGGGCGAGGCGAGCAGGTCGTGTTTGGGCAGCACCCGCACGGTGTAGCCGAGCGCGCCCGCGTGCGGCAGCCGCAGCTCGGCCGCGTACTGGCCGTCCTCGGCGGCGGCCATCGACACGGTGACCACGTCGCGCAGTTCGTCGCTGTCGTCGACCCGGCCGAGCACGGCCTGAACGTCCACATCGGCCGGTTGCAGCCCGGCCAGGTGCACGGTCGCGGTGACGGACACCTTCGAGCCGATGACCGGCGGCTCCGCGCCCTGCACCATCAGCTCGCCACCGGTGACCCGGACGAACGGCCACGCGGCCGCCGCCTTGGCCCGGTAGGCGGCCAGGTCGCGGGCGCCCGCGTAGCTCTCGCCACGCACCGCCGCCGCCGACGAACCGGCAGGCAGGTAGTAGTGCTCGACGTACTCGCGGACCATCCGGGATGCCTGCACCTTCGGCCCGAGCGAGGCCAGGGTGTGCCGGACCATGGCCAGCCAGCGCACCGGAACGCCCTCTTTGTCCCGGTCGTAGAACAGCGGCGCGACCTGGCTGCCGAGCAGCTCGTAGAGCGCGGTCGCTTCGAGGTCGTCGCGGCGGTTCGGGTCGGAGATGCCGTCCGCGGTGGGGATGGCCCAGCCGTTGCTGCCGTCGTACAGCTCGTCCCACCAACCGTCCCTAATGGACAGATTGAGCCCGCCGTTGAGCGCGGACTTCATGCCGGACGTGCCGCAGGCCTCCAGCGGGCGAGTCGGGTTGTTCAGCCACACGTCACAGCCCCAGTACAGGTACCGGGCCATGGACATGTCGTAGTCGGGCAGGAACACGATGCGATCGCGCACCTCGGGATCGTCGGCATAGCGCACGATCTGCTGGATCAGCGCCTTGCCGCCGTCGTCGGCCGGGTGCGACTTGCCTGCCACGACCAGCTGCACCGGGCGCTTCTCGTCGCGCAGCAGCACCTTGAGCCGGACCGGGTCGCGCAGCATCAGGGTCAGCCGCTTGTAGGTGGGCACCCGGCGGGCGAAGCCGACGGTGAGCACGTCCGGATCGAACACGGTGTCCACCCAGCCCAGCTCCAGCGCGGACGCGCCGCGTTGCAGCCAGGACGCGCGCAGCCGCCGCCGGACCTCGACGACCAGCCTGCGGCGCAGTTCGCAGCGCAACTCCCAGAGCAGCGCGTCGTTGAGCGGCTCGGTGCCGGGTTCGGCCTCGCCGAGCAGGGTGGTGATGTCGCGGGCGGCCCAGGTCGGGCCGTGCACGCCGTTGGTGACCGAGCCGATCGGCACCTCGGAGGTGTCGAACCCGGGCCACAGCCGCCCGAACATGGTCCGCGACACCCGGCCGTGCAGCTTGGACACGCCGTTGGCGCGCTGCGCCAGGCGCAGGCCCATGTGCGCCATGTTGAACATGCCCGGGTTGTCCTCGGCGCCCAGTGCGAGCACGCGGCGCACGGACACGCCGGGCAGCAGCGACTCGTCGCCGAAGTAGTGCTGGACCAGGTCGACCGGGAAGCGGTCGATCCCGGCCGGGACCGGGGTGTGGGTGGTGAACACGGTGCCCGCGCGGACCGCGCTGAGCGCCTGGTCGAAGTCGAGGTCGTCGTTGGTGATCAGCTCGCGGATGCGTTCGAGGCCGAGGAACCCGGCGTGGCCCTCGTTGGTGTGGAACACCTCGGGCTGCGGGTGGCCGGCCAGCCGGCAGTAGGTGCGCACCGCGCGCACGCCGCCGACCCCGGCCAGGATCTCCTGGCGGATGCGGTGGTCCTGGTCGCCGCCGTAGAGCCGGTCGGTGACGCCGCGCAGGTCCTCATCGTTCTCGTCGATGTCCGAGTCGAGCAGCAGCAGCGGCACCCGGCCGACCTGCGCCTGCCAGATCCGGGCGCGCAGCGTGCGGCCACCGGGCATGGCGACGCCGACCAGGATCGGCTCGCCGGTCGGCTCGGTGAGCAGTTCGAGCGGGAGGCCGCGCGGGTCGAGCACCGGGTAGTGCTCCACCTGCCAGCCATCCAGTGACAGCGACTGCCGGAAGTAGCCGGAGCGGTAGAGCAGGCCGACGCCGATCAGCGGAAGGCCCAGGTCGGAGGCGGCCTTGAGGTGGTCGCCGGCCAGCACGCCGAGGCCGCCGGAGTAGTTGGGCAGCGCCTCGGTGACGCCGAACTCCATCGAGAAGTAGGCGATCGAGCCGGGCGCCTTCACCGGGTGGCCGTTCGTGTGCGCCGACGTGGTGTCCTCCGAGCGCTGCTGGTACCAGCGTGGCCCGGTCAGGTAGTGGCGCAGGTCGGCGGCGACCGCCTTGACCTTGGCCAGGAACGCTTCGTCGGCGGCGAGCCGGTCCAGCACGTCCGCGGGGACCTCGGACAACAGCCGCAGCGGGTCGTTCTCCACCCGGGACCAGACGGTCGGGTCGACGGCCGCGAACAGCTCCTGTGTCGGGGGGTGCCAGGTCCAGCGCAGGTTTGTGGCCAAGGTGCGCAGGTCGGCCAGTGGTTGCGGCAGGCCGGGGCGGACGGTGAAACGGCGCAGTGCTCTCACGGGAGGCGACACTACCGGCGGGCTCGGGTGGTTCTGTTCCCCGCCCGGCCAGCCCTTGTTCACCCGAACCAGAACGGCGGCCGATGTCCGGTTCTCCCGGGCCGGTTCGGCGGGAGTACGAATCACGCGCATCGTCAGGTTGCCTGTGCGGCGGGCGCGATCGAAAATCATGAATAGCCGGTTACCAAACAATATCGACGGGTAGCCCAACGTAGGTGCGCTCGATCTAGGAAGGCAGACTGGCGTTGTGACTGGGCGATTGGGCATCGACGACGTGACGCCGGTGATCGGCGAGGACCGTTACCCGGCCAAGGCGGTTGTCGGTGAACAGCTGCCCATTGAAGCGACGGTATGGCGCGAGGGGCACGACAAGATTTCCGCGACGGTCGCCTGGCGCGGCCCGAACGACCGGATGGCGCGCCAGGTCCGGATGCTGGAGAAGGGCAAGGGGCTAGACCGCTTCGCCGCGTTGATCGTGCCCGACGCCGAAGGCGCGTGGACCTTCCGCGTCGAGGCGTGGAGCGATCCGTGGGCGACCTGGCTGCACGCGGTCGACGCCAAGATCGAGGTCGGCCAGGGTCCTGAGGAGCTGGCCAACGACCTGGAGACCGGCGCGCTGCTGCTGGACCGGGTCAGCCGCAGGCCGGACCGGCGCGCCGACAAGCCGATGCTGATGATGGCCGCCGAGTACCTGCGCGACACCGGGCGGCCGCTGGCCGAGCGGGTGTCGATGGCGCTGGGCGACCCGGTGCGCCGGATCATGTTCGAGTTCCCGGTGCGCGAACTGATCACCCGCAGCAGGCCGCACAAGATCTGGGTCGACCGCAAGCGCGCGCTGTTCGGCTCCTGGTACGAGCTGTTCCCCCGCTCGACCGGCGGCGTCGACGAGACCGGGCGCCCGGTGCACGGCACCTTCGCCACCACGGCCGCCGCGCTGGACCGGGTCGCGAGCATGGGCTTCGACGTGGTCTACCTGCCGCCGATCCATCCGATCGGCAAGGTCAACCGCAAGGGCCCGAACAACACGCTGGTGGCCGGGCCGGACGATGTCGGCTCGCCGTGGGCGATCGGCTCGGCCGAGGGCGGGCACGACGCGATCCATCCGGCGCTGGGCTCCCCGGTCGACTTCAAGGCGTTCATGGACCGGGCTGCCGAGCTGAACCTGGAGGTCGCGCTCGACCTGGCGATCCAGTGCGCGCCCGACCACCCCTGGGTGACCGAGCACCCGGAGTGGTTCACCACCAAACCGGACGGCACGATCGCCTACGCCGAAAACCCGCCCAAGCGCTACCAGGACATCTACCCGGTCAACTTCGACAACGACGAGACCGGCCTCTACGCGGAACTGCTGCGCGTGGTGAACCACTGGGTCGCGCACGACGTGAAGATCTTCCGCGTCGACAACCCGCACACCAAGCGCGCCGACTTCTGGCACTGGCTGATCTGGAAGGTCAAGCAGACCCATCCGGACGTGCTGTTCCTAGCCGAGGCGTTCACCAGGCCGGCTCGCCTCTACGGCCTGGCCCGGCTCGGGTTCACCCAGTCCTACACCTACTTCACCTGGCGCACGACCAAGGAAGAGCTGGTCGAGTTCGGTGAGGAGATGGTCGAGCACGCCGACGAGTGCCGGCCGAACCTGTTCGTGAACACCCCGGACATCCTGCACGAGACCCTCCAGCACGGCGGTCCGGCGATGTTCGCGCTGCGCGCCGCGCTCGCCGCCACCCTCTCCCCGCTCTGGGGCGTGTACTCCGGTTACGAGCTGTATGAGCACGAGCCGGTCAAGGAAGGCAGCGAGGAGTACCTGCACTCGGAGAAGTACGAGCTGCGGCCGCGCGACTTCGCGGGCGCGCTTCAGGAGGGCCGCTCACTCGAACCGTGGCTGGCCCGGCTGAACATGATCCGCCGCGCCCACCCCGCCCTGCAGCAACTGCGCACGCTGGCCTTCCACACCACCGACCACCCCGGCATCCTGGCCTACTCCAAGCTCGACCCGGCCACCAAGGACGCGGTGATCGTGGTGGTGAACCTCAACCCGCACGACACCGCGGAAACCATCCTCCGGCTGGACATGAAGCAGCTGGGCATGACCGAGTCCGAGCGGTTCATCGCGCACGACGAGGTCACCGGGGCGACCTGGGACTGGGGCCAGGACAACTACGTCAAGCTGGATCCCTGGAACACCGTCGCGCACATCGTGCACGTCCAGCGCCACTAGCCCTCAGCCCTGGACCGTCCTTTCCGGACGCTTGCTGGCCTGCGGCTCGACGACGTCGGGCCGCTCCGAGGCAACGAGAGGTGTCGGCGGGAGCCGGACCGGGTACCCGAGGCCAGATGGGCGACGCCTGCCTTCGCACCAAAGGAGACACCACACGGAGGTGAGGAATCGGCGGATGATAAGCAATGCACGCCGCTGCCGCAGTTCTCACGTACAACGAGGTACCGTCCTATGGTCGACTTGATGCCCACCGATGCCGCGTCAACCGAGCGCCACATGCCACCGGGTACCCCCCACACCGGCGAGGCCATCACGGCCGACGGCCACCTGGTCGAGCCGCAGGCCGAGGACTTCCAGCACGCGCGATCCGCGCCTGCCGAACCGGAATGGTTCAAGACGGCGGTGTTCTACGAGGTGCTGGTGCGCGCCTTCAACGATTCCGATGGCAACGGCGTCGGCGATCTGCGCGGCCTGGCCGACAAGCTGGACTACCTGGAATGGCTCGGCGTCGACTGCCTGTGGCTGCCGCCCTTCTACGACTCCCCGTTGCGCGACGGCGGCTACGACATCAGCGACTTCCGCGCGGTGCTGCCCGAGTTCGGCACCGTCGACGACTTCGTCTATCTGCTGGACGCCGCGCACCGGCGCGGGATCCGGATCATCACCGACCTGGTGCTCAACCACACGTCGGACGCACACCCCTGGTTCCAGCAGTCCCGCAACGACCCCGAGGGCCCCTACGGCGACTTCTACGTGTGGAGCGACGACAACAGCGGTTACGCCGACGCGCGCATCATCTTCGTGGACACCGAAAGCTCGAACTGGACCTACGACCCGCAGCGCGAGCAGTTCTACTGGCACCGCTTCTTCGCCCACCAGCCCGACCTCAACTACGAGAACCCGGCCGTGCAGGAGGCCATGCTCGATGTCCTGCGGTTCTGGCTGGACCTGGGCATCGACGGATTCCGGCTGGACGCGGTCCCCTACCTGTTCGAGGAGGAGGGGACCAACTGCGAGAACCTGCCGCGCACCCACGAGTTCCTGCGCCGCTGCCGCAAGGTGGTCGACGACGAGTACCCGGGCCGGGTGCTGCTGGCCGAGGCCAATCAGTGGCCCGCCGACGTGGTCGAGTACTTCGGCAACCCGGCGACCGGCGGGGACGAGTGCCACATGGCCTTCCACTTCCCGCTGATGCCGCGCATCTTCATGGCGGTGCGGCGCGAGTCGCGCTTCCCGATCTCGGAGATCCTGGCCAACACGCCCGCCATCCCCGATGGCTGCCAGTGGGGCATCTTCCTGCGCAACCACGACGAGCTGACGCTGGAAATGGTCACCGACGAGGAACGCGACTACATGTACGCGGAGTACGCGAAGGATCCTCGGATGAAGGCCAACATCGGCATCCGCAGGCGCCTCGCCCCGCTGCTCGACAACGACCCCAACCAGCAGGAACTGTTCACCGCGCTGCTGCTCTCGCTGCCGGGATCACCGGTCCTGTACTACGGTGACGAGATCGGCATGGGTGACAACATCTGGCTCGGCGACCGCGACGCCGTGCGTACCCCCATGCAGTGGACCCCGGACCGCAACGCCGGATTCTCCCGTTGCGACCCGGCGCGGCTCTACCTTCCGACGATCATGGACCCGGTGTACGGCTACCAGTCGGTCAACATCGAGGCCCAGATGAACAACGGTTCCTCGCTGCTGCACTGGACGCGCCGGATGCTGCGGGTCCGCTCCGAACACCCCGCCTTCGGCCTCGGCGAGTTCCACGAACTCGGCTCGTCCAACCCGAGCGTGCTGGCGTATCTGCGCAGCTGGGCGCCGGGCAACGAAACCACCGACGGCCTCGGCCCCGACGACGACGTGGTCATCTGCGTGAACAACCTGTCCCGGTTCCCGCAGCCGGTAGAACTGGACCTGAGCAACTACCGCGGCGCCCGACCGGTCGAACTGACCGGCGGGGTGCCGTTCCCGCTGGTCGGCGAGCTGCCCTACCTGCTCACCCTGCCCGGTCACGGTTTCTATTGGTTCCAACTCAGGGGGGACAACGCATGAGTCCGGCCCGGGCATCGGAGATCCTGGAGGCCGTCACCGGCCCGCTGGCCCAGTGGCTGCCAACGCAGCGCTGGTTCGCGGGCAAGGGCCGCGCCGTTCACGCGGTCACGCCGGTGCACGCCGAGTGGCTGATCGAGGATGACCCCGGCCTGGTCCACGCGGTGGTCAACGTGGTGTCCGACGGCCCGGACGAGGCGTACCAGCTGCTCCTCGGCCTGCACTCGGACGCGCCTGAACACCTCGGGTCCGCGTTGCTCGGCCGGATCGGCGCGTTGTCCGTCTACGACGCCACCCTGGACTTCACGCTCGGTGCCCGGCTGCTGGAACTGTTCGGGCAACCCGCGCGCGGCACCGTCAGCTTCGCCACCGAGCCCGGCGTCGAACTGGAAACCGGACTCAACGCGCGGCTGGTCGGCGCCGAGCAGAGCAACAGCTCGCTGATCTTCGGCCAGGAGTACATCCTCAAGCTGTTCCGGCGGCTCACCCCTGGCCCCAACCGCGACCTCGACCTGCACCGCGCGCTCCGCCGGGTCGGCTGTGCGCACATCGCCGAGCCGCTCGGCTCGGTCAACGGCACGCTGGCCGGTCAGCCCACGGTTTTCGGGCTGCTGCAACAGTTCATGCCGGATGCGGCCGAAGGCTGGGCGATGGCCACCGCGAGCGTGCGCGACCTGATGGCCGAAGCCGATTTACACGCCGAGGAAGTCGGCGGCGACTTCGCGGGCGAGGCCCACCGGCTCGGCAACGCCGTGGCCACCGTGCACGCCGACCTCGGCCGCGCCCTCGGCGTGCGCACCGCCGGTCCGGAACTGCTCGCCACGATCACCGACCGCATGCTCCGCAAACTCGACGCCACCGCGGCGACCGTGCCCGAGCTGCGCCCGTACGTCCCCGCGCTGCGCGCCGCGTTCGACGAGGCCAGGGCGAGCACCGACCCGGTCACCGTGCAGCACGTCCACGGCGACCTGCACCTCGGCCAAACCCTGCGCACGACCGCGACCTGGCTGCTCATCGACTTCGAAGGCGAGCCTGCGGCGTCCGCCGAGGAACGCGCCCTGCCCGCGCCGCCCCTGCGCGACGTGGCCGGCATGCTCCGCTCGTTCGACTACGCCGCTCACCAGATGCTGCTCGGCCAGCCGGTCGACCGCCAACTCGAGTTCCGCGCCGCCGAATGGGCCCGCCGCAACCGCGACGCGTTCTGCACCGGCTACGCCGAAGCAGGCCCCGACCCCCGCGAATCCGCCGCGCTTCTGCGCGCGTTCGAACTGGAAAAAGCCGTCTACGAAGTCGCCTACGAACACGACAACCGCCCGGACTGGCTCCCCATCCCGTTGGCCGCCATCGAAACCCTGGTCGGCTAAGTCCTCACCCAAGGATTGAGCAGCGCCGGATCCACGGCAACCGGCGCAGGTGCGGCCGTGATCGTCCCCGCCGCACCCGGGTTCAACGTGATCTGCTCCCGATATTCGCCGTCACGCAGCGCGTAAGCGGTGATCACGGGGCCATCCTGCTCGATCTCCCAGAAGTACAGAATGTCCACGCTGGCGTAGGTGCGCCGTCGATAGGCTCGACCCGCGGCGGTGTCCTCCGGTGACCAGATCTCGATGACCAGGTCGACCATTTCCGGTGTTGGGTAGTCACCAGGAATCCGACAGTTCGTGACGACGATATCGGGGATCAAGGCGATCCGCCGCTCGACACTGACCTCGAAACCAGCCTGCGGAACGACCCCCAGCCGTTGCCAAGCCGGAGATCGTCAAGCAGCCTCCAGAGTTCGCTGTTCAGGCATTGATGCAGCATGGTGAACAGCGGCAGCTCACGAAAGTGGCCGTCGATCAGTTCCAGTCGTTCCTCTGGCGTCGTCCGCCAGTCATCCATTGTGTGCGGCCCCATGGCGTGCGCGATCACTCGGGCAACAACTCCGCAGGATCGAAGGTCACCGGTACGGGCGCCGCCGTGACCGTCCCGGTCCTACCACCCCGCAACGCCGCGGCGAGCCGATACCGGCCTGCACGCAACTCGAACGCCTGCACCACCGGCCCGTCCAAGTCGACGGTCCAGAAGTAGCGAATGCCAGCTTGTGCGTACGCATCGAACTTCTCCGACCGCTCCCGTTTGGAGTTACCCGGCGACCAGATCTCAGCGACCAGCTCGAGTTCCTGCGGTATGGCCGCCACCATGCCAACCGGGCTCGTGTTGAGGATGGCCACGTCGGGAACAACCGCAGTTCGACGGGCGGTGCTGAGCTTGGCATTGGCGTTGGTAACCGGATAGAGGCCATGGCGCCCTGCGAGTCGCAGTGCGGATTTGAACAGCTGACACAGCTCGTCGCCGATGGCGTTGTGTTCCATGCAGGCGAATGGCGACACGTGGATATACCCCAGGATCAGCTCGCGTTTCGACCCATCCGCTGGAGGGTCCTCATCAAGCCAGTCCTGGACCGTGTGCGGGCCCATCTCGTGCATCAGCTCAGCGTTCACCGTGTCCACCTCCCCTGTCCAACTGGCTTCAGTATGACATCTCTAGCAGCGGTCAGCCGAGCCGTTCAAGCTTGATCAACAGGTTCACCCGATCCAGGTTTCCGCTGGTCAGGACATTGCGGAGGCTGAAATCGGGGGATGAGCTGGACGCATCGCGACCCGGCGCCAAGGCCCAGCGAAGCGGGTCCGCCACGAACGGCCGGAAGATTTCGGGGCAGGAAATGGTGGAGAGTCTTGGGAACGGCCGACGACTAAGTGCGCCAGACGGTCTGTTCGAGCGAATCGCTCGGCCACCAGCCGACACCGGGTCGGCTTGCCCACAATGACCGAAAGTGCACGCCAGGGTGCCCCCGTAGTCTCCCGATCGTGCAACGACGAAATGCAGTTGTGTGCGACCGTTGGTAACGCATCCGAAAGATCACATTCCCTGGTCCGATCTATTGATTTCGAACGGAGGGCGTGAAATGGAGCCATCGGGAGACCAAGTTCGAACGGTCGATCCAGTTCCGAGCCTGCAGGCCAATGCCGCCCGTGCTGTCGGCCGGCAGCGCAGCCTGCAGGGTCTGCAGAGCACCGTCGGATTCGACCTGCCGGGCGATTTTGTAGCGATGTTCCAAGCCGTCCAGTACATCTACGACCAGTGGCAGGTCCACAAGGCGACCCGCGACAGCTTGATCGTCTCGAACGACGCCGCTCAGAAACTGTTCGTCGACCTGGAATGGAATGATCTCGCCCTCATCAGGACCGCGATCAACACCATTGCCGCCCTGCGGGACACCATGCAGAAGTTCCTCGACGCCGTCGACGCCGTGTACTCCTACGCGATGACGCCGGGCTTCGCCTCGTTCGCCCAGGACGTGGTGAACAACTACCGCCGACTGAGGACTGATCTCGAGGCTCGAATCGAGGAGTTGGAAGACATGCTCGAAGTGTCCAGGCAGGGCAAGGAGCGACTCGAAGAAGCGGCTCGGCAGTAACTCGCAGGATGCATCCTCATTACGGCTCGAATGCGATTCGACTGCTTATTCGTCCGGCAAGCAGCACGTGCGGATCAGCTGTGCTGAACCCGTGTACTGATTCACCGTGCGCACCGCGTCCACCTCCCCTGTCCAACTGGCTTCAGTATGACATCTCTAGCAGCGCTCAGCCGAGCCGTTCAAGCTTGATCAACAGGTTCACCCGATCCAGATTTCCGCTGGTCAGGACATTGCGAAGGCTGAAATCGGGAGCTGATCTGGACGCATCGCGACCCGGCGACAAGGCCCAGCAAAGCGGGTCCGCAACCAACGGCCGGAAGATTTCGGGATGGGAAATCGGACGGGCGTAATGGTGGCCTGATTGCGCCGTGTTGCCCGTGTCGCCACCCGGACAACGCCTGTTGATCATGAATCGTCCGTGGCGGCGTCAGGGCTGGTCAGGCAGGGCTGGACCGGCGAGACGGCGTGATCATAGCCAGATTCGTGATCAGGTGCCGTTCCGCGGATTTCATGATCGTCGGGCTTCCCTGGCAGGACAACAAAATTCGCGCGGGTCGCGTCTTAGGACTTGAGATCACGGAACGGTTACTTCCGAATGGTGGAGAGTCTTGGGAACGGCCGACGACGAGCCAATCAGCTTCAGCGGGAACTGGAGATCGAGCGAGACCTGCCGGGCAGGAAGCGGCGCCGGTTCATCGACTATCCGAGACGCGGCCGCCGCGGAGTCCGGCACTGGATTCCGTCCTGGCGGTTGATTCTGGGCTCCTTCGTGGTGCTCGCCGGGCTGCTGGTCGGCGGGTTCTTCGTCGCGCTGCACAACGTCGTCATTCCGCAGCCGAACGATTTCGCGGTCGCCCAGGCGACGATTTTCGAGTACGCGGACGGGAAGACGCAGATCGCGCATGTCGGGGTGAACCGGGTTTCGGTGCCGTTGAGCCAGATTCCGCTCGACATGCAGCACGCGCTGCTCGCGGCCGAGGATCGGTCGTTCTACACCGAGCCGCCGGTCTCGGTCACCGGGATCATGCGCGCGGCCAAGAACAACCTGACCTCGTCGGGCAGCAACTTGCAGGGCGGCTCGACGATCACCCAGCAGTACGTGAAGAACTACTACCTGACCGAGAAGCAGACGGCGAGCCGCAAGCTGGACGAGATCCTGGTCGCGATCAAGATCGACGGCCAGCTGAGCAAGGACCAGATTCTGCAGAACTACCTGAACACGATCTACTTCGCGCGCGGCGCCTACGGCATCGAGACCGCGTCGCGGGCCTACTTCGGGGAGCCGGTGAGCGCGCTGGCCGGCGATCCGGCCAAGGCCGCCTATCTCGCCTCACTCGTGCAGCAGCCGTACTACTTCGCCACCGCGGCAACGGATCCGAAGGCGGCGAAGGCGTTGCGGGCGCGGTGGAACTACGTGCTCAACGGCATGGTCGAACAGGGGTGGCTGAGCAAGTCGGTACGCGATTCGCTGACGTTCCCGACGCCGCTGGCCTATCAGCCCAACGACCTGGCCGGGATGAACGGCTACATGGTCAACGCGGCCACCCAGTACCTGGACAAGCTGCACGACCAGGATCCGGACGTGCCGGACTCGACGATGATCTCGCGCGGCGGGTACACGATCGTCACCACCTTCCAGCAGAGCGACATGCAGGCCGCCCAGCAGGCGGTGCGCGAGAATCTGTCCACTTTGAACCCGGGCGGCAACCCGGCCGACCAGAACGTGCACGCCGGCCTGGCCGCGATCGACACCACGACCGGCGCGGTGCTCGGCTTCTACGGCGGCCCGAACTATCTCAAGCAGGGGTTCGACGACGCGTTGCAGGCGGCCGGGCCGATCGGGTCGGACGTGTCGATCGCGCTGGCCGACGGGGTGTCGGCGGCGCCGAGGCAGAACTGGCCGGACGCGATCAACGCGCTCGGGCAGCTCGGCGTGTCCGACTCCAACGCCAAGGACGTCCCGCCA
This sequence comes from Pseudonocardiaceae bacterium, assembly GCA_035248365.1. Lineage (GTDB taxonomy): Bacteria > Actinomycetota > Actinomycetes > Mycobacteriales > Pseudonocardiaceae > CAJCJE01. Next base: position 5,833 of record DATFHN010000173.1, on the reverse strand, counting down.
TCGGACGACGACTTCACCTCGACTCCGCTGCACGCCGCGGGCGCGTTCATGCTGGCCTCCAACGGAGGCGTGTATCACCAGCCGTATGAAGTGTCCGAAGTGCTCTATCAGGGGAAGGTGATCTGGCAGGCGGCGCCGAGCACGGCGAGCTTCGTCGGCAACGACAAGGCATTGCGCCAGAACGGACCGCTGGCCAGCGGGATCGACGGTTCGGCGCAGTGGGCGTGGTCGCTGGCCGACATCGACCGGGTGAGCGTGGCGGTGGACCTGTACGCGACCAAGCCGAACGGCGTCACCAACCGGCCGCTGTCCGGGATGACGCCGATGCCGGACGGGGAGACCGGCCCCAACGCCCCCGCCACGCCGGTGAGCAGGGCGAAGGCGATCACCATGGGGTTCATGGCACGCACGGTCATCCACAAGCCGGGGCTGTCCTCCGGCAGGCCGACCGAGGCCTCGCCGGCCAAGCCGGGGCAATGACGAAGCTGGACTGAACCGGTACGGCAACTCGCTGAGCTGGCCGAACCGGGTGATGATCGGATCTGGGACTTCCGGTGACGTAGCTCACCCCCTAGCCTGGGGTCACCGTGACCGGTCGACGGCGTCCGGTCTCCACGACGGATCGGGGCATGCGATGAGGATCTCGGACCTGCTGCGCGACAAGGGTTCTGCGGTTGCCACCGTTTCACCGACCACCTCCGTCACGGAACTGCTCAGAGTTCTCTCTGAATACAACATCGGCGCCACCGTGGTGACCGAAGCTGACAACGTTGTCGGCATCGTCTCGGAACGCGACATCGTCCGGCGGCTGCACGAGCGGGGCGCGGAGCTGCTCTCGGCTCCGGTCGGCGAGATCATGACCAGGAACGTGGTGACCTGCACGCCTGCCGATTCGGTCGACAGCCTGGCGTCGACCATGACCGAGCGGCGGATCCGGCACATGCCGGTGGTGTCGGACGGGCAACTGGTCGGCATCGTCAGCATCGGCGACGTGGTGAAGAGCCGGATCAGCCAACTGGAAACCGACCGCGAGCAACTGGAGTCCTACATCTCCCACGGGTGATCCGGACGACTGTCCATTCGGGAGCCTGACCGCGCCGTGACGAGAGGTCACGGCGCGGTTACGCCGAGCCGGTGATGATCGTGGGTCCGATGAGCGGCAGAATGGGTATGTCGGTACTACCCCGACCGCGGCGAAGGAGTTCAGGTGAACGACCCGTTCGATCGACCGGAGCACGCACCATCTCCTGACGAGGTCTCCCGCCTGCTCGGCGGGGCCCATCATGATCCGCACGGCGTGCTGGGCATGCACCCGTTGCCGGAGGCGCCCGCGAGCGGCACGACCTTGCAGCAGACCCGCACCGCCGTGCGCGCGCTGCGCCCGGGCGCGAACGAGGTCGCGGTGCTGCTCGACGGCGAGCGCTACCCGCTGACCCAGATCGCGACCGGCCTGTTCTCCGGCGCGGTGCCGGAACCGCCGGGCGACTACCGGCTTGAGGTCCGCTACGGCGACCGGACCGAGACCATCGACGACCCGTACCGCTGGCTGCCCACGGTCGGTTCGCTGGACCTGCACCTGATCAACGAGGGGCGGCACGAGCGGCTGTGGGAGGTGCTCGGCGCGCACCGGCGCTGCTACGACACCCCCAACGGCCAGGTCACCGGGACGTCGTTCGCGGTGTGGGCCCCCTCGGCACGCGGCGTGCGGGTGTGTGGCGACTTCGACGGCTGGGACGGCCGGGCCAACCCGATGCGCTCGATGGGTTCCTCCGGCGTGTGGGAGCTGTTCGTGCCCGGGCTGCCCGCCGGGTCGCGCTACAAGTTCCGGATTCTGGGCGCGGACAACAACTGGCACGAGAAGGCCGACCCGGTCGCGTTCGCCACCGAGATGCCGCCCGCCACCGCCTCGGTCGTGCACGAGTCGGATTTCACCTGGTCGGACCAGGACTGGATGGTGCAGCGGGATGCCACCGACTGGTCGCGTCGCCCGATGGCGATCTACGAGGTGCATCTGGGTTCCTGGCGCCGGGGCCTGAACTACCGCGAACTGGCCACCCAGCTGGCCGACTACATCGAGGAGACCGGCTTCACCCACGTCGAGCTGTTGCCGGTGGCCGGGCACCCGTTCTTCGGGTCCTGGGGCTACCAGGTGACCTCGTACTACGCGCCGACCCCGCGGTTCGGCACGCCGGACGAGTTCCGGTGGTTCGTCGATCACCTGCACGAGCGCGGGATCGGCGTGCTGATGGACTGGGTGCCCGCCCACTTCCCGCGTGACGAGTGGGCGCTGGCCCGCTTCGACGGCGGCCCGCTCTACGAGCACGCCGACCCACGCCGCGGCGAGCAGCCGGACTGGGGCACCTACGTTTTCGACTTCGGCCGGCGCGAGGTGCGCAACTTCCTGGTGGCCAACGCGCTGTTCTGGCTGTCCGAGTACCACGTCGACGGGCTGCGGGTGGACGCCGTCGCGTCCATGCTCTACCTGGACTACTCGCGCAAGGCCGGCGAGTGGCTGCCCAACGCGCACGGTGGCCGGGAGAACCTGGACGCGGTCTCGTTCCTGCAGGAGCTGAACGCGACCGTGTACAAGCGGCATCCGGGCGTGGTGATGGTGGCCGAGGAGTCGACCGCCTGGCCGGGCGTGACCCGGCCGACCCATCTTGGCGGGCTGGGGTTCGGCTTCAAGTGGAACATGGGCTGGATGCACGACACGCTGCGCTACATCGGCCACGATCCGGTGCACCGCACCTATCACCACAACGAGATGACCTTCTCGCTGATGTACGCGTGGAGCGAGAACTTCGTGCTGCCGCTCTCGCACGACGAGGTGGTGCACCTCAAGGGCTCGCTGTGGAGCCGGATGCCGGGCGACGACTGGAACAAGGCGGCCGGGCTGCGCGCGCTGTTCGCCTACATGTGGGCGCATCCCGGCAAGCAGCTGCTGTTCATGGGCGGGGAGTTCGGTCAGATCCGGGAGTGGGGCGAGGACCGGTCACTGGACTGGGACCTGCTGGCCGATCCGCTGCACCGCGGCGTGCACGACCTGCTGCACGACCTGAACATGACCTACCGCGAGAACCCGGCCCTCTACGCTGCGGACACGTCGACCGAAGGTTTCTCCTGGATCGACGGCAACGACTCGGCCAACAACGTGCTGTGCTTCATGCGCCACGGTGGCCCGACCGCGCCGGACGCGGCCCTGGTCTGCGTCGCCAACTTCTCCGGGGTGCCGCACCACGACTACCGGGTCGGTCTGCCGTTCGCGGGCCGCTGGCGGGAGACGATGAACACCGACGCCGAGGCCTACGGCGGTTCGGGTGTCGGCAACATGGGCGCGGTGACCGCAACCGAGACGCCGTGGCACGGCAGGCCCGCCTCGGCGCTGCTACAGCTGCCGCCCAGCGGCGTGCTCTGGCTCACCCCCGAGCCGAAGCCGGCAGCGCGCTGACACCGGACACACGTCGGGCCGCGACCTGAGCAGGTCGCGGCCCGAACGGGTGTCAGATGAGATCTCAGACGGCGGTGACGCCGGTGGCCTGCGGGCCCTTGGTGCCCTGGCCGATCTCGAACTGGACGCGCTGGTTCTCCTCGAGGGTACGGAAGCCGTTACCCTGGATCTCCGAGTAGTGCACGAAGACGTCGGACCCGCCGCCGTCCGGGGTGATGAAGCCGAAGCCCTTTTCGGAGTTGAACCATTTCACGGTGCCCTGTGCCACTGTGTCTCCTCACAACAGGTGGGCGAAAGAGCGATCACGGGTGTGCTCGCCCGGCCGGTATCAGACGGCGAATTTCTCCCACTGTCTGGAGGAAACTTATCCGTTTTCAACATCGTTTCTAGCTGTCCTACCCAAATCAGAAACTACGACCACTTATAGCTAACCACATCTGAGCGCCGCGCGCCGCACCTATCCGCGTGCCGCCGGGTTGGCCGGTTCGGCGCAAACCGGTCGGGCACAGCCAGTAAGGTGCTGGTTGCTGGTCGGCGGCCACACCGCCGCTGCCCAGCCAAAACAGTATTCACCCACCGGCCAGATCCGGTTCGGACAAAGATCACCTCCACGGTGACGGATGGGGCCAACCGATGGCTGTGGGCGGGACCACACTGCGAACCCTGATGGCCCTGTGCGCCGCCCTGTGCCTGTGCGCCGGGTGTTCGACCGTGGAGGTCACCGGCAAGGCCACTCCAGCGGGTGAACTCGATCCGGCGACGGTGGCCGGGCTGCCGGTCACGCAGGGTCCGAGCGGGCCCAAGCCAGGCGTGTCGAACGCCGGCCTGAACGTGCGGAACACCGACAACGGCGATATGGATCACCTGGCCGAAAACGCCCTTTCGGACATTTTCACCTATTGGTCGCAGCAACTGCCCGCCGACTTCGGCAAGCGGTTCACCCCGATCACCACCCTGATCTCGTTCGACTCCAACGGCACCAACCTCAAGGTCTGCGGCGGCCAGGACACCACCGGGGTGGAGAACGCGTTCTTCTGCCCGGTCGACGACAGCGTGGCCTGGGACCGCGGCACGCTGCTGCCGGTGCTCAACCAGACGTTCGGGCCGATGGCCGTGGTGACCGTGTTCGCGCACGAGATGGGCCACGCGGTGCAGTTCCAGCTGGGCTCGGTGACCGCGAAGACACCGACGATCATCAAGGAGCAGCAGGCCGACTGCTATGCGGGCGCGTTCATGCGCTGGGTCGCGCAGGGCGACGCCCCGCACTTCCGGCTCTCCACCGGCAACGGCCTGAGCCAGGTGCTGGCCACCATGATGTTCATTCGCGACCAGGTCGGCACCACCAGCACGGACGAGGCCGCGCACGGCAGCGCGTTCGACCGGGTGACCGCGTTCCAGTTCGGGTTCAGCGACGGTCCGGTCCGCTGCGACAAGATCGACGGCGCCGAGATCCAGCAGCGCATCACCGAACTCGGCTTCACCAGCGAGTCGCTGGCCAACGACAACGTCCCGGTCGACCCGCAGACGCTGCAACTGCTCGGTCAGAGCCTGGGCGCGACGTTCACGTCCAGCAGCTCGGGCAAGGCGCTGCCGCAGCCGAGGATCGTGGCCGGCGACGGCAGCTGCGCCAGCGGCGCGAGCACCCCGCCCGCCTCGTACTGCGCCGAGGGCAACACCGTCGACATCGACCAGGACAAGCTCAACGTGCTGGCCACGCTGCCGCAGAACGACCAGCTCGGCGTGGGTTCGGGCAGTCTCGGTGACTTCGCGGCGTTCGGCGAGATCGCCTCGCGCTACGTGCTGGCCGTGCAGAAGGCCCAGAAGATCCCGCTGACCGATCCGAACGCGGGCCTGCGCACCGCCTGCCTGACCGGAGCCTGGGCCGGGGTGGCGCGGCACCGCTTCGCCGACGGCCCGCAACAGCAGCTGCTGCTCGGCCCGGGTGACCTGGACGAGGCCGTCGCCGAGCTGCTCTCGCCGAACAGCCTGATCGCGGCCGACGTGAACGGCAAGCAGGTGCCCTCGGGCTTCGCCAGGGTGCAGGCGTTCCAGATCGGGTTCCTGCAGGGCAGCAAGAACTGCCTGACCGAGTTCAACTGGGGCTGAACCCGGTCAGGGCAGCTTCGCCGAGGCTCAGAACAGGGCGCTGGCCAGGTCGCGACGGGCCTTGAGCACGCGTGGCTCGTCGGCGGGGAACAGCTCGAACAGCTCCACCAGGCGCTTGCGCACCCGGTCGCGGTCATCGCCCGCGGTGCGGCGCACCGCGTTGATCAGGCGGCCGAACGCGACGTCGAGCTGTTGCTCGGCCAGGTCGAGGTCGGCGGCGGCGAACTGGGCTTCCAGGTCGTCCGGGTCGGCGTCGGCCTTGGCCCGGGCGCCCGGGTC
>DATFHN010000172.1:0-5257 GCA_035248365.1 Pseudonocardiaceae bacterium | reverse complement strand
TCCAGCAGCTTCAGCCGGGTGGTGTCAGCCAGCACCTGGTCAATCAGGGTTTCGGCCGGGCCGAACTCACTGCGCAGGATCACCTGCAGCGCGATATTCACCTCGGCCTGATACCGGGCGGTCACCGCGCCGAGCCGGTTCGCCTGCTGCCTGGCCTGCTCCAGCCGCCCGACGCTGCCATCGCGCAGCGCGTCGTCCAGGCCGAGCCGGACCAGCGCGTGGATCTCCCAGATCGGCAGGTCGAACTGGACCGCGATGCCGCGACTGCGTTCCAGGCACGCGGTGGCTTCGTCGGGGTCGCGGGTGCGGGTGAGCGCGCCGAGCAGCTGCCACGCCTGGCACGCGACGATCGGCAGCGGCACCTGTTCGGCCACGGTGACCGCGCGCCGCGCGATCGCTTCGGCCTTGCGGAGCTGGCCGGGTCCGGGCATGTCGAGTTCGAGATGGGCGGCCACCACGTCCAGCGGCGCGATGTCCTCGGCGGCGGCGTCCGGGCCGAGCAGCACCCGCGCGGCTTCGACCTGGTTGAGGCCATCGGCGGTGCGGCCGGCCAGGTTGGCGACCCAGGCCAGCCGGACGTGCAGCTGGGCGCGCCTGCGCCGGTCGAGCCCGCTGCCGATCTCGGCGAGCAGGCTGACCTCGGCCAACGCCTTGTCGACCAGGCCGGCTTCGGCCAGCGCGTAGAGCCGTGCCTCCAGCGCGTCGGCCCGCGCGGGCACGTCGTTGATCAACAGCTCCCAGGCCTTGTCCAGCAACGCGACCGCGGAATGCGCGGCGCCGTTGGCCAGGGCGCGCCGACCGGCCTCGGCGAACAGCCGCCCGGCCACGGTCGGATAGCCCGCGTCGAGCCGCAGCGCGGCGCTGAGCTGGCACCATTCGCCGGGCAGCTCGGGGTAGACCAGTTCGACCGCGTCCGCGACCTGCTGGGCGAGCCCGGCGCGCTCGGTCGACCCGACCAGGGTGAGCAGGGCGTCGACGACCATCGAGTGCTGGAAGCAGAACCAGTCCGGCGACTGCTCGTCCGGCCCGATCAGCTCGGCCAGGGAGTCCTCGCGCAACGTGCTGAGCAGGTCGCTGTGGTCGATGCCGGTCGCGGCCTGGACCACGGCCAACGGGAAACGCGTGCCCAGAATCGCGGCGACCGACAGCACTTGGCGGGCTTGCGCCCCGAGCGCTTCGACGCGCCGCGCGACGCCGCGCACGAACGTGGTCGGCAGGTTGGTGCGCAGCGCGTCGGTGACCTGCCAGCCATCGGTACCGGGCACCAGCAGGTGATCGTCGATCATGCTGGTCAGGATCTCCTTGGTCAGGAAGGGATTACCGGCGCTACCGGCCCAGAGCAGTTCCACCGCGCCCTCCGGCACGTCGCTCGCGCCGACACCGAGACAGGAACCGGCGAGCCTGCGCACGTCGGCCGGGGTGAGCCGGTCGAGGTCGACGACCACGCCGGTCCCGCGCTGGGCCGCGGCGCGAGCGAGCGCCAGCGCGGGACAGGGTGCGTCGCGGATCATCCCGACCAGCAGGACCGGCTCCCGGCCCATGTTGTCGATCAGATACTCGACGACGGCGAGGGTTTCCGCGTCCGCGTCCTGCAGGTCGTCCAGGGTCAGCAGCGCACCCCGGCCCTGACCGGCCAGCGAGGTCAGCCGCAACACCGCCTCGGACAGGATGACCAGGGAACCGCCCAGGTCACCGCCCGGTACCTCGCCCCAATCCGGAATGAGCCGGGCGAGGACCGGACGGTACGGGCCGAGCGCGGCGACATCGATCGGGTCACCGGCCCGCAGCAGTGACAGCAGCGCCTCGGTCAGCGACCGGTACGGCACCATCGGCCCTATCGAACTGCCTCGGCCCCGCATCAGCCGCATGTCCGCGGCAAAGCCCAGGTCGGCGGCTGCGGCGGCAAGCCGTGACTTGCCGATGCCGCTTTCGCCGACGAGGAAAACCGCTCCGCCGCGGCCCGCACGCGCCGCGGTGAGCGCTTGTTGCAAGGTGTCGAGTTCATCGTCCCGCCCGACGATGACCGACGATCTGTGCCCCACCACAGCGCGCTCCCCAAGTCAGTCGATCATCAGGTCAGCAGCAGGTCGATCCGCCCGGCCCGTCGACGCCCATGGCCATGGCCGCGACCACGGCGAACCCGGCGAGGGCCATCACCCGCAGGCCGACCGAGGACGCCAGAACGGTGAGCTTGCCCGCCGGGTGGACGTCGGCTCCGTCGGCTCCGTCGGCTCTGTCGGCTCCGTCAACTTCATCGACTTCGTCTGCCAGCAGCTCTGCTACCGGCGGTGTGTCTTCGCTTGCTCTCGAACTCACGGTGCATCCTTCTTCCATCTCTGCCGGTTCTTCTGCCTCGGACCGGCCCTTTTGCCGTGACGATCCGCACGTTCTCACGCAGAAACACCCCAGGTCATGGGTAGCAACCACCCACGTTTCCCGCGTTACCCCACGTCACGGAGCCGACCGCCGGAGTAGCGAAAGGTGACACCCGCGCGCACTGTCCCCGCTGGACACTGCGCTGCGAAGCCGATCGATGACCGTCGGTCGCGGCATCCAGCCAGTTCCGGCCGGGTCCAGCCGGGCGCCGGACCGAAATTGGGTGGGCAGCACTCATGCGGGTCAATGGGGGCCGCTGCGAATATCAATCTCGTCCGATTGTGCGATCCAGAATTTCCGAACTTCGATTTTCCTGATCAGCCGGCCCACGGAATTTGGAGGCTGTGGTGCAGCATCTACATCCGAATTTATCGGCCTCTTTTGTCACGCAGGCCGGGCATCATCCCGACGACCCAGCGCTGATCTGGCGACACACCGAGATCAGTTACCGACAGTTACACGAGAAGGTGTGCGGAGCCCAGCACCGGCTGGACCGCCTGCACCTTGAGTCCGGCGCGCCGGTGGCCGTGCGTGCGGTTAAATCGCCGGACACGATCGCCCTGATCCTGGCGCTGCTCGGGGACGGAAGGCCGTTCCTGCTGCCGCCCGCCGACCTGCCCGAGGCAACGTTCACCGCTCTCGTCGAGGCGGTAGGCGCCAAGGCTGTGCTCGAACCGCAGGAGATCGCCCCGGTCGCCGGCCAGTTGCGGGTCATCGACCAACCCGAGTCGACCTGCTTCATGCTGACGACGTCCGGCTCGACCGGCATCCCGAAGATCGTGCCGCTGACCGCGGCCGGTGTCGGCCGGTTCACCTCGTGGGGCGCGGCCCGGTTCAACATTGGTCCACAACGGACAGTGCTGAACTACGCGCCGCTCAACTTCGACCTGTGCCTGCTCGACATCTGGACCACGCTGGCCCACGGCGGCCGGGTGGTGCTGGTCGAACCGGAGCACGCCACCAGAGCGGCCTACCTGCACGAGCTGATCGAGGCCAGCCAGGCACACGTCGTGCAGGCCGTGCCCATGCTGTTCCACCTGCTCGCCGAGGTGGGGCGCCCGCTGCCGAGCGTGACCCACGTGATCGCCACCGGCGACGCGCTCACCGCCCGCGGCCTCGCCCTGCTGCCCGAACTGTTCCCGAACGCCCGCCTGCACAACCTCTACGGCTGCACCGAAACCAACGACAGCTTCCTGCACGAGATCGACCCGGCGAAGGACACCACGCCGCTGCCGATCGGGCGGCCGGTCTGCGGGGTCGACGCGGTGCTGGTCGAGCAGAACGGCCACGTGCTGGACGGACCCGGCGTCGGCGAACTCTACGTGCACACCCCGTTCCAGACCACCGGTTACACCGACGCCGCGCTGAACGTGACAGCCTTCGGCCCGCATCCCGGCGGCGCCAACGAGCACACCTACTTCCGCTCCGGCGACCTGGTGCGCCGCACCGCGGACGGGTCGCTGACCATGGAGGGCCGCGCCGACTTCCACGTGAAGGTGCGCGGGGTGCGGGTGAACACCCAAGCCGTGGAACGAACCCTGCTGGAACTGGACGAGGTCGCGGGCGCGGTGGTCTTCGCGCTACCCGATCAGCTCGCGGGCAACGCGCTGCACGCGGTGATCCACCGCCGCGACCCCCAGTCCCTGCACTCCCTGGCCGTGCGCGCGCACTGTGCGCGCCGCCTGTCCCGGGCGGCCGTGCCAACGGCGATCCAGCTGACCGACGAGCCGCTCCCCACGACCTCGACCGGAAAACCCGATCGAGCCCGGATCAAGCAGACCTACCTTGAGGGGCAGCGATGAGTCACATCCCGACGATCAAGCAGTTCGTGCTCGACGAGTTCCTACCCGATGTCACCGGTGACGACCTGACCAGCGACTACGACCTGGTCGCCACCGGCGTGATCGACAGCCTCGGGCTGCTCAAGCTGATCGCCTGGCTGGAGGAGCGTTTCGAACTGCCGATCGACGACATCGAACTCGACCCGGACAGCTTCCGCACGATCGACGCGATCGACGCGTTCATCGGGCGGGCCCAGCTTGCCACGGCCGGCTGACATGGACGCCTTACTGAAACTTCTGGTCGGCCGGAGCGATCCGGTCGGCCGGGAGGCCTGGCACGAGTTCTTCAACCGGCTCCTCGCGCGCAAACTGCGTCGCGGCGAAGCGGCCGCCGTGCTCACCTCGCTGTCCACGTTGCTGCCGGACAACGACACGCTCGGCAACCTGCTCGACTGCCTCGATGAACGCCGCCCCAGTCCCGAGGTTGCCTTCGCGGGCGCGGTGAACATCGTCGGTACCGGCGGTGGCCCGAAGACGTTCAACCTGTCCACGGCGGCCGCCTTGGTGGCCGCGGCCATGGGGGTCCGGGTGGTGAAGACCGGATCGCGCGGTTACACCAGCCGGTACGGCTCGGTGGACATGCTGGACCGACTGGGCATCCGGCTCACCGCCGCCTACTCGGAAACCGCGGAATCGTTGGACCGCTTCGGGGTCGCGTTCGCCGGTCCGTTCGTCTACCCGAGCGAGATCGCCTTACTGGCCAAGGAGATCCTGCCGCTCGACCTGCGGGTGATCGGCCGGTTCGTCAATTCGATCGGTCCGTTCCTGGCCGCGATGCCGGTCTCCGCGCAGCTGTCCGGGGTGTCGAATCCCGCGCTGCTGCCGGCCCTGCGGTTCCTCGCGGCGCGCGCCGACCGGCGGGTGTGGTTGTGCCACAACGACCTCGGCGTCGACGAACTGGTCGGCTTCGCGGACAACGTGATCGAAACCGCGGACGGCGGCATCGCCCTAGCCGCGGGTGCCTGCACCGGCGCCGGCGGCAGCCTCGCCGACCTGGCAGGCACCGACGACGACCCGGTCCGGCAGTTCCGCGACGTCCT
>DATFHN010000171.1:0-48141 GCA_035248365.1 Pseudonocardiaceae bacterium | reverse complement strand
AGCTTCCTCAAGCTCACCCAGTTCTACATCGCGAACTGGACGCAGGCGCCGGCCGCCGGGTTCGACAACTACAAGGTGTCCGTGGACTTCAGCGGACCGGTCGGCTCCGCGCTGCTGCACTCGTTGTGGATCACCATCGAGTACACCGTGCTCTCGGTCGGGCTCTCCTGGTTCATCGGCACCGCGGCCAGCATCCTGATGCAGCGCGGTTTCTGGGGTCGCAGCCTGCTGCGCACGCTGTTCCTGATCCCCTACGCGCTGCCGGTCTACGCCGCGGTCATCGTGTGGAGCTTCATGCTCCAGCGCGACACCGGCCTGGTCAACCACGTCATCGTCGACCAGTTGCACCTGAGTTCGACCAGGCCGTTCTGGCTGATCGGCAGCAACAGCTTCTGGTCCATGCTGATCGTGTCGGTGTGGCGCAACTGGCCGTTCGTGTTCCTGTGCGTCACCGCGGGCTTGCAGTCGATCTCACCGGAGATGTACGAAGCGGCCACTTTGGACGGTGCGAGCATCGGCCAGCAGATCCGCAAGGTCACCATGCCGCTGCTGCGCCCGGTCAACCAGGTACTGGTGCTGGTGCTGACCCTGTGGACCTTCAACGACTTCAACACGCCCTACGTGCTGTTCGGCCAGTCGCCGCCGCAGCAGGCCGACGTGATCGCCATCCACATCTACCAGAACTCTTTCGTCACCTGGAACTTCGGCGTCGGTTCGGCCATGTCGGTGATGCTGCTGCTGTTCCTGCTGGTGATCACCGGCGTCTACCTGCTGATCACGAACAGGAGGCGGCAAGTTGCGTGAGCCACAGTGGTTCAAGTGGACCAGGCGGATCGGGCTGACCCTGCTGCTGCTGTTCACCCTGATCCCGGTGTACGTGATGATCACCTCGGCCTTGAAGCCGCTCGGTGACGTGCAGGCGGCCTTCCACTGGATCCCGTCGCACCTGACCTTCCAGCCCTTCATCGACATGTGGTCGACGATCCCGCTGGCCACCTACTTCACCAACAGCGCGATCGTGGCGACCAGCGCGACGGTGTTCTCGGTGGTCATCGCCCTGTTCGCGTCCTACGCGCTGAGCCGCTACGAGTTTCCCGGCAAGGGGATCTTCAAGATCACCGTGCTGTCCACCCAGATGTTCCCGGGCATCCTGTTCCTGCTGCCGTTGTTCCTGATCTTCGTCAACCTCGGCAACGACCTCGGGATCCAGCTGTTCGGCAGCAGGCTCGCGCTGATCATCACCTACCTCACCTTCACCCTGCCGTTCTCCATCTGGATGCTGGTCGGCTATCTCGACTCGATCCCGCGCGACCTCGACGAGGCCGCGAAGGTGGACGGCACCGGCGCGGTCGGCGCGCTGCTGCGCGTGGTCGTGCCCGCCGCCATGCCGGGCATCATCGCGGTCGCGGTCTACTCGTTCATGACCGCGTGGGGCGAGGTGCTGTTCGCGTCGGTGATGACCAACGCGCAGACCAAGACGCTCGCCGTTGGCCTGCAAGGGTATTCCACGCTCAACCAGGTCTACTGGAACCAGGTCATGGCCGCCTCACTCGTGGTGAGCATCCCCGTCGTGGTCGGCTTCCTGTTGCTGCGCCGCTATCTCGTCGCCGGCCTCACCGCCGGAGCCGTGAAGTAGTACCCGCTGTGTCACACCGGCCCGACCAGGGCCGGTGGTCGCGCTCGCCCGCCAGAACCCCAAGGAGTCCCGACAGATGACCGATTTCCCCGCCCTCGCCCCGGATTTCACGTGGGGGGTGGCCACTTCCGCCTATCAGATCGAAGGGGCGGTGGCCGAGGACGGCCGATCACCCTCCATCTGGGACACCTACTCGCACACCCCGGGCCGCGTCGACAACAACGACACCGGTGACGTCGCCTGCGACCACTACCACCGCTGGCGCGAGGACATCGGGCTGATGCGCGAACTCGGCGTGGACGCCTACCGGTTCTCCATCGCCTGGCCACGCATCCTGCCGAACGGCGGCGGCGCGGTGAACAAGGCCGGGATCGATTTCTACGATCGCCTGGTGGATGGGTTGCTGGAGGCCGGGATCCGGCCCTTCGCCACGCTCTACCACTGGGATCTGCCGCAGGTGTTGCAGGATCAGGGTGGCTGGCCGGAGCGGGCGACGGCGGAGCGGCTGGCGGAGTACTCCGGCGTGGTCGCCAAGGTGCTCGGTGACCGGGTCAGCGACTGGATCACCATCAACGAGCCGCTCTGCTCGGCCTGGATCGGTTACCTGGAAGACCGGATGGCCCCCGGCCACTCGGACATCACCGAGGCGGTGCGCGCGTCCTACCACCTGCTGCTCGGCCATGGCCTGTCCGCCGCCGCGATCCGCGCCGAGGCCAAGCTGCCCGCGCAGGTCGGCATCGTGATCAACCCGAGCCCGTGCGAACCGGCGTCCGACTCACCGGAGGACATCGCGGCGGCCGAGCGCGCCGACGGGCACACCAACCGCTGGTGGCTGGACCCGGTGTTCGGCCGTGGCTTCCCCGCCGACATGCGCGAGCTGTACGGCGTCGAACTGCCCGAACAGCCAGGGGACAACGACATCATCGCCACGCCGATGGACTTCCTCGGGGTCAACTACTACTTCCGGATGATCGCCGCCAACGACCCGGAAGGCCCGATTCCCTACGCGCGGCAGGTGCGGTTGCCGGACGTGCCGCGCACGTACATGGACTGGGAAGTCAACCCGGAGGGCCTGGAACGGCTGCTCGTCCGGATCGCCAAGGAGTACCAGCCTGCCAAGATCTACATCACCGAGAACGGCTCGGCCTACGACGACAAGCCCGGCCCGGACGGCTCCTTCGACGACACCGGCCGCGCCGCCTACCTCCAGTCGCACCTCGCGGCCGTCGACCGGGCGGCCGCACAGGGCGTGCCGATGGCCGGCTACTTCGCATGGTCCTTTTTGGACAACTTCGAGTGGGCGTACGGCTACGACAAGCGGTTCGGCCTGATCCACGTCGACTACGACACCCAGGTTCGCACCATCAAGACCAGTGGCCGCCGCTACCAGGACCTGATCAGGGCACACCGGGGGGTGTGAAGTTCTGGCGCGTCCATCCTCGTGTCTGGGGGTGTGGGTGGGCGCGTCAGCACGGCTCGTGCGGGCCCGCGCTCAGGTCGTAGTCGCGGACCAGGTTGGCCGGGGCGCGGCTGCGCCACGAGTCGATGATCAGCTCGGCCAGTTCCTGCTGGTCGACCTCGGCCAGGCGGACCAGCACGCTCGGGTAGCCGTTGTAGTGATCCGTCGTGAAGAACTTGCGCGGGTCCGACGCCAGCAGCGCCTGCTTGTCGCCCTCGCCCGCCACCCGGACCACCAGCACGTCCGGATTGGGCACCTTCGGCTTCTTCGGGTCCACCCGCTCCGGCCAGTCGTGCGCGAACAGCTTCCCGCACACCTTGTAGCCGTGCGCCTCCTCGGTGACCCCGGGCAGCGTCAGCGCACACCTGCGCACGTCCTCTTGGTCGCTCACACAGCGATTCTGCGCTCAGGTCGACAGATAAGCTGAACGGATTAGCGTGTCGAGCATGTCGTTGACGGACAAAGTCACCAATGCGGTCGCCAATCCCGCGACCGACGACGCGTTCGACCCGCATGTGGAACTCGCCGACCTGCTCGGCGGCGTCGGCCTGAGCCCGGCCGATGCCGGCGGCGAGATCGCCTTCGAAGGCGCCGACCCGGTGGTGCCGAGCACGCTGCGGCTCGGCGGCGCGGCCGGGATGGCGCTGGTCGCCAAGTCGGTGGCGATCGCGAAACTGTGGCGACTGCGCGGCGGGACCGGCCAGGACATCGCGGTCGATCTGCGGGTCGCGCCGCACCGGCTGTGCCCGTTCTATGACCGGAAATGGGAGCTGCTCAACGGGTATCCGCCTGCGTCGAGCGCGAACACCAGCCCCGCGTTCGGGTTCGGCTTCTACCGCACCGCCGACGAGCGCTGGATGATGCCGCTCAACCCGTACCCGAAGATCAAGGTGGCCGCGCAGAACCTGCTCGACGTGCCGGACAACGAGCAGCGCGTCGCCGCCGCCATCGGCAAGTGGACCGGGCGCGAGTTGGAGGCGGCCGGGGCGCAGGCCGGGGTGGTACTGCCGATGTTGCGTTCCACCCAGGAACTGCTCGCCGAACCCCACTACCGCGAAGTGCTGGCTCAGTTGCCGCTGATCGAGATCAGCAAGATCGGCGAGAGCGACCCGATGCCGTTGCCCGCCGGGTCCGACGACCCGCTGACCGGGGTGCGCGCGCTGGGTATGGGGCACGTGATCGCGGGCGCGGGCACCGGGCGGGCGCTCGCGCTGCACGGCGCGGACGTGCTGAACCTGTGGCGGCCAGGCGAACTGGAACACGAGAACACCTACGCCACCGCGAACGTCGGCGTGCGGTCGGCGACGCTCGACCCGTACTCGGCCGATGGCCGGGCCCGGATCGCCGCGCTGCTCGCCGGCGCCGACGTCTTCTACGCCAACCGGCGCCCCGGCTACCTGGACCGGATCGGCCTCTCGGCCGAGCAGGCGGCCGCGCTGCGACCGGGCATCATCCACGCCTCCACCACGCTCAACGGGCTGACCGGCCCCTGGGCGAACTGGGTCGGGTTCGACCAGACCGCGGGCAGCCTGACCGGGATGATGAGCATGGAGGGCGACGGCGACACCCCGGCGCTGCCGCCGATCCTGGTGGTCAACGACTACATCGTGTCCTGGCTGCTGGCCACCGGCATCGCCGAGGCACTGGCCCGCCGCGCCATCGACGGTGGCAGTTACCGGGTGCACGTGTCGCTGACCCGCGCCGCCCTCTGGATCCTGAGCCTCGGCGTGTTCGATCGCGACTACGCCAGCGAAACCGCGGGCAGCAGCGAACCGCACGCCTACCGGGACCCGGAAACGTTCACTGTGGACACTCCGCTTGGTCGCTACCAGGGCGTCACCGAGCAGGTGCGGATGTCGGCGACGCCGGGCCGGTACCGCTTCCCGCTGCTGCCGCGTGGCGCGGCCGAGCCCGCCTGGCTCGCGTGACTTGGCTCACGATCGGCAACAAGCCAGCGGTTCGCACCACAAGGGGGATGTGACGGTGTTGCGGCATACGGTCGCGCGGTCGGACGCGCAACTGTGGCGGTTGATCGCGCTCGACGACCACCCGGCGTTCGCCGAGCTGTTCGAGCGGCACGCCAAGGCGGTCTGGAACTACGCCTACCGGCTCACCGCGTCCTGGGCGGCAGCGGACGACCTGCTGGCCGAGACGTTCCTGGTGGCCTGGCGACGGCGCGGTGAGGTGCGGCTGGTGCGGGACAGCGCACTGCCCTGGCTGTACACGGTGGCCAACAACCTCGGCCGGGACGAGCGCGGACGCAAACGCCGGTTCCTGCGCCTGCTGCCGCAACTGGCCGGCGAGGACAGCGAACCCGATCACGCCGAGGCGATCGCCGAGGACAGCGCGAGCCGCTCCCGGCTCGCCGAGGTCGTCGCCGCGATCGGCCGGTTGCCCAAGGGCGAACGGGAAGCCGTGCGGGTCTGCCTGCTCGGCGGAGTGTCCACATCGGACGCGGCCGCGCTGTTCGGCATTTCCGAGGTGAGCGTGCGATCCCGGCTCTCCCGGGCCCGCGCCCGCCTGCACACGATCTTGGAGGAGCACGGCGATGCTTGATCACCTCGACCTCCCGCCGGAGCGGGAACTGCCCGAGCGGGTGCGGGCGGGAGCGCGGGCGCGGCTGCTCGCGGGCATGCGGGAGCACCCGGACCGGACCAGCGGTGTGATGATGCCGCTGGCGGTCTCCGCCGCCGTGATCGTGCTGGCCGCGATCGCGGTCGGGGTGACCGCGCTGAGCGGCGTGAACGCGGACATGTCGACCGCGTCGCAACGGCTCGACACCGACCCCTACCGTCAGCTGCCGCCCGAGGACACCACCGCCGCCTACCACGTGCGGTTCGGCAACGCCGCGACCGACCGGACCGGCCGTTGCCTCGCCGAAGCCCACCGCGACCCGGCCGGGCGGCCCGCCCCGGAGCAGTGGCAGCCGCTGCTGAGCGCGACCAACCACGACGACCAGGTCATCGCGTATCACACCCAGGCGGGCGTGGTGTTCTGCGAACTGACCGCGACCACGGTCGCCCTGTCCCAGCCGGCGGCCCCGGCCACGTCGACCGCGCGGCCCGCGTTCATCACCGCCTTCGGCACGGTCGCGGGCACCATCGACCCGGGCTATCGCGCGGCCTGGTTCAATCAACGGCTTGTCGGCCAGCCGCTGGAAACGTCGGAGGCCGTGGTGGTGTCCGATGGCGTGTTCCTGTTGCCGGACGCGATTCCGGTGCCACGCAACGGCCTTGAGCTGGCGGTGGCACCGACCTTGAGCTACGCCGACGCCCGGAAGTTCACCGTCGTGCAAGACCAGCTGCCCGCGGTGGTCCAGCCGAGGACCGATGCCGCCGGTCAGCTCCCGCCCGCCGACCAGACCAGCGACGCGGGCCGGCGGATGAACGCCTGCTTCCACGGGCCCAACTCGATCCCGGTTGTCGCGCCGCAAGCGTGGATCCCGGGCGCGTACTGGAAGTTGGGAGGACCGGAAAGCGTGCAGCTGGCCAGCCTCGGTCCGAACCACGATCTGCTCGCGGTCTGCATGCAGCGCACCGGTCAGCCGATCGACCTGCAGATCATCGACCAGCTCGGCTACTACAACACCAACACGATCGAACTCAACCAGCTGATCACCGGCTACTACGAGTTCTACAACTTCCATCCCACCGGTCAGGGCGCCACTGGGAGCGTCCAGGTCACCATCGTCGGCCAGGTGCTCTCGCCGCAGGTCGCGGCGGTGCGGATGACCTGGCCGGGCGGCCCGAACCTGGTCGCGGCCGTGCACCAGGGCACTTACGCGCTGCCCGGCTACGACGAGAACGACCCGAGCCTGCACGGTGGCAAGCCGACCATCACGGTCTACGACGCCCAGAACCGGCCGTTGCGGTCCTTCCCGGTCCGGCCATAGCCAGGCCCGGGCTGCCCAGGTTGGTCCAGGTCATCAGCGGACCGGTCGCGCAGGTGGTCACCAGGGTCATGACCAGGCAGACCAGGAACATCGACGCGGTCAGGATGCCCGCGTGGAACCCGGCCTGGAGCGCGACGATCTCGGTCAGGCCGCGCGTGTTGAGCAGCGCGCCGACCCGGACCGAGGTGATCCGCGAGTAACCGGCGAGCCGGGTGCCCGCGTAGCCGCCGCCGAGCTTGCCGAGCATGGCCAGCGCGGTGACCACGCCAATGGCCAGCCAGGGAATGCCCGGGAACGGCTTGGCGAAGACCTCAAGACCGGTCGCCACGAAGAACACCGGCACGAAAACCAAGCCGAGCCTGGTCACCCAGTGCACCGGCAGCCGCCAGCCGACCGGGCGTTCCTCCACTGACAGGTCGGTCTGTTTGGCGGGCGGTTTGTTGCCCGGCACGGCCAGGCCGACCAGGAACGCGCCGAACACCGGGGACAGGCCGAGCGTGGACACCAGGTTCGCCGAGGCGATCGCGGCGATGCCGATCAGCACCG
The DNA here is from genome assembly GCA_035248365.1 of Pseudonocardiaceae bacterium. GTDB lineage: Bacteria > Actinomycetota > Actinomycetes > Mycobacteriales > Pseudonocardiaceae > CAJCJE01. The sequence goes on along the minus strand of DATFHN010000171.1, from coordinate 40,608 downwards.
CGACCACGACCGGGTACTGGTCCACGAACCGCCCGGCCGCCTCGGTGCGCAGCACGCGGCGCACGCCGATGCTGAGCCCGGCGCCGGCCAGCAAGGTCAGTGACGCGACGCCCGCGCTGCTCAGCTGGCCGCTGGCCAGGCCGATCGCGACCGCGAGCAGCGGCCAGGCGACCGCGTCGACGACCGCGGCCGCGCTCAGCGAGAGCCGGCCCGGCAGCGAGGTGGTCAGCTTGCGGTCGGCCAGGATCCTGGCCAGCACCGGTACCGCCGTGATCGCCAGCGAAACGGCCAGCACCAGGATGAACGCGGCCACCGGCGCGTTGCCGCGCAGCGTGGGATCGTGCTCGGTCAGCAGCCAGCCCGCGACCACTACGCCCGAGGCCAGCGGCGGGATCAGCGCCCCGGCCGTCACCCAGCCGAGGGAGGAGATCCGGGTGCCGATCAGCGAGCCCCGCAGTTCGTGCGCGACGCCGACCAGGAACAGCGCGAGGCCCGCGTTGCCGAGAATGCCGAGGTTCGACACGACTTTCGCTGGGAGCAGGACGTCCAGCACATGCCGGTTGGTGGCGGCGAGCAGGATCGGCACCGCGAGCAGCCCGGCCGCGAGTTCGCCCATCACCGTCGGCTGACGCAGCAGGCGCGCCAGCAGGCGGCCCAGCCACCCGATGACCAGGACGACCGCGACGACCACAGTGGTCTGCGCGATGATTCCAGCGCTCAATTCGATCACCTCAGGGCCAGTGTGGGCACGGACCGACCCCGGCTGCCGCGACTGTGACGCGGCCAGGAAGACTTTGTGAGATGCGGGTTGAGGAAACCTCGGCGCGGGAGCCGAATCAGGTCGACATCTACACCGACGGTGCGTGCAGCGGGAATCCCGGACCGGGCGGCTGGGGCGCGTTGCTGCGTTACGGCTCGCACACCAGGGAGATGCACGGCGGCGAGGGTCCGACCACGACGAACAACCGGATGGAGCTGATGGCGGCCATCCAGGCGCTGGAGGCGCTGACCCGCCCGGCCCGGGTGCGTTTGTTCACCGACAGCAGCTATCTGCGCAACGGCATCACCAGCTGGCTCGCGGGCTGGCAGCGCAACGGCTGGCTCACCAAGGACCGCAAACCGGTGAAGAACTCCGACCTTTGGCAGCGTTTGGCCAAGGCGGTCGAGCGGCACGAGGTGGAATGGCTGTGGGTCAAGGGACACGCGGGCGACCCGGGCAACGAACGGGCTGACGCGCTGGCCAACCTGGGCATGGACGAGGTCCGCAAAGCCGCGCGGTGACTTGCCAATACTTTCGTCGCTATTCCGGGTAGGCAAGGTACCGGTGCGACTGGACTCTGTGGACGGTGCAACCCGACGATCGTCGGTGCTAGGAACTACTTCCGGATTGGTTGGACCAATCGGTTGAATCTCTGGCAACCGTCAACAATTTATCTCCGGTCAACCTACCCCTGCCCGAATTACCGGCTAACGTGGTCGGCAGAAATTGATTGATCGGATCGGATACGTACCGGAGGGGCTGGTGGCATTGCCCGCAAGGCAACCGAACACCCTGCTCTACGTCGGCTGGACCGGCCAACGCAATCTGGGCGACGACGCCATCGCGGACGCACTGATCCCGAGACTGGGCACGGTCGAGCAGGCGCACGCCCCGTACCAATTGGCCGAGCTGGCCAAGCGATTCGTCAACGGCGGATTTGCCAGCAGCGGACGGCGCGCGCTGCTGCTCGGCGGCGGCACCGCGATCGGCCGCCGCAACTGGCGGATGGTGCTGGCCGCCAACGGTGCCGTACTGGCCAGGGCCAAGCCCTGGTTCATGATCGGCGCGGGCGTCGAGGATCCCGCGTTCCAGGGCCGGAACTCCTTCTCCGCCAACGGCGAACTCGCCCGCTGGCGGGGAATCTGCCGCAACTTCGACTCGGTCACCGTGCGCGGGCCGCGCTCCGTGCAACTGCTGGAGAGCGTGGGCATTCCGACCAGGATGGTCGGTGACCCGGCCCTGCTGCACGCGCCGCGGTCGATCACCGAGCCGCAGGACAAGCTGCTGGGCATCAACCTCGGCTACGGCGACGACCTGTGGGGACACGATCACGATCGCGTGGTGGACGCGCTGGCCGGGCTGGTGAAGTCACTGGCCGGTGAGGGCTGGCGCATCCGTGCCATCGTGGTCAATCCGAAGGACGAGGCGGCACTGCGCACCAGCCTCACCCGCTCCGGCATTGCCGAGGATCGCGCCGACGTGGTCACCGCCGACACTGTCGAGCGCTTCTTCGCCGCTGTCGCACCGTGCACGTTGCTGGTCGCCGAACGGCTGCACGCGCTGGTGCTCGCCGCCGCGGCCGGGGTGCCCGTGGTCGGGCTGGAATACCAGCCGAAATGTGCGGACTTTCTCGCCTCGGTCGGCGCACAGGATCGCGCGATCCGGACCGACAGAGTCACGGCGGACGTTCTTCACGAACATGTCGTTGATGTGGTGGAGAACAGACAGGCCGAGTCCGTGAATCTGCTCAGCGAGGTGAACGGCCTGCGCGTGCTGCTCGAGGAGGAGCTGACCCGGATCAGGCGCTGCGTGACTGGCGAGCGCTGTGTGGCTGGTGAACAAGGCTCGCCAGGCTGAACAACCCACGCCTGCGCAGTTGAGCCAGGGGAGCCGCGGCCGCGCCGATCACGCGGTCCAGTTCGCGTACCTGGTAAAGCGGGTTGGCCACCACCTCGGCATTGCAGACGTACTGCTGCTGGTACCCGGCCCGATGTGAGCGACCGGAAAGCGATCCGCCGCTGACCCGGAACCCAGCCAGGCTGTCGGCGACGCCGAACATCGGCCCGTGCGCGAGCAGGCGCAGCCACAGGTGGATGTCCAATACCAAATTCATGTCCTCGACGAAACCGCCCGTAGCGGTGAACGCGCTTTGCCGGAACAGCACCGAACCGGGTTCGCCGAGCGGATTTCCACCGTGGCGGATCACCCTCCTGGCCACGCTCACCCGATCCCGCTCGCCGAGCAGGCCGGACAGGCCGCGCGCGGTGGCAAGGCGGCGCCCGGCCGCGTCCAGGAAGTCGCGGCGGCACACCGTCATCGACAACCGGGGATTCGCCGCCATGACCTGGTGCTGAATCCGCAGGCAGTCGGGCCGCAGCAGGTCGTCGGCACAGAGCAGCTTGATCAACGGGGCCCGGCACAGCTCGACCGCGAGGTTCCAGTTCGCGGTCATGGAGATGGTGGTTTCGTTGCGTACCAACCGAACTCGTGAATCGGCGAAGGAACCTACGATGTCCGATGTTCCATCGGTGGATGCGTTGTCGAGCACCACCAACTCGAAATCGGCAAAGTTCTGGGTCAGCACACTACGAATGGCGGTAGCCAGATGGGCACCTGCCTGATAGGCCGGAACGCAGACCGACACCGCTGGTGTCGCGAGGCTCAATCGGCACCTTCTTCCCCTGGGCGTGGCAAGCCATTCCAGCATATTCACAGAAATGTCGCCAAGACCTTTAGGGGATTGACACGCGCCCGGTCGCGACCATCGAAGGAAGAATGGCGCGACAGTTTCCAGAACACGACGGCAGCGTGTCCAGTCAACGAAAATATCTACTTTACGTAGACGTGCTGTGAACAGGGTCACACTCTATGGTGTGACGTTCGGGCTAACCAATACGGTCAACGCGTCGCACGCGGTCGCGTAGCCCGATGGGGGGCCGGACCCTTTTCCAGCTCGGTGGCACTCCGCGAACCCAGCTCATAGTGAGGCACTCAAATACCATGGCGCGTAACGCAAGCCCGACCCTGAGCATCGTCATTCCGGCTCGCAACGAAGCGCGCAACCTCGAAGTCGTCCTGCCGGCGTTACCGGCGGAGCACGAAATCATCCTGGTCGATGGATCGTCGGTGGACGAGACGATCGCGGTCACCAAGCGATTGCGACCGGACGCGAACATCGTGCGGCAGACCCGAAAAGGCAAAGGTAACGCGCTGGCCTGCGGCTTCCTCGCGGCCACCCAGGACATCGTGGTGATGTTCGACGCGGACGGCTCGGCCGATCCCGCCGAGATCCCGGCTTTCGTGGACGCGCTGGTCGGGGGAGCCGACTTCGCCAAGGGCACCCGCTTCCACCGCGACCTGCCCGGTCTTTCCGGCAGTGAGGACATCACCCGGTTGCGTACCGCGGGCAATTCAGTCCTCAATGGACTCAGCAATGCGCTGTTCAGGACCTCCTTCACCGACCTCTGCTACGGATACAACGCGTTCTGGCGCGACGTGGTACCGGTGCTCGACCTGCCGTCACCCGAATTGCGTAGCGCCGGTGGCGAGATGATCTGGTGCGACGGTTTCGAGATCGAGACCGTGATCAGCTGCCGCGTGGTGGCCGCCGGGCTCAAGATCGCCGAGGTGCCCAGCATGGAGCGCTCGCGCCTGTACGGGCAGACCAACCTGCGCACCTTCGTCGACGGTTACCGGGTGCTGCGCACGATCATGGCCGAGCGCGGCCGCGCCCAGAGTGTCCGGCACGACCAGGAACTGCGGGCCGCGCTGAACAAGTCCCGAGTCGCCAGCGAGGCGCAGCGTGGCGCCATGCAGCCGGAGCAGAGCCGGTGAGCGCTCGGCTCGACGTATCCGTTGTCATCTGCGCCTATACCGAACGCCGCTGGGCCGAACTGCTCCTGGCGATCGAATCCGTCCGGGAACAGCAGCCGCCACCAGCGGAGACACTGGTCGTCGTCGATCACAACCCGGCGCTGGCGACTCGGCTTCGCTCCCATGTGGACAGTTCGGTCACCGTCGCGGAGAACGTCAGGCAACGCGGTCTGTCCGGCGCCCGCAACACCGCGTTGGACCAGGTCAAAGGCGAGGTAATCGCTTTCCTGGACGACGATGCCCACGCCGAGGCCGGCTGGCTGGCCGCGCTGACCGCGCCCTTCGCCGAACCGGACGTGTTCGCGGTGGGCGGGGCGGCGACACCCGTTTGGCCGAAGGCGCGACCGGTCACGCTGCCCGCTCGTCGCGGCGGTCAGCGCCCGGTCCGGGGCGAATTGGATTGGGTCGTCGGCTGCACCTATCAGGGGCAACCTCAATCACTTGCGCAGGTGCGCAACGTCATGGGTTGCAATATGGCATTTCGTGCATCGGTCTTTTCCCTAGTCGGCGGTTTCACCGAAGGCATCGGCCGGGTCGGCACCCTCCCGCTCGGCTGCGAGGAAACCGAGTTGTGCATTCGTTTGCGGCAGGCCGATCGAAATGCGCGTATCCTCTTCGAACCGTCCGCCCTGGTTCATCACCAGGTCAGCGCGGACCGGCTGAGCTGGACCTACCTGCGCAGGCGCAGTTATGCCGAGGGAGTGTCCAAAGCGGCCGTGGCCACTCTGGTCGGCGCCGACGACGCGCTGTCCACCGAGCGCGCCTACACCAGCCGGATCATCCCGCTCGCGCTGCTGCGCGAACTCGCCTCCGGCCACCTGGGCGGCGCATTCGCGCTGGTGTTGTCGGTGCTGAGCGCGGCTTTCGGTTACCTGCGCGGTTCGCGCGCCGAGGTGTTCAAGCAAGAAGGACCGGCGCCGATCGCCATGGGCGAGGTCGACCTGGCCGAACCGGAACAGCCGGTGCGGCTGCGCGCGGTGAACGCGACCGTTGCGGCGGAAAGCGCGCGGGTGCTGGTGCGGCGCGGCGCGAGCGTGCTCGGCGAGATTGATCTCACGCTGAACAACGGTTCCATTTCCCGTAACGAATTCCTCGCCGCGATCGATAAACTTCCGGCCGCCGAGCCGGTGTTGTCCACGATCAGCATTCCGATGGTGAGCGTGGTGATTCCGAGCGCGGGCCGGGCCGACACCGCGATCCGCTGTGCACGGTCCATCCTGGCCACCGAATATCCACGGCTGGAGATCCTGCTGGTCGACAACCGGCCGGGCACCGCGAACTCGTTGCCGCTCAAGGAGTTCGCCGAATCGGACGCGCGACTTCGTTATGTCGAGGAGCCGGTGGCCGGCGCCAGCAACGCCCGCAACCGGGGCGCGGCCGAGGCCAGCGGCGAACTCATCGCGTTCACCGACGACGACGCCGTGGTGGACGCGCACTGGCTGACCGCGATCGTCGCCGAGTTCACCGATCCCGGCGTGGACTGCGTGACCGGGCTGGTCCTGCCGCTCGCGCTGGACACCGCCGCGCAGCAGTGGTTCGAGAACTGGGGCGGCTTCGGCAAGGGCCTGACCCGGCGCCGGTTCACCGCGTCGGGCGTGCACGGTCCGGTGCGGCCCGGCGAATCGGCGCGGCTCGGGCTGTACCCGTTCGCTGCGGGCCTGTTCGGGTCGGGCAACAGCATGGCCTGGCGGGCGACCGCATATCGCCAGCTCGGCGGGTGTGACCCGCTGCTCGGACCGGGCACGCCGACCGGCTCCGGCGAGGATCTGGAATTGTTCATCCGACTCATCCGCGGCGGCGGGACGCTCGTCTACACCCCGCACGCCCTGGTCCGGCACGAGCACCGACGGGAGGTCGCGGCCTTGGCCAAACAGATGTTCAGCTACGGCACCGGCCTGTTCCCGATGTTCGCGGTCTACGTGGCGCGCAGGCCGGCCGAGGCGTTCGCGGTGCTGCGCAGGCTGCCGGCCGGACTGCGGCACACCGTCGCGGACGACTCGGAACGCAACGCTGGCCGGGGCGCGGACTTCCCCGCCGCACTGGCCAAGGCCGAACGGCGCGGCATGCTGGCCGGACCGGCGCGGCTGGTACTCGCCGCGCTGACCGCGCCCCGACGCCGACTCCGCCTGCCCGAACCGCAACAAACCACGGCGCAGCGCGCCAACGAACCAGCCATCCGGATGATCCGATGACAACCACGCTCGTGCCGCAGCATCAGCAGCGTCGCATCACTGCGGCGCTGCTGATCGCGCTGACCCTCGCCGTGCTCGTCGCCGAACTGGTCGGCGTCGGCGGCAACTGGCGGCTGATCCTCACCACCGCGTTCGTGCTGCTCGCGCCGGGCTGGTCGATCACCGCCTACCTGCGCTCGGCGTCGCTGTCGTTCCGGTGGGGCGTCGGCATCGCGCTGGGCATCGGGATCGGCATGATCGCCGGTCAGATCATGCTCGGGCTGCACGCCTGGCATCCGCTGACCGCGATGTTCGTGCTCGGCGTGGTCACGCTGGCACCGCTCACGCACCACCTGCTGCGGGCACCAAGCAGTGCCGAGTCGACGAGCAGGGTCGAGACATGACCGTCAAGGACGGGCGGATGGTCCGGGACGGGATCTGGCTCTCGCTCGGCGCCGCGTTCACCTCGGTCGCCGGGTTGATCGGCTGGCTGGTCTCCGCGCACCTGGCCAGCCGCCAGGTCGTCGGCACCACGACCGCGTTCACCTCGGGCTTTCTGCTGGTCGCCAGCTTGAGTCAGCTCTCGCTGGGCCCGGCCGTGCTGCGCTGGATCCCGCGCGCGGGCGGTCGCACCGCCGCCCTGCTCTCCCGTACCTACCTGGTGATCATCGTCGGCGCGCTGGTCGGCGTCGGCGTGTTCTTCGCCTTGCCCGCCGGCCGTTCCGCGCTGGCGCAACTACCGGGCTGGGGGTGGCCGCTGTTCACCGCGACCACGCTGGTCTGGGCGGTCATGCAGTTCCAGGACCCGGTGCTGACCAGCGTCGGCAAAGCGGGCGTGGTGCTGGTCAAGAACTTCGGGTTCGGCATCGGCCGGGTCGGGATCCTGCTCGTCGCCGGATCGGCCGCCGGTGCGCTCGGCATCGTGTTGTCCTGGGCGATTCCGGCCGGGATCGCGGCCGTCGTGGTCAGCGTGATCGTGTCCCGCGCCGCCGCGCAACGCAAGTCGCTGCCGGACGGGATGCTGCCCGACCGCAACGAACTCACCCACCTGCTCGGCCCCACCTACGTGGCCACCATCGGCCAGTCGCTGCTCTACTACCTGCTCCCGCTGATCGTCACCGGACGGGTCGGCGTCGCCGACGGTGCGGTGTTCTTCGTGGTGTGGACCGCGGTCACCGCGCTGGACGTGGCCGGGACCGCGTTCGTGAACTCGCTGGTGGTGCGCGTCGCGGCCAACCCGGGCCAGGTCCGCGAACTGGCCAGGACCGCCGGTACCCGGCTGGCCATCCTGTTCGGACCGCTGATGATCATCGGCATCGCGATCGCGCATCCGCTGCTGCGGCTGTTCGGCAGCGAGTACGCCGCGCTCGGCGCGACCGCGCTGCAACTGGTGCTGCTCGGCTGCCTGCCGCGCCTGCTGGTGCTGCTGACCATCGGCGTCTCGCAGGCCCAGGGCAAGGGCATTCTGGTCGCCGCGCTACAACTGTCCAGCGCGGCCACCATGATCCCGGTCGCGCTGTTCGTGCCCGCCGACCTGACCTACATCGGCCTCGGCTTCGCCGTGGTGCAGGTGCTGGTCGCCACCGCGGCCGGATTCATGCTGCGTGGCAGGGTCCGTCACAAGGAGACCGAGAAGATCGTGCCCGTCGCAACCGGAATGGCCGCATGACCGCAGTGATCAACCCGCCCGCGCCGCAACCGGAGGGCGGCGCCAGCGCCGATCGGCTGCGCGTGTTCGTCGCGAACAACGCGGGCCCGCTGATCGCGGTGATCGCGGCGGTCTGCTGGCTGGCCGGCTTCCACCCGATCGACCCGACCACGCTGGGCAGCTTCGGCATCCTGCCGGAGCTTTCCCCGGTACTGCTGGTGGCCTATCCGTTGCTGGTCGCCGGGTTCATCGTCGAGCTACGGGACCGCCAGCGCGGCTGGGCGCTCACCATGATCACGGTCCTGGCCGTGCTCGCCGTCTACGCCCTGCAGCCGGCCGCCGAACCGGTCGGCCGGTTGCCCGTCGCCTGGCTGCACGTCGGTTTCTCCGACTACATCAACGCGCACGGCGCGGTGCTGCACAACTTCGACGCGCGGTTCAGCTGGCCCGGGTTCTTCGCCTTCCTGGCGCTGCTCACCGGGGCCAGTGGCCTCAAGGACTCGTCGGTGCTGATCTCGTTCGCGCCGGTCGTGCTGACCGGCACCGCGACCGTCGCGGTGCGCGCGATCGCGCTGTCCGTGTTCGGCCAGGGCCGGATCGCCTGGCTGGCCGCGTGGGTGTTCCTGATCGGCAACTGGACCGAGCAGGACTACCTGTCCCCGCAGGGCTCGACCTACCTGCTGCTGCTCGCCGGCCTGGCCGTCATCTTCCGCTACCTGACCCGGCCCGGCCTGCTCGAACCTGTTGCCAAGGGCCAGTTCCTGCGTCCGGCGGTTCCCGCCAACACGCCGATGGAGCGGCTGTTCGCGGAAGTTCTGGTGGTCGTGCTGGCGCTGGCGCTGGCGCCATCGCACCAGCTTTCCCCGTACATGCTGGCCGGGTTGCTGTTCGTCCTGTTGCTGTGCGGGCGGTTGTGGGCGCGCTGGCTGCCGTTCGTCGCGCTGCTGCTCGCGGTGGTCTGGTTCGTGCTCGGCGCGCGCGACTTCTGGATCGGCCAGCTGCACGAGATCACCGGGTCGATCGGCAACCTCGGCTCCTCGGTCAACCAGGGCTTCGACCAGCGACTGTCCACCAACGCGGGCCGGACCGCGATGCTCGACGTGCGGATCGGCATCACGCTGATCGTCGGCCTGCTCGCCGCGATCGGCGCGTACCTGTTGCGGCGCAAGAAAAAGCGCTCGCTGACCCTGGTGCTGATGGCGATCACCGCGTTCGCCATGGCGGTCGCGCAACCCTACGGCGGCGAGATCCTGATCCGCTGCTACCTGTTCGCGCTGCCCTGGTTCGCGTTGCTCGCCGCTGTCCTACTCGACGATCTGCTGATGGCAAAGTTCGTGAAGCCGTGGCCGCGCCGGGGCGCGCTCGCGCTGGGCGCGGTGCTGATCGCCGGGCTGATGCTCGGCGACGTGGCCGCACGCGGCGGCAACGACGCCTACGTCGCGTTCACCCGCGCCGACATCGACGCGGTCCAGCAGGCCTACGACATCGCCAAGGACGGCCAGACCCTGGACACCGTCGCGGCCTACGCGCCGGTCTCGGAATGGCAGCGGCTCGACGCGGTCAAGCAGGCGTCGATCGAGTCCGGCTGCGAACCGTTCCCGAACCCGGACCCGTGCGTGCGCAAGGTGCACCCGGACTTCCTGGTGCTCAACGCCGCCCAGGACGCCTACGGCCAGATCTACTACGGCATGAAACCCGGCTGGATTTCCGCGCTCGGCGACCGCCTGGTCGACTCGGGCCTGTACACGCGGATCTTCGTCCAGGGCCAGAGCGAACTGCTCGAACTCAGTACGGACGTGCGGAAATGAACCTGCGACAACGCATCCTGCGCGAGGCGCGCATCGACCTCTGGGCGATGACGATCGGCGTGTTCGTCAACGGCCTGCTCGGCCTGGACGCGGTGCCGCGGGTGCTGCGCTGGCTCGGCTACCGGCTGGCCGGGGCCCGCATCGAGACGCCGAACATCTTCGGCTCGGCCCAGTTGCACGGGCCGATGGGCAACATCCGCATCGGCGGCGGCACGTTCATCAACCGCGAGGTGTACCTGGAGGCGGTCGCGCCGATCAGCATCGGCCGCGACTGCCAGCTCGGCCCGCAGGTCATGATCGTCACCTCGCACCACGAAACCCTGCCCGACGGCCGGATCTCGACCGTGCCGGAGGGACGCGCGGTGCGCATCGGCGACCGGGCCTGGCTCGGCGCGCGGGTGCTGGTCCTGCCCGGCGTGACCATCGGCGACGACGTGGTGATCGGCGCGGGCAGCGTGGTCACCAAGGACTGTCTCAAGCCCGGCACCTATGTCGGCTCGCCCGCCCGGGAGCTGGTCCGATGAGCCAATCGACGTTGCAACTGGTCGGCGGCGGTCTGACCGCGGTGCTGTTGCTGGTACTGGGTGCGCGGACCGTGCTGGTCGAGTTCCGCGCCGGTCGCGGCGATGCCGGCGCGCGCAGCGTGCGGCGGAGCGTGCCGGTGCGGGCCTTGGACATCGCCGGGATCGTGCTGATGGTCGTGATCGTGGTCATCCTGATGATTCCGCTCGCGGCCGCGCTGGGTAACTGAACCGCCGTGCGCCTGCGTTTGTTGCTGGTCCTGGCCCTGCTCGCCTGGGTGCCGGGTCTGCCCGCCGCCGCCGCACCCAGCCAGCAGTGGCAGCTCGTCGCGGCCGACGACTTCAGCGGCTCCCTCGCCCCGCACTGGTCCGCCTACCAGGGCGGACCGCCGTGCTGCCGAGCCACCATCTGGGAGCCGTCCGAGGTCGCGGTCAAGGACGGGCGGCTCATCATCACCGCGCAGCCCGACCGGCAGGGCCAGTGGATCACCGGCGGGGTGAGCGCGGCGGGCTGGCCGCAGGCCGTGCGTACGTATGGCAAGTACGTGGCGCGGATCCGGGTGGACAAGGGCGAGGGGGTCAGCGCGGTCGCGCTGCTCTGGCCCAAGTCGGAGCAGTGGCCGCCGGAGATCGACTACTACGAACTGTCCGGCACGAACGGCGATCGCGACCAGGAAACCGCGACCGTGCACAAGGGCCCGAACGACGCCAAGCTGCAGAAGGTCTACCAGGGCGACCTGAGCCAGTGGCACACCGTCTCGGTGGAATGGCTGCCGAAGTCGATCACCTATTTCGTGGACAACAAGCTGCTCGGCCGGGTGACCGATCCGTCGTTCATTCCGCACCAGCCGATGTGGCCCGCGTTCCAGATGCAGATCCAGCAGGACCCGGCCGGCAACGCCATGGTCGCCGCGACCGGTCCTGTGCACATGGACGTGGACGCGTTCGACATCTACGCACCGGTAACGCCGGCGCCCCCGCCGCCGCCCGCGAACCCTGGCAACTCACTGTGGATCGCGGTGGTCCTGATCGCGATCGTGCTGCTGGCGGGCGTGCTGGTCATCGTGCGCGTGCGCAAAAGATTCCGTTAGCTGCGAACGGTTGCACGGGCACTGCTATCTTCGTCATCGCCCGTACACGGAGCGCAATCTTTTGCGGTCGATCGGAGTCACCGGTGCAACCAGGTCAGTTGATCGTGAACCGCTACCGCCTGGAACGGGAGATCGGCGTCGGCGGGATGGGCGCGGTGTGGCTGGCCACCGACCTCACCCTGGACCGCCAGGTCGCGGTGAAACGCGCGCACGCGATCAACACCGACGGCGGCGACACCACGAAACTGGAGGTCGAAGCCGAACTCGCCGCCAAGGTGCGGCATCCCAACATCGTCGAGGTGTACGGCGTCGTCGGTGAGGCCGACGACCAGTGGCTGGTCATGGAATACGTGCCGTCGCGCAGCCTCGCGCAGCTCATCGCCGAGCAGCACACGCTGTCCGTGCCGCGCGCGATCCACTACGTGCGGCAGATCGCCGACGCGCTCGACGCCGTGCATCGCGCCGAGGTGGTGCACGGCGACGTCAAACCCGCGAACATCCTCATCCCGGACAACGGCATCGCAAAACTGTCCGACTTCGGCGTCTCCCGCCAGGTGTGGAACGCGGAAACCTTGCACACCACCGGCCCGATCCTCGGCACCCCCGCCTACATGGCGCCCGAACTGCTGGACGGCAAACGGCCCTCACCGGCATCGGACCTGTTCGCGCTGGGCGCCACGTTGTTCGCGGCGGTCGAAGGGGAGCCGCCGTACGGGTCGGACGGTGCGCCCCTGTCCACGGTGAAACGTATGGTGCACAACGACATGGTGCCCATGCGCAACGCGGGCACCCTGGCTCCGCTGCTGGCCGTCATGCTCTCCGCCGAACCAGCCGAACGCCCCACCGCGGCCGGTGCGAGCCGGTTGCTCCGCGAACTCGGCGGCACGGTCGAGGAAACCGTTGCGGCTAAACCGAAACGGCGCAAGTCCTGGCCGATCACCGCATCGGCGGCGGCCGTGGCCGTGGCACTCGTGCTGGTCGGCTGGCTGGTGTGGCCGAAGTTCGGCAACGCCACCGCATCGCCAACCCCGGCGAAAACCAGTGCCACCATGGCGAATCACGGAATCGTCGTGCCGAACCAGACCCTGGTCTCGCCGTGCGGCTTGATGAACGCGAACGTGCTGGCCGGCTTCGGCAGCAACGTCACCCTCGATCCGCACTTCGGCAACTTCAATCGGTGCGACGTTCTGTTCGACACCAACAAGACCAGCGTGGACGTGCGCGTCGACTTCGCCGACCCGGACGGCCCGCCGACCGGCAAGACCATCGTCGTGGTGCAGGCCCCGCAGACCAGCCCTGGCGACTGCGAACGCACCCTGGTGCTCAGCGACGGCAGCCAGATCGAGGTGGACGCGGCCGTGCAGAACGGTGCGAACGATCCGACCGGCACCATCGACTTCTGCCACATCGACCAGGTCGCCACCCAGTACGCGCTCGGCGTGCTCAGCCGTTCCGGCGTGCCGCGGGTGCCGCCGAGTTCGCTGCGCGGATCGCTGGCCTCCTACAACGCGTGCCGGCTGGTCACTCCCGCGCAGTTGTCCGTGGTCGCCGGGCTCGACGGCGGCAATCCCGCGCCGAAGTTCGGCGACTGGGAATGCGACTGGGAAGGACCGGACAACCTGCACGTCGGCCTGACCTTCGACCAGAGCCAGCCGCCGAGTTCCTCCGACGGCCAGGAGGTCTCGATCGGCAGTCGCGCCGCCTACGTCTACCTCGACGACGGCGGCTGCGAGGCCGACCTGGTCTACCGGACCTACGGCATCGGCGGCGGCAAGCAGATCTCCGAGCTGGTCGACATCGAGGTGGACGGCAACCAGCCGCAGAGCCAGCAGTGCGGCCTGGCCCAGGTGCTCGCGCAGGACGTCGGCGCCCAACTGCACTGAGTTGGGGAGCCCTCCCCGGGTTGCCATGCTTGACTCGGTCCATGGCAACCGAGGAGGGGATGCGCAAGCTCCCCGCGCAGCGGACCCTGGCCGCCGGCATCCCGGCATCGGCCCCCGGCACCCTGTACGCGTTGTCCGTGGCCGGCGGCATCGCCATGCCCGCCCGGGAGGGCCGCACCGTCCTGTTCGGACGGAACAAGCCGGAGGTGCACATCTGCGTCGGCGAGGACGACCAGCGGGTCAGCCGCAGGCACGGCACGCTGACCTGGACCGGCGCCCAGTGGTGGGTGCGCAACACCGGTCAGCTGCCGATCCGCCTGCCCGGCTCGCGGATGCTGTTCCGCGACGAGGGCGCCCTGCCGCTGGTCACCGGTTACACCCCGATGTTCATCCGCGGCGCGCGCGGCCGGGAACACCTGATGGAGCTGTACGTGGCGGGGGAGGACGGCAGGCGCCCGTCACCGCGACCCGACGACGTGACCGCGCCGCCCAAGACCTGGCGCCTGTCCGATGACGAACGGCTCGCGCTGGTCGCGCTGGGCCAGCGCTACCTGCTGCACGACCTGCACCCGCAGCCGCTGGCCTGGCGCCAGGTCGCCGACCTGCTCACCGAGGCACGGCCGGGCGAGGGCTGGACCGGCAGGCGGGCCGAACACCTGGTCGCGGACGTGCGCGCCCGGCTGTCCAAGGAAGGCGTTGCCGGACTGACCAGGGAAGAGGTGGGCGAGCCAGTGGGCAACAAGCTCAACGAGAACCTCCTCACCGAGCTGATGCTGACCACCACGCTGGCCCCACCGCACCTCGCTCTGCTGGACCGTTAGACGCAGAAGTGCCCGCCATGTTCGTCGTCGAACCACAGCCCGCCGGTGCCGAGGTAGCGGTATCGAAGGGTGGTGCCCGGGGCGACCTCGATCGAGGCCGAGCGGGTTCCGTTGGTGCGTTTGCGTAGTTCGTGGCTGCCCGGCCGCCAGTCGTTGAAGTCACCGACCACGCTGACCCGGCCACTCGGTTCGTCGACGGGGAGGACGAAGGTCACTTTGACGGCCTCGCGCTTCCCACGACTCGTGCGAATCATGCTGGCATCATGCCACAGCGAGTAGTTGATCGCTCTCGGTGTGTCGTCGCTCAGTCGATGAGTGCCTGATAGACCAGCTGCCGCAGCTCGTTGTTGATCGGATGCGTGTAGATCGGCCGCAACTGGGTCAGGAACTGCACGGTCAGGTCGGCGACCCGGTCAATCCAGAACACCGTGCTCGACGCGCCCGCGAACCCGTACTCGCCCGCGCTGCCGGCCAGCTTGCGGCGCACCGGATCCAGCGTCACCTGCACCCCGAACCCGAATCCGATTCCGGCCACCTCGGCGGGATTCCAGGTGCTGAACGCGGCCAGATCCTGGCCGCCCGGCAGGTGGTTCGCGGCCAGCACGTCCATCGTGCGCGGCGCCAGCAGCCGCAGGCCCTCGGCCTCACCGCGCCTGCGCAGCATCTCCATGAACTTGTGGAAGTCCGTGGCGGTGCTGACCAGCCCGCCGCTGCCGGACAACACCGGCGGCCGCACCGCCATCGACGGGCTCGGGAGCGGCACGGCCTTGCCCTCCGCGTCCGGCCCGTACATGGCGGCGGCGCGGTCGAGCTGATCCTCGGGAATCACGAACCCGGTGTCAGGCATACCGAGCGGGCCGAAAACCTGCTCGGCCAGGAACACGTCCAGGTCCTGCCCGGACACCACCTCGATCAACCGGCCCGCGACCACGCTGCCCACCGAGTAGTACCAACTCGTGCCCGGATCGAACAGCAGCGGCATGCTCGCGTACAGGTCGACGACCTCGGCGAGACCGGCGCCCTCGCTGGTCGAACCGAGCCCGGCCGCCCGGTACAGCGCGTCGACCGGGGTCGCGTCGAAGTTCGCGTTGCCGAGGCCCGCGGTGTGGGAGAGCAGGTGCCACACCCGGATCGGCCCCTCGGCCGGGCGCGTCGTCCGCTCGTCCACATAGACGCGTGGCTGCGCGAAGGCGGGCAGGAAGCGCTCGATCGGGTCGGTGAGCTGGAGTTTTCCGTTCTCGTAGAGGGTGAGCAGTGCGACCGAGGTGATCACCTTGGTCATCGAGTGCAGCCGGAACACGGTGTGCGCGTCCACCGGCCGCCGGTTCTCCCGATCGGCCAGGCCGTAACCGTGCAGGTGCGCGACCTCGCCCCGCCGCGCAACGGACAGCAAATACCCGGCCAGCCTGCCGTCATCGACGTAGGCATCGAAATGCCGGTTCAACCGCTCCAGCCGCTCCGGTGCGAAGCCGAGCTCGATCGGTTCGGCCGCCCGCGCCAAGCCCATAGGTCCCCTTCGGGTCACACGGGCGGCACGAAACCTTCGATCCACCCGGAGTCATCAGTATCCCCGCAAACCGGACAAGGAGCGCTGACCATCACACCGGGCGCGATCTCGCGCGTCAGCGAGCCGTCGCCGGGCAGAAGTACCGGCCGGTACGACTGGTCCTCGTCGTCGCCGACCAGCTCGTGCGTTTGCGCGCGGCAGCCGTGGCACACGGTTCGTGCAGGTGACACCGCCCTGTCCATGAACATCAGCCTACAGTCGGACCGGTGACCAGTGATCCAGAATCGAGCTATCGGGCGATCGAGAACCTGATCGCCCGCTACGCGCTGCTTGTCGACACGGGTGCCCTGGTGATGGACACAGCACCGGCGTGGGCGGGCTGTTCACGTTGGTGGCCCTAGTGTCGGACTGGTGACCAGTGATCGAGAATCGAGCTATCGGGCGATCGAGAACCTGATCGCCCGCTACGCGCTGCTCGTCGGCACCGGGTGCCCTGGTGATGGACACAGCACCGGCGTGGGCGGGCTGTTCACGCTGGTGGCCTTACAGTCGGACTGGTGACCAGTGATCCAGAATCGAGCTATCGGGCGATCGAGAACCTGATCGCCCGCTACGCGCTGCTCGTCGACACCGGCGACTTCACCGGCGTGGGCGAGCTACTCGCGCAGGCCACGTTCGTGGGCAGCGGCGAGCCCGCGACCGGGGCCGCGGCCGTCACCGCGATGCTGACCGACACGGTGATCCGCTACGAGGACGGCACCCCGCGCACCCAGCACGTCACCACCAACCTCGCCATCGACCTCGACGGCGACACCGCGGTCGCGACCTCCTACGTCACCGTCCTGCAGGCCGTGCCCGGCGTGCATCCGCTGAGCCCGATCGCCTCCGGCCGCTACCGCGACACCTTCACCTTCCACGAAGGGCAGTGGCGGTTCAGCGAGCGCCGGGTCACCATGCCGCTGATCGGCGACACCAGTCACCACCTGCGCCGATGACCGCCGGAAAAAATCTCCGGAAAAATTTTGAGGTTTGATGTCGATCCGGGGCGTCCTGGATCGACGTGTTGGTGAAAGCAGCCGACAACACCTCGAAAGGCAGACCAATGACCGACCTCCTGACCCGCCCGGCCACCACCTCCACCTACACCGCCACCTACACCGCCACCCACACCGCCACCGTCGCGCCGCGCCCCCGCTCGCTCAAGAACCTGGTCAACAGCGCCAAAGCCACGCCGGTTGCGCTGTCCGCGGTGCGCGTCGTGGTCTCGTTCCTGTGGGTCTGCCACGGTTTGATGGGTCTGGTCGGCGCGTTCGGTGGCATCGACGGCCACGGCGGCGCGGTGCCGCCGAGCATGGTCGAGGGTTACAGCGCCAGCCTGATCGAAACCGTGGTCGGCGCGCTGCTGTTCATCGGCTTCGGCACCCGGATCTGCGCGGTGCTCGCCTCCGGCGTGATGGCCTTCGCCTACTTCACCGTGCACGCCGAGATCGGCCTGTTCCCGATCGCCAACCAGGGCGAGCCCGCCGTGCTGTTCTGCTGGATCTTCCTGCTGATCGCGTTCCTCGGTCCCGGCCGCTTCTCCGTCGACACGCTGATCCGCCGCCGTCGCCGCAGCTGAACCGATCGACGCCATGCCCCGCCGCGCTGTCGGCGGGGCATTGTCGTGTCTAGATCGCCCGCGCCCGTCGCGAGGAAACGACACCGGTGTTGAACCCGGCCAGGTGCAGCCCACCGGCGAAGCGCGCGTGCTCGATCTTCACGCAGCGATCCATCACCACGTTCAACCCCTGCTCGAACGTGTGCTGCGCGGCCGGTTCGTTGCGAATGCCCAGCTGCATCCACAACGTCCGCGCCCCGGCCGCGATCACGTCCTCGGCAACACCCGGAATGTCGCTGGCCTTGCGGAACACCGACACCAGATCAGGTTTCTCCGGCAGTTCAGCCAGCGACGGATAGACCGGCTGACCGAGCAACGTGCTCAGGCGCGGGTTCACGAAGTACACGGTGTAGTTCGTCGAGGACAGCAGATACGTCGCCACGAAATAGCTCGGCCGGGCCGGGTTGTCCGACGCGCCGACGATCGCCACCGACTTCGTCTCGCGCAGGATCCGCTGCCGCTCCAGCGCGGTCGGGTTGGTCCAGGCGCTCATGCGTCCTTCACCGCCTCGGCCAGTGCCTGATCCAGATCCCACAGGATGTCTTCGACGTCTTCAAGGCCGACCGAAAGCCGGATCAGATCGGGCGTGACCCCGGCAGCGGTGAGCTGTTCGTCGGAGAGCTGCTGATGCGTGGTGGACCCGGGGTGGATGACCAGCGTGCGCACGTCGCCGATGTTGGCCAGGTGACTGCACAGCTCGACCGATTCCACGAACCGCTGCCCGGCCGCGCGCCCACCGTTCACGCCGAACGAGAACACCGCGCCCGGCCCCTCCGGCAGGTACTTCGTGGCCCGCTCGTGGTGCGGGTGCTCGGCGAGGCCCGCGTAACTGACCCAGGAGACGCGCGGATCGTCGGCCAGCCACTGGGCGATCGTCTTGGCGTTGCGCACGTGCTCGCCCATCCGCTGCGGCAGCGTTTCCACGCCCTGCAACAACAGGAACGCCGAATGCGGAGCGAGCACCGGGCCGATGTCGCGCAGCTGCTCGGCGCGCAACCGGGTGCAGAACGCGTACTCGCCGAAGTTCTCCCAGTACTTCAACCCGCCGTAGCTGGGCACGGCCTCGGTCATGCGCGGGAACTTCCCGTTGCCCCAGTTGAACTTCCCGGATTCGACGACCACCCCGCCGAGCGTGGTGCCGTGCCCGCCGAGAAACTTGGTCGCCGAGTGCAGCACGATGTCCGCGCCGAATTCCAGCGGCCGGCACAGGTAGGGCGTGGCCAGCGTCGCGTCGACCACCAGCGGAATGTCGTTGGCGTGCGCGAGATCGGCGAGCGCGGTGAGGTCCGCGATGGTGCCGGAGGGGTTGCCGATCAGCTCGGTGTAGATCAGCTTGGTGTTGGGCCGCAACGCCGCAGCGTAGGCGTCGATCGAGTCGTCCGCGACGAACGTGGTGTCCACGCCGAAGCGCCGCAACGTCCCGTCGAGCTGGGTGAGCGTGCCGCCGTACAAACCGGCGGCCGACACGATGTGCTCACCGGCCTCGGCCAGCGCGGCGAAGGTCAGGAACTCGGCGGCCTGACCGCTGCCGGTCGCGACCGCGCCGATCCCGCCCTCCAGGCTGGCGATGCGCTCCTCGAACGCGGCCACCGTCGGGTTGCCGATCCGGCTGTAGATGTTGCCGTACTTCTGCAGCGCGAACAGGTTGGCCGCGTCCGCCGTGTCGGTGAACACGAAGCTCGTCGTCTGGTAGATCGGCACCGCGCGGGCACCGGTCTCCGGGTCCGGGGTCCCGCCCGCGTGCAGGGCACGGGTGCGAAACCCCCAGCTCCGATCGCTCATACCGCCAATTCTGTCCTAACCGGCACGGGATTGGCGAACACGTCCAGCACCGGGCAGTGCCGGTCGACCTGCTCCTTGAGTTGTGCGTAGCGCTGCGCGCTCTCCGGCCCGGCCAGCGTGACATGCACGCGTACCTCGGTGAACCCGGGCCGGGTGCCCTCGTCGAAACCGAAGAAACCGTGCAGGTCCAAGTCGCCCTCGACGCGCACGGACACCGATTCCAGGCTGACGCCGAGCTTCGCCGCCCAGAACTGGTAGGTGATCACCTGGCAGGAGCCGAGCGCGGCCAGCGCCAGCTCGACCGGGTTGGCCGCGGTGTCACCGCCGCCGAGCCCGGACGGCTCGTCGACCAGGAACTCCTTGTCGCGCACGACCACTTCGACCTGGGTCGCGGTGCCCGGCACGAGCGTGTTGACGGAGGTGAAGGAGACGGCGGCGTTCTTCGGGTCGGCCTCGACCGCGCCGCGGGTGCCATCGATGACTTCAGTCAGGGACATGACCCGAGCGTGCGTGGCTGATCACCAGCCCGTCAAACCCTCCCAGCCAGCGGAAATGCCTCGGTTACCGAGCCAGCGGTCCTGTTCTTAAGCTGGCAGAGCGCCGGGCGTCACCTTTTCGGCGTCTTTCGGCGGCGGGGGAGGGGTGCCATCGCCCCACGGGCGGTCGGACAGCTCCTCGCGGTGGTGCGGGGTGAGCCAGTTCGACAGATCGGGTCCCTTGGGCACGATGCCGGTCGGGTTGATGCCGGTGTGCACCTTGTAGTAGTGGTCCTTGATCTGGACGAAGTCGATGGTGTCGCCGAAACCGGGTGTCTGGAACAGATCCCGCGCATACGCCCACAACACCGGCAGCTCGCTCAGCTTGTGCCGGTTGCACTTGAAGTGACCGTGATACACCGCGTCGAACCGGACCAGCGTCGGCCACAGCCGCACGTCCGCCTCGGTGATCGTGTCCCCGACCAGGTAGCGCTGGCTGGCCAGCCGCTCGGAAAGCCGGTCGAGCTGGGCGAACAGCCGATCGTAGGCGCTCTCGTAGGCCTCCTGGCTGCTGGCGAACCCGGCCCGGTAGACGCCGTTGTTGACCTCGGTGAAGACCGCCTTGTTGACCTCGTCGATCTGATCGCGCAGCCGGTCCGGATACAGCTCGGGCGCGCCGGGCCGGTGGTACTTGGTCCATTCCAGGGACAGGTCGATCGTCATCTGCGCGAAGTCGTTGGTTACCAGAGCCTTTGTCGGCACGTCCACGATCGCCGGCACGGTGATGCCGCGCTCGTAGCCGGGGAACCGCGCGAAGTACGCCTCCTGCAGCCGCTCGTAGCCGAGCACCGGGTCGCGCCCGCCCGGGTCGAGGTCGAACGTCCAGCTGCGCTCGTCGTGCGTCGGCCCGCACATGCCCAGCGAGATGGCGTCGTCGAGACCGAGCAGTCTGCGCGCGATGATCGCCCGGTTCGCCCACGGGCAGGCCCGCGCCGCCACCAGCCGGTACCGGCCCGGCTCGACCGGGTACCCGTCCCGGCCGTCCGCGGTGATGCGCGTGGTCACGTAGTTGCTGTCCCTGCGGAACTCACCATCGGTATTGGTCACTAATCGAGACTATACCGATGGTGCGGTCAATGCCGGGGTGACGAGTCGCGGGTCATAGGTGAGTTGGATGCTGGTGCCGCGACTGGTGATGTCCGCGCCGTAGACGTGGATCGAGATGGTCTTGTCCGCGCTCGCGCAGGTGACCTGGTGGATGTCCGGCCCCGAGGTCAGCACCGACACCTCGCCGACGTGGTTGACCACCGTCGCGCCCGCGCGCAGCCGGTCGCCGAGCCGATCGTACCGGTGCTCGCGCTCCCGGCCCTTCAACACCCCCGCGACGCACCAGGCGACGTGATCATGAATGGGTGTCTCATGTCCCGGCAGCCACACCAGCGCGACCACCGAGAACCGGCCGCGCGGATCGACGTGCAGGATGTGCTGGCGATACCGGTCGTCGGCGGGTTCGCACTGGCAGGAATCGAGCACGTTGTCGAAGGCGAGCACCGACTCCAGCATGACGCCCGCGCCGGTGGCGAGCAGGGCCGGATCGGGGGTGCTGTCGGCGAGATCGCTGAGCCGGTCGACGAACCGGCGCATCACGGGACTGGACATGACGGACTCCAAGGCGTGATCGACGCATTGTCCACTGTGGTGTGTGGGAGGGGTGTTCCCGGTTGTGGTGCGGCAGCCGTGGCCGTGCGGACCACGCCGCCATGGGTGGCGACCACCAGTGTCCTACCCGGATTCGCCTTGGCGAGCCGGGTCAACGTGGTCTGCACCCGGTCGTACAGGTCGGCGACGCTTTCCCCGCCGGGTGGGCGGCGGAACGGATCACGCCACAGTTCGTCGATCGTCCCCTGTACGGTGCGGTCGCCGAACGGTTCGGCGTAGAGCCTGCCTTCCAACTCGCCGCAGGACTGCTCGCGCAGACCCGGATCCAACTGGATCGGCAGGCCGAGCACGTCCGCGATGATCCGCGCGGTCTGCCGTGCCCTGAGTAGATCACTGGCCAGGACGGCATCGGCCACCGGAAGCTGTTCCGTGGCCAACTTCTTAGCGAGTTCTTCGGCGGTGGCCAGCGCCTGAGCCTCGCCTTCCTCGCTCAGCCCACCAGCGGAGGAGGACTGGCCCTGGCAGCGGCCCTCGGCGTTCCAGGTGCTCTGCCCGTGCCGGACAAGAAAGATCTGCGTCATGGTGCTCAGTATTGCAATCGGGGGTCGTCGTAGTTCTTGAACTCGATGACGTTGTTGGACGGGTCCTTCAGGAAGATCGTCCTGTGCTGTTCGGCCGTGCCCTCGAAACGCAGGGACGGTCCGGAGAGTACTGGCAGTTTGCGATGTTCCACCAGCCGCAGAAGACGGTCGAAATCCTCGGGTTTTGCGAAGCTCAAGCCGAAGTGACGCGGGTAGGCGATCGCGTCGGCGGGCACCTCCGTGCACAGGTGGCAGACGAGCTGATCACCGAAGAAGTCGAAGGTGACCCGGTCGTCGTAACGGCGGGCCAGTTTCACCCCCAGCCCGAAAACGTAGAACTCGACCGCCTCGTCCAAGTCTCGGGCCGGAATGGCGATGTGGCAGGCGTCATGCATGTCGCGCATGGGTTTTCCTCGATGTTCAGGCCGCGGACGGCGTGCGGTAGGCGGCGGTTTGACCGGTCGTCAACTGGAGCAACGTGTCCCCGCGCAAGCCCCGGCGCAGGGTTTCCACGCCGATCACGTCGGCAGCGGCCACGTTGCCCAGGTTCACGTCGGGGCCGACCGTGCGGACCAGCGCGACCTGGAGATCTTTCGTCGGTGCCTCGAACATCACCTTGGCCGGATCGATCGCGTCCAGCACGGCGAGCAGTACGTCGTCGCGCATCTTGCCGTCCGCATCGGCGATCCCACTCCGTCCACTTTCCCGTGCCTCGGTGATGACCGTGCTCGCGCCCGCGTCCAGATCCTCCTGCAACGCCATCACCCAGTCGGCCGGGGTGAGCAGCGCGGAACGGTCCGCGTCTTTATATCCCACCTCGGAAAGTACGGTCATTTCCCCGGACAATTCCCGTACATATTGGGCTTTCCCGTGTTGGTCGAGCGGGATGGTGCCGTTGGACACCTCGACGTGGGTCGCGCCGTGGTGGCGCAGCAGCACCAGGTACTCGCCGAGCCGCCCGGTCCACAGGTAGTACTCGAACAGCGTGCCGCCGAAGTAGAAGTCGATGCCGTGCTCGCGCAGCACGCCGATCTTGCGGTCGATGTCCTTGGTCACCAGGGCCGTGCCCCAGCCGAACTTGACGATGTCGACGAACTGGCCGTGGCTGGTGATCACGTCGGTGAAGGCGCCGGTCGGCAGCCCTGGATCGATCATCATGGTGGTCATGACGTGCCTCCTTGAGTCGGAAGTGGACGATTGGAGAACGGCAGCGGCATCCGGGCCGGGACCGGGACCGGTGTGGGCCGTAGCCGGGCGCGACCGGCCAATGCGAGGCTGAACGGGGTACGCCGCAAACCCACGGCCAGCAGGCCGGAGGCCAGGTAGAGCAGCGGCACGAACACCACCATCTCCACCAGCACGGCCACCGTCGGCGCGTGCTGCGCCAGCGCGTCCAGACCAATGGCCGACGTGCCCATGAACAACGCCTGGATCAGCAGCGGATGCGCGAGGTAGATGCCGAACGAGGCATCCGCGCCCGCGTGGATCAGTTTTCCGGCCGCCCGGCCCCGTTCCTGCCAGCGCAGGCCGAGCCCGAGGAACGCCCAGGCGATGCCGGCGCTCTCGATCACGGTGACCGGCTGGAACACATCGCTGGCCACCAACGGGTTCTGCCCGCCGAGCACGACTTCCCCGAAGTACACGGCCAGCCCGATGCCGATCGTGACCCACGCCCCGGTGAACACCTCACGCAGATGCGCCCGCGTCCAGTCGGCCAGCGCCTCGGCGTGCCAGGCCGCGATGCCGCCCGCGACGACAAAGCCCAGATAGCTGGTCAGCCATGCGTCCTGCGGACCGGTGATCCATTGCCGTTGTATGGCAAGGTAGAACAGGATCTGGTACGTGGACGACAGTCCCAAAAGGACGATGTGGTGCCGCTGGGTCTTCTTGAGCAGCGCGCGGATCAGCGGAAAGAACAGGTAGATCTGCATCGAGACCAGCAGGAAGTACAGATGGTAGCGGGCGGCGCCGTCGAGCAGGCTGTGCCCGAACGTGGCCAGCGCCGCACTGGCCGGGTCGAGCTGCGCGTTGTCGGCGAGGAAGTAGATCAGGCTCCAGGCGACGTACGGCACGCCGACGTAGAGAAAACGCTTGCGCCAGAAGGAGAACGGCCGCACCGGCTTGCCGCGGTACGTGTACACCAGCACGAACGCGGTGAGCAGGAAGAACACCTCGCGGCTGACGTGCCCGACCGCGAGCAGCGCGCCCGCGGTCAGCGTCGGCGGCAGCTGCTCCTGGCCGAGCACGTGCACCGCGATCACCAGCGCGACGGTCAGCACCCGCACCAGATCGATGTAGTGCAGGTGTCGTTTCTCGGTCATCGGGCGGCACCGGCGAGTTCGGTGCGCAGCGCGCGGCGCAGGATCTTGCCGGTCGGTCCGCGCGGCAGGTCGCTGGTGATCTCGATCTGGGTCGGCCGTTTGTATCGCGTGAGTCGCCGCTCGCACAACAGGTTCAGCGTCCGCCGCAGGTCCTCGGTGTCGCTGCCGTCCCGTGCGGTGATGAACGCGACCGCGACCTGCCCCAGCCGCGCATGCGGCGCGCCGACGACGGCGGCCGAGCGCACGCGCGGATCGGCCAGCAGCACGTCCTCGATCTCCTTGGGGTGGATCTTCTCGCCGCCCCGGTTGATCACGTCGTCGGACCGACCGGCCAGCCGCACGAAACCCGCCTCGTCGCGCGAGCCGAGATCGCCGGTGCGCAGCCAGCCGTCCGCGTCCCGCGCCGGCCGGATCCGCTCCGGGCCATCGGCGGAAAGATCGAGGTAGCTGTGCACGATCTGCCTGCCCCGCAACGCGATCATGCCCTCGCCGCCGGGCGGCGCGTCGAGTACGGTCAAGCCGACCCCGACCGGCAAACCCACCGAACCCGCGCGCCGCTGCGACGCGTCGATCGGGTTGGCGGTGATCTGGCCGGCCGCCTCGGTCATGCCATAGGTCTCCAGCACGGAAACCCCGGTATGCGCGGCAAACCCGCTCAGCACGCTCGCGGGCAGCGGCGCCGAAGCCGAACGCGCGAACCGGATTCCGCCGATGTCGGCCGGCGCGGGCTGCTCGATCAGCGCGGCCAGGATCGCCGGGACCGCGTTCAACCAGGTCGGCCGCCATTGCGCGACCCGCGCCCAGTACTCGTTCGGCTCGAACCGCCGGTCCAGCACCAGCGACGAGCCGCTGACCACGGTCGCCAGCAACCCCATCACCTGCGCGTTCACGTGGAACAGCGGCAGCGGTGTGTACCCGCGTTCGTCCGGCCCGAACCGGTGGTGCCTGGCGACGCGACGCGCGGCGGCCAGCAACTGCCACTCGGACAACGGAATTCCCTTGGGCGCCCCGGTCGTGCCGGAGCTGGCCAGCAGCACCGCGGGCCGCAACGCGGCCAGCTCGCTCGGCCAGCGCCCCTTGCCCGGCACGACCAGCTTGGGTCCAGCAGGCGTGACTGCCCAACTTTCGACGTCCACGTTCGGTTCGGCGTCGGTGAGCAGCACGTCCACCTTGAGCCGCGCGACGTTCGCGGCCAGCTCGGCCGGGGTGAGCCGGGGATCCAGCGGCACCGCGGTCAGCCCGGCCGCGAGCGCACCGAGGTAGGAGGCGGTGAAGGCCAAGGGATCGGCGACCGCGATGCCGAGCCGGGCGCGGGCGGGCAGCCTGCGGGTGAGGCTCAACGCGGTCAGCGCGTCGGCTTGCTCGGCAAGGCCGCGCCAGGACAGCCGGGCGCCGTCCGCGCCGATGATGAACGCGGCCGTTTCCGGGCGCTCGTTCGCGCGCAGGCCAAGCAGTCGGGACAACGCGGCCATCGAATCCTCCAACACCAGGCGGTTATCTGGGGTCGAGTCTCGGCCGCGAGAATGTGTGGGCGATGAGAACGCTGTAAGAGTGGGCTAAGATCGATCCACTGTCCCAAGTGGATTTAACTGATCCTTAGACCTGAGTACCGGTTAAAGCTCGCGCGACCACGCGTCGGCGGTGCCCTCGGTCACCATGCCCGCGCGCTCGTAGACCTTCACCGCGTCGGTCGAGTTGTGCGTGTCGGTGTCGACGCCGACCGTGCTCCGGCCACGGGCGCGCAGCACGCCGAACGCGGTCAGCAACAGGTTCTTGGCCAGCCCGTTGCCGCGCGCGGACTCGGCAACGCCGAGCCAGGCGATCCACGGCCGCTGCGCCGGATCGCGGGCGATCGCCACCCCGGCCGGTTCACCGTCCAGCTCGGCGATGAACCACAAGGAGGGGTCGTAACCGGGACGAGCCTGCTGGGCGGCCAGGAACTCCTCGAACTCGGTGCGCTGGTGGTTCCAGTCCTGCGCGATCGCGTCCTCCAGGATCGCGTGCGCGACCCGCTGCTCGGCCTCGTCGGCCGCGACCCGGACCCGGACGTGCGGGTTCGGCGTGAGCTGGACGGGCGGCGCGCTCAGGTCGACGATCAGGCGAGTATTGCTGTGCACGATGCGCCAGCCGCGCGCGGTCAGCGCCGGTCCGGCCAGGGCGTCCGGGAACTGGTAGAGGTTGACCTCGGGCGTGCTGTCGTCGTGGTCCATCTCGGCCCAGGCCTCGATCGCGGCGAGCAGGAGATCGGCGGTTTCGGCAGGCCGCTCCGGGCCGACGACGAGCTGGGCGCGCAGCGCGTGCTGATTCGGTGCCGGATTGAGCGCGGCGAACCCGTCGAATCGTCCGGTTTCGTCGAGCGCGGCCAGGGTGCGGTCGGCGGCGGCCAGGACCCGGCGCACGTCGGCGTCGGTGCTGTACGGCTCGCCAAGCTCGGCGTTTTCGGCCCGGTGGTAGAGGTCGAGCAGGGCGGGCACGTCGTCGTCGGTGACCGGGCGCTGCGGCATGGGCAAAGGCTGCCAGCGATCGCCCGAACGGGCAACGGGATTACGTTAAGTCCACAGTGGACTAGAAAGATCCGCCGCTACCATCATCGGCGTGACTTCCACCGTGATCATCGGCGGCAGCAGCGGCATCGGATTCGAACTGGCCCGCCGCGCCGCCGCAACCGGCGCCGATGTCGTCATCACCAGCCGGGACAAGGGCCGGGCCGACGCCGCCGCCGGTCAACTCGGGCCCACCGCGCGTGGCCTGGCCATCGACCTGTCCGCGCCGGAAACCATCGCCGACTCGCTGGCCGACATCACCGGGGTCGATCACCTGGTCATCACCGCGATCGACCCCGGCGCGAACACGCTGCGAGATTTCGACATCCCGGGTGCGATCCGCTCGATCACCACCAAGCTCGTCGGCTACACCGAGGCGGTGCGTGCGCTGTCCGGCCGGTTCAACGACGGCGCCGCGGTCGTGCTGTTCGGCGGCCTGGCCAAGGAGCGCCCGTATCCCGGGTCGACCATGGTCAGCACGTTCAACGCGGGCATCTCCGGACTCGTCCGGACCCTCGCCGTCGAACTCGCCCCACACCGGGTCAACGCGATCCACCCAGGTCAGGTCGGCGACTCCCCGAAGCTGAAGGGCGTCACCAACCACCCGGCCATCCCGCGCACGCCGATCGGCCGCCTGGTCACCACCGCCGAGGTCGCCGACGCGGTCGAGTTCCTGCTGAACAACACCGGCATCAACGCCCACAACCTCAACGTCGACGGCGGCTGGCTGGTCGGTTAGACCAGGCAGAACTCGTTGCCTTCGGGGTCGGCCATGACCATGCTGTCCGGTTTGCCGAGCAGCTCGTTGGTCCGCAGCACGGTCGCGCCTGCCGCGATCAGCTTGTCGGCCGCGGCCCGCACCCTCGGCCAGCGCTGCTCCCACGGCACGTCGTCCCGGCCACCGCCGACCTGCAGGTCGAGGTGTATCCGGTTCTTGGCGATCTTGTTCTCGGGAACCTTGAGAAAGGTCAGGCTGGGCAGCACGCCGTCCGGATCGGACAGGGCGGCGCCGTCGTCCCACTCGTCCTCGGGCACCTCGTAGTGCCGGAGCCAGTCCTCCCAGGTCGCGAAATCGCCCGGCGGCTCGCGCTCGACGTAACCGAGCGCGAGCGCCCAGAACCGGGCCAGCTCGGCCGGGTGCGCACAGTCCATGGTCAACGTCCAACGGGTGTTCATGGCAGCACGCTAGCCCGCATCCCGGACACAATCGGTGCGCGTCACCGGTAGGGAAGCTCCACCCACACGGTCTTGCGCTTGTTCCCCCGCTCGACCCCCCATGCTTTGCTGATTCCCTCGACCATCAGCAACCCCCGTCCCCGAAAACCACCCCGCGACGACGCACCCGGTCTCGGTGGCCGTTCCGGTGCGCCGTCGTCGACCTCGACGCGCAGCACCGGTCTGTCCACCGGTCTACTGATCCGCACGGCCAGCAGGTGGCCGGTGTGTTCGTAGGCATTCGTGACCAGCTCGGTTGCCACCAGCTCGACGTCGATCAGCAGATCGGGCGGTTCGTCGGCGAGCAGGCCGCGCAACCAGGCGCGCAGTTCGGTCAGTGGCGGGTTCGAGGGTAGGCCGATGGCGAACTCGTACTGCCGCTGTCCGGCTCCTGCGGTGCCCACGGATCTCCTCGGATAATCTCCCCGCCGGTGCCAAGCAGCGGGACCGCTGATGAGTACCCGTTCCGCATGGAGCTACACACTCCTTCTTTTCAGAGTTTCTTCCGTTCAGTGTTTCAGCGAGGTTTCACCGCGCCCGCACCACCCGGGTCTCGTCCCACACCGGCTGATCCGATTCGGCCACCACTCCGTCCGAACGGAACACCAGGAACCGGTCGAACGAGCGCGCGAACCAGCGATCGTGGGTGACCGCCACCACCGTCCCGGTGAATTCGTCCAGTGCGGACTGGAGCGCTTCCGCCGAGGTCAGGTCCAGGTTGTCGGTTGGTTCGTCGAGCAGCAGCAGGGTCGCGCCGGACAGTTCGAGCAACAGGATCTGGAACCGCGCCTGCTGGCCACCCGAGAGGGTCTCGAACCGCTGATCGGCCGACGCCCCGAGCCCGTAGCGGCTCAACACCGCGATCGCCGGACCGCGCCCGAGCCCCCTCCGGTCGCCTTCGCCGTGCCAGAGCACGTCGACCAGGGTCTTGCCGACCCACTCGGGGTGCTCGTGGGTCTGTGCGAACAGTCCGCCGACCACCCGCGCACCCAGCTTGAACACTCCGGTGTGCGCGACCTCACCGCCGGCCAGCAGCCGCAGGAAGTGGCTCTTGCCCGACCCGTTCGAGCCGAGCACGGCCAGCCGGTCGCCGAAGAACAGCTCGAAGTCGAACGGCCTCATCAGGCCGGTCAGCTCCAGCTGCTCGCAGGTGACCACCCGGACTCCGGTCCGGCCACCGGTCAGCCTCGGTTTCACGTGCTCCTGCTTGGGCAGCTCGGGCGGGCGCGGGCTCTCCTCGTAACGCTGCAAGCGGGTCTGCATGGCGCGGTAGCGGGCGGCCATGGCCTCGCTGATCTTCGCCTGCTCGCGCAGCGTGATGACCAGTTGCCGCAGCCGCTCGTGCTCCTCGTCCCAGCGTTTGTGCAGTTCGGCGATGCGCTCCCAGCGCGCCTCCCGGGCCTCGTGCCAGGTCGCGAAGCTGCCGCCGTGGGTCCAGGTGGTGCCCGCCTCCAGCGTGATCACCGCGGTCGCCGCCGTCGCCAGCAGCTCGCGGTCGTGGCTGACCAGCAGCAGTGCCTTGTCGGTCTCGCCGAGCCGCTGCTCAAGCCAGCGCTTGCCGGGCACGTCCAGATAGTTGTCCGGTTCGTCCAGCAACAGCACCTGCTCGCGGCCGCGCAGCAGCGCCTCCAGCACCAGCCTCTTCTGCTCGCCACCGGAGAGCGTGCGCACGCCGCGGTACTTGGCCCGGTCGAACGGCACGCCGAGGGCGGCCACCGTGACCGTGTCCCAGAGCACCTCGATGTCGTAGCCGCCCGCCTCACCCCAGTTGGCCAGCGCGGTCGCGTAGCGCAACTGGGTCGGCTCGTCGTCGGTGTCCATCATCGCCAGCTCGACCTCGTCCAGCTCGGCCGCTGCCGCACGCACGGGTGCGGGCGCGACCGCCAGCAGGAGGTCGCGAATGGTCCGGTCGTCTCGGATCGAGCCGATGAACTGCGGCATCACGCCCAGGCCGCCCTGCACCACGACGCTGCCCTCGGCCGGGGTCAGCTCGCCGCCCAGGATCCGCAGCAGCGTCGTCTTGCCCGCGCCGTTCGCGCCGACCAGCGCCGCGACCTGGCCGGTGCTCACCCGGAACTTCACGTCGCTGAACAGCCCGCGGCCGTCCGGGAGCCGATAGCCCAGCCCGCCTGCCTCCACAAAGCCCACGAACAGCCATGGTGCCTCCTGCGGGTGCTCCCCGCGACCGAGTTGTTCCCCGTAAGGGATCGGTAACGGGCCCGCCCAATGCGCGGCCATAGGCTGGAACCGACAACAAGCGGCTGACTCTGGAGCGTGCATGATCACGTTGATCGTGGTCGGATTTCTGGCCGGCGTGATCACCAGCATTTCCCCGTGCGTGCTCCCGGTCCTGCCGGTCGTGCTCACCGCGGGCAGCAACCGCACCGCGCCCGAGGAAGGGGAGCGGCGCTGGTCGTGGCGGCCCTACGGCATCGTCGCCGGGCTGGTCCTCAGCTTCTGCCTGTCCACTTTGTTCGGTTCGCTGCTGCTCTCCGCGTTGCACCTGCCCCAGGACCTGTTGCGCGACCTCGGTATCGCGGTGCTGATCCTGATCGGCGCCGGGCTGATCTGGACCCGGTTCGGCGACCTGCTCGAACGGCCGTTCGCGCGCATTCGCGGTCGCCAGGTCAACCCGAACAGCAACGGCATCGTCACCGGACTCGGTCTCGGCCTGCTGTTCGTGCCGTGCGCGGGACCGGTGCTGGCGACCATCGTCGTGCTCGGCGCCACCCACAAGATCGGCTTCGACGCGGTGGTGCTCACCGTCGCGTTCGGTATCGGCGTCGGCGTGCCACTGCTCGTGCTCGCGGTCGCCGGGGACGCGATCGTGCGGCGCACCGGCCTGTTGCGCAAGCGGGCCCGCGGCATCCGGGTCACCGCTGGCGTGCTGATGATCGTGGTCGCGCTGGCCATCGGCTTCAACCTCACCGACGGCCTGCAGACCTCGGTGCCCGGCTACACCAACGCGCTGCAGAACTCGGTCGAGCAGAACCCGAGCGCGGCGGGTCAACTCCACGCCCTCACCACGGGCGGTGGCGGCAGCACCGCGAAGGTCGGCACGCTCCAGCCCGGTTCGGATTGCCAGGCCAACGGCGAACTACTGGAGAACTGCGGCCCAGCGCCCGATTTCACCGGCATCAACGCCTGGCTCAACACCCCAGGCAACGCCCCGCTCAACCTCGCCAGCCTGCGCGGCAAGGTCGTGCTGATCGACTTCTTCACCTACAGCTGCATCAACTGCCGCCGCGCCCTCCCCCACGTCGAAGCCTGGTACAACGCGTACCAGAAGGACGGTTTCGAGGTCATCGGCGTGCACACGCCCGAATTCGCCTTCGAGCACGTCGTCCCGAACGTGAGCACGCAAGCCGCCGCGCTCGGCGTGAAATACCCGATCGCGATCGACAACGACTACGCGACCTGGAACGCCTACGAGAACCAGTACTGGCCCGCCGAATACCTGATCGACAAGACCGGCGTCATCCGGCACATCGCGTTCGGCGAAGGCGACTACGGCAACACCGAAGGCGACATCCGCACGCTGCTCGGCGAGGGCGACCCGACCCTGCGCCTCCCGTCACCGACCGACGTCGCCGACGCAACCCCGACCGAGCAGCAAACCCAGGAAACCTATCTGGGCAGCCAGTACGCGCCGTTGCACGTGAGCGGCACCGCGCCCGCCGCCAACTCCACCAAGACCTACCAGTTCCCGAACGCGGTCCAGCCCGACACGTTCGCCCTCTCCGGCACCTGGACCGAAACCACCGAAGCCCTCACCGCGGGCCCGAACGCCGCACTGCGGCTGAACTACCAGGCCAACGACGTCTACCTGGTCCTCGGTGGCACCGGCCCGGTAACCGTTGCCATCAACGGAAAACCGGCGCAGACCATCCAGATCGGCGGCGTGCCCAAGCTCTACACACTGGCCAGCGGCCAGAGTGCGCGCGCGACGCTCACCCTGACCGCTGCTCCCGGTGTTCAGGCCTACGACTTCACCTTCGGCTGATCAGTATTCGGCTCAGTACTTCGCGAAAGCAGACGTGAAGGCCAGCTGGCTCTGCGAAATCCCGCTGCACGTCGGCGAAGCGGAAGGGCTGGCCACCGCCTGAGCGGCCGAACCACCGCAGCTCACGTCCCGGGTCAGCGACCAGAACGCCAGCCGGCCCAGGCCGTTGGACGCGGCGAAGCTCTCCACCTTGCTCGCGTCGGACAGCGAGAAGGTCGAGCCGTCATCGTTCACGCCGATCATCGGGGTGAGGCCGACGTTGGCGTAGCTGTAGCTGGAGTCGATGGATTTCATTTGCGCCAGCGCGCCCTTGGCCGCGTTGACGGCCGCCGTGCCCATTTCCGTGCCGGTGCCCGCGTAGTAGTCCATCGCCATCAGGTTGACCACGTCGATCTTGACGCCCGCCTTGTGCGCGGCCTGCACGAGCCCGACGCCGTAGTTGTCCATGCCGGTCGGCGTGACCGGGATGGTGATCGAGAAGACCAGGCCCGGGTTGCTGGACTTCAGCGTCTTCATCGCGTTGTACAGCCGGGTCGCCGCCGCCGTGTCGGCGACCGCCGCGCCCTCGATGTCGAAGTCGAGCGCCTTGGCGCCGTAGGTGCTGATCAGCTTCTGCAGCGAGGAGTTGATCGTCGACTGGTTGGTGCACGTTCCGGCGATCGAGTAGCCGTCGGCGCCGCCCGAGGAGATGATCACCGAGCCACCCTCGGACTTTGCCTTGGCGATCTCCGGATCGATGAACGGGTCACCGCCGATCGGTTCGGTGTCGCCCCATTCCTCGTTGCAGCCGACGCCGATGACGAAGGCGGCGGTGTAGGCCTTGAGGCCCTTGCTGGTGAGCGCCGTGTTGAGCATCGACTCGGTCGACTCGCCCATGTCCACGTAGGGCGCGACCGCGAAGGTGCCCGCGGCAACGGCGTTGGAGATGACCGCCGGTGCGGTCTGGGCGGTCGCGGCCGGGACGGTGGCCAGGCCGAGTCCGATCGGGAGGAGGGCGGTCGCGGCGACCATGGCTTTACGGCGAATGGTCCATTGTATGGGCATGAGAAATCGACCCTCTCGGTAAGCTACGGGTGCTCCAGGGTGTTCTCTCAAAAGTGGACTAGACCACTCAGATCGTCAATGAACGAGTTTTTGACAATTTATTTTCTGAGGTGTTGATTTCGCTATTCCGCCGGAAACTCGGCGCGCACCCCGAGCAGGCGGATCGGGCGCCCCAGTTCGACCCTGGTCAGCAACTCCGCCGCGGCGGCCGCCACCACATCCGGATCGCCGGTCGGCTCGGGCAGGGTGAGGCTCCGAGTTGTGGTGAAGAACGGCGCGAACCGAACCTTGATCCCGATCCGCGCGGCCGGCCGCCCGTCCGCATGCACATCGTCGGTCAGGCGGCGGGCCAGCGACTCCAGTTGCGCGCTGATCTCGGCCGGCTCGGTCAGGTTCTCCTGATAGGTGACCTCGCGCCCGCACCCCTTCGGCACATACGGCGTCTCATCCACCGTGACCTCGCCCGCGCCCAGCGCCAGTTGCCGGTACCAGGGCCCCATCTTCGGCCCGAACCGCGCGGCCAGCGCCT
Organism: Pseudonocardiaceae bacterium; assembly: GCA_035248365.1. Taxonomy (GTDB): domain Bacteria; phylum Actinomycetota; class Actinomycetes; order Mycobacteriales; family Pseudonocardiaceae; genus CAJCJE01. Next base: position 6,715 of record DATFHN010000171.1, on the reverse strand, counting down.
GCGGATCGGCCCGCGCCAGATCCGCGACCGTGCGCAGCCCCTCGTCGGCCAGCTTCGCGCAGGTGCGGCTGCCGATGCCCCACAACGCGTCGGTCGGTCGATCCGCCATCACCGCGACCCAGTTGTCCCTGGTCAGCCGATAAATCCCGGCAGGCTTACCGCTCTGTTGACTGGTTGGCTTCGCCAGGCCGGTAGCCAGCTTCGCCCGCAGCTTGTTGTCGCCGATCCCCACCGAGCACGACAACCCGGTCGCTTCCCGCACTCCCACCCGAATAGCCGCCGCCAGCGCTTCCGGATCGTCGGTGTGCGCCCCCAGGAAAGCCTCGTCCCAGCCCAGCACCTCGACGACCACCGGAAACTCGCGCAACGTAGCCATCACCCGCTCGGACACCGCCTCGTACGCGGGCGCGTCCACCGCGAGAAAGACCGCATCGGGGCACTTCTTCGCCGCCGTCCGCAACGGCATCCCCGAATGCACCCCGAACTCCCGCGCCTCGTACGACGCGGTCGACACCACCGCACGCTGAGTAGGGTCGCCAGTCCCGCCGACCACCACCGGCTTCCCGCGCAGCTCCGGGTGCCGCTGGATCTCGACCGCCGCGATGAACTGGTCGAGATCAACATGCAGCACCCACGCCGCCTCATCCTGAGCGGGCACGAGCCCACGCTACGGGCAGTTTCGGCGCAACGCCCACTCCTGGAGGCAGCAGTCCATCCCGGACACTGATCGGCCTGGCCGTTGCGGCCAGGCCGATCGGCGCGATCACTCGCGGTTCAGAACCAGCTGTCGATGGTCCAGGTGAACGTGGTGCTGCCGGTGGCGCCGCTGGCCTCGGTCGCGGTGACCTTCACCGAGTAGGTGCCCGGCGTCAAGGGCGCTCCGGAGATGCTGCCGGTCGAGCTGTCGATGCTCAGCCCGTCGGGCAGACCGGTGGCGGCGTAGGTCAGGCTGCCGCCGTCACTCGCGGTTGCCGAGATCTGGACCGGCGTGATGTCGAACCACTCCCAGTCCTCCTGGTCACCGGGGTTGGCCACGGTCACCGAACCGCCGGTGACGCTGGTGATCGTCCAGGAGAAGGTGGTGCTACCGGTGGCTCCGGTGCTGTCCTTCGCCGTCACGGTCACCGACGAGGTGCCTGCCGCGCTGGGGGTGCCGGACACCAGACCGGCCGAGTTGATCGACAGGCCTGCGGGCAGGCCGGTGGCGCTGAACGTGTACGGCGCGCTGCCGCCGCTGGCGGACAGTTGCAGGCTCGCGGCCTTGCCGACCGTGCCGGTCTGGTTACCGGGGTTGGCCACCGACACCGATCCGGTGCCGCCGTGGTTGACGATCGGGTGCGAGATGGCGCAGGCATTGGTGTCGTTGGACCAGCTGGCCTGCTCCGCGAACGTACCGGTGCCCATCGTGACGTTGGCGGCACCGCCGGGCTGGCCCGACTTGATCCAGGCGCACTCGTCGGAGTTCTCCTGGCCGTTGTACGAGCTGCCGGTGTGGTTGCTCCAGCCGCCCATCGGGAACATGTCGGACATCATCTCGTGCCACTCGTGGCCGAGCGTCATGGTCCAGCCGTCCAGGCTGCCCGTGCTGTTGATGAAGTCGACGCCGCAACCGGCACCGGAATCGAAGTTGTACGGCTGGTTGGAGAACGCGAGGTCGCCGTAGGGTGAGCTGACGGCGCCGCCGGAGAGCGTGCTGTCCCCGGTGTAGTCGTGCCAGGCGCAGTACTGACCCTGGTAGCTGTCCGGGTTCGTGCCGTGCGGGGACAGGATCACGTAGTAGGTGTGCCGGTTGGCGCCCGACGCGGTGTTGCCGAAGTGCTTGGCCGCGTTGACCGCCTCCTGGCCGAGTTGGTTGCCGGTGGCGGCAGCGGGCGACGCGGCCGAGTTGTCGTACCAGACACCGGCGAGCACGCCACCACTCTGGTACGGAATGAAACTGGCGTTGCTCGGACAGCTGGTCGCGCCCGAGGCCACGCCGGCACCGTCGCACCACTGGGTCAGATCGGCCGACCATAACTCGTTGCCGGTGCCGATGTCCTTGAACATTTCCTGGGCGACCGGGGCGCCCCCGTTCGAGTCGCCGGAGAAGGTCAGGTCGCCGTTGCCGTTGGTGCTCTGCGTGCCCCACTGGTTGCCGTAGAACACCAGGTAAACCTGGTCTTTGCCGTCATCGACGCCGACCCCGTTGGTGCCGCCGGCATAGGAAAGGGTCTCCGGGCCGGTGGCCGCCTGGGCCGCATGGGTCGCGTTCCACTTGTCCATCATCGACTTGCGTTGCAGCGTCGGGATGGCACCGTGCCGGTACGAGTGCTGATAGGACGGGCTGTACGGGTTCGCCGTAGTCGCCGTGCTCGGTGCGGCGGCGGCCGGCGTGGCGATCGCGGCGACTCCGCCGAATGCCACCATCGCCGTCGCCGTCGCGGCCAGTGTTGTCAGCCCTCGCTTGACAACCTGCATTTTGTCCCTCCACAGGGGAATCGGGCCCGCATGGACCGGCAGTGCAGGCCGCAGGCCCATGCGGGATTCACGGGAACCGCACCTCTTCGGCCCGATTCCCGCGCCAGAACTTCGATTTGCCAGAGCACTTTATTAATAGCCAACCGATATCGAGCTTTTAATTCCGGTCGCACCGTTGGCGAGTTGCGAGTGGAGGTACTGTACGCATTTTTTCCTTGTGGTGTCTCGATAAAATCCTGGCCTTACTGCGCCGTGGCGCAGGTGCGCCCTTACAGCCAGCCGCGCCGGGCCGCCTGTACGCCGGCCTGGAATCGGGTCGTCGCCCCCAGCAGTTCCAGTAGCGCTCCGGTTCTGCGAACAACCGACCGTCGCGACAACCGCAATCGGCGGGCGATCGCGTCGTCGGTCAGCCCGGCGGCCATCAGCGTGACGATCGCCTGGTCGCGATCGTCGATCTGGTCGGTGCGGGCGGTGCCGGTCAGTGGCACAGCCAGCCGCCACAGTGTTTCGAACACCCGGATCAGCGCGTCCAGCAGATCGGACGGGTAGACGATCAGCGAGACGTTGCGGCTGGTACCTGCCGGGTCGAGCGGCAGCAATGCCCGGTTGTCGTCGCTGATCAGGACTTTCATCGGCGGGTCGGTGAGGACCCTGGCCTGCTCCCCGAGTGCCACGGCCTTGAACACGTAGTCGACCCGGGCGGCGTCGTCGAGCACCCGTCTGTCGTAGACCACCCGGTAGCGCACGCCGGCCGCGATGCGTTCGGCCTGGGTCGCCGCCTGGGCGGGCTCGCTGCTCCCGTTGCGGTCGATGTAGGGCGGCCCGGACAGCGCCTTGATCTCGTTACGGGCCGACTGCTGGAACTGGTCGTAGTAGGCCACGGTCTGGTCCGGTTCGTGTACGACCTCCAGGCCGATATCCGACCGGTCGGCCTCCCGTGCGGCCCGGAACGCCCTGGCCAGCTCGGCGCCTGCGGTGCGCAGTTCGACCAGGCGGCGCTCCTCGGCGAGCAGTCGCGCGGACACCACCGAGTCGGGCGGCTCGGCCTCCCATCGTTCGCCGTCCGCGGTGCGCAGCCGCACTGCCGCGCGGGCTCCGGCCAGGTGCGTGAGCGTGTCCCGGGCCGACGCGGCCGGCACGTCGATGCCCGCACCAACCTCCTCGGCGGTGCTGCGCGGATGCTCGACCAGGTAGCGATAGGCGCAGCCGGCCGCCGAGGCGTCGTCCAGCGGATTGACCATCGCGTGCTCCCGGAACCTGGTTGGCAGGGCACTCTGGGATGAGGGGAAAACGCAGGTGGTGGGACACACGATCACGACGGCGTTATCGAATCGTGATGTTCGGTGCGGACTGAATCGACCCAGCTTCCGGGCTCGCTGTCGGTCAAATGTGATTAACCAGGAATCCGAAGATTGTTCGCTTTAAGCTGCGAGACTCGCGACGCCAAGGTATCCACCACCAGGGAGCTACCCCATGCGTCGACGCTTCTTACCGATGACCGCCGTCATCACGGGAACGATCATCCTGACCACCGCTCTCCTCGCCCCGGCGGCCGCCGCCTCGCCGCACGCCGCTGCGGCCTCGACCTGTTCGACGTCCTACCTGCCGCTGCCCGACCCGGCCTGCACGCCCGGCGTGACCAACCCCGACGTCACCCAGGCGACCATCCACTCGACGATCTGCGTGTCCGGCTGGACCTCGACCATCCGCCCGCCGACGTCCTACACGAACAAGCTCAAGGCGCAGGGCATCATCGACTACGGCTACAGCGACACCAGCATGTCCGACTACGAGGAAGACCACTTCCTCGCGCTGGAAGACGGCGGCAGCCCCACCTCCCCGCAGAACCTCTGGCCGGAACCGCACGCCGGCGATGCCAACTCCTACAACAAGGACGGCGTCGAGACCAAGGTCAAGAACGCGATCTGCAACGGCACCGTGACGCTCGCCGACGCGCAACGGGCGATGCTCACCAACTGGACCACCGCGGAACAGGTCCTCGGCATCAGCGGATAAGTCTGTTGTGGACAGAAAGAGAGCCGGCCCCTTCCCGGTCCGGATTACCGAGAAGGGGCCAGCTTCGGGCTAACCTGGTGGCTGCACAGGTCGCCTCCGGCTCGATGGGCGCTTCCGCACGTTCCGTCCCCCAGAGCGGCGGGCCCATCCGACGTCTTTTTTGTTGTCGTTCCTCTTTGCTGAAACCAGTATTGGGCACGCCGATGTCATCGCGCTGACAGCTCGATGACAGCCGGAGACACGCAGGTCAGTACGCTGGACGGGATCCGATGAGCACTGTCGAACCGAGTTCGGCGCAACCCGCGGTCGTCGCAAGCAGCCCGGCGTCAGTGAAGATCCGCGATGCGATCGGAGCCTGCCGTTCGCTGGTTTCCACCAGCAGCTGGCCGCCCGGAGCGAGCCAGACCGGGGCCTCCTGCGCGACCTTGCGCAGCACGTCCAGTCCGTCCGTGCCACCGTCGAGGGCGCGCAACGGTTCGTGTTCGCGGGCTTCCGGGGGGAGCAGCGCGATCTCGTTGCTGGGCACGTAGGGCACGTTCGCGGTGATGACGTGCACGGTGCCGCGCAGGCGGCGCGGCAGCGGGTCGAACAGGTCGCCCTGATAGACCGTGCCGCCGAACCGTTCGACGTTGCGGCGCGCGCACTCCACCGCCGCGGGTTCGATGTCGGCGGCATGGAGTTGGACCAGCTCCAGTTCGGCGGCCACGACCGCGCCGAGCGCGCCGGAGCCGCAACACAGATCCAGCACGAGGAGTTCTTCGGTCTCGCCGGAGTCCAGGATGTTCCGCCCGAGATCGGCGGCTTGCCGCGCGAGGAACTCCGAGCGCCTGCGCGGCACGAAAACCCCTGGCGCGACCGCGATCCGCAACCCGCAGAACTCGGCCCAGCCGAGGATCTGTTCGAGTGGCAGACCTTCGACCCGCTGCCGCACCATGGTCGCGAGCGCGGAGGGATCGGGCGCGGCCTCGACGAGCAGGCGCGCCTCGTCCTCTGCGAACACACAACCGGCAGCACGCAGGCGAGACACGATGACCGCAGGGGTCAGCACGGTAGGGGAGCTTGACATGACAGCGCCTTTCCATGGCACGGGGCGCTCGCCGGGGTTGCCGGTTATCGGCAACATCGAGGCGAGATCACCCGGTCAGAAACACAGAAGATGGGTCTCACCTCCAGACCTAGGTCAACTTGGCCAGCACAAGATTACCCAACCGGGACACACGCCCGTCAATCTGATTACTTTCGGCGACAGTGGGTACGCGAATGAGTGAGTGTCAAGTAACGATGGCTGGAGGCGATAGCTCATGACCAACGTTCGGCGACTCTCCCGGCTGACCGCCGCCGGTATCGCGGTGGTGGCCGGCGCTGCCGGTTGGCTGTTCGTGGGTGCTGGACAGGCGTCGGCCTCGACCGCGCCGCCGTGTCCGGCTTCTGCGCGCGCCTGTGTCGACCTGACCACCCAACAAGGCTGGCTGATGAACAACGGAGCGGTGACCTACGGGCCAGTTCCGCTGCGTAGTGGACGGCCGAGCCTGCCGACCCCGGCGGGTGTCTTCCACGTCACCTACAAGGACAAGAACCACGTGAGCAGCATCTATCACGTTGCCATGCCCTATGCCGTGTTCTTCCACGGCGGGGACGCCCTGCACGAGGGCAGCCTGGTCGAGTCCTCGCACGGCTGCGTGCACCTCACGCGTAGCGCGGCCGAGACCTTCTACGCGGACCTCTCGGTCGGCGACGAGGTCGATGTAGTGCATTAATCGTTTTACCCTTGACACCATGGCCGACCCGGGCATGGGCGACGTGGTTCGGGAGGGTGGCCTGCTGCTCGGTGGCGGGCGCGCCATCCTGCTCCAGGTCGCCCATCCCGCGATCGGTCGTGCGGTGGCCGAACACAGCGATTTCGCGCGGCGGCAACTGGATCGGTTGCGCGCCACCATGACCTACGTCTACACGATCACCTTCGGCACCCCGCTTGAGCGCGCCCGGCTGGCCCGGGAGGTCACCGAGATCCATCGCACCGTGCACGGTCCCGGCTACGACGCGCTCGATCCGGAACTGCAACTCTGGGTCGCCGCGACCCTCTACGACACCGCGGTCCTGCTCTACCAGCGCTGGTTCGGCGCCTTCAGCGATGCCGCGGCCGAGCGGATCTACCAGGACTACCGGATTCTCGGCACCGTGCTGCAAATGCCGGACGAACTGTGGCCCGCGAACCGGATCGAGTTTCGCCAGTACTGGCATG
>DATFHN010000170.1:0-56273 GCA_035248365.1 Pseudonocardiaceae bacterium | reverse complement strand
CAACGATTGGGGCGGACCAGCACGCGCGCCACCGTGCCCGCCGCGAGGTCGCGGAAACCGTCGGCGACGCCGTCGAGATCGGTTTCCGGCTCACCAACGACTTCAGGTCCAGCGAACCGTCGCGGATCTGGTCGAAATAGGCGGGCAGGTCGCGCAACGCGTCCAGCGACCCGTTCACGCACGGAATGACCCGGCGCGCGAAATAGAACAGTTCGAGCGAGGAGAAATCGACGACTTCGGTTTTCCCGCCGATTCCGACGATGGTCAGCGCACCGCCGCGGCGCGCCATCTTCCAGCCGTCCTTGATGGTGCCGGCCAGGCCGACGCAGTCGAAAACGTGGTCGGCGCCGCGGCCTTCGGTCAGATCGCGGACCTGCTTGCGCACGTCCGGTCCGGCTTCGAGGGCCGCCGTGGCACCGAATCGGCGGGCCAGTTCCAGCTTTTCCGGTACCCGGTCGACCGCGATGATCGGGTTGGCGCCCGCGATCCGAGCGCCCTGCACCGCCGAAAGCCCAACGCCGCCGAGGCCGATCACCACGACCGACTCGCCCTCGCGCACACCCGCGGTCGTCCGCACGGCACCGACGCCGGTAGTGACGGCGCAGCCGAGCAGCGCGGCTTCGGCCAGCGGGATGTCCTCGGGCAGCAGGTAGCAGGCGTTGGCCGCGACCACGGTTTCCTGCGCGAACGCGGCGGTCGACAGGCCCGGGTAGACGGCCTCGCCGGTGGCGTCGACCGCATAGGGGTGCTGGGTCCGGTCGGACGCGTGCTCGCACAGGTGCGCCTGGTCGTTGTCGCAGAACCAGCAGTTCCGGCAGGGCGGGTTCCACAGCAGCAGCACGGGATCGCCGACCGCCAGACCGGTCACGTCCGGGCCGAGTTCGGTGATCACGCCGGAGGCCTCGTGGCCGAGCACGGCCGGGCGGACCTGGTTCATCACGCCGGTCGCGAGCGAGAGGTCCGAGTGGCAGAGGCTGGCGGCCTCGATGCGCACGCGCACTTCGCCGGGGCCGGGAGGGTTGAGCCGGACCTGTTCCACGGTGAGCGGGCCGCCGACCTCTCTGGTCAACACGGCTTTCGTCGAATCCGCCGAGCCACGTTGCTCGTCAGCCACTGTTTGCGCCCACCTCCGCGTCGACGTACCCGTGAGTAAGGGTTATCGCACTCAATCACGGGGCCAGCGCACCGGCAAGGCCGGGCGGTGTGCTGCCGCTCACCCCCGCGCAGCACGACCGACCGGGCGATCACGCCGGTCAAGCCGGGGTGGTCCCGCTGCCGATCGTGACCGTGGCCTGGCCGAGCTGCGGGTGCGCGACGGAAACGCCGATCGTGCCCGGCTGGTCCTTGACCGAACGCACCCACACCGCCGCCGCGCCGCCCGCGGCCTGGAAGTCCAGCGGGTTGTCGCCGACCAGCTCGCCCGGCCCGTCGACCGCGAACGTGACCGGGTCGGTGACGCCGGGGCGGTGCGAGCCGTAGCGGTCCTGGGCGATGACGACCACCCGGGTCATGTCCTGGCCGTCGGCGACGATCTCGGAGTCGTCGGCCTGGAAGTAGAGGGAGTCGAAGGCCGGGTCGGCGCTGAACTGGCGGCTGGTCACCACGTTGGTGCCGAGGTATCCGTCGATGCGCAGGTCGGGCCGCTGGCCGTTGGGCGGGGTCAGGTCGACCAGGAACGGCGGGTAGGCCAGGTGCGGGAACAGGTCGCGGCGCGGGGTCGCGGTCGCGACCTTCTTGCCGTCCAGGTAGCAGACGACCTTCTCGCAGTTGGACCAGATCACCGCGTCCTTGCCGGGTCCGGCGGCCGACGGGCCGGTGCCGATGTCCCAGTAGAACGCGGGCTGGATCACCGTGCGCACATTCGGGTCGACCTGCGACTGGTAGAACGCGGCACCCAGTTTGGGGATGCGGAAGAAGTCGACGACGCCCGGGTATTTGACGCCCTTCACCGAATGCCACGAGCCGGACGGATAGTCGAACCCGGCCCAGGCCAGCAAGCCGCAGTAGCGGTCGTCGGCGGCGGCCGCGTCGTGCACGGCGGCGTGCAGCCGGGCCTGTTCGGCCTGGATCGGCACGGCGTCGGTGCGGCGGTAGGTCGGCGAGCCGACCAGCGCGCCGATGGCCTCGGTGACCAGGTAGGGCGTGTCCGGGCGGGGCGGGCGCAGGCCGGGCTGCTCGTGCGGGGTCGAGGGTTTGCTGTAGTCGTTGAACGCGAAGGGTGAATCGGTGTTGCCCGGGTAGAGCGGCGACTCGTAGCCGAGGTTGCCGTTGACCGCTCCGCTGGTCGGCCGGGACGGGTCGAGCTGCTGGGCGAGCTGGTCGGTGCGGTCATAGAGGATCACCGGGCCGAGCGTCTCGTTGACCCGGGTGCCCCAGACGATCACCGACGGCCGGTTGCGGTCGCGCATCACCATGTCGTGCACGTCCTCGAGAACCCTTTGCTGCCAAGGGTTGTCGCCAACGTGCCCCCAGCCGGGGATCTCCTCCCAGACCATGATGCCGAGTTCGTCGCAGGCATCGAGGAACGCGGGCGACTGCGGGTAGTGCGAGCAGCGCACCATGTTGCAGTTCAGCTCGTTCTTGAGGATCTCCGCGTCGTTGCGCTGCACCCGTTCCGGCATGGCGCCGCCGACATAGGGGAACCACTGGTGCCGGTTGAGCCCGAACAGTTTGAGCCTGCGGCCGTTGAGGAAGAACCCGTCGAGGGTGAACTGGGCGTCGCGGAAACCGATCCGCACCGTGCGCTGGTCGACCTGCTTGCCCGCGATACGCAGGGTCACCCGCACCTGGCACAGTGCGGGGTCATCGACGTCCCACAGCCGCACGTCGGAAAGGCCGGTCAGGGTGAGGGTCTCGGTGTGCTGGCCGTGCGGGAGGTCGTCGAACTCGGTTGAGGTGCTGGCGATCAGGTCGGTGCCCTGCCTCAACTCGGCCACCAGGCTGACCTTGCCGCTGACCTTCGTGTTCGAATCGACGAGGCACTGCACCGGGCAACTGCGGTCTGCCGTGAGCACGTCCTGCGGGTAGGCGAACACGTCGCGCAGGAACGACTTCGGTTCCGGGTACACGGTGACCGGGCGATAGATGCCCGCCGGCTGGTAGAAGTCGATCGCGCTCGGTTTGGCGAAGTCCGGCAGGTCCGGCGGCACGTCCTGGCTCCAGCGCCCGTCGACGACCACTGCGATGACATTGCCGGAGCGGCTCAGGATGCCGCTGAGTTCGCAGGTCAGCGGGAGGTAGCCGCCGCGGTGCACGCCGACCAGCCTGCCGTTGAGGTAGACCTTGGCCGCGCTGAGCACCCCGTCGAGCCGGATGAACGAGCGGGCCGCGTGCAGTTCCGGCGACGCGTCGAAGTGCTGCCGGTACACCCAGACCCGCTGCCACGAGTCCGGATCCCAGCCCTGCCAGGACAACGACGTGACGCAGTGCGGCACCGAGACCAGCGCCATTTCCGCGTCGTCGAAGCTCGGATCCGTGCAACCGTCCACATAGGGCCCGAACAGCCACTGATCGGTCGGCGGCGGCGACGCGACGTCGGTGTTGGAAGTGAGCATGACCGAGCCGAGCGAGACCGCCCCGACCGCGCCGATCCCGGTCGCGGTAAGGAATCGGCGACGGGACATGTTCCGCCACCACCGTTGCGGTCTGGCACCGCTCACGACCCGCACCCTTCCCCCGGCAGACGAATTCCGCCCCAGTATGTCCGGGGCATGTGTCCCGGCTGTGAACCTCTTGGGCAATCGCTGAGGAACGCCGTTCGTTTCACCTCTCCGGGCGACATCGAACGTCGTTTCGGGCAAATCGGCCTGAACGAACTGCTATCCTGAATCACCATAGGAGATCATGATTCAGACCTAAGGACGGGACGCATGACGACCGATGCCGGAGCGCGTATCGAGCGTGCACGCGTTGCCGCAGGGCACAGCCAGCGTTCCCTCGCGGAAGTTGCCGGCATCTCCCAGCCGACCTTGTCTCGGATCATTTCCGGCGACCGGCCCGCGAAGATGTCGGAGCTGGTGGCGATCTCCTGGGCGACTGGGCACACGATCGCCCAACTGACCGGCGCGGAGACCGTGGCCGACCGAGTGGAGTGTTCGGCCCGGGCCACCTGCGACTGCGGCATGAACGTCATGCGCGAAAAATTGCTGCACTTCCTGGAACTCGACGACTACCTTCAAGACCAGGCCATCCCAGCAACACGGCAACCGGAACGTCCCAGCCACGACCTGACCAGCCAACGGTCGAAGGCGAATGCCGAAGCGATGGGACGCGACGCCGCCGCGCGCTTTCGCGCCGAGCACCAATTGGGTGTCCAGCCGCTCGGTGACCTGATCGCGATCATCGAGCACGCCATCGGCATCGACGTGGCCGTCCTCAGCACCGGCCCGGACGAACACGGCCTCACGATGTGGGATACCGGCCGCGACACCGTGTTCGTCGGCGTCGCGCGCACCGACAAGCCGATGCGCCAACGCAGCACGCTCGCTCATGAACTGGGTCACGTTCTGTTCGACGACCGCAACGGCGGCGACGGGAGCAACTGGAGCGCTCGGACACCCGAAGAAATCCGAGCCGACGCCTTTGCACGACATCTACTCGTGCCGGCGGAGGGGTTGCGCCAGTTCGTCACAGACCGCGTCCCGGTGACGGAGTCGGTTCTCTCCGATGTGGTCGAGCGGTTCCTGGTCCCGCCACAGATCGCTGCTATCGCCCTGCATCAGACCGAGTACATCGATGACGACACCAAGCAGAGGTGGATGGGGCTGGCCACACCGGCACTGGCCGTTCGCTTCGGCTGGGCCGACTACTACCGCACGTTGCAGATGGAAGCCAACCAATTGCGGGCGCCGCAACGGTTGCTGGCTCGAACGATCCGCGGCTACACGGAAGGCGTGGCCTCCGCACAGGCTATCGCCACGCTGCGCGGAATCGCGATGAACACCGTCGAGGTCGAACTGCGCGAGGCGGGCATCCAACCCATCGAAGTACCTATCGCGTGGGCGACACCGGACGAGCTGCCAGCCGTGCACGTGGACATGGCAGCGCTCGACGCAGCTCTCGCCGCGCCGGTTCACGACGACGAGCGCAACACGGACAACGATGGCGGTTGAGACCTGTCGGCCGATCATCGATGCCGGCCCTGGCCTGAATTTCCTCTCGATCAACAAGGAGCGACTGCTGATCAGCGTCCTGGGAAAGCTCAGTGCACCGGAAGCCGTCCAAGCAGAGGTCTTCCGCAAAGCGCGCAATGATGCCCGCTTCCGTTCGGCTGCAACGGTCTGGCAGAAGCTGACCCCGCACTGGATCAGCATCCTGCCGAACGACCAGACCCCGGAACTCGCCGCCACGATCCAGCGGATCGGCGGGCAACCCGTCGGCCGACGGCTCGCCCAGTCGAAGGACCTGGGCGAGTTCATGGTCGTCGTACATGCGGTCGTCGCAGCCGAAGCAGGCGCGATCGTCACCGTGCTCATCGATGACAGCCAGGGCGCACGCACCGCGACCGCGGAAATCACCCGACTGAAAAGACTTCGAACATGCGGTCGACCGGTCGGATCGATCAGGCTGGTGAGCACACCTGCCGTGCTGGAACTCGCGGCTGGCGGACCACACATTCCGGACCGGGGCGCGATGCGCACCATCTACGGTCGGCTGCGCTGCCTGGACGACGGCTTGCCGCCGATCGAACGGACCAACCTGCTGACGTCCGCGCGCTGGCGCTGATCAGCCGTCACATCTCCTGGACACGCAGTACTCCGGTCAGCATCGGGAGGGTGAACTCGCCGCTGGCGGTCTCCGGCCCGCTGGCGAGGAACGCGCGGATCCGGTCCAGGGTGGCCTGGCGTTCCGGTTCCGGCATGACCAGCATTCCCGCCCGCGTTGCCAGCGTCGCGACGAGTGAGTCGGCGGTGCGGCGCTGTCCGTGCGGGAACTCGGCCTGCTCCGGAGTGCCGGGGAGATGCAAGCCTGCCGTTGCCGCGCGCCAACTGCTGAGCGTGTCGCGTGGGCCGATAGCCGCGCTGCCGCTGACCCGCGCGAGTCCGGCGACCCAGTCGACCCGGTCGTCCAGGACGTTCCAGAGACCGGCCAGGATGCCGCCGGGCGCGAGGACTCTGGCGATCTCCGGCCCCGCGACGGCCATGTCGAACCAGTGCAGGGCGTTTCCGGCCAGCACGGCATCGACGGATCCGTCCGGCAGCGGGATCGCCTCGGCATTGCCCGGCAGGGCACGAACAGCAGGCAGCGTGCGACGCAGTTCGGTCAGCATCGCCGGGTCCGGCTCGACCGCGACGACGTCGGCGCCCAGCGCGAGCAGCGTGCCGGTCAACTTTCCGGTACCTGCGCCAAGGTCGAGCACTCGCGTGCCGGGCGCGGGCTCCAAAGCCCAGCGAGCCGCGGCAGGCGCGTAGTCAGGACGGTGCTCGGCGTAGGCGATCGCCGCCGCACCGAATGACGAAGCATGAACTCGCCGATCGTCTTGCTCCACTCAGCCACCTTAGCTGCGCCGCCGATTCGGGTGCTCTGCACTGTTCAAAACACATCACCCGGTTCTCTCGCTTGCGAGGGGCCGGGTCTTTTTGTGCCCCGGTCGGGTGTGGTGGCTTTGGCTTGCTCGTCGAGGAAGGTGCTGATCTCGGGCCAGGTGGTGGTGCGGGCGCGGCGGCCGGTGAGGACGCCGAGGTGGCCGCCGGGGAATTCGGCGTAGCGGACGTCGGGGGCGCCGTCGAGGACGTCGACCAGGTGGCGGACGGAGCGTTTGGGGGCGATGCCGTCGCCGAGGCCGGCGATGACGAGGACCGGGACGCGGACGTCGGCCAGGGAGATTTGGCGGTCGTCGATGCTGACGGTGCCGTTGGCGAGGTCGTTGGCGCGGAAGAAGCGGTGGTAGATCTGACCGAACGTGCGACCGGGGTAGGCGATCATCCGGTCCATGAAGCGGTCGACGGCTTCGATCTGGGCCAGGAATTCGCGATCGTCCAAATGCGACAGTATGGCGACCGGCTTGGTGACGTACTTGTCGAATCCGGAAAGCTGATAGACCCATTTCACGATCGGGCTCGGTACGCCGCCGAGCAGCCACGCGGGGCCGCTGAGGATCCAGCCGCCGGTGAGGTCGGTCAACGGGCGCAGCGGCGCGACCAGTGGGATCGCGGTGAAGTCGATGGGGGTGGCGACCGCGGCGATGGAGGCGATCGGCAGGTCAGGCGAGTCCGCGATGGTGAGCAGGGAGAAGATGCCGCCGAGGCACCAGGCGACCAGGTTCACGCCGGCGCCGGCGGTGTCGGCGCTGACCGCCTTCACCGCCTGCGGGAGCACGTATTCGACCCAGTGCTCGATGCCGAGGCTGCGGTCGGCGAAGGCGATGGTGCCGTAGTCGACCAGGTAGACCCGGCGGCCCTCGCGGACGAAGTGTTCGGCGAGGCTGCAACCGCGGCGCAGGTCGAAGCACAGCGCGGGCGCGGCCAGCGGCGGAATGAGCAGGACCGGCGGACCTTCGGCTTCGGGACCGCTGAGCCGGTAGACCGAACGGCTGGGGCCCTGGTCGATCAGCACGCGGGGCATCGGCCGCAGGTCGGCGAGGCCGTCGCCGAACACCTTGGCGGCGACGTTCGATGCGGCGGCGGCGAGGTTCGCCGGGGTCGGGAGCATCTGTGAATCGTGCTTGGTGAACAACGGGCAAAGCAAGCCGAGCGAGAAGAGGGGTCGGCCACACTCATCCGGTGGTCGCGTACCGTGCTGACTAGGGTTTTCAGATTGGACTTGCGATCATGGACATGTCAGGTTCCCTGCCGCCGTTGACGCTGTCCCGGCTGGTGGGCACCTGGTCGGCCGCTCCGGTCACCGACGTCATCGTGGTGCTGCTGGCGCTGCTCTACCTCAGCCGCGCGCACTTCCGCAGGCCGTCGAGCGCGGCGCGCTGGCCGGCCGGCCGGACCGTTGCGTTCCTGGGGTCGCTGGCAGTGGCCGTGATCACCATCCAGAGCGGCATCGACGGCTACGGGCACGAGCTGTTCTACCTGCACATGTGCGAGCACCTGCTGCTGATCATGGTGGTGCCGGTGCTGTTCACCCTGGGCCGGCCGCTGCGGCTGTTGCAGGAGGGCGAGGACCGGGTCGCGCGGCACAGCAGGGCCTGGCTGGACGGCCGCACGGTCGCGGTGCTGACCTTCCCGCTGCTCGGTTTCGCCTGCTACACGGCGGTACTGGTCGGCACCCACCTGACCGGGTTCATCCAGGCGATGTTGACCGACATGCGCCTGCACGACCTGGAGATCGCGATCTACCTCCTCAGCGGCTATCTCTACCTGATGCCGCTGATGGGGCACGAGCCGCTGCGCCGCGAGTTGTCCTATCCGCTGCGGCTGTTCGGGTTGTTCCTGGGCATGATGGCCGACACGGTGGTCGGCGTGGTGCTGATGCTCAGCTCGCACGAGCCGTTCCCGGCCTACGCCGCGCAGCACCGCACCTGGGGCCCGGCGCTGCTGGACGACATCCACACCGGCGGCGGGATCATGTGGGTCGCGGGCGACGGGCTGATGTTCGTGATCATCGTGCTGGTCATCTCGCAGTGGATGGCCGACACCGAGCGGCAGAACGACACCGGCAAGTGGCTGGAGGCGGCCCGGCGCTCGGCGCTGGCCAGCCAGGGCGTGGACGCGGTCGATCCGGACGAGGACCGGGACATTGACGACGACGAGGCCGCGCTGGCCGCGTACAACCGAATGTTGTCGCGACTACATTCGCGGGATTCGCAAGACGAGCGCGAGAGCCGCTGAAGGCCCGGCCGGTCGCGCCGGCCGGGCCTGAGGCAGAGCGGATCAGCTGACGGTTTCGGCGGCGGGTTCCCAGTCGGGGCGCAGGGACATACCGGAGCGGACACCGTCGAGTTTGACGCCGAGCATCTGGTGCAACTGGATCTGGTTGCGGTCGAACCCGACCCGCGACGCGGCCATGTAGAGCCGCCAGACCCGGGCGGTGCCGATGCCGACCTCGGCGACGGCGGCGTCCCAGTTGTCGTCCAGGTTCCGGCACCAGTCGCGAAGTGTCATGGAGTAGTGCTCGCGCAGGTTTTCCTCGTGCCGCACCTCGAAACCGGTGTTGGTCATGATCGACATCAACAGGCCGGGGCCTTCGAGTTCACCGTCCGGG
This sequence comes from Pseudonocardiaceae bacterium, assembly GCA_035248365.1. Classification (GTDB taxonomy): domain Bacteria; phylum Actinomycetota; class Actinomycetes; order Mycobacteriales; family Pseudonocardiaceae; genus CAJCJE01. Next base: position 47,123 of record DATFHN010000170.1, on the reverse strand, counting down.
AACACGTACCGGTTGATGAAGCCGCCGGTCTTGCTGTCCAGCAGGTTGTTGGCCCTGGTGATGCAGTGGTTGAGCACCCGGGCACCGGGGCGCAGCTTGTCGTAGATGAACTGGAAGTAGCTGGGCAGGTTGGCCTCGCCGATGTGCTCGGTCAGGCCGATGGAGCTGAGCGCGTCGAAGTTGCCCTCGGTCACGTCGCGGTAGTCGGAGTGGCGCACTTCCGCGAGGTCGGTCAGGCCGCGCGCGACGATCGCCTGCTGCGCCCATTCGGCCTGCTGCTTGGACAGCGTGACGCCGAGCGCCTTGACGCCGTAGTGCTGAGCGGCGTGCATGACCATGCCGCCCCAGCCGCAGCCGATGTCCAGCAGGCGCATGCCCGGCCGCAGCCCGATCTTGCGCGCGACCAGGTCGAACTTGTTGTACTGGGCCTCTTCCAGGCTGGCGTCCAGCGACGGGTAGACGGCGCAGGTGTAGGCCATGGACGGGCCGAGCACGTACTCGTAGAAGCGGTTGGACACGTCGTAGTGGTGCGAGATGGCGCTGGAGTCGCGCCGCTTGGAGTGCCGCTTGCCGTGCTGGCGGTGTTCCTGCGGCGGCGGCTTGACCGGCCACCACAACCGGGCCGCGATCGACTTGGTGATCAGGCTCGCGCGTACCTCGCGGGGGACGTCGGCGATACCGTTGAGCGGAACGTTCAGCAGCGTGGTGAGCGCGGTGTGCATGTCACCGACGACTTCCAGTGAACCGCTGACATACGCGCGGGCGAAGCCGAGTTCGCCGGGCGCCGAGGCCAGGTGTGACAGCGCGATCGGCGAGCGCACTTCCACGCGCACCGGCGCGTTGGCCGGACCCGACCGGCTTCCGTCGTAGGCGACGAACTCCAGCGGCACATCCGGCCCGACCACCCTGGTGAAGATGTCGGCCAATCGCACAGCAAGCTCCTTTCAGCTGTTGCGCACGCACTTGGCGTACAGGTCGGGCAGGCGTCCTTCCGGGTCGTACTCCTGCTTGAGCGCCTGGTAGGCGGTGCCGTTGTAGAGCCGGTCGAACTCGGCCTTGGTGTAGAACGAGTCCGAGTACAGGGATTTGTGCCCGTTCAGCTCGGTGACCTTGTCCTCGATCAGCCGGTTGTAGTGGCCGTTGGCCTGGCCCGGTTTGAGCGCGACGGTCGACCAGAAGCCGACGTTGACGTACAACTTGCCGGGCGCGAGCGGGTAGAGCGGCCACTGCGTGTCCGAGCGGAGCTTGAGCGGGCACAGCCAGACCGGGCTGATGCCGATCTCGCGGTGGAAGAAGTCGAGGAATTCGGCGAGCCGCTCGACCGGAACCTCGACGTCCTGGATCACCGGTTCCTGCGCGGGCGCGTCGAGCGTGCGGTGCAGCCGGTCGGTGAACTTGTAGCGGCGGTCGATGGCGACGAGCTTGCGGTAGACGTCCGAGCGCAGGTAGCGCTTGGGCCAGAACTTGCGCACCAGCGGCTGCTGCACGCCGAAGGCGCGGGAGCACCAGAACCAGTCGGTGTCCCAGCGCCAGAGGTAGTCGTGGATGGTCAGGTAGTCGACTTCGCGGTCCGGGATGGATTTGTAGAAAACCTTCATCCCGGTGTAGTCGCTGGTGTACGGCGCCTCGGTGACGTAGTTACCGAGCGTGAGGTAGGGGCGCGGGCTGGGATGGCCCTGCGCCGGTTCGGCGTCGAAGACGGTGCCGTCGATGAAGTCGACCGGTTCGCCCTGATAGCTCGCGTCCCGGCAGATGTCGGATATCGCGGCCGCGCATTCCACCGCGTCGCCGAACCGGATGTGGCGCAGTCGGACGTACGGCCTGACCCGCTCGAGTTCGATACGCAATCGCAACGAGTAGCCGAGGGTGCCGTAGGAGTTGGGGAAGCCACGGAACAGGTCTGCGTGCTCACCGTCCGGTTTGGCGACGACGACCCGGCCGTCACCGGTGAGGATCTCGGCTTCGAGCAGCGACTCGTGCGGCAGACCGCTGCGGAAGGAGGTGGCCTCGATGCCCAGGCCGGCCACGGCCCCGCCGAGCGTGATGGTCTTGAGCTGCGGAACCACGGTCGGCATGAGCCCGTGCGGGAGGGTGGCGGCGACCAGGTGTTCGTAAGTCGTCATGCCGCCGACGTCTGCGACGGCCGCATCCGGGTCAACTCTGAGTACGGAGCCGAACTGGCTGACGTCCAGGCCAGGGGCCCCGGTAGGTTCGCGGAAACGGAACAAATTGGACGTCGGCTTGGCCAGCCTCACCGGCGAACCGGGCGGCAGCGCGGAGTACGCTGCCCGGAGCGTCGTCACCGCTGCGTGATGACTGTCCAAGCTCGGTTCCATAGCGGTACTCATGAGCACTGATGCTATTGGTCAGCGGCCTTTCGGTCATCGGATGACCATCCGGCATCCGTGTGATCTGAATGTCACCTCGTGGGAACGACTGCCGTGGACGCACAACCTTCCCCGCCCTACGGGCGTCTTGGATGTTGTAGGGCTGGCCATCGTCACTGTGAGCTAATGAGGAGCACATGCAGCACGGCAACAGAGCGCAGAACAGACACCGCGGTTTCGCGTTTCGCCCGCTGGCGGGGGCAGGTGCCCGCAAAGCGGTCGTCGGGGCGATCGGCCTCGCGGTAGCCGGTGTGATGCTCGCCGCATGCAGCTCGGGCAGCAGCAACGCGACCGGCGGCGGTTCGGGCGCTTCCGGTTCGCAGGGCGCGACGACCACGCCGTCCGGCCCGCCCGTGAACATCGCGATCTCGCCGTCCAACGCGACGGTGATGAACCCGTCCGAGCCGATCGTGGTGAAGGCCAGCAACGGCACGCTGAAGACCGTGACGGTGACCAACACCAAGACCGGCAAGGTCGTCAACGGCAGCTTCACCTCGGACAAGACGAGCTGGACCTCTAGCGACGACCTCGGTTTCGGGGCGACCTACTCGGTCGACGCGATCGGCGCGAACCAGCAGGGTTCGACCAATGAGCAGAAGACGACGAACACCACGATCAACCCGTCGGTGAAGTCGTACACGAACATGTTCCCGGCGCCCGGCGCGTACGCCAGTTCCGGGATCGGCGTCGGCATGCCGATCGTCTTCACGTTCTCCCACCCGGTGACGAACAAGAAGGCGGTCGAGGCCGGGGTCAAGATCGCCACGACGCCGAGCCAGCCGGTCGGCTTCTACTGGATCTCCAGCACCGAGATGGACGCGCGGCCGCAGAACTACTGGACGGCCGGCACCAAGATCCACGTGATGGCCAAGCTGTACGGGATGGACCTCGGCGGCGGCAACTTCGACCAGCAGGACCGGGACGAGACCTACACGGTGCACGACAAGTGGATCGCCCAGGCTGACGGCAACACCGAGCAGATGAACATCTTCCACAACAACCAGCTGGTCAAGACCATGAACATCAGCATGGGCAAGGACGCGACGCCGACCTCGCTCGGGCCACACGTGATCACGGACAAGAACCAGAGCGTGCAGATGAACTCGTGCAGCTACGGCGTCTGCCCGCCGGACCCGAGGGCCTACAACGAGACCGAGTACTGGGCGGAGCGGATCACCAACGGTGGCGAGTTCGTGCACGAGAACCCGGACACCGTCGGCGTGCAGGGGCACAGCAACGTCTCGCACGGCTGTATCAACCTCAACGCGGCGGACGCGCAGTGGTTCTTCAACAACCTCGGCGTCGGTGACGTGGTCGAGGTGACGAACTCGAACGGTCCGATGATCGCTCCTGGCGCGTTCATCGGCGACTGGGCGGTGCCGTGGTCGCAATTCACTCCGGCGGCCAGTTCCTGATCTCCTCGCTCCTGGCAGTTCGAGAGGCCCGGCCGGTTGGCCGGGCCTCTTGCCTTTCGCTGGTGGGCAGGGTAAGAGCAGGTACAAGGGCGGCACGAGGCGGCAGGAAGCAGCGCTGCGAAGGATCGGGGGCAGGAGAGGGAGCGCCATGGCGGTCCGGTTCCGGATACTGGGCAGCATCGAGGCCAGCATCAACGGAGAACTGGTCGACCTCGGCCCCCGGCAGCAACAGTGCGTACTGGTGGCGCTGCTGGTCAACGCGAACCGGCCGGTGTCCGGCGACGAGCTGATCGAGCGCGCCTGGGGCGAGAAGCCGCCGCCGAGGGCGCGGAACACCCTCTACACCTACCTGTCGCGGCTGCGCCAGGCCTTGTCCGGCTCGGACGAGGTGACGCTGCTGCGCAAGCAGGCCGGCTACCAGTTGCAGATCGGCGAGCAGGCCATCGACCTGCACCAGTTCCGGGGGCTGATCGCGCAGGCGCGGGCCAGCAGCGAGCCGGAGGTCGCGGCGGGGCTGATCAGGCAGGCGCTGGATCTGTGGCGCGGCGAGGCTCTGCCCGGCCTGGACACTCCGTGGCTGCACGGGATCAGGGCCACGCTGCTCAAGGACCGGCTGGCCGCCGAGCTGGAGTACACCGACCTGGCGCTGGCCGTCGGCAAGCATGCCGAGTTGCTGGCGACGCTGGCCAGTCAGACCGAGCAGCGGCCGCTGGACGAGCGGCTGGCCGGGCAGTTCATGCTCGCGCTGTACCGCAGCGGGCGGCAGGCCGACGCGCTCACCCACTATCAGCGCACTCAGGCCCGGCTGGGCGATGAACTGGGCATCCGGCCGAGCGAACCGCTGCGCACCCTCTACCAGCAGATGCTCACCGCGGACCCGGTGGTGGCCGCGCCGCGTGGCCCGGGCGCGGCGGCCAGGGCCGAGCCGGACCGGCCTGCGTCGGTGCACCTCGCGGAGTTGCCTGCGCCGCGCCAGCTGCCTGCCGCGCCCCGCTCGTTCACCGGCCGGTCGCAGGAGATCGCGCTGCTGTCCGAGACCATCGACGCGCACCAGGCGAACGCGGCGGGCGGGACCGTGGTGATCTCGGCGATCGGCGGCGCTGGCGGGATCGGCAAGACCTCGCTGGCCTTGCACTGGGCGCACGAGAACGCGGACCGGTTCCCGGACGGGCAGCTGTTCGTGAACCTGCGCGGGTTCGATCCCTCGGGCGAGCCGCGCACCGCGGAGTCGGCGATCCGGATCCTGCTGGCCGCGCTGGGCGTGGAACCGAACGCGGTCCCGGTCGACCTGGACGCACAGGTCGGGCTGTACCGGAGCCTGGTGGCGGACAAGCGGATGCTGATCGTGCTGGACAACGCGGCCGATGCCGAGCAGGTCAGCCCGCTGCTGCCGGGCAGCGCGTCGTGCACGGTGCTGGTGACCAGCCGGGACCGGCTGACCAGCCTGGTGAACACGCACGGCGCGCAGCCGCTGCCGCTGGACGTGCTGGGCGACGCCGAGGCGCGGGCGCTGCTGGTGCAACGGCTGGGCGCGGCGCGGGTCGCCGAGGAGCCGGTGGCGGTCAACGAGCTGCTGGCCTGCTGTTCCGGGCTGCCGCTGGCGTTGAGCATCGTGGTCGGGCGGGCCCAGGAGCATCCGGAGTTTCCGCTGGCCACGCTGGCCGCTGAGTTGCGCGAGCGGACCAACCGGCTGGGCGCGCTGGACGAGGACAACGACAACGGCGTGCGGGCGGTGCTGTCCTGGTCCTATGTGGCGCTGGCTCCGCAGCAGGCCCGGGTGTTCGCGCTGCTCGGGTTGTCGGTCGGGCCGGACATCAGCCTGCCCGCCGCGGCCAGCCTGACCGGTGTCCGGGCCAGTCAGCTGCGGCCGTTGCTGCGTCAGCTGGAGCGGGTTTCGCTGGTGCAGCAACCGTTGCCGGGCCGCTACCGCATGCACGACCTGATCCGGCTCTACGCGGCCGAACAGGCGGATCGGCTGCCCGATGACGAGCGCTCGGGCGCGTTGTGCCGCCTGCTGAACTTCTACACCTACACCGCGCTGGCCGGGGATCGGCTGATCGCGCCGAACCGCGAGCAGATCCCGATCGGCGAGCCGGTCGACGGCGGTGCACCGGAGAAGCCGGTGAACACCACGTCGGCGACGAACTGGTTCGACACCGAGTACTGGTGCCTGCGGGCGGCGCAGATCGTTGCCATGGAACACGGTTGGTTCCGGCTGTCCTGGCTGATGACCTGGGCGCTGGCCAACTTCCACGGCAGGCGCGGGCATCCGCGCGACGATCTCGCGGTGTGCGGGCTCGGACTGACGGCGGCCGAGCGGCTCGACGACCCGAAGGCGCTGGGCCTGGCGCACCGGTTGCTCGGCTACGCCTACGCGCTCAACGGACGGCACCCGGAGGCCGCCAAACACTTCACCATCGCGCTGGAACTACAGGAGCGCGAACAGGATCTGCGCGCGCTGGCCAGAACCCACCACAGTTTCGCGCTGGCCCTGGAGCGGGTCGGCAACGACGAGCTGGCGCTGGAACACGCGGTGGAGTCGCTGGAGATCTTCCGTTCGCTGGGCGACCAGATCGGCATGGGACGGGAGCTGAACGCGGTCGCCTGGTTCGAGGCGCGACTGGGCAACTACGAGCGGGCGCGGACCGCGTGCGCGGCGGCGTTGCGCCGCAACGTGGCCAACGACGACCCGGACGGCGAGGCGGACACGCTGGACACGCTCGGGTTCATCGCCTACCACAGCGGGAACCTGGCCGAGGCCCGGGAGTACTACGAGCGGGCGCTGGTGCATTTCCGCGCGATCGGCCACACCCACTACCAGGCCGACATTCATGGGCACCTCGGCGAGATCCATCGCGGGCTGGGCGACATCGCGGCGGCGCGGGCGGAGTTCGTGCAGTCGCGGGAGCTGTACCGGTCGAACCGGCGCGGCGCGGACGTGGATCGGATCCAGCGGCAGCTCAACGATCTGGACGACCGCCCGAGGATGCAGCTGGCCACCTGATACCGGCCAGCGACAACGCGGCCGGCGCCGATGCCCGCGCGGCCGCCAGCGCGCTGATCGATGCGGCGCTCCGGAAATGACGAACGGCCCGGGTGCGTCGTTGCACCCGGGCCGCGGTCAGTGGATTTCGCTTACGACAGGCCGAGGAACAGCCAGCCGTTGGTGGTGCCGAGACCGGTCACGTTGTCGTAACCCTTGGTGGTGTGCAGGGTCGTGGTCTGGTCGTCGAACGTGCGGACCGAGTACACGTAGCCGTTCGCGGCGTCGATGCTGTCGGCGTAGTCGACCCGGACCAGGCCCGCCGCGCTGACCGGAGTCACGTCGGTGACGGCCGGGGTGCGCGCGCTGAACTGGTAGATCACCGGGTTGATGAAGCCGTGGTGGAAGCCGTCCAGCTGGTCGGCGTCGGCCATGGTGCCTGCCAGCAGCGGAGCGGCCAGGCTGGTGCCGCCGATGCGGTACTGGTCGTAGTAGGCGCCATCCGGGAAGGTCTGCGTGATACCGATCAGGAAACCGGTGGTCGGGTCGGCGTCCTCGGAGATGTCCGGCACGACCCGGCCCTTGTTGCCGCCGGTCTGGTACATCTTCGACAGCGAGTTCGGCACGACGCCCTTCTGGTACCAGGGCTGCCGGAACAGCACGCTGGTGCCACCGCCGGAACCGTAATCGTAGGCGGTCTTGCCCCACGCGCCGTTGGTCAGCGGGGCCTTGCCGGTCTCCCAGCCGGTCTCGACGACCTTCTGGCCGTTGCCGCCGATGCCTTCGCTGGTGCCGCCGACCGCGGTCACCCACGGGTCGGTGCCGGAGAAGTTCGCGGCGGGCGTGCCGAGCTGCAGCGCGTCGTCACCGTCGTCACCGGAGGAGAAGTACAGGCCGATGCCCTCCATGACCGCCTGGACCGCGATCTGGTTGAACGCCTGCACGTCCGCGGTGGGCAGGTCCTCGCCGAGGTCGAGGTAGGAGTTGGAGATGATGTTCGCGAGGTGACCCGCGACGACCTTGTTCACGGCCGCGTCGAGCGAGTCGTCCTGGCAGTCCGCGGCACCCTCGAACAGGATGTGCGCGCCCGGCGCCATCGCGTGCACGGCTTCCACGTCCAGGCTCTGCTCGCCGTACCAGCCGGCCGCGTCGCACTGGCTCGGGTCTTCCTGGCCCGGGGTGGGCGGCGCGACGTCCTGGGTGAACTGCGAGGCGCGCAGCGGGTGGCTCGGGTCGTTGCGCTTGGCGTACTCGGCCGCGTCCTGGTAGAGCGTCGGCGAACCGAAAGCGTCCACAATGGCCACGGTCTGACCGCTGCCGTCGATACCGGAGGAGACCGGACCGGCCAGGCCGTCGGCGGCACGCAGCTGGCTCGGGGTGTAGCCGCACGGCGCGTAGGGCAGCTGCTGGCCGTTGTAGGCCGGGTCGGTGGTGTCGATCTTCTGGCCGTAGTAGGCACCGCACGGCTGCGCGTTGCGGAAACCGGCTGGCGGCGCGACAACCGCGGGCTTGTTCGCGGTCGCGTTCGAGATCACCTTGGTGGTGTTGCTGATCACGTCGTCGACGGCGTTACCGGTGGTGTGGTTGGGCACCGCGACCGACTTCGACTGGTCAAGGCCGAGCACGCCGAGCACCGAGGAAGCCAGGTTGCTCGGGACGGACACGTTGCTGCTGGTGGATCGCAGCGTCTTGTCGCCGACCTTGTACTCGCCGAGCTGGGTGCTGAAGGCCTTGTCGATCTGGGCCGCGCTGCCGGTCGCCTGCACGTACTCGTTGTTGGACGGTACGTCGCCGATGGCGAACCCCTGGGAGGTCAGCCAGTCGCGGACCGAGGAGACACTCGCGTCGCTGGGCGCGAACTGCGCCTTGACCTGCGCGGGAGTGAGGTAGTGCTTGTAGTTCGCGCTGTTCGGGTTGGACACCGAAGCGGCGTAGCTCTCGGCGGCGGATTCGTTCGGGGTGTTGAGGTACACCCGGAAGCTCACCTGCGCGCTCGACGACGTGGTGGCGACCTTCGCCTGTGGGGTGGCCCAGGCCGGCTGGGACTGCGGGATCACGGTGCTGCCGGCGGCAGCGGCCGGGATCGCCGAGGCCAGCCCTCCGGCCACGGCTAACGCAACGAATAATGCAGGGGTTTTTCGCACAGCTTCCAGTTCCTCTTCTCTTCGCAAGCACCGTATCTCCCGCCGAGCCGGTCGTCGGCTGGCTGCCCCAGAAATCTAAGGTGCGTTTGTTCCGTGCGGAAGAAGAAACTTCCTTTAAATTTTCCTAACTACTCTCGGTATCAGGCGCTCCGAGGGCAATTCACCCGTCTGCTAGGTAACGTCGAGGTCGAACGGCGACCGGTTACGATTCGGTATAGCTACGCCGTGTTACCCAAACGGAACGGCGTCGCGGAGAGGGGACGTCATGGGTGAATTGGCCGACGAGCTACGCGGGATTCCGGTTTTCACGCGACTGCCGCGGACCTTCGACACCGAATCACTGCCAGCCGATCCACAAGCGTTGTTCACCTCGTGGTTGCGTGAGGCATTGGCCGAGGGGGTAGCCGAGCCGCACGCGATGGTTCTTTCGACGGTAGACGCACACGGCCAACCGGACGCACGCGCGTTGATCCTGAAGGACGTGGACGAGCGCGGCTGGTGGTTCGCCAGCAGCGCGGACAGTCCCAAAGGGATTCAACTGGCCAAGCACGCGTTCGCCGCACTCACGTTCTACTGGCCGGGTGTGGGCCGTCAGGTCCGGGTCCGTGGCCTGGTCGGCGTTGCCGATGCCGAGGTGAACGCGCGGGACTTCCTGGCCCGGGCACCGGGTGGCCGGGCCGAGGCGCTGGTCGGGCACCAGAGCGAGCCACTGGCCGACCTGACCGAACTGCGCACCGCGTTCGAGGCGGCCAAGGCGCGAGTGGAGGCCGATCCCGGACTGGTCGCGGAATCCTGGACGCGCTACGTGGTGCAGCCGGGCGAGGTGCAGTTCTTCCAGGGCAACGCCGAGCGCCAGCACATCAGGGTGCGTTACACCAGCAGCGAGTATGGCTGGGATCACACGCTGCTCTGGCCGTGACAACCCGCCGACCGCCCAGGCGTCTCTAGGGGCGAAGGGTTTCACCAAGGCAAGTCGGGGAGAGTCCAATGCGGACGAAGTTGAACGCGATCGTGCTCGGCACTGGTGCGCTGGTCGCGGCATTGACGGTGGTCGGATGTGGCGCGGGTCAGGCCGCGACTCCCGCCAACCAGCAGGCACCGGTCCAGTCGCCGGCGGCGCAGTCGACCGGCGGCCAGGTCGTCGCGTCGCACAGCACCGACGGTGGCACCTGCACCACCGCGAACCTTGCCGCCAAGCTCGGCACCAAGAAGCAGCTTCCGGTTGACCCGCAAGGACAACTCGGCGCGGCCGGCACGCACTACCAGATCAGTCTGGTGTGGACGAACAACTCACCGTCGAGCTGCACGCTGCGCGGGTTCGGCGGCGTCGACCTGGACGGCCCGAGCCTGGGCCAGGCCGGCGGCCCGACCTACTCGCTGCCGCGCACCGGCGATTCGCCCGCGACCGTGACGCTGGCGCCCGGCGCGTCCGCGCACACCGTGATCAGTTACATCGACCCGACCGGCTCCAACCCGGACGTGACGCGGCCCTGGAAGCCGACGCACCTGCTGGTGACGCCGCCCAACCAGACCACGCACCTGAACGTGCCGTGGACCGCGGGCACCCCGGTCTACTTCGACCCGCAGGACGGCCTGGCCGCCGCGAGCATCGGCCCGGTCACCGCAGGCGCCTGAGCCCCGCGGGGCCCCGCACCGCACGGCCCACAACGGCATCGCAGGGCCCGGCATCGCACGGCCCCACACGGCCCGGCATCGCACAGCCCGGCATCGCGCGGACCGGCATCGCGCGGACCGGCATCGCAGGGCCCGGCATCGCACAGCCCACACGGCATTGCAGGGCCCCGCGTCGCGTGCGGAGCCTGAACCCGCCGCGGCCCCCGCAATTTTCGCGGGGCCGCGGTGTGTCACATGCCGAGGTCGCGGGCGATGATCATCTTCTGCACCTCGCTGGTGCCCTCGCCGATCTCCAGGATCTTCGCGTCCCGGTAGAACCGGCCGACCGCGGTCTCGTTCATGAACCCGTAACCGCCGAAGATCTGGGTGGCGTCCCGTGAGTTGTCCATGGCCGCGTTGGACGAGACCAGTTTCGCTATCGCCGCCTCGCGCTTGAACGGCTCGCCGCGCAGCATCTTGGCCGCTGCCGCGTAGTAGGCCAGGCGCGCGGTGTGCGTGCGGGTTTCCATCTCGGCGATCTTGAACTGGATCGCCTGGTACTCGCCGATCGGGTGGCCGAAGGCCTCGCGCTCGCGGGCGTAGCGCAGGCATTCATCGACGCAGCCCTGGGCCAGGCCGACGGACAGCGCGGCGATGGCGACGCGGCCTTCGTCCAGAATGGACAGGAACTGGGCGTAGCCCCGGCCTTCCTCGCCGAGCAGGTTCTCGGCCGGCACGCGGGCGTTGTCGAAGGACAGTTCGCGGGTGTCGGAGGAGTTCCAGCCGACCTTCGAGTACTTCTTGGACACCTGCCAGCCCTCGGTGCCGCGCGGCACGATGATCGAGGAGATCGCCTTGGCTCCGTTGTCCTTGGTTCCGGTGACCGCGGTGACCGTGACCAGGCCGGTGATGTCGGTGCCCGAGTTGGTGATGAACGCCTTGGAGCCGTTGATCACCCAGTCGCCGCCGTCGCGCACGGCGGTGGTGCGGGTCGCGCCCGCGTCGGAACCGCCGCCCGGCTCGGTGAGGCCGAACGCGCCGAGTACCTGGCCGGAGCACAGCTTCGGCAGCCATTCCTGCTTCTGCGCCTCGGTGCCGAACCGGTAGATCGGCATCGCGCCCAGCGAAACCCCGGCCTCCAGGGTGATCGCCACCGACGAGTCGACCCGGGCCAACTCCTCCAGGGCGAGGCACAGCGCGAAGTAGTCGCCGCCCATACCGCCGTACTGCTCGTCGAAGGGCAGGCCGAACAGGCCCATCCGGCCCATCTTGGCGACGATGTCGTACGGGAACTCCTCGCGGACGTACAGCTCGCCGATGACCGGCGCGACCTCGTCGCGGGCGAATTCCTCGACGGTTTTGCGCAGCGTTTCGTAGTCCTCGTCGAGGCGGTTGTCGATCATGGCGATTCCTCCGGGGTGATGAGGGCGAGTCGTTCGTCCAGCGCGACCTGTTGGCCGGCGCGGACGGGCAGTTCGGCGACGATCCCGTCGATCTGGGCGGTGATCGTGTGTTCCATCTTCATGGCTTCGACGACGAGCAGGGCCTGACCGGCGCTGACCTTCTCGCCCGCCTTCACCCGCACGTCGAGCACGGTGCCGGGCATCGGCGAGGTGATCGGGCCACCGGTCGCGGCGGCGGCATCCGCGCGAGCCGCGCTGAGCCGGTCGGTCAGGGTGAGCGCCCAGCTGACACCGTCGGCGGCGAGCCAGAGCACGGCGCCGTCGCGGGCGCGGGCGTAGCGCCTGGTGGTGCCGTCGTGGTCGACGACGAGTTCGCCGTCCTCCAGCCGGGCGGCCGCGCGCAGCAGGTTGTCGCCGATCCGCACCTGGGCGTCGGCCGCGCGGCCGGTCACCGCGACCTCGACGTGCGGCTGCCCGGGCGGGGTGAGGAAGGCGCGCACCGGCGCGGGATCGCCGATCCGCCAGCCACCCGGGACCTCCCACGGGTCGTCGCCGGCCGGTTCCAGCGCGAGCGCCCGGTCGAGAGCGGCGGCGAGCAGGACGTGGTCCGGGACGTCCGCGCTGGTCAGCGAGTCGAGTTTGCGGCCGATCAGGCCGGTGTCGAGTTTTCCGGCGCGGACGTCGTCGTCGGCCAGGAGGCGCTGGAGAAACGCGATGTTGGTGGTCACGCCGAGCACGGTGACCGCGCGCAGGCCCGAGGACAGCTTGCGCAGCGCGGTATCCCGGTCGTCGCCGTGCGCGATGTACTTGGCCAGCATCGGGTCGTAGTCGCTGCTGACCACGGCGCCCTCGAACAACGCCGAGTCGACGCGCAACGTGGCCGGTTCGCGCAGCGCGAGCACCCGCCCACCGGTCGGCAGGAAGCCGCGGCTCGGATCCTCGGCGTAGAGCCGGACCTCGATGGCGTGGCCGGTGAGCGCGACCTGGTCCTGGCTGATCGCCAGTGACTGGCCCGCCGCGACCCGCAACTGCTGTTCGACCAGGTCGATGCCGGTGACCAGCTCGGTGACCGGGTGCTCGACCTGGAGCCGGGTGTTCATCTCCATGAAGAAGAAGTCGTCCGGCGCGTCCCCGGACACGATGTACTCGACCGTGCCGACGCCGACATAGCCGACCGCTTTGGCCGCGTCGACGGCGGCCTGGCCCATCCGGGCGCGGATGCTGTCACCGTCCGGGTGCAGGGTGAGCAGCGGGGAGGGTGCTTCCTCGACGATCTTCTGGTGGCGGCGTTGCAGGCTGCATTCCCGCTCCCCCAGCGAGATCACGTTGCCCATGCCGTCGGCCAGCACCTGGATCTCGATGTGGCGCGGCGCGCGGATCAGCCGCTCCAGCAGCAGGGTGTCGTCGCCGAAGGAGGCGCTGGCCTCGCGGCGGGCGGAGGCGATCGCGTCGGCCAGTTCGTCCGGTCCGTTCACCTCGCGCATGCCCTTGCCGCCGCCTCCGGCTGAGGGCTTGAGCAGCACCGGGTAGCCGACTTCGTCGGCGGCTTCGGCCAGTTGGGCGTCGGTCATGCCGGTCTCGATCCGGCCCGGCACAACGGGAACCCCGGCCGCGGCGACCATCCGCTTGGCCCGGATCTTGTCGCCCATCGACTCGATCGCCGAGGCGGGCGGGCCGATGAACACGATGCCCGCCTTTTCACACGCGGCGGCGAACGCGGCGTTTTCCGACAGGAAGCCGTAGCCGGGGTGGATGGCCTGGGCGCCGGTTTTCCGGGCCGCTTCGATGATCTTCTCGATCGACAGGTAGCTCTCGGCGGCCGCCGCCGGTCCGATGTGGACGGCGACGTCGGCCTCGCGGACGTGCCGCGCGTGCGCGTCCGCGTCCGAGTAGACGGCGACCGAGCGGATGCCCATCCGGCGCAGCGTGCCGATCACCCGCACGGCGATCTCGCCGCGGTTGGCGATCAGGACGGTGTCGAACATTGCTGGTCCCATCGTCGTCACATCCGGAAGACGCCGTAGCCGACGTCGTCGAGCGGGGCGTTGGCCGCTGCCGAAAGGGCGAGGCCGAGCACGGTCCTGGTGTCGCGCGGGTCGATCACGCCGTCGTCCCACAGCCGCGCGGTCGAGTAGTACGGGTTGCCCTGGTCCTCGTACTGCGCCCGGATCGGCGCCTTGAACTGCTCCTCGGCCTCGGCCGGCCAGTCCTCGCCGCGTGCCTCGAACTGGTCGCGCCGCACGGTGGCCAGCACCGATGCCGCCTGCTCGCCCCCCATCACCGAGATCCGCGCGTTGGGCCACATCCAGAGGAAGCGAGGCGAATACGCGCGGCCGCACATCGAGTAGTTGCCCGCGCCGAACGAGCCGCCGATGATCACGGTGAACTTGGGCACCCGCGCACAGGCGACGGCGGTGACCATCTTGGCGCCGTGCTTGGCGATGCCGCCCGCCTCGTATTCGCGGCCGACCATGAAGCCGGTGATGTTCTGCAGGAACACCAGCGGGATCTTGCGGCGGTCGCACAGCTCGATGAAGTGCGCGCCCTTCATGGCCGACTCGCTGAACAGCACACCGTTGTTGGCGATGATGCCGACCGGGTGGCCGTGCAGCCGGGCGAAGCCGGTGACCAGGGTCGCGCCGTACTCCTTCTTGAACTCGGCGAACCGGCTGCCGTCGACGATCCGCCCGATCACTTCGCGCACGTCGTAGGGGGTGCGCGAGTCGGTCGGCACCACGCCGGAGAGTTCCGCCTCGTCGAGCAGCGGCGCTTCGACCGCCGAACGCTCCCACGGCTGCTGGGCGCGCGGGCCGAGCGTGCTGACGATGTCGCGGACGATCTGCAGCGCGTGCGCGTCGTCGTCGGCCAGGTGGTCGGTGACGCCGGAGGTGCGCGAGTGCAGGTCACCGCCGCCGAGTTCCTCCGCGGTCACCACCTCGCCGGTCGCGGCCTTCACCAGCGGCGGTCCGCCGAGGAAGATCGTGCCCTGGCCGCGCACGATGACCGCTTCGTCGCTCATCGCGGGCACGTAGGCGCCACCGGCGGTGCACGAGCCGAGCACGGCCGCGATCTGCGGGATGCCGCGCGCGGACATGGTGGCCTGGTTGAAGAAGATCCGGCCGAAGTGCTCGCGGTCCGGGAAGACCTCGTCCTGCTTGGGCAGGAAGGCGCCGCCGGAGTCGACCAGGTAGACGCACGGGAGGTTGTTGTGCAGTGCGACTTCCTGGGCACGCAGGTGCTTCTTGACCGTCATCGGGTAGTAGGTGCCGCCCTTGACGGTCGCGTCGTTGGCGACGATCACGCATTCCCGGCCGGACACCCGGCCGACGCCGGTGATGACCCCGGCGGAGGGTGCCTCGTCGTCGTACATGCCGGTGGCGGCGAGGGTGGACAGTTCGAGGAACGGCGATCCGGGGTCGAGCAGCGCATCGACGCGGTCGCGGGGCAGCAGCTTGCCGCGTTCGACGTGCCGCTGCCTGGCCCGTTCCGGCCCGCCTCGACGTGCCGTGGCCAGCCTGGCGTGCAGGTCGTCGACCAGCGCGGCGTGCGCCTTGGCGTTACGTTGGAAGGACTCGCTCGACGGGTCCGCGCTACTGCTCAGAACGTTGTCAACCACAACCCACCAGCTCGTGTTAGCGCTCGTTAACAAGAACCATGTTAGCGACCGCTAACCGCCCCGTCCATCCCAGTACGCGAGACGGGCCGGGTGTCACACCCGGCCCGTCGTCGTACGGAGCTGGATCAGCCGGTGATGGCGTCCAGGACAGGCAGGTCCGCGTTGGAGTAGCCGGGGGCCTTGGGGTGGTAGGACTCGGTGATGTCGGTCCAGTCGACGCTGTTGAGCCAGGGGCTCGACGAGCAGATCTCGTGCGCGCTGAACGCGCTGCGCACGTCGGCGAAGGTGAAGCCGTACTTGCTGGCCTGACCGCTGATCGTGGTGTCGAGCAGGTCCGCACCGCCGTTGATGGCGCTGCGCTCGGTGTTGTCCAGGCCGACCGAGCACGAGCCCGGGATCTGGTAGAACTCCGGGTATCCCATGATGATCACGCGGGCGTTGGGTGCGTCCGCCTTGATCTTGGCGTAGAGCGTGTCCAGCAACCCCGGCAGCGAGTTGCGGACGAAGGTCTCGGCGTTGTTGACCGCGTTGAGGCAACCGGAGTCACCGAAGATGGTGTCCTCCACGCAGGTGGTCATGACGCTGGAGAAGCCCGCGTCGTTGCCGCCGATGTTCATCGTGATCAGGTTGGTGCTCGCGGACAGCCCGCCCAGCTGGTTGTTGAGCACGTCGGTGGTCTTCGCGCCGGAGCAGGCCGCGAAGTCGAAGTTGGACACGCTGTGGGCCGCGTCCCAGAGAGCCGCGTACGACTCCGGGCTGCGGTCACAGCTGCCGCTGCTGCTGTAGTAGTCGCCGGTGCCGACACCGGACGAGTACGAATCCCCCAAAGCGGCGTACTCGATCGCGGTGGCTGCCGATGCCGGTACAACTACCGACACCGTGATGACGGCGGCGAAGGCCACCGCACCAGCAAGGATTTTCGTCAGACGCATGAAGGTCCTCCATGGGCCGCAGGGTGACGACGGTCTCATGGATACCAAGCGTTGACAGGATGGAGAACTATTGCGTCAAGAGTTAACCGATTCGCCGAGGCCAAGTTCGCCCGATGGTGTCGATTGGACATGTGACCGCCCGGAACGGACAGCCCACCAAAACACCGCCAACGAGACAACCGCGACCACGACCGAGTCCCACGGCGCGGGCAGGTCACCGGCGCCCTTGAAGCTGCCCAACCAGGACAACAGGGTCAGCACCACCAGATACACCACCAGCCACGCGCCCTTGCCGAGTTCGGCCCACAGCGGCTCGCGGCTCCGGTTGCCCGGCCACAGCGCGAGGAACAGCGGCACGCCGATCAACACCAACGGCAACGCGATGCGCAGATCGTGCCAACCGGACCAATAGATGAACTCGCTGGCGGCGACGAAACTCAGCGGAGCGATCCAGGCCATGCCCGGCACCCAGCCGGTGAGCAGGCTCCGGTCGGCCGCCCGGAAGCTGGCCGCGGCGACCGCGGATGCCGCGTAGATCAACAGGTACATGTCACCCATGACCGCGACGATGTTCTGCCAGCCGCCGAAGGGCAGCAGGAACACCACCATCACCGCGAGGTTGAGCACCAGCGCGCGGCGCGGAATGCCGGAACGGGTGCTGACCGCCATGATGAACCGGGGCAGCAAGCCGTTCTTGGCCAGCGCGTAGGTGTGCCGGGCGTCGATGGCGACGCCGACGTAGGCGGAGCCGCCGGGCGAGAGCACCGCGTCGGCGTAGAGCAGGCTGGACAGCCATTGCAGGTTGAGGATCAACGCGAGCTGGCCGAACGGCGAGGTGAAGTCGACGCCCTGCCAGCCGTGCCCGAGCAGGTTTTCCGGTATTCCGAACAGGAACGCCAGCTGCAGACCGAGGTACATCAGCACCGCGAGGCCGATCCCGGCCAGCACCGAACCGGGCACGGTGCGCCGAGGATTGCGGGCTTCGCCGGAGAAGTCGACCGGCGCCTGGAAGCCGTTGACCGAGTAGACGATGCCGCCGGAGGCGAGCGCGGTGAGCACGGCGGTGTAGCCGTAGGGGGCGAAGCCGCCGTGCGCGGTGAGCCGGCCCGGGTGGAAGCCGGAGATGAAGATGGCCACCACGGTGATCACCGGCACCGCGATCTTGAGCACGCTGACCAGGTTGTTCAGTCGCGCGAAGAGCTTGACCGCGAACCAGTTGAGCGCGGTGAGCAGGACGCTGAACCCGATGGCGACGCCGAGTCCGGCCAGGGTCAGGGTTTTGCCGTCGTAGAGCCAGGGCAGGTAGCGGCGGGCGTATTCGAGGATCGCGGTGATCTCGGCCGCGGTGCCACCCACGGAGAGCAGCACCGACCAGCCGATGATCGAACCGACGAACCGGCCGTTGGCGTAGGAGGGCCAGCGCACCGTGCCGCCGCCTTCCGGCCGGGACGCGCCGAGTTCGACCATGACCAGCGCGACCAGCGCGCACAGCACCCCGGCCCCGATCCAGGCCAGCAACGAGGCCGGGCCCGCGATCTGTGCCGCGTACATCGCGGAGAGCAGCCAGCCGGAGCCGACGATGTTGGAGAAGCCGATCGCGGTGAGGCCCCAGAAGCCGAGATCCTTGCGCAGATGCCGTTCCTGCACGACGAACTCGCCGACACCCTCTTCTTCGGCTCGTGTCTCGCTCACCCCGAACTCCGATCGCCGCGCTTGTCGATCACCCGATCCAAGACCTCGGCGTGCGGATGCGCCACCGTGGGGCGAATTTCCCGACCAGTGGGCGAAACCTACTGGCGGTTAACATGCGCTA
Source organism: Pseudonocardiaceae bacterium (assembly GCA_035248365.1). GTDB lineage: Bacteria > Actinomycetota > Actinomycetes > Mycobacteriales > Pseudonocardiaceae > CAJCJE01. Next base: position 28,816 of record DATFHN010000170.1, on the reverse strand, counting down.
ACCTGGCAGCGGAAGGAAGTGATCGTCCCGTTGTCGACTGAGGTATCCCCCGGCACGACCCGTCGCGAGCAGATTCTCGCCGCCGCGGCGGAACTGTTCGCGCGTCGCGGGTTTCACGGCGTCGGCATCGACGACATCGGTGCGGCGGTCGGCATCTCCGGTCCCGCGCTGTACCGGCATTTCCGCAGCAAGGACGCGATGCTCGGGGAGATGCTGCGCTCGATCAGCGAGTACCTGCTGGCCGGCGGGCAGCGCAAGATGGCCGACGCCGGCGGCGCGGAGAAAGCGCTACCCGGGCTGATCGCCTTCCACGTCGACTTCGCCCTGGACAACTCGGCGTTGATCACCGTGCAGGAGCGCGACCTGGCCAATCTGGCCGAGCCGGACCGGCACCAGGTGCGCACGTTGCAGCGGCAGTACGTCGAGGTCTGGGTGCGGGCGATCCGGGCCAGCGTGCCCGACAGTTCCGAGCGGGCGGCCCGTGCCGCCGCGCACGCGGTGTTCGGCCTGCTCAACTCGACCCCGCACAGCGCGGCGGCCGAACTCGACCGCGATGCGATGGCCGCCCTGCTCAACCGCATGGCCCTGGCCGCGATCCGCAGCTAACCTGCCGATTTCGTATATTCCCATTTCGTAATATCCAGTTTCATAATATCCGATATCGGGGCATATGTTGACGTCCACCATCTAATGAGAGTTACTATCACTTCGTTGTAACTCTCGAAAGGTGGTGGATGTCGTGAACACTCAAGGAACCCGCAAGTGGTGGGCGCTGGGCGCGCTCGCGCTGAGCATGCTGGCCGTCGGCCTCGACCTGACCGTGCTGAACGTGGCGCTGCCCACGCTCGCCGCCGACCTGCACGCGTCCACCAGCGAACTCCAGTGGTTCGCCAGCGGCTACACGCTCGTGCTGGCCGCTGCCCTGCTGCCCGCTGGCACCCTCGGCGACCGGTTCGGCCGGCGGAAGTTCCTGGTCATCGCGTTGATCGTGTTCGGCATCGCGTCGCTGGGCTGCGCCTACGCGCCCAACTCCGGCACGCTGATCGCCGCCCGCGCCGTGCTCGGCCTGGCCGCCGCGTTCCTGATGCCGCTGTCCATGTCGGTGCTGCCCGCGCTGTTCACCGAAGAGGAGCGGCCCAAGGCGATCGCGATCTGGGCGACGTCGACCATGATCGGCATCCCGCTCGGGCCGATCGTCGGCGGCTGGCTGCTGGACAACTTCTGGTGGGGCTCGGCTTTCCTGATCAACGTGCCGATGGTGCTGATCGCGCTGGTCGCGGTGCTCCTGCTGCTGCCCGAGTCGCGCGGGTCGGTCCGGGGCCGACTCGACGTGATCGGCGTGCTGACCTCCAGCATCGGACTGCTTGGTGTCACCTACGGCGTGATCCAGGCCGGTCAGGACGGGTGGGGCGCGGCGGCGACGCTGGTGCCGATGCTGATCGGCGCCGCCTTGCTCGCGGTGTTCGTGGTCTGGGAGCGGCGGATCGGCGATCGGGCGCTGGTCGACCTCTCGCTGTTCCGCTCGCCCAGCTTCACCTGGGGCACCACGCTGGCCACCATGGTCAACTTCGCCATGGTCGGGCTGCTGTTCGCGATGCCCCAGTACTTCCAGGCGATCGAGCACACCGACGCGCTCGGCAACGGCCTGCGGCTGCTGCCGATGATCGGCGGCATGCTGATCGGCGTGCGGGTCGCCGGTCCGATCGCGACGAAGGCCGGAGCCAAGCTGACCGTTGCCGTCGGTTACACGATCATGGCGCTCGCGCTGGGGGTGGGCGCCACGACCGGACTGGGCAGCGGCTACGGGTTCGTCGCGGCCTGGTTCGCGGTGATGGGCTTCGGCCTCGGCTTCGCCATGCCGACCGCGATGAACGCGGCGATGAGCCCGTTGTCGGCCGAGCGCAGCGGCATCGGGTCGGCCGTGATGTCCGCGCTGCGGCAGACCGGTGGCGCGATCGGCGTCGCCATCCTCGGCACCGTGCTCAGCTCCGGCTACCAGAACGGCCTGCACCTGACCGGACTGCCCGCGCAGGCCGCCGACGCGATCAAGGCCGGGGTCACCGGCGGGGTCGCGGTCGCGGGCAAGCTCGGCTCGACGACACTGCTGGACAACGTGCGCGGTGCGTTCGTGCACGGCCTGGACCTCACGCTCTGGGTTTCCGGTGGGCTGGCATTGCTCGGCGCGCTCGTCGCGATCGCACTGTTGCCCGCGCGATCTGGGACGATGTCCGGAACGGAGGCGAAGCTGACCTCGGGAACGGAGCGTGAAATCGTTGGCTGAATCGCTGGACCGGCCCACTGTCGGCCTTCGGGAACGCAAGAAGGCCCGGACCAGGGCGAGCATCCGCGAGCACGCGATGCGGCTGTTCCGGGAGCAGGGCTATGCCGAGACCACGGTGGAGAAGATCGCCGAGGCGGCCGAGGTGTCGCCGAGCACGTTCTTCCGCTACTTCCCCACCAAGGAGGACGTGGTCATGACCGACGACTACGACCCCTTCCTGATCGAGGCGTTCCGGGCCCAGCCGCCGGAGATCTCGGTGATCGAGGCGCTGCGCCGGTCGGTGCGCGCGGTGTGGGAGGGCCTCGACTCGGAACTGCTGCGCAACGAGGCGTACCGCTATCAGTTGATGGAGTCGGTCCCGGAGTTGCGGGCGGCCATGTACACCGAGTACCGCCGCTCGATCGGCCTGCTCGCCGACCTGATCGCCGAGCGGGTCGGGATGGACCCGAACGGGGTGGAACTGCGGGCGTTCGCGGGTGCGCTGATCGGCGTGATGATGTCGGTCGCCGACGCGCACTCGGACCTGTTGTTCAGCGAGGGCGGCCTCGGCCGGATGGATCAGGCTCTGGCCTACCTGGAGGCCGGCCTGCCCTTGCCCGCCCGGCCGCCGCGCACCTAGTCGATCGGCTCGGGCGCCGGCGTCCAGCGCTGCTCGATCCGGCCGAAGCGCCACACGGCCAGCGCGACCAGCCAGGTCAGCACGAACAGGCCGACGATCGCATAGCCGACCGTGTTCAGGTCCAGGCTGCCCAGCCAGAGCAGCGGTCCGGAGTTCACGTCGAGTTCCTGGCCGAGCAGGCCGAGCAGTTCGACCAGGCCGACGATCAGGGCGACCGCGACCGACAGACCGGTGATGGTCATGTTGTAGAAGACCTTGCGCACCGGCTTGGCGAACGCCCAGCCGTAGGCGAAGTTCATGAAGCAGCCGTCGATCGAGTCGAACAGGCTCATGCCCGCCGCGAACAGCACCGGCAGGGTCAGCACCGCGTACCAGGGCAGGTTGACCGCGACCGCGCCGCCGGCCAGCACCAGCAGCGACACCTCGGTCGCGGTGTCGAACCCGAGCCCGAACAGCAGCCCCACCGGGTACATCTGCCACGGCTTGTTCACCGCTTTGGTGACGCCGCGCAGGATCCGGTTCATGAAGCCGCGTTCGTTGAGCCGGCGCTCCAGTTCGGACTCGTCGTACTCGCCGTGCCGCATGTCCTTGAACACCCGGACGATGTGCTTGAGCACGACCAGGTTGATGATGCCCAGGATCAGCAGGAACCCACCGGAGACCAGGGTGCCGACCAGCGTGGTGATCGCGTGCAGCGCCGAGTTGTCGTCGGCGACCGGTCCGGCCAGCGCGCGCACGCCGATGCCGAGCAGGAAGCACAGTCCGAACACGACGGACGAGTGGCCCAGCGAGAACCAGAAACCCACCGAAACCGGGCGTTTTCCGTCGCCCATCAGCTTGCGGGTGGTGTTGTCGATGGCGGCGATGTGGTCGGCGTCGAACGCGTGCCGCATGCCGAGCGTGTAGGCGGTCACCGCGATGCCGATGCCGAAGACGCCGGTGGTGCCCAGCGAATAGTGGTGCGGGATGACCAGCACGATGAGCGTGCCCCAGCCGAAGACGTGCAGCAGCAGCACGACGAAGGCCATCATGCCGATGCTCGTCCACTCACCCGGAGTGATCTTCTTCCACACTGGAGCGTTGGCGGTGCCAACCGAATCACCGTTACTGAGCGTCGTCATCGCTGCCGCTGCCACCTCACCCGTTCGCGCGTTCGATCCCGGCCGATTCTCTACCTGCAATCCTGTGGCAACAACCCACGAGTGGCACTACGACGGCAAAGGTGATCCAGCGCACGCCCAAATCCACGAAAATCGGCAGCCGCCTAGCACCCGCTCCGACCACGGACGATGACCCGAACAGCGGCGGATTGGCACTCGCGCGGCGCAGCGAACGATGGCCTTGGTAGTGAAAGATGGGCGACGTGGACTCGTCGGCGGAGAACCCGGACCGGCAGCGGATCATCGCCGCTGCCAGCCAGGCGCTGGCCGCCGCGCGCTCCGGTGACGACGACGAGGCGGTCCAGCGGCTGATCGGGTTCGTGGCCGGGTCCGATGACGAGCACACCGACGTGCGCGAACTGGTGCTGTTGCTCTTCGCCGAGTGCAGCATCATGGTCACCGAGCTCAGCCAGGGCGGCACGACGCCGGTGCGGATGCAGGTGTTCGACGCGGACGGTCAAGAGGTGCCGATCGACAAGGCGGACCCGCCGGTGCGCACGGCCGTCCGCACGTTGCTCGCCGAGGTGCACGGCGATCAGGACGCGGCCCGCGAGCAGGTGGAGATCGCGCTGGCCAATGCCGCACCCGAGGACATCGCCACCGTGTTGATCCAGGCGCTGCGCTGGACCATCCGGTTGGCTACGGAGTGTGTCGAGCGATCACTGCCGGTTCCGGAGTGGGTCGCCGACGCGATCGAACCCTGATCATCGCGAACGTCCTGATCAGCCAGTACTCAATCGATTACCTGCCGCGTTGGCGTTGACGCCCGCTCCACCGCTGCGGAAGCATGCGGGAACGTGGGGGTGAAGAGCGGGTTAATCTCCCTGGGAAGGGGCTTCCCGCGCTCGATTCATCTCCGACGCCTCCATACGATCGCCCACGGTCGGCCGTTTGTTCGTTCGTCGCCGACCGAGCAAGGACGACCCGATTCGCGACTGGAGCACCGCGGTGCCGGATGGCTCGAACCCCCAAGGCCGTGACGGCAGGCGCAGGCCCGATCCGTCGACACTGGGTCTTGGCGCCGCCGTTGTCGCGTTGATCGTGGCCATCTCGATCGTCAACGCCAACACGCCGAGTAGCCAACCGGCGGTCGCCGCGCCCGGTCCGAACCTGCCGCCGAACACGTTGACGGTGTCGCAGAGTGACTGTGGCAGCAACTGGACCCAGCCCAGGACCGGCCCGCAGAACCTGATGATCGCCAACATCGGTGACGCGCCGGCCGAGGCCGATCTGGTCGACGTGGCCAGCGGCAAGGTGCTCGGCGAGGTCGAGGGGCTCGGCATCAACACCAGCGAAGCCATGCGGGTCACGCTCGGCCCCGGCGCCTACGCGTTGCGCTGCCTGATCGAGGACATCGACCCGATCATGGGCCCGACCGTGCACGTCGCCGGTTCGGGCACCAGCAGTCCCGGCGTGGTTCCGGTGTCCAACGCGGACCTGCTCGACCCGCTCAAGCAGTACACCGCCTACGTGATCTCGGGCGTCGCCGACCTGGTGACCACGACCGACGCGCTGCAAACCGCCGTGCACAGCGGCAATCTCGGCGCGGCCCGCGCCGCCTGGCTGCCCGCGCACCTGGCCTACGAGCGGCTCGGCGCCGCCTACGACGCGTTCGGCGACTACGACGGCGAGATCAACGGCACCACCGCCGGTCGGCCCGGCGGCACGCAGGACTCCGGCTTCACCGGTTTCCACCGCGTCGAATACGGCCTGTGGCACGGAGAAAGCGCTGCCTCGCTGGCCGGACCCACCGACCAGCTCGACGGCTACGTGCACGGCCTGCAACACGACCTGCCTCGGATCCAGACCCAGGCGCTGGACCTCGGCCTGCGCGCGCACGAGATCATGGAGAACACGCTGCAGTTCGAGTTCACCGGCAAGACCGACTACGGCAGCGGCACGAACCTGGCCACCGCGCTGGCCAACCTCCAGGGCGACCAGGAGGTCGTCTCGGTGTTGCGCCCGCTGCTCACCAGCCGCTACCCGCAACTGTCCCAAGTGGACGACTGGACGAACCGGCTGAAAACCCTGCTCCAAGCCCAACAACACCCGGACGGCAGCTGGACACCGATCACCCAACTGTCCTCGATGGACCGTGAGCGGCTGAACGCGGCCCTGTCCGGCCTGATCGAGCAGCTCGCGCCGATCGCGGCGATCACCGAACCGCGGAGGACGTCGTGAGCGGCCCGGACCGGCGCACGTTCCTCACCGGCGCACTGCTGGGCGCCGGAGTCGCCGCGGCGGGCGTCGCGGGCGGAGTGGCCCACGCGGGCGGCAACGCACCCGACAATGACGAACTGGCCGCCCTGACCGGAAACGCGCCCGCGCGGCCGATCACCGGAGCGCACCAGACCGCGATCCTGACCCCGTCGCAGCGGCAGAGCACGTTCCTGTCCTGCGACGTGTTCGCGGCCGGCCAGAACGAGCTGACCGACCTGATGCGCACCATCAGCCAGCGCATCTCCTTCCTCACCAAGGGCGGTTATCCGGCACCGCTGGGCATCAGCGCGCCACCGTCCGATTCCGGCGTGCTCGGCCCCGAGGTGCCCGCCGATGGGCTGACCGTGACGCTCGGCGTCGGCGCCAGTCTGTTCGACGACCGCTACGGCCTGGCCGGCAGGAAACCGGCCAAGCTGACCGCGATGCGCACCTTCCCCAACGATGACCTCGATCCGGCCTGGTGCCACGGCGATCTGCTGCTGGAGATCGCCGCGCCCAACACCGACACGGTGCTGCACGCGCTGCGCGACATCACCAAGAACACCCGGGGCGGCATGCAGGTGCGCTGGCGGCTGAACGGGTTCGGCTCACCGCCGCGCCCGGAGGGCACGCCGCGCAACCTGATGGGGTTCAGGGACGGAACGTCCAATCCGGACACGACCAGCGCCACCGACATGAACCACCTGGTCTGGGTGGACGGGCACGGCGGCGAACCGTCCTGGACGGCGGGCGGCAGCTACCTGGTGGTCCGGTTGATCCGGATGCTGGTCGAGTTCTGGGACCGGGTGGCCATCCGGGAACAGGAGAACATCTTCGGCAGGCGCAGGGACACCGGCGCGCCACTCGACGGCAACAGCGAATTCGACGTGCCGAACTACAGTGACGACCCGACCGGCGGCGCGATCCCGCTGACCGCGCACATGCGGCTGGCCAACCCGCGCACGCCGCAAACCGACAACAACCGCATCCTGCGCCGCGCCTACAACTACGACCTCGGCATGGACAGCAACGGAAACCTGAACCAGGGGCTGATCTTCACCTGCTACCAGCAGGACATCCAGCGCCAGTTCGAAACCGTCCAAACCAGACTGATCGACGAACCGCTCGTCGACTACATATCCCCGTTCGGCGGAGGCTACTTCTTCGCGCTGCCGGGCATCAAAGACTCGTCCGACTGGTTCGGACGAACGCTGTTGACCTGACTGTCAGTTAGTTCCCCGCATCAAGGAGGACAAGTGTTCGCACGGTCTGCCGCCTTCTCAAGGCGATGGTCGCGTGGCACGGTGGCGGCCGTCTCCGCGGTTGCCGCGGCCGGTTTAGTCATCGCAGGCTGCTCGGCCAGCTCGTCCGGTCCGGCCAACCAGCAGCTGGACGCCCAGCACTGGGGCAACGGCCGCACGGCGACCCCGATCAAGCACGTGGTCGTGCTCTTCGACGAGAACATCTCGTTCGACCACTACTTCGGCACCTACCCCAACGCGACCAACACCGACGGCACCCCGTTCCACGCGCTGCCGGGAACCCCCAAGGTCAACGGCCTGAGCCAGTCGCTGCTGACCAGCAACCCCAACTCGTACAACCCGCAGCGGTTGACCCCCAAGCAGGCGCTGACCTGCGACCAGAACCACAACTACGGCGCCGAGCAGAAGGCGTTCGACAACGGCAAGATGGACAAGTTCGTCCAGTACACCGAGACGGACGTGTGCACCGGCCAGCCGATCCTGTTCGGCCAGCCCGGCCTGGTCATGGACTACTACGACGGCAACACCGTCACCGGGCTGTGGAACTACGCGCAGCACTACGCGATGAACGACAACTCCTACGACGACCAGTTCGGCCCGTCCACCCCGGGCGCGCTGAACCTGATCTCGGGCCAGACCTACGGCGGCATCGCGGTCAACTCCAAGACCGGCGACAAGGTCAACCCGCCGGACTCCTACACGATCGGCACGCCGAACGCGCAGGGCATCGGCACCGTGTTCAACGACCCGGACCCGGCCTACGACGACTGCTCGGACAGCAACCACACCTCCTCCAGCAACCTCGCCGCGATGCAGGGCAAGAACATCGGTGACGAGCTGAACGAGAAGGGCATCACCTGGGGCTGGTTCCAGGGCGGCTTCGCCCCGACCGGCACCGCGAACGGTTACGCGGTCTGCGGCGCCAAGCACACCAACATCGGCGGCATCTCCGCCACCGACTACAGCCCGCACCACAACCCGTTCTCGTACTACAAGTCGACGTCGAACCCGAAGCACCTGCCGCCCTCGTCGCCGCGGATGATCGGCAAGACCGACCAGGCCAACCACAACTACGACCTGAGCCTGTTCGGCACCGCGCTCAAGAACAACAACCTGCCCGCGGTGAGCTTCCTCAAGGCGCCGGAGTACCAGGACGGGCACGGTGGTTACTCGGACCCGCTGGACGAGCAGACCTTCCTGACGACCGAGATCAACGCGATCGAGAAGTCGCCGGAGTGGGCGAGCACCGCGATCGTCATCGCCTACGACGACTCGGACGGCTGGTACGACCACCAGGCTCCCAAGATCACCAACGGCTCGCACGACGCCACCAACGACCAGACCCTGTGCTCCTCGGTGCCCACCACCCAGGGCACCGCGCAGGACCGCTGTGGTGAAGGCGCGCGTCAGCCGATGCTGGTGATCTCGCCGTGGAGCAAGCGCAACTACGTCGACAACACCAACACCAACCAGTCCTCGGTGACCCAGTTCATCGAGAACAACTGGTTCCTGCCGCGCATCGGCAGTGGCTCCTACGACGCCACCGCGGGCACGCTGAACAACATGTTCAACTTCCACCAGTTCCCGAACATCCGCCCGCTGATCCTCGACCCGACGACCGGCGCCGTGGTCAGGGGCGGGGGCTGGTAAGCCTTCTGGCCCCGCTCTGAACTGAACCCAGCCGGGTTCCTGGTCCTCGCGACCGGGAACCCGGCTTCTTTTACTTCCCCCAACACCTTGACCGCCATAACTCTTAGCTTCTAAGATTCTTGCCATGTTGGCAGAGCGGTCTCAGGTAGTGGTGGTCGGCGCGGGCCTGGCCGGCCTCGCGACGACGGTGTTCGCCGCCGCGAACGGCGCGGACGTGCTGCTGGTGGAGAAGCATCCGGTCGCCTCCCCGCACCCGCGCGCCGTCTGCGCGCATCCGCGCAGCGAAGAACTGCTGGCCACGGTCGGCCTGACCGAGGCGATCGGGCTCGGCCAGGACCGGCTGGAGGCATTGCTGCGCATGCGGGCCTGCGAGTTCGGCGCGCGCGTGCACCCCTCCACCGAACTGGTCTCCTTCCGCCAGGACCCGGACGGCGTGACCGTGCGGCTGCTCGACCGCTGGACCGAGCGCCTGCACACCGTGCACGCGGACTACCTGGTCGCGGCGGACGGCTGGCGCAGCCCGATCCGCCGCGAACTCGGCATCACCAGGCCGGGTCACACTCTGCGCAGCATCATCGGCGTCGTCTACCGGTTGGGCCCGGACGGCGACAAACGGGTGCTGAACATCGAGTACCGCCCGGAGCGCGGCGAGTCCATTCTGGATTTTCCGGTCGATCGGGTCGCCCGCCTGATCCACGACGAACTCGGCGATCCGGCCGCCGAGCCGGTCATCCGGGACATCAGCGCGTGGACCGCCGCATCCGGGGTGGCGGCGCGGTTCCGCGAGGGCCGGGTGTTCCTGGTCGGTGACGCGGCCAGGGCCATCCCGCCCGAGCGCGGCATCGGCGCGGACGCGGCCATCGCCGACGGCTTCGACCTCGGCTGGAAACTCGCCTCGGTCCGCACCGGTCAGGCCGGGCCCGGCCTGCTGGACAGCTACCAGGCCGAACGGCGTTCGTTCGCCCAGGCGGCGGTCGCCGGTGTCCTGGACGCTGACGAACTGCTGCTCGGCCTGCGCTGCCGCTCCAATGCCATCGTGGCCGAAGACAACGACCCGGCCCCGGCAGAAGATCCGGCCCGCCCCTCCGGCCGCCCGGGTTTCCCGGCCCCCCGCGTGCCGCTGGTGCGCAACGGCACCCCGATGTCCACTGTGGACCTCTTCGGCACCGGCTGGGTGCTGCTGACCGGCCAGGGCGGTGGCATCTGGCACGCCGCCGCCGACCACGCCGCCGACGTGCTGGCCATCCGGCTGCGCGGCTACGGCCTCGGGCCCGCCCTGGCCGACCCGACCGGCACGCTCACCGAGCGGTATGGCATCGGCGAAGCCGGCGCCAGCCTGATCCGGCCGGACGGCGTGGTGGCGTGGCGCACTGGTTACGAGGTCACCGACCCGGCCGCGACGCTGCTGTCCGTCCTCGGACGGCTGCTCGACCGGCGCCCGGTCACCCCGAAGGTGGCCCCTCTCACCGTCGGTTAGGTGCATGGAATCGGAGTGGCGTGGCCTAGTTTGGTTGAGTGCAGAACGACGTGGCCTACGTGCCGGACCCTCGGCGCTGGCGCGGCCTTGCCATCTGTCTGATCGCCGGTTTCATGACCCTGCTCGACGTGAGCATCGTCAACGTGGCGCTGCCGTCCATGCAGAACGGGTTGCATGCCTCGTCGGCCGATCTGTCCTGGGTGGTGTCCGGCTACGCGCTGACCTTCGGCCTGGTGCTCGTGCCCTCCGGCCGGCTCGGCGACCAGCACGGCCGCAAGTGGATGTTCCTGCTCGGCGTCGGCCTGTTCACCGCGACCAGCGCGCTGTGCGGCGTCGCGCCCACCGCGACCCTGCTGGTCGTCGCGCGACTGTTGCAGGGCATGGCCTGCGGCCTGCTCAACCCGCAGGTCGTCGGCATGATGCAGTTCCTGTTCCGGGGCAGGGAACGGGGCCGCGCGTTCGGTTTCTACGGCGCCGTCGTCGGCATCTCCACCGCGGTCGGCCCACTGGCGGGCGGGTTGCTGTTGCAGGTCGCCGGAGTGCAGGACGGCTGGCGCTGGGTGTTCTACGTCAACCTGCCGATCGGCATCGCCGCGATCATCGGCGGCTGGCGACTGCTGCCCACCGACAAACCGTCCGGCGCCAGGCAAAGCCTCGACCTGGTCGGCGCGGTCCTGCTCGGCCTGGGCATCGTCGGCGTGATGTATCCGCTGATCGAAGCCGAACAGGGCGCGGGCAACGCCCACTGGTGGCTGCTGGCGCTGGGCGTCGCGCTGCTCGTCGGGTTCGTCGGGTGGGAGGTGCGCTTCAGCCGGCGCGGCAAACCGCCACTGGTCAACCTGAAGCTGATGCGCAACTACGGTTACGCGATCGGCACCAGCATCGGCCTGCTCTACTTCGCCGGGTTCACCGGCATCTTCTTCGTGATGACCTTGTTCTACCAGCGCGGTCTGGGTTTCTCGCCGCTCGACGCCGGTGCCGCCATGCTGTCCTTCGCCATCGGCTCGGCCGTCTCGGCGGGCATGACCGGTCGCTACGTGTTCCGGTTCGGCCGGGCCATGATCGTCCTCGGCTTGGTCGCGGTCGCGATCGGGCTGGCCGGGACCGCGTTCCTGGTCGCCTACTACACCGGCGCGCACGCGGGCCTGCTCAACTCGATTCCGTTGCTGGTCGCCGGGATCGGCAGCGGCATCGTGATCTCGCCGAACCAGACGTTGACCCTCAACGACGTGCCACCCGCCGAGGGCGGGACCGCCGCGGCCGTGTTGCAGACCGGTCAGCGGATCGGTTCAGCCATGGGTACCGCGGTCGCCGGTTCCCTGTTCTTCAGTGCGCTCACCAGCACGCGCGGTGACTTCCACACGTCGGCGGCGGAGGCACTGTGGGGATCGGTCGTGCTGGTCGGCGTCGCGCTGCTGGCCGGGATCGCGGACCTGGTGCGTACCAAGGTCATCACGCGATCCAGCGGCGCGAGCGAGAAGTTGGACGGGGTACCCGGAGCGACCTGACCATCTGGGGGGTTGATGGTCGTCGTACACATCCTGATCCCTGCCAAGGCATCTCAAAGCGTAACCGCTCCAGGAAGCCGGGCACCCCGTACCGACAAGCACACCACTTGAACCTGAGACAAATCTGAGGGATTGGTGTGAGTTCCCTCCATGCCGTCCACGTTCACTCGTTTGAGGGCGAGCCAAATGTCAGCGGCGCGGGCAATTGTCCGGTACGGGCGCCCCGGCGAACCTGCCGTCCAACCAGGTCACCACGTCCGCCTCGGCCGCCGGCAGCGCGGGATGCCCGGCACCCGCGTACTTCGCGTATTGCACGGTGTCGCCGATCCGGCACGCATCGCGCACGGCAGCGTCGTTCCAGGCGGGCAGCACGATGTTGTCCGCGGTTCCCTGGGCGACGAACAATGGCGCACTGGCCCGGCGCTGCGGCAGCGCGTTCTGTTCGAGATAGCGGTGGACCAGTCGCAGAGCGGCCGCTGAGCGCGGCGTGAAGTCGGCGGCAGGCAGACTCGCAAACACCTGCTCGGTTGCGCAGGTGACTGGAATCAAAGGAGTTTCGGCCAGGGCCGCGCCGGACAGGTAGTCCGAGTAGCGCAGGTTCGGGTGTTGCAGCTTCAGACCGTAAAGGACCAGCGGGTAGAGGCCGAGGTCGGACTGACTCAGCCCGTTCGGCACCAGGCTCGTCACCGGTGCGATGTCCGCGGCAGGTGCGGCAGCGGCGGCCCCGAGGAAATCAAGCCCTCGCCCCCACGTGCTAGCCAGTTCAGCGGTCGCCCAGGCGGCCTGCCCGCCCTGCGAAGCGCCGAACACCGCCCAGCGTTTTCCGGTATCCGGAACCAGATCCCGCGCCGCCCGCACGGAATCGATCACGCTGCGACCCTCGCTGGCCGGAATCAGGTACGGATGCGGCCCGGGCGTGCCCAGCCCCTCGTAGTCGGTCGCGGTGATCAGGAATCCCTGCTGGAGCAACGGAAGCACCAACGCCAGCTGCCCGGCCAGGTTCGACGTCGCCGACGGCGCACAATCGTCAGCCACCCCGGTCGTCCCGTGCGCCCACGCGATCACCGGCCACCCGCCGGCAGGCGCGGACCCGGCCGGCTCGATCACCATTCCCGACACGATCACCGGCCGGTTGTTCAACCCGGACCGTGACGTGTACCAAACCCGCCACTCGTGCGCCCCCAAGGCCACCAGCGCCGGATCCAAGTTCGTCTCCGGCTGCGCCGCCAGCAACGTCCCCGGCGGACTGGCCGGTTGTGCGCTCGCCGGCACGGCCAGCCCACCCAACCCGGCAACAGCCACCGCAGCCGCCGCGACCGCCAACAATCTTCGTCCGAACATGCCAGCCTCCTGGTGGCTCGTGCTCGTACTCGGCCGCGCAGGCATATCACGAGAACGCGATATCGGATGATCTCCAATCCGATCATGCTCTATCGTTGGGCCGAATGGAGCAGTGACCGTTTGGTCCGGCTCCCTGGGGCCAGCTATGTCATGATGAAGGGGAGGCCACATGTTCCAGCGGTTCGGAGGAGGTGCGCACGTGAGTGACGCCGACTTCAGCGAGCCCAACCCTTACCTGGCGGACCTTGAGGAGCAGGCGCGCCACAAGGGCACCAAGCCGATCACCGCGGTCAACGAACTCACGGCTGACGTCTTCGAGTCGGACGAAGAACTCGACGAGTTCCTCGCCGATCTCTACCGTTTCCGCCACTCGGACATGGCTTGATCTGTGGCATTCGTCGTTCTTGATACCGACGTTGCCTCGCTGCTCATCAAGGACCGCATGCCCGAGTCCTTGACTGCGCGACTGCTCGGTTACAAGCCATGTTTGACGTTCGTGACAGTGGGCGAACTGACCCGCTGGGCGGAGAAGCGGAACTTGGGCGCCCGCAGACGAGCTGAGTTGACCGGCTGGATTGACCACCAGCCCGTTCTGCCTTACGACTTCAAAACCGCCCTTCGCTGGGGACGCATGATGGCCGCCGCTGACGCCAGAGGACGCACGCTCCCGCGCAACGACAGCTGGATCGCGGCCTGTTGCCTGGAAGCTGGTCTGCCGCTCGCGACCAACAACGTCAAGGACTTCATCGACCTGGTCGAACCCGAGGGCCTGCAGTTGATCACGCCTACTCATCACCGATGACGACGCGGCCGTGCGCGAAGGCGCATATCTGCTGCGCTCGCCAGCAAACGCCAGCCGCTTGCTCAAGGCATATGAGAACGCCGTCAACGGCAGGCGTCTTGCCGAGCGCGCATTGATCGACTCGGGTGTCGCGGACCCGGAGCCCGCTGACGGCTGACGCGACGGCGCCTGCGGGTTGAGCGAGGATGGGCGCATGTTGAGCGTGCAGGGCGTGCTGGATCGGATGGGTCCGACGTTGCTGGGCGCGGTCTACCTGGCGCCGAGCGCGGCCGCGGTGAACGACGTGGTGATCGCGGAGGCCGGGCGGAAGGCGACGTTGGCCAGCGGGGATCTGGTGCTGGGGGTCGCGGTCTCGTCGGCTCGGGACGCGACGCCGCTGGTGCGGTACTGCGGCGAGCGCGGAGCGGCGGCGTTGTTGCTCAAGGCGCCGTCGGCGGGCGCGGCTTCGGTGCTGGCGGCGGCCAAGCAGGCCGGGGTTTCGCTGGTGGAGGTGCGCTCGGGCACGGGCTGGGCGCAGTTGGTGTGGCTGCTGCGCACGGTGATCGACGCGGCCTCGGACGAGTCGGACGACGATGCCGACGAGGGCGGGCTCGGTGACCTGTTCCAGTTGGCCGACGCGGTGGCCGCGGTGGTCGACGCGCCGGTGACGATCGAGGACGCGAACTCGCGGGTGCTCGCCTACTCGGCGCGGCAGGAGTTGACCGACCCGGCGCGGGTCGCGACGATCATGGGCCGCCGCATCCCGGACGACGTGCTGGCCCGCTTCCGCTCGCGCGGCGTGTTCCGTGAACTGTCGCGTGGTCGCACCACGATCTTCGTGCCCGCCCAACGCGATGGCACCCTTCCCCGGCTGATCGTGCCGATCCGGATGGGCGGCGAACTGCTCGGGTCCATGTGGGCGGTGGTGCACGACCGGGTGCCGGAGGCGCGCGCCGCCGCGTTCGCGGACGCGGGATCCGTTGTGGCGCTGCACTTGTTGCGGCGACGAGCTGCTGTGAACGCGCAGCGGCGGCATTCGACCGAGCAGGTGCGCGCGCTGCTGGAGGGGCGCGGCAGCATCCGGGTGGCCGCGGCCGAGCTGGGTTTCGCCGATGTGCCGCACCGCGTTGTCGCGATCGACACGGTGGGCAAGGGCGCCGAGGATGAGCTGGCCGCGGAGGGGTTGCGGCTGGCGTTGTGGGAGCGGCTGACCGCCGGGGTCGGTCGCCGGCCTGCCGTTGCCGAGCTGAACCGGTTGCTCTACGCGGTGGTGCCGGACGAGCCAGGTCCGGCGGGCTGGGCCGCGCTGCGTACCGCACTGTCCGCATTGGACACCGAGCAGTTGTTGGTCGCGGCGGGCGCGCCGGCATCCATCGCGGATCTGCCGGTCTCACGCGCGCAGGCGCAGGAGACGCTCGGGCTGTTGCGGGCCGGGCTGGTCGCGGGCCGGGTCGCGGACTACCAGCAGGCGTGGGCGGTGGTCGTGCTGCATCGCGCGGCCAACGCGGCCAACGCGGCAGGCGTGACCGATCTGGGGCCATTGTCGGTCTTGCGCGAGCAGGACGACGAGAACGGCACTGACTACCTGGGCACCCTCTACGCGTGGCTGCGCCATCCCGGCGACCCTCGCGCGGCAGGCAAAGCACTGCGTATCCACCCGAACACGCTGCGCTATCGAATGCGTCGAATCGTCGAATTCACCGGCGTCGATCTGGACGATCCGGACCTGCGGCTCGCCCTGCTCGTCCAGCTGGTAGCCAGCCGCTGGGCCTGATCCGTTGTGCTGGGAGAACAAGTACTCGGTCGAGTGATAGTGCCCTCAGGACGATGACATCCGGGCGATCAGCCAGCACCGTTGTTGTCAACCACTGCCCGCGTGAACATCGGCCGGAAGGACTTCAACGGTGAAGATCGCCGTCCCCCGCGAGATCAAGAACAACGAATACCGGGTCGCCCTGACCCCGGCCGGTGCCCACGAGCTGACCAGGCGCGGCCACGAGGTCTACGTCGAGGCCAATGCCGGACTCGGCTCGGCCATCCCGGACGAGGAGTACCTCGCGGCGGGCGCCAAGGTGCTCGCCACCGCGGACGACGTGTGGGCCGAGGGCGAACTGGTGCTCAAGGTCAAGGAGCCGATCGCCGAGGAGTACCCGCGGCTGCGTGCGGGCCAGGTGCTGTTCACCTACCTGCACCTCGCCGCTGACCGCCCGCTGACCGAGGCGCTGCTGAAGTCGCGCACGACCGCGATCGCCTACGAGACCGTGCAGACCAGCAACGGCGCGCTGCCGCTGCTCGCGCCGATGTCCGAGGTCGCCGGCCGGCTGGCCCCGCAGGTCGGCGCCTACGCGCTGAGGAAGCCCTCCGGCGGCCGCGGCGTGCTGCCCGGCGGCGTGCCCGGCGTGCACCCGGCCAAGGTCACCGTGATCGGCGGCGGCGTCGCCGGACTGAACGCGGCCACGGTCGCGGTCGGCATGGGCGCGGACGTCGAGGTGCTGGACACCAACGTCGACCGGCTGCGCCAGCTGGATCAGCAGTTCCAGGGCAGGCTGCGCACGGTCACCTCGAACAGCTACGCGATCGGTCAGGCCGTGCGCGAGGCCGACCTGGTCATCGGCGCGGTGCTGGTGCCGGGCGCGAAGGCGCCCAAGCTGGTGGACAACCACCTGGTCTCGGACATGAAGCCGGGCGCCGTGCTCGTCGACATCGCGATCGACCAGGGCGGCTGCTTCGCCGACTCGCACCCGACCACCCACGACAACCCCACCTACCCGGTGCACGACGCGGTGTTCTACTGCGTGGCCAACATGCCGGGTGCGGTGCCGAGGACCTCGACCTACGCGCTGACCAACGTGACCCTGCCGTACGCGGCGGCCATCGCCGAGCACGGCTGGCAGGGCGCGCTGCGCGCGGACTCCGCTCTCGCGCTGGGCCTCAACGCGCACCTGGGCGCGCTGACCAACCACCCGGTCGGCGTCGCGCACGACATCGCGGACACCCCGTTGGCCGACGTGCTCAGCTAAGAATTTCTGACACAGACAGAAACTGAATACTTCCCTTGCGCGCGGGCGGGTCGACCGGAAATCGGGCGGCCCGTCCGCATTTTGTTGACTGTTAAGGAAACGCACGGTAGTGCCGATTGACTCCGCCCGGTGACCACCAATAATTTTTTGGGTTGTCGGCCGGAATCGGCCGAAATGTCATTTCCAAGCTACCCACGAGAGCCTTGGAGTTGCCGTGCAGAAAACCCTGCGAATCCTCGCGGCAGCCGTTGCTCCGGTTCCGATCTTCGCCAGCCTCGTGCTGGGTGGAACCGCGAACGCGGCATCTTCGCTCGTCGCCTTGTCCGACAACGTCAACCCGGCGGTGGCCGGCAGCGACCGGCTGGCCACCCTGGCCGCGGACACGCCCATGTCCGTCGCGGTGTCGCTGAAACTGCACAACGCCGAGGGCCTGAACCAGTTCCTGGCCGACGTCAGCAACCCGGCGTCGCCGACGTACCGGCACTACCTCACCCCGGCGCAGTTCGACGCCCGTTACGGGGCAACGAAGTCGGATCTGGCCACGGTGACCTCGTTCCTGACCGGCGCGGGCCTGAAGGTGACGCACGTCGAGGGCCAGGTCGTCGACGCCACCGGCAGCGCGGCCGCTATGTCGCACGCCTTCGGCACCACCATCGGCACCTACCGGCAACACAACCGCACTTACTTCGCCAACGACTCGGCGCCGGCCGTGCCCGCCAAGGTCGCGGCGGTCGTGCAGGGCATCGCCGGTCTCGACGATCACGCGGTGCACACCAACGACGCGGTGCACAAGCCGGCCGCGGCGGCGGTGTCGGGCTTCACGCCGAGTCAGCTGCACACCGCGTACAACACCGGTTCGCTGGGCACCGGCAGCGGTGAATCCGTTGCGCTGTGGGAGTTCGACGGCTTCCAGCAGAAGAACATCTCCGCCTACGACAAGCAGTTCGGCATCAGCCCGACCGCGCCGGCCACGGTCTCGGTCGACGGCGCCAACTACAACGGCAGCCCGGGCGACGGTCAGGGCGAGGTCGAACTGGACATCGAGATCGTGCAGGGCATGGCGTCCTCGGTGAAGACCTACGTCTACGAGGCGCCCAACAGCGATCAGGGCCAGATCGACATGGCCAACAAGATCGCCAGCGACGACAAGGTGCAGGTCACCTCGATCTCGTGGGGTGAGTGCGAGACGGCGAGTTCCTCGGCCGCCATCACCAGCACGGACCAGGCGCTGAAAAAGGGCGCGTCCGAGGGCATCAGCTTCTACTCGGCCTCCGGCGACTCCGGGTCGGACGACTGCGGCGACGGCACCGCCGCCGTCGACTACCCGGGCAGCGACCCGAACGTGAGCAGCGTCGGCGGCACCAGGCTGAGCACCGGCTCGGGCGGCGCGTACAAGTCCGAAGTGGCCTGGAACAGCGACGGCGGCGCGTCCGGCGGCGGTGTCTCCACCGTGTTCAAGGTGCCGAGCTGGCAGAAGGGCTCCGGCGGCATGCGCACCGTGCCGGACATCTCCTCCGACGCCGACCCGAACACCGGCTTTGCCGTGTACTCGGCCGGTGCCTGGCAGGTCTACGGCGGGACGAGCTGTGCCGCGCCGATGTGGGCCGGTTTCACCGCGCTGTTCGACGCGAAGTCGGCCACCAAGCTGGGCAACCCGAACCCCGCGCTGTACAAGGTCGGTGACACCAGTGGCGCGATCCACGACATCACCTCGGGCAACAACGGCGCCTACAAGGCGGGCGCCGGCTACGACGAAGTGACCGGGCTGGGCAGCTACAACGGCGCCAAACTGGCCGCCGTGCTGTAAAACCCTTCGGGGCGGTGACCAGGATCACCGCCCCGAAGGTTTGTCCATTGTGGATCAACCGATGAGTTGCGGCACCACCTCGGCCGGGCTCGGCTGGCCGGCCAGTTCGTCGACGAGTTTGGCCGCCGCCGTGCGCTTCACGGTGTCGTCCAGCAGATCCGTCAGCCGGGAGACGTCCAGATCTTCCGCGCGCACCACCTCACCCGAGCCGACCCTGGCCACCGCGTCCGCGTTCATGAACTGGTCGGCGCCCTGCGGCAGCACGAGTTGCGGGACACCGGCGGCCAGCGCGGTCATCGTGGTGCCCGCGCCGCCGTGGTGGATGGCCGCATCGGACACCGCGAGCAGCGCGCTGAGCGGCACCCAGCCGACCACCCGCACGTTGGCAGGCAGTTCGCCGAGGCCGGTCGCGTCGGCACCGCCCAGCGCGAACACGAACTCGGCGTCCACATGGGCCGCTGCGCCGCTCATCCGTTCCAGCAGGCCGATTCCGGCGGTTCCCGGCACGACGGTGCCGAGCGTGACGGTGACGCGCGGCCGGGTACGCGGGGTGGTCAGCCAGGTGTCGAGCACGCCGCCGCCGTTGAAGGGGACGTAGCGCATCGGGATGCCGGTGGCGCCGGGCGCGCGCAGGCTCGGCGGGGAAACGTCCACGAAGGGCGCGTCCGTGGTGATCTCGGCGCCGTAGCGCTCGTAGGCCTGTGCCAGTGCGTTGGCGACGCCGTTGCTCAGGCCGACCACCTGGCCTGGGCCGATGCCGTGCACAACGGACGGCACGCCCAGTACCGAAGCCGCGACGCCGCCCGCGCCCTCCAGCGGGCCGCGGATCATCAGGTCCGGTCGCCAGTCGGTGGCCAGCCGGACCACCTCGTCGACGGAGGGCGCGCTGACCGCCGCGAACAGCTTGCTCACCAGCTCAAGGCCGCCCCGCTGCATGTCCGGGTGGTCGGCCAGAAAACCCATGAACAGCGTGCGGAAGTCGAAGCCGGGCGCCGGATCGACGACCGGCAGCCCCGCGTTGGCGACCCGGTCCGCATTGGCCGGAGTGGCGAAAAGTACCTCGTGACCGGCCGCGCGCAGCGCCCATGCGGTGGGCAGCAACGGAAAGATGTGGCCGATCCCGGGCGAGGTGGTGATCATGACCCGCACAACGACAACCCCCAGCGTCTCTTCAGTGTCTTGCCACCCATCTAACTCTCTCACTAAGATACTCGTCAAGTAAATTACCTATTTAACTTGAGCCAAAGCGCGCTCAAATGAGCAACAAGTAACGAGGGAGAAGAACCCGCAATAGGGGCGACCCGCTCAACCAGCCTGGGGGTCACTGGGAGCGGGTCGCCACTGTCTAGCTTAGGCACTGCCCGGAACCGGGCTGACATCGAGTCCACTGAATGGCAGCGAAGCCGCGACCCTCAACCACCCGATCGAGTGGCCAGATGGGCATCCGGGTGAAATTGCTTGGCTACCGGTACGGCCCGATATCCGGACTTCCGATACACCGACGTGGGCAATTCCCAGTGGTTGGTTGAGTGTAGTGATCCGTTCGGCCGGTATCGCGCGATGACCGTTCTGGTGCGGCGCGACGAGGTGGTGGTGGTCGCCCCGCCCGGCGAGTCGGCGGTGCTGTCGGTCCAGCAGATCCGTGATCTCGACGAGGCCCTCGCGGGCGCGGCGGCCAACAGCGGATGGCCGGTCCCGGTCGCGGGCTGAGCCCATGAGCGACGTGGACGAATCGCTGCGGCAAGCGGTCCTGCTCCGGTTGAGCGCCTTGGAACGGATCGCCGAAGACGACACCGACCTCGCCGCGCATCTTCCGCTGGCTCGCAGCGAACTGTCCCGGCTGGCCGATGGCTGGCGCCTGCTGCTGACCGTGCACAGCTCGGGCGAGGACGGCCGCTGCCGCGCATGCCCCGGCTGGGTGCGGCACCGGCGGCGGTGGCCGTGCCCGGTGTGGCTGATGGCGCATCAGCACCTGCTCGGCGACACCCTCCCGGTTCGCCTGCCGCTGGCCCGGCGCCACCCGTTGCGACGACTCGGTCACCTGCTGGGCCGGTTGCGCCGAATTGCGCGATCCGCCCGCGACCGCACCTCCCGATAAGGCAGGATGGCCGCATGATCGCCCGGTTCGCGGGCGGGCGTCGGCTACCACCGGGGAGGACCTGTGCATGACGGCAGCGGCCGTATTGTCGTGCAGAGCCTGACCAAACAGTTCGGCGCGGTCACCGCGGTCAGCAACATGAGCTTCGTGGTCGAGCCGGGCACGGTCACCGGGTTCCTCGGGCCCAACGGTGCGGGCAAGACCACCACCTTGCGGGCGGCGCTCGGGCTGATCGCGCCCACCGAAGGCGGCTCGCTGATCAACGGCGTGCCCTTCAGCCAACTCAGCGACCCCGGCCGGGTGGTGGGCGCGGTCCTGGAAGCACAGGGTTTCCACCCCCGGCGCAGCGCCCGCAACCACCTGCGCGTCTACGCGGCCGCGATCGGCGTGCCGGACACCAGGGCCGACACCGTGCTGCACCTCGTTGGTCTCGGCGCGGCGGCCAACCGGATGCCGGGCGGCTTCTCCCTCGGGATGCGCCAGCGCCTCGCCCTGGCCACCGCGCTGCTCGGCGACCCGCAGATCCTGGTGCTCGACGAGCCGGCCAACGGCCTCGACCCGGAGGGCGTCGCCTGGCTGCGCACGTTCCTGCGCGCGTTCGCGCAGACCGGCCGGACCGTGCTGGTGTCGTCGCACGGCCTGGCCGAGGTCGAGCAGACGGTGGACCAGCTGATCATCATCAGCCGCGGCATGACCGTCTACAACGGCTCGCTCGACGACCTGCGGCGCACCCAGCAGAACAAGGTGCTGGCCCGGCCGTCGGACCCGGGCAAGCTCATCGGCGCCATGCGGGAAGCGGGCATCTACAACGTCGAGTCCACTCAGGACGGTTGGCTGATCATCGGCGGGGTGGTGTCCGAGCAGATCGCGGACATCGCGTTGCGGGCCGGGGTGTCGCTGTACGACCTGAGGACCGAGACGCCGAACCTGGAGCAGCTGTACTTCGCGCTCACCCAGGGCCAGTACACGCCGACCGGATATGGGTACGGCCAGCAGCAGCCCGTCGGCTACCAGCCGCAGCAGGGTTACCAGCCGCAGCAGGGCTACCAGCCGCAGGGCTACCAGCCTCAGGGCTACCAGCCTCAGGGCTACCAGCCTCAGGGGTATCAGCAGCAGGGGTATCAGCAGCAGGGGTATCAGCCGGTGGCCGGAAATCCGCCGCAGTTCGGCGAGCCGGTCGCCCAGCTGCCGCCGCAGCCGGACCCGTGGTCGGCCCAGGCCCAGCCCCCGCACACTGAGCCGCCCCACGAGCCCGTTCACGAGCAGGGCCCGATTCTCGACGCGGTCCCGGTCGAGGAGCAGCCCGCGCCCCCGGCAACCCAGCCCCCAGCAACCAAGGCCCCAGCAACTGAGGCCCCAGCTGCGGAACCCCCGGCAGCGGAATCCCAGGCAGCCGAACCCGCGGCAACCGAATCCCCGGCGGCCGAACCCCCAGCTCCGCAACCCCAGGCTGCCTCGGCGGCGGAATCCTCGGACGACGAGCCTGCGCTCGCGGCGGAATCGCCGACCGAGCACCAGCAGCTGATCCAGCCGCCCGCACCGCTGGACATGCCTGCCGCGCCCCCACCTCCCGAGGTGACGCCGAACCCAGAGAGCCAGGAACACGGCCCAGGAGGCAACGCCTGATGACCGCCAACCTGATCAAGGCCGAGTTCCGCAAAGTGCTGTCCACCAAACTGTGGTGGGCGCTGCTGATCCCGTCCGCGGTCGTCGCGCTGCTGGTCAACCTGTTCGTGACCATCGGTGCGTCGGTGACCCAGAGCGTCGCCGAGAGCGACGTGCACGTGCCGCTGGCCTACGTGAGCCTGAGCGAATCCTTCGGGTTCACCAGCATCTTCGCGTCGATCTTCGGCGCGCTGAGCATGGCGACCGAGTACCGGCACCGCAGCATCACCACCACCTACCTGACCGGCTCGCGCGAGGGCGTCTTCGGCGCCAAGCTGCTGGTTTACGGCCTGTTCGGGCTCGGCTACGGCGTCGTCACGCTGGCCAGCGCGACGCTGGGCGTCGTCATTCCCGGTGACAGCAACACCTTCCCGAACGCGGGCGACTGGCTGCTGATCTCGTTGATCGGCACGGTGATCATCGCGTTGTGGGCGGTGCTCGGCGTCGGCCTCGGCGGGTTCCTCAGCAACCCGATCGCGGTGGTGCTGACCCTGCCGCTCTACGGCGTGCTCGGCGAGGCCCTGCTCTCCGCGTTCTTCCTGGCCGTCCGGGCGCCGCAGATCAGCAACTTCCTGCCGGTCAAGTCGGCCACCGACTCGATAACCAGCCTGGCCACGCAGATGTTCATCGACCAGCTCAAGCTGCCGCCGGACGCGCCGAGCATCGACCAGATCAGGAACATCCTCAGCTCGGCCCAGCTGCCGCAGTGGTGGCTGACCGGCCTGACCTTCATCGGCTACACGGCCCTGTTCTGCGGGCTCGGCTGGCTGGTCAGCCGCAAGCGCAACATCACCTGAACTGCGACACAGATTACTTAGCTCGGTAAACAATTCATTAGAAAGCGTCGGTGGGCGAGCCTAGGCTGGAAGGCGTGCCCAAATCCGCCACCCCCGAACCAGCCGGATGGATCCGTCGACTTTTCGAGATCTCCTGGCGCAACCCAGGCCTGGTCGTGGTGGTCATCGTCTCGTCGGTTCTCGGCACCGGCCTGGAGGCGGTCGGGCCGCTGATCACCCGGGTGGGGGTCAATGACGCGGTTGCCGGTCAGACCAGCGAGATCGGCCTGTTGATCACGATCCTGGTGGTGCTGGCCGCGATCCGGTTCGGCGCCGCGTACCTGCGCCGCTACCTGGCCGGCAAGCTGGCGCTGGGCGTGCAGCACGATCTGCGCCAGGACGTCTTCTCCTCGGTACAGCGGCTGGATGGCGGCAAACAGGACGAACTGCGCACCGGGCAGGTGGTGTCGCGAGCCAACTCGGACCTGCAACTGGTGCAGGGCCTGCTGTCCATGGTGCCGATCTCGTTCGGGATGATCGTGCTGGTCGCGGTGTCGCTGGTGGCCATGCTGTGGCTCTCCCCGCTGCTGACCTTGATCGCGCTGGTCGTCGTGCCCGCGCTGGGCATCGTCGCGGCCCGCTCCCGGCGCAAGCTGTTCCCGGCGACCTGGTCCGCGCAGCAGCGCGCCGCCGACATCGCGCAGCACGTCGAGGAGACGGTGACCGGCGTGCGCGTGGTGAAGGGCTTCGGCCAGGAGTCGCGCGAGATCGGCAGGCTGGAGCGGGCGGCGCGGCGGCTGTTCGCGGAGCGGCTGCGCGCCGCGCGGTTCCAGTCGAAGCCGAACGCGACGCTGTCCACGTTGCCGTCGCTCGGTCAGGTCGCGGTGCTGGCGCTGGGCGGCTGGCTGGCGCTGCGCGGCCAGATCAGCATCGGCACGTTCCTCGCCTTCGCCAGCTACGTCGCCACGCTGGCCGGTCCGGCCCGGATGCTGTCCGGCCTGGTGATCATGGGCCAGATGGTGCGGGCGGCGGCCGAGCGGGTGTACGAGCTGATCGACTCGCAGCCGGAAATCGTGGACGCGCCGGACGCCCGCGAGGTCCCGGACGGCCCGGTCGCCGTGGTGCTCGACGACGTGCATTTCGGTTACACGCGCAGCGAACCGGTGCTGGACGGGGTGTCGCTGCGCGTGTCGCCGGGCGAGACGCTGGCGCTGATCGGCACCTCAGGCTCGGGCAAGTCCACGGTGTCGCTGCTGCTGCCGCGCTTCTACGAGGTGCAGTCCGGGTCGATCGCGATCGGGCCACCGGAGCGGCCGGTCGACATCCGCGATCTCACGCTGTCCTCCTTGCGCCACACCGTCGGGGTGGTGTTCGAGGAGGCATTCCTGTTCTCCGACTCGATCCGGGACAACATCGCCTACGGCCGCCCGGAAGCCACCGACGAGCAGGTGCGGACCGCCGCCCGGGCCGCCGAGGCGGACACCTTCATCAACGCGCTGCCCGACGGCTACGACACCCTGGTCGGCGAACGCGGCCTGACCCTCTCCGGTGGGCAGCGGCAGCGGGTCGCGCTGGCGCGGGCGCTGCTGTCCGACCCGCGCGTGCTCGTGCTCGACGACGCCACGTCCGCTGTTGACGCGGTCACCGAGGCCGCGATCCAGCAGACCCTGCGCTCGGTCACCGCCGACCGGACCACGTTGATCATCGCGCATCGCCGCTCCACCCTCGCCCTCGCCGACCGGATCGCCGTGCTGGACGCGGGCAAGGTCGTCGACGTCGGCACCGAGGCCGAACTGGCCGAACGGAGCCCCCTGTTCCGCGCGTTGCTGGCCGGGCCCGGCGAGGCCATCGACGAGATGACCTCGACCGCCCGCGACTTCGAGCCGGGCCCGGACGGCATCACGCCGGAGCTGTGGCCGGAACCGGAACCGGAGGACATCAGCGTCGGCAGCGCCAAGGCCCTGGCCCGGGCCGGCGCCAACCCGTGGCCGGGCGCGGACGCGATCCCGCCGACGCCCGAACTGATGGCCGCGGTGCAGGCGCTGCCGCCCGCGACCGACGCGCCGAACCTGCCCGGCGTCGACATCACCGCGCCCGATCCGAAGTTCCGGCTGGCCACGTTGCTGCGGCCGGTGCGCTGGCCGCTGTTCATCGCATTGATCATGGTCTCGCTGGACGCGCTGGCCGGAGTGGCGCTGCCGATCCTGGTCCGCAACGGCCTCGACGACGGCGTGTCCGCGCACATCGCCAACGTGATCTGGATTTCCTCGATCATCGCGCTCGGTGTCGTGCTGGTCGACTGGGTCGCGCTGGCCCTGCAAACCCTGATCGCCACCCGGGCCGGTGAGAACGTGTTGTTCATGCTGCGCGTGCGCAGCTACGCCCACCTGCAACGACTCGGCCTGGACTATTACGAGCGCGAACTCGGTGGCCGGATCATGACCAGGATGACAACGGACGTGGACGCGCTGTCCACGTTCCTGCAGACCGGTCTGATCACCACGGTGGTCAGCCTGCTGACGATCATCGGCATGACCGTGGCCATGATCGTGATCGACGTGCGGCTGGCCCTGTTCGCGTTGTCCGCGCTGCCGCTGTTGATCGTGGCCACGTTCTTCTTCCGCCGCGTGTCCTCGGCCGCCTACGCGGACGCCCGGGAGAAGGTCAGCGCGGTCAACGCCGACCTGCAGGAGAACGTGTCCGGACTACGGGTAGCCCAGGCGAATTCCCAGGAGGCCCGCACCGCCGCCACCTTCGAGCGACTGTCCGACGCGTACCGGCGTTCGCGGCTGCGCGCGCAGCGCTACATCGCGATCTACTTCCCCGGCATCACGTTCCTGTCCGAGACGGCGCAGGCGATCGTGCTCGGCGTCGGCGCGATCTGGGTCGCCGAGGGCAAGGTGACCACCGGCGTGCTGGTCGCGTTCCTGCTCTATCTCAGCCAATTCTTCGCGCCGGTGCAGCAGTTGTCCCAGGTGTTCGACGGCTACCAGCAGGCCCGGGTCGGCCTGCAGCGCATCGGTGACCTGCTGCGCACCCGCACCACCGTGCCGCAGTCCGAGCATCCGGTGCTGCCCCCGCCGCGCCTGCGTGGCGAGGTCGAACTGCGCGAGGTCAGCTTCTCCTACACCGGCGCCGCCAAGCCCGCCCTCGACCGGATCAACCTGCGCGTTCCCGCTGGCCAGACCGTTGCGCTGGTCGGCGAGACCGGCGCGGGCAAGTCCACTCTGGTCAAACTGCTGGCCCGGTTCTACGACGCCACCGGCGGCCGGGTCCTCGTCGACGGGGTCGACGTGCGCCGCTACGACCTGCCGAAATTCCGGCAGCGGCTGGGCGTCGTCCCGCAGGAGGCGCACCTGTTCGCCGGCGACGTCGCCGACAACGTCCGCTACGGCAGGCCGGAATCCTCCGACCAGACCGTGGAACACGCGGTGCGCGAGGTCGGCGCGCTGCCGATGGTGGCCACGTTGCACGGCGGTTTCCACCACGCGCTCGGCGAACGCGGCCAGGGCCTGTCTGCCGGTCAGCGGCAACTCGTCGCGCTGGCCAGGGCCGAACTCGTCGAACCCGATCTTGTCCTGCTCGACGAGGCGACCGCCGCGCTCGACCCGGCGACCGAGTCGGCGGTGCTGTCCGCGAGCGAGCGGATGACCCGCGCCCGCACCACGTTCGTGGTCGCGCACCGCCTGGCCACCGCCGCGCGCGCGGACCGGATCGTGGTCCTCGACAACGGCCGGATCGTTGAGGACGGCAGCCACGACGAACTGCTCGCGGCCGACGGCCACTACGCCCAACTGTGGCGTTACTCATCAATGGATCACGCGGACACCGTCGGCTCGGCAGACTGACAGTTGACACAATCGGACCATCCACCCTGCACAGCGGCACAGGATCGATTCGGAAATCGATCCTGTGACAGAACGCTCGTTGCCAGTCTTTGGTCTGTTGTGAATCACGCCTGTGAGAGGACTAGCCTGGTTGACGGTGAAAAAACCGATCCCGGGCCAGGTTCGAGTCGAGAACAGATAGAGGCGAGCGTCAACCGTGTCCAGCAGTCCCGCGCCACAATTCGGGCCAAACGAGTGGCTAGTCGAAGAGATGTACGAGCAGTTCCTCAACGACCCCTCGTCCGTAGACCCAGCGTGGCACGACTTTTTCGCCGACTACAAGCCGACCGAGCGTGCGGCGGGCGTCGGTGACAACGTCGCGCAGCCGACCGGCAGCGCGGCAACCGAAGGGGCCAGCACCGTCGGTGGCCCGACCACGACCACCACGACGGCGACCACCGCGCTAGCGACCAGCCCGGGTACCAATGGCGCACCCAGCAAGCCCGCAGCCCCGACCATCACCACCACGACGCCGCCGACTCCGGCTTCGGCACCGACCAACGGCAGCAGCGCGACCACGTCCTCGGCACCGCTGCGCGCCCCGTCCGGCCCGACCCTGCCGAGCACCGGCAAGCCCTCCCCGCAGCAGGCCGCCAAGGCCGCGCCGGTGCAGCCGGCCGCCGGGGACACCAGCAAGGTCATCCGCGGCGCCGCGGCGGCGATCGCCAAGAACATGGAGCAGTCGCTGACGGTCCCGACCGCGACCTCCGTGCGCGCGGTCCCGGCCAAGCTGCTCGCCGACAACCGGATCGTGATCAACAACCACCTGAAGCGGACCCGGGGCGGCAAGGTCTCCTTCACCCACGTCATCGGCTACGCGGTGGTCAAGGCCCTGCAGGCCTACCCGAACATGAACCGGCACTACGCCGAGGTGGACGGCAAGCCGAACATCGTCACGCCCGAGCACGTCAACTTCGGGCTGGCCATCGACCTGCCCGGCAAGGACGGCGCCCGCACGCTGGTGGTCGCGTCCATCAAGAACTGCGAGAACATGAACTTCACGCAGTTCTGGCAGGCCTACGAGGACATCATCCGCAAGGCTCGCAGCGGCGGACTGACCACTGAGGACTTCACCGGCACCACCATCTCGCTGACCAACCCCGGCACCATCGGCACCAACCACTCGGTCCCTCGACTGACCGCTGGCCAGGGCACGATCGTCGGCGTCGGCGCGATGGAGTACCCGGCGCACTTCCAGGGCGCCAGCGAGCACACCCTCTCCGAGATGGGCGTCAGCAAGATCATCACGCTGACCTCCACCTACGACCACCGGATCATCCAGGGC